>NZ_JACTVA010000070.1 GCF_014490485.1 Teichococcus aerophilus | reverse complement strand
TGGCTGCTGGAGGACGCGCTGTGACCCCGCCCACCAACCGCCCCCCCTCCAACCGCCCCCCCTCCAACCCCCCGGCGTCCAGTCCCTCGGCATCCAACCCCTCCGCGTCCAGTCCCCGGGCGCCATACCCGCCCACGCCGAACCCTCAGCCGCTCGACCCTCAATCGCCAGGCCCGCGACCCCGCCACGCCGCCGCCCCCGGCTGGGCCGACGAACCCTCCGCCGCGCCCCCGCGCCCCACCGCCCTGGCCGAGCCACCACTCAACCTCGGCCCCGCCATCCTGGAGCTGGACCCGGAAAGTCCCGGCCTCGGCGGCCCCATCCAGCACGGCGTGCCCGCCACGCTGGACCTGCCGATCGAGCGGCCACCCTCCTGGTTCGGCGCCCTGGGCCTGATGGCCGGCGCCACCGGCGCGCTGGTGCTCGGCACCTTCGGCCTCGGCCTCGCGCTGATGCTGCAGGACCTGTTCGCCACCTCGCCCATCCTCGGCTGGCTCGGCATCGCGCTCGGTGCCGGGGCAGGGGGCGCCGTGCTGCTGGCCCTCGGCCGCGAATGGCGGGCGCTGCGCCGCCTCAAGGCGCTGGATAGGCTGGCGCTGGACCTGCGCACCACCCCCGGCGCCGCCGCGCCTCCCGCCGCGCTCCGCGCCTGGGTGCAGGACGTGGCGCGGCGCCTGCCCGAAGCCGCCCCCGCCGCTGCGCAGATCCTGCGCGCCACCACGCTGGACGAAGCCCGCGGCCTGCTGCGCGCCACGCTGTTCCCGGTGCTGGATGCCAAGGTGAAGGCGCTGGGCTGGCAATCCGCCCGCCAGGTCTTCGTCGTCACCGCCATCCTGCCATCCCCGGCCATGGACGCCGCCGCCATGGGCATCCTCGGCCTGCGGCTGATGCGCCAGGTGGCGGTGCTGCACGGCCTGCGCCCCGGCACCGCCATGCTGTGGCGCCTGCTGCGCCGCCTCGGCATCTCCGCCGGCCTCGCCGCCGGCACCGACCTGGTGGCCGAGGCCGGCTTCGAGCAATTCATGGAAGGCCATGCCGCCAAGCTGGCCGGCGGCGCGGCGGGCGCCACCATCGCCGCCCGCCGCATGCTGCGCCTCGCCGGGGCCAGCGCCGCGGCGTGCCGGCCGGAGGGTGGTCAGCGCTGAGGGAAGGCCGGGGGAAGGAATTCCCCCGGACCCCCATCTTTTTTCTGTCAGTTAGGACAAGGCTGCGGGCGGGCGCCCAAAGGCGCAGCTTCAATGATCCAAAAGGCCGTGCGGGCTGAACCCTGAGTCGCCGAGGGTCCAAGGCGCTTCGGCGCACCGTGATTTCGCGCCAAGAACAACCCCCAGCACCGCCGCCAAAAACACCGCAAAAAGAAAAGAAGGGGGGCCCGGGGGGAATTCATTCCCCCCGGTTGCGACCCCACCCGCAAGCACCCCCTTCCTAAACCGCCCACTTGGTGCATCAATCCCCCCTCGGTGTCCTGCGTCGAACTCGCGTCCCGTGTTGAGAGGTCCATCATGAACTACGTGCCCAAGCCCAATGACATCGCCGGCCTGATCGAGGCCGATCGCGCCCATGTCTGGCACCACCTCTCCCAGCACAAGCAGTACGAGACCGTCGATCCGCGCATCATGATCGAGGGCCGCGGCATGCGCCTGTGGGACGCGAAGGGGCAGGAATTCCTCGATGCCGTCTCCGGCGGCGTCTGGACCGTCAATGTCGGCTACGGCCGTGAATCGATCGCCGATGCGGTGCGGGAGCAGCTGGTCAAGCTGAACTACTTCGCCGGCAGCGCGGGCAGCGAGCCCGGCGCGCGCTTCGCCCAGAAGCTGATCGAGAAGATGCCGGGCCTGACCCGCGTCTATTATTCGAACTCGGGGTCCGAGGCGAATGAGAAGGTCTTCAAGATGGTGCGCCAGATGGCCGCGCGCCATCACGGCGGCAAGAAGTGGAAGATCCTGTTCCGGGAGCGTGACTACCACGGCACCACCTTCGGCGCCCTGGCCGCCTGCGGCCAGCCGCAGCGCGCCGCGCATTACGGACCCTACCCGGATGGCTTCATCGAGGTGCCGCACTGCCTCGAATACCGCAACCAGTACCCGGATGCCGCCGATTACGGCCTGGCCGCCGCCAACGCGATCGAGGACGTCATCCTCCGCGAAGGCCCCGACAATATCGGCCTGCTGTGCCTGGAGCCGGTGACGGCCGGCGGCGGCGTCATCACCCCCCCCAAGGGCTACTGGGACCGGGTGCAGGAGATCTGCAAGAAGTACAGCATCCTGCTGCATATCGACGAGGTCGTCTGCGGCATGGGCCGCACCGGCGCCTGGTTCGGCTACCAGCAATACGGCATCAAGCCGGACTTCGTGACCATGGCGAAGGGCGTCGCCTCCGGCTACGCCGCCATCTCCTGCACCGTCACGACCGAGGCGGTGTTCGACATGTTCAAGGACGACCCGTCCGACCCGCTCTCCTACTTCCGCGACATCTCCACCTATGGCGGCTGCCTCGCCGGCCCGGCGGCGGCGCTGGAGAACATGCGCATCCTCGAGGACGAAGACCTCCTCGGTAACACCACCCGCATGGGCGAGCGCATGATGGCCAACCTGCACAACCTGATGGAGCGCCACCGCGCCATCGGCGACGTGCGCGGCGCCGGCCTGTTCTGCGGCGCCGAGCTGGTGGCCGACCGCCAGACCAAGGAGCCGATGGAAGAAGCCAAGGTCGCCGCCGTGGTCGCCCACTGCATGAAGGAAGGCGTCATCATCGGCATGACCAACCGCTCCCTGCCCGGGCTGAACAACACGCTGTGCTTCAGCCCCGCGCTGATCGCGACGCCGGACGATATCGACCAGATCACCGGCGCCGTGGACCGGGCGCTGACCTCGGTGTTCGGCTGAGGACAGGAAGGCCGGGGAAGGAATTCCCCGGGACCCCTTCTTTTTTCTGGCAGTTTTAAGTGCGTTACGAGGGCCAAGGGCGGCGCCATGAGGCGCTATGTTAAAGCGTGATCGTCGCAGGTTGAATTAACCGGAGACGTGAATCACGCGATCAAACGCGTGCCGAAAGTATCGCAGGCGAGCCTTGGTGAGCTGGACATGCTTTAGGCATCTCAAAGCCACACGCGCTGAACCATCAGTCGCCGGAGGTCCATGACCTCCGGCGCGGCTACGAGCGGGGGAACCCCTCCAGAAACCACGCCCCTGAAAATTCAAAAAAAGAAGATGGGGGCCTGGGGGAATTCCTTCCCCCAGCCTTCTCCCCCCACCATGGGGAGTGACAACCCCCACCCAATCGCCATATCGCAAAAGCGAGATGGAGGTGATGCATGGCGGATGACCAAACCGAACTGACCCTGCGCCTCCACGCTTCCATCGCCGACATCCCGGCCCTGGAGTGGGATGCCTGCGCCGGCACTGGCAATCCCTTCGTCAGCCACGCCTTCCTGCTGGCGCTGGAGGAATCCGGCTCCGTCAGCGCCCGCACCGGCTGGCTGCCGCAGCACATCGCCTTGCGGGACCCGAATGGCCGCCTGCTGGCCGCCGCCCCCGCCTACGCCAAGAACCATTCCTACGGCGAGTATGTGTTCGACCACGGCTGGGCCGACGCCTTCCAGCGCGCCGGCGGCCAGTACTACCCCAAGCTGCAGGTGGCCTCCCCCTTCAGCCCGGTCCCCGGCCCGCGCCTGCTGACGCGCGATGGCCTGCCACCTGAAGCCCTGGCCGGTGCCCTGGCGCAGGTCACGCAGGAACTCGGCCTCTCCTCCTGCCACGTCACCTTCTGCACGGAAGCCGAGTGGCAGGCGCTGGGCGAAGCCGGCTGGCTGCAACGCCTCGGCACCCAGTTCCACTGGCACAACAACGGCTACGCGACGTTCGACGACTTCCTCAACGCCCTCTCCAGCCGCAAGCGCAAGCAGATCCGGCGGGAGAGGCGGGACGCCCAGTCCGCCGGCCTCACCTTCCGCGCCCTGCGCGGGGCGGAGATCACGCCCCGCCACTGGCGCGCCTTCCACCGCTGCTACATGGATACGGTGGACCGCAAATGGGGCAGCGCCTACCTGACCGAGCGCTTCTGGCCCCTGCTGGCCGAACGCCTGGGGGACCGCGTGGTGCTGATGGTGGCGGAGCGGGATGGGGAGCCGGTGGCCGGCGCCCTCAACCTCGTCGGCGCCGATGCGCTGTACGGCCGCAACTGGGGCGCGCTGGAACAGGCGCCCTTCCTGCATTTCGAGCTCTGCTACTACCAGGCGATCGACTTCGCCATCGCCCACGGCCTGTCCCGTGTCGAGGCCGGCGCCCAGGGCGAGCACAAGATCCAGCGCGGCTACCTGCCCGCCCCCACCTATTCCGCGCACTGGATCGAGCATCGCGGCCTGAAGCGCGCCGTCGCCGCCTTCCTGGAAGAAGAGCGTCCTGCCATGCTGGAGAACATGGCCGAGCTGGCCACCCTCTCCCCCTTCCGCCAGGACGACTGACCACCACCATGCTGACCGCGTATCTGCAACTGGCGTCCTCCATGGCGCTGGTGGGGGCCAATGTCGCGGTCGCCAAGCTGCTCGCCAACGCGCTGCCCATTGCGCTCATCGTCGGCCTGCGCTGCCTGCTGGCCTGCATCGTCCTCTGGCCGCTGGCCCGCTGGCGGGAAGGCGCCATCCGCCCCTCCCGCGCCGCGCTATGGAATCTGGCCTTGCAGGCCGCCCTCGGCACGCTGCTCTACAACGCGGCACTGCTCACCGGCCTGCGCTACACCACGGCGCTGGAAGCCGGGCTGGTGCTGGCCACGCTGCCCGCCGTCATCGCCCTCGGCTCCGCGCTGTGGCTGCGGGAGCGCCTCGCCCCCCGCCAATGGGCCGCGGCAGCGCTGGCGGTCGGCGGCATGGCCGCCATCACCCTGGCCCGCACCGGCCCCAGCGCCGGCACCTCCGGCGGCAACCTGCTCGGCAACGGCCTCATCTTCATCGGCGTCTGCGGGGAAGCCGCCTATGTCCTGCTCGCAAAACGCCTCTCCGGTCGCTTGCCGGTCATTACCGCCAGTTTCTGGATGCAGGCCTTCAGCACGCTGCTGGTACTGCCCTTCTGCCTGCCGGTACTGATGGGCGTCGCCGCCCTGGCGGACCCGGCGCTCTCCGGCCTGCTGGTCTTCCACAGCCTTACCTCCAGCGTGCTCTGCCTGTTGCTGTGGTACGCGGGCCTGCTGAAAGCCCCCGCCGGCATCGCCGGCATCTTCACCAGTTTCCTGCCGGCGACCTCCGCCGTGCTCGCCGTCCTCGTCCTCGGTGAGCACTTCACCCAGTTCCATCTGGCCGGCCTCGCCCTGATGCTGTCCAGCATCCTCCTCGCCACCTGGCCCTCCCGCGCGCGATGACCCCCTGGCTCACCTGCACCGGCGCCGAGCTGCTGGCGGCCGAGCCCGCCGCGCTGGCCGCGCGCCTCGCCGTCACTCAATCCCGCCGCTACCGCGAAGTGGGGCCGGAGCAGATCGACGCCTGGACCGCCACGCTGCAAACCCTCCGCGCCGTCGTCGACCAGCCCGGCGCCGCGGCCTGGACCATCCTGCTGGAATACGACCTGCTGCGGCTGGAACGCCGCATCGACGCCGTGCTGCTGACCGACCGCACCATCCTGGTGCTGGAGTTCAAAGCCGGCGCGACCACCTTCCGCCCCGAGGACATGCGCCAGGTCGAGGACTACGCGCTGGACCTGCGCGACTTCCACGCCGGCAGCCGCCACCACCCCATCCTGCCCGTGCTGGTCGCCACCCACGCCCCGCCGCCGCGCAACGACTGGCCTCTGCCGCTACCCGGCGTCACCCCCGTGCTGCGCGCCAGCGCCGCCACCCTGCCAACCCTGGTGGCGGAGACCCAACGCCACTTCCCGCCCACCACACCCGCGCTGGCTGGCCCCGCCTGGATCGCCGCCCCCTACCGCCCCGTGCCTGGTATCGTCGACGCCGCCCGGCTGATGTTCGCCCGCCACGGGGTGGAGGACATCGCCGCCGCCCGCGCCGACACCGCCAACCTCACCCTGACCACGGACGCCATCCGCGCCGCCATCGCCACCGCGTGCCAGCACGGCCAGCGCCTCGTCCTGTTCGTCACGGGCATTCCGGGCGCCGGCAAAACCCTCTGCGGCCTGAACATCGTCTTCAGCGAACAGGCGGAAGACGCCGCCTTCCTCACCGGCAACGCCCCGTTGGTCGCCGTATTGCGCGAGGCCCTGGCGCGCGACGCCCGCGCCGAAGGCCGCCGCCAGCCCGCACGCCAGGGCCGCGGCTTCCTGCAGAACGTGCATCGCTTCCTCGAAGCCCATATCCGCGACGCCACCAACCCACCGCCCGAGCACGTCGTCGTCTTCGATGAAGCCCAGCGCGCCTGGGACGCCAGCCAGGCCACGCGTGACACCCAGCGCCGCCAATCCGTGCTCAGCGATTCCGAACCCGCACATATGCTGGAGATCATGTCCCGCCCACCCGGCTGGGCCGTCATCGTCGCCCTCGTCGGCCACGGGCAGGAAATCAACACCGGCGAGGCCGGCCTGGCCGAATGGGGCCGCGTCATCGCCGCCTCCAACGGCGCCTGGCAGGCCCTGGCCGCCCCCCGCGTCATCGGCGCCGCCGAGCCCGCCCAGTGCCTCTCCCCCACACCCGCGCCCTGGCTGCGCGAGGACCCTTCGCTGGACCTGACCGTCCCTATCCGCTCAGTGCGGGACACGCACGGCGCCGCCTGGGTCGATGCCGTCCTCTCCAACCGGCCGGAGGACGCCGCCCGCATCGCCACCCAGGCCCCGCCACCCTTCTTCCTGACGCGGGACCTCGCCGCCGCCCGCACCGCGCTGCGCTACCGCGCCCGCGGCCTGCGCCGTGCCGGGCTGGTCTGCTCCTCCGGCGCCCGCCGCCTGCGCGCCGACGGCCTTGGCCACGTCCTGCACGGCGCGGACGACGCCGTGCGCTGGTTCCTCGACCGCTGGCCCGACGTGCGCGCCTCCGACGCCCTCGAAGTCTGCGCCACCGAATATGCCTGCCAGGGCCTGGAGCTTGATCTGGTCGGCCTGGCCTGGGGCGGCGACTTCATCCACGGACGCGCCGGCTGGCAAGCCCGCGCCTTCGCCGGCAGCCGCTGGAACAGCGTGAAGAAAGCGCAGGAACAGCACTTCATCCGCAACACTTACCGCGTGCTGCTGACCCGCGCCCGCTACGAAACCATCATCTGGGTCCCACCCGGCGACCCCGCCGACGTTACCCGCCCGGCATTCGAATTCGACACCCTGGCCACCCACCTCGCCACCTGCGGTGCGCAGCCTTTGCCCGAGGCCTGGACGATGGCTGAACCGCCCGCTGCGGAACTCGCATTGCTGTAGCGGGTGCGCTACCCGCACCGGCAGCAAGGCCGGGGAAGGAATTCTCCGGACCCCATCGTCTTTCTGCGGGTTTTGCTGGGTGCTGAGATTGGGGCCTTCCGAGAAAGTCATGGAAGCGCTGTTGGATTGAGAGGGGCGCCGCCCCTCTCAAACTCTCCCCGCCAAAGGCCTGAGGCCTTTGGAAACCCATCTGGAGGGCACGTTCGGATAGAACGCAATCCAGGCTAAGGTGCTGTAAAATATATTCGTTATTCAAAAGACAGTTTCGCAGGATGCGCTAACGATGTCCGCAACGGATATGTCGCCAGCGCGCCAACACACCAGACAGAATTGAAACGCTAACCCAACCAAGCCAACCCAAACTCGCAGAAAAAAGAAGGGGCTCGGGGAATTCCTTCCCCGACCTTAACCCTGCCTCTTCGCCACCTCAGCCCATCAAGCCAAAGGCTTGGACAGTGCTTCCTGCAACCGCGCTTCCTGCTCATTGGAGAGCGAGGTCCGCAGCACCTTGCCCTGGATACCGGAGAGTTCCGCCAGCACCTTGTCCGGCTGTGCCTTGCGCACCAGCACGAACAGCGCCGAGGAGTTCACCGGGATGGTCTCGCCCAGCGACTTGATGAAGTCGTCGTCGATGCCGTAGTCGCTGAGGGAGCCGGACAGCGCGCCGGTCCCGGCACCGATGGCGCCACCGATGGCGAAGCCCGCCAGCGGGTTCAGGAACAGCAGCCCCACCAGCGCGCCCCAGAAGCCGCCGGAGGCAAGGCCGGACACCGCGCCTACCGCGGTCAGGTTCAGGCTCTGCTTGAGATGGACCTTGCCGGATTCGTCACGGACGACGACGACCGCGTCCTCCAGGTCGATCAGGTATTCCTTCTTCAACTGCGCCAGCTTCAGCAGCACCTTGTCGGCTTCGTCAGGTTGCTGGAAGCCCACCACGATCAGATCGGACATGCGCGTCTCCTGTTTGTGTCTGGGGGCATCGGCATCGCAGCCGATGACCAAGCCTCAGCTTCGCCGCGCGAGCGCGCCGACCGCAAGCGGAACCCCGCCACCATTATTGCTTTCGGCGGCGGGCGTGCCAGCCTGCGCGACCTTGGCACAGTCCAGCACGGCCTCGCGCAGGGAGGCGACAAGGGCATCCGCCCCCAGCGACCGGCGGAGGTCATCGTCGCGCTGCGCCTGGTCGTCATCCTGCCACATGCCAACCAGCATATGCGCGTCCGGCGCCTTGCGGCGCAGCCGCTGCAGCAGGTAGCGCAGGTTGGACGGCACGCCCCGCAGCTCGACCGAGCAGACGCAGATCATCCGCACGCCCGTCACTTCCAGCGTGGCGATCTCGCGTCGGGACACGGCGGCGTAGGGCACGACGCGCGCGCCCATGCCATGCTTGCGCAGGATCTGCGCCAGTAGGATCGCCGAGATCTCGTCCAGCGGCCCACGGCCGGCGATGCACAGGATGCTGCCCTCGGCGCGCCATTCCTCCGGAATTTCTTCCGGGTCCGGCAGCTTGGGGCGCGGCTCGCGCGGCAATTGCTGCTCGGCGGCGGAAAGGCGGGTGGCGCGGGTGGCCTGCTGCTGCTGCGGCGCCGGTTCCACATCCGTGTGGTCCTGCAGCCCCTCGACGAGGTCGATCACGGCCTCGCGGATACGCTCGAGCTGCGAGGCGGTGACGACCCCGCGCCGCACGTCGGCGGCCGCCAGATGCAGGCCCTTGAGCGCCACTTCGTCGTAGTAGGAGCAGAGCGAGCGCTCCTTCAGCAGCACTTCCGCTTGTTCCTGCGCCTCGTCCGGGTCGCCGGCCAGGGCGCGCTGGTAGAAATTCTCCACCGGCGTCAGTGCCGGCCTATCGCCCAGCAGGACGTCCAGGAACTCCAGCCGGTCCACATGTCGTCCCATCACCACCAGGCACAGCGTCAGCGGCGTGGCCAGCAGCAGGCCGATGGGGCCCCAGATCCAGCTCCAGAAAATGGCCGAGAGCACGACCGAGACGGGTGAGATGCCGGTGCTGTGCCCATAGGCCAGCGGCTCGATGATATGGCCGACGATCGGCTCGATCACCACGAACAGCGCAGCGGTCCACAGCACCATCGACCAGCCGGGATCGACCGCGGCGGCCAGCGCCATCGGCAGCAGCGCGCCAAGGATGGCGCCAACATAGGGCACGAAGCGCAGCAGCCCGGCCAGGATGCCCCACAGGATCGGGCTGGGCAGGCCGATGCCCATCAACCCGGCGGTGATGACCATGCCGAAGCTGGCGTTGATCGCCACCTGCGTCAGGAAGAACCGGCTGAGGCGGTAGGCCGCATCGTCCATCGCCACCGTCGTGCGGTGCAGGTCGCTGGAGCCGAACAGGCGGATGACGCGGTCGCGCAGGTCCTCCCGCTGCAACAGCACGAAGATCGTCACGATCAGCACGATGCCCAGATGCGCCAGCGGGCTGAGCACCGGGGAGAGGTAAGTCGCCGCCATCTCCATCGGCGAGGGCTGCGGCTGGTGCACCTCCACCGGCAGCGGTGCCGCCTGCTGCGCGGGCGCGGGCTGGGTCGGCGCTGGCTGGGTCGGCGTGGGGGCCGGCGGGGCTGGGGCCGGGGCTTCCCGCCGCGCGGTGCTGCCGGCCCGGTCCACCAGCGCGTTGATGCGGCCGATGGTCATGTCCTGGATGGCATCGACCTTGCGGGAGATCGTGCTCTGGTAGCGCGGCAGGCCCTGCGCCAGCTCCGCCAACTGGCTGCCGATCAGCCCGCCAATGGACAGCATGACCCCCAGCGCGAACAGCACCGCCAGCACGATGGACGGCACCCGCCCCAGCCGCGCCTTGCGCAGCAGGCGGATCAATGGCCACAGCACCAGGCTGAGCAGGAAGGCCAGCGTGATCGGGATCAGTACATCGCGGGCGAGGTAGAGGCCGGCGATGACCACCACGCCGCCGGCCAACGTGGTCAGGTTGCGCGTATCAGGCATGGAGGCCGGCGTGACCTTGGCTGCGCCGAGGGAGCCCAGGCCGCTGGCGCGGCGGCTCGATGAAAAAGGCGCCCGAGGAGGTGCGTCCGGCATGAAGGTCAGGCGTCCCGGCTGGAGGAATGCGTCTTCTAACGCGCCAGACCCGCTTAAGGCGGCAAGCCGCGCGGAATTTTACCGCTACGCCGCTGCTGGCGGGCCGCGCGCTCAGGCGAATACCTTCTGGCGCATCCGCGCCCGCTGCCAGGTGATGGCGACGACAAGTGCCAGTAGGGCGGCCGAGATGGCGGCGACGGCCGGGTTAAAGGCGCGTTCCACCGTATTGGCATAGACGATGGCGGCCAGGGCCCAGGCGAAGGCGGCGGCGTACCAGGGCGCGCCCTTGGTGGTCCACAACACGCCGAGGGCGAGGCCGGCGGCGGCCAGCAGGATCAGGATGGCGGCCAGGGTACCGGCTGCGCCATCGGCGCGGATGGCGCCGGTGATCAGCGCCGCGCCCGCGATGTTGGCGAAGGTGGCGGCGGAGATCCAGCCGGCCAGCATGCCGGTGAGGGGGTGGATGATCCAGTGATCCACCCAGCCGGAGGCCGGCAGGCCGCGGGAGACATAGAGGGCGGTCAGTACGCAGCCGAGCGCCAGCAGCATGACCACCACCAGGTGCCAGCCATTGCCGGTCAGGGAGGAGAGGATCATCCACAGGTTGCACAGGGCGAAGACGCCGGCCAGCGGCCAGCCGAGGCGTCGGGCGGCGACGCTGTCCCGCCCCGCGGGGATGGCCTGCCAGATGCCCCAGGCGATGGCCAGGGCGAAGAGCAGGCCCCAGATGGAGAAGGCGTAGCCTGCGGGGGTGACGGCGGTCTCGCTGGCGGCGGACATCTGGGCCTGGGTCATGCCGATGCCGAAGACGGGGGCCATGGCGCCGGCCAGCGGCTGCAGCAACGGCAGGACGAGGTTGAGGCCGGTGCGGATATTACTGCTGGTCATGCTGCGTGGGTCCCCCTTCTGTGGGCGGCAGGGCAACGCACCAGCCGGGCAGGGGTTGGCGCAGAAACGAGAAAGGGGACCTTGCGGTCCCCTTCCGGATCAGGCGGCTTCCTGGTGCGGGATGCCTTTTTCGTCCAACAGGGCGGTGAGTTCCCCGGACTGGTACATCTCCATCACGATGTCGCAGCCACCAACGAATTCGCCGGCAACGTAGAGTTGGGGGATGGTGGGCCAGTTGGTGAAGGACTTGATGCCTTCGCGGATCTCGGCGTCCTCCAGCACATTCACGCCTTTGAAGGGGACGCCGATGTGGGAGAGGATCTGCACCGTGCGGGCGGAGAAGCCGCATTGCGGGAAGACCGGGGTGCCCTTCATGTAGAGCACCACGGGGTTGTCCGTGATTTCGGCCTGGATGCGGTCGAAGGTCGGGTTGCTCATCTCGTGCTGTCCTTACGGGGCGACAGAGGGGGCGGAGGTCTGGAGCGCAAGGGCGTGCAGCTCACCGCCCATCCGGCCGCGGAGCGCGGCGTAGACGAGCTGGTGCTGCTGCACGCGGGATTTGCCGCGGAAGGCTTCCGACACGACGGCGGCGGCGTAGTGGTCGCCATCGCCGGCCAGATCCTCGATCGTGACCTGGGCGTCGGGGAGGGCTGCTTTGATCAGCGCCTCAATTTCCGCGGGCTGCATCGCCATGCGTGTCGCACTCCAGAGCAGGGGTGGCGGGAGGGGAAGGGAGCCTCCCGCCGGTTCAAGTTAGCGAGCCATCAGGGCCGGCAGGAAGCGCTCATGCGCGTCCCGCAGGCTTTCGAGCGATATGGCCTCGGCACCCGGGAGAACCAAGGCCTTTCCGCCGGTGCGGCCGATGCGGCGGGCCGGGATGCGGGCGGCCTCGGCCGCCGCGAGGAAGGCCGTGGCATCGCGGGTGGCGATGACGTAGCGGGACTGGTCCTCACCGAACCACCAGGCGTGGGCGGGGATGGTGGCCGGGCCTTCCGACAGGGTGGCGCCGGTATTGCCTTCCAGGGCCATTTCCGTGACGGCGACCAGGAGGCCGCCATCGGCGATGTCGTGGCAGGCGGCGAGGGTGCCGGTGGCGATCTGGGCGCGGATGAAATCACCGGTGCGGCGCTCGGCCGCGAGGTCGACCGGCGGGGGGGCACCTTCCTCCCGCCCGGCGATTTCGCGCAGCCAGAGGGACTGGCCGAGGTGGCCCACCGTGTCGCCCACCAGGACGAGGTCCTGGCCTTCGGCGATGGCGTAGCCGAGGGCCTTGGAGACGTCCTCGATCACGCCCACGCCGCCGATGGCGGGGGTGGGGAGGATGCCCTTGCCTTCCGTCTCATTGTAGAGGGAGACGTTGCCGGAGACGACCGGGAAGTCCAGCGCGATGCAGGCGGCACCCATGCCGCGGACGGCGGCGGCGAACTGGCCCATGATCTCCGGCTTCTCGGGGTTGCCGAAGTTCATGTTGTCGGTGATCGCGAGCGGGAGGGCGCCTGTCGCGGTGATGTTGCGCCAGGCTTCGGCGACGGCCTGCTTGCCGCCTTCCTCCGGGTCCGCCGCGCAGTAGCGGGGGGTGCAGTCGGTGGTGATGGCGAGGGCGCGGTTGGTATCCTCCAACCGGACGATGGCGGCGTCCGCGGCGCCGGGGCGCTTGACGGTCTGGCCACCCACGGTGCTGTCGTACTGGTCCCAGATCCAGCGGCGGGAGCAGAGGTCGGGGGAGCCGATCAGCTTCAGCAGCGCGTCGGCGGGGCCGGTGCTGTCGGGGATGCCGGCGGCGTCCAGCAGCTTTTGCTTCGGGGTCTCGGCCGTGGGGCGCTGGTAGAGGGGGGCCTCGGATTCCAGGGGGGCGAGGGGGATGTCGGCCTCGAGCTCGCCGTTATGGCGGATGACGATGTGGCCGGTGTCGGTCAGGTGGCCGATGACGGCGAAATCCAGCTCCCACTTCTGGAAGATGGCTTCGGCGATGTGCTCCTGGCCCGGCTTGATGATCATCAGCATGCGTTCCTGGCTTTCCGAGAGCATCATCTCGTAGGCCGACATGCCGGTCTCCCGCTGGGGGACCTTTTCCATTTGCAGCTCGATGCCGACGCCGCCCTTGCCGGCCATTTCGACGCTGGACGACGTGAGGCCGGCGGCGCCCATGTCCTGGATGGCGACGATGACGTCGGTCGCCATCAGTTCCATGCAGGCTTCGATGAGCAGCTTCTCGGAGTACGGGTCACCCACCTGGACGGTGGGGCGCTTTTCTTCCGAATCGGCGGTGAATTCGGTGCTGGCCATGGTGGCGCCGTGGATGCCGTCCCGCCCCGTCTTGGAGCCCACGTAGACCACGGAGTTGCCGATGCCGGCGGCGGCGGAGAGGAAGATGCGGTCCTTCTGCGCGATGCCGACGGTCATGGCGTTGACCAGGGGGTTGCCGTTGTAGGACGGGTGGAAGTTGACTTCCCCACCCACCGTCGGGACGCCGACGCAGTTGCCGTAGCCGCCGATGCCGCGCACCACGCCATCCAGCACCTGCTGGGTCTTGGGGAGCGACGGGTCGCCGAAGCGGAGGGCGTTGAGGTTGGCGATGGGGCGGGCGCCCATGGTGAAGACATCGCGCAGGATGCCGCCGACGCCGGTGGCGGCGCCCTGGTAGGGCTCGATAAACGAGGGGTGGTTGTGGCTTTCCATCTTGAAGATGGCGGCCAGGCCTTCACCGATATCGATGACGCCCGCGTTCTCACCCGGGCCGTGGATGACCCAGGGGGCCTTGGTGGGGAGCTGCTTCAGCCAGTGGCGGCTGGATTTATACGAGCAGTGTTCCGACCACATGACGGAGAAGATGCCCAGCTCCGTCAATGACGGCGCGCGGCCGAGGATGGCGAGGACGCGCTCATACTCATCCGCTTTCAGGCCGAATTCGGCGGAAAGCTGCTTGGCGCGGTCGGGGGCGAGGAGGACGGGCGTGGACATGGGGGCGTTGTCAACAGGCGCGGGCCAGTTGTCCAGTAGCCGTTTCATCAGAGGTGGTATCGGGGCGGCGGGAGTTGAAAGCGCGGCGGCGGTTTTGGGGGGCTTGCGCGGTTCGGCCAGCCGAGAGGCGGGCGGCCGGGATGGGGGCCGCGCGGGGTGGCGCGGGGCGGTGGCGGGCAGTTGGGGCGTGGGGCCGGGGCGGACGTTCATGGCCAGCCGAGGCGGACGGAGCGGCGGATGCGAGCGCGGCCCGCAGCATCCCGGTGCAGGCGTTGCAGGGCGGCCAGGAGGTGGGCGTGGCGGGTTTTGTGCCCGTATTCGCCGGGCGGCGGCGGGACGATTTTCACGCGGGAGAGGGTTTCGGACAAAAGCGGGTTGGGCAGCAGCCAGGGCGGGCCGGGCAGGGCGCGACGCAGGTTGAGCTTCCTGATGAGGACCAGGAAGGAGAGGCCGAGGATGCGGTGGGCGCGGCGGCAGGCTTTTACGATCTGGTCCTCGATCTGCCGCAGGGGGTGGTTGGGGGCGGCATCGGCCAGGGCCTTGAGAAGATTTTCCCATAGACCGGCGTGGGTGAGGCGGCGGAAGTAGCGGGAGACGGTATCCGGCTTGCCGTACTTCGCGGGGAGGGTGTGCCAGGGCGCGGCGGTGGCGGCGATGTGGAAGATGCCTTCCATGCGCTGGCGCAACTCGCGGATGGGGCGGCCCTGGGGGGAACGGGGGAGGAGGTAGGGGAGGAGGGTGGAGAATTGGAGGGGGGTAATGGATTCCACGCGCCTTCGCCTCCTAAGCTGCCAAGGCAAGCGATATCATTTTTGTCCTGCGATGTAAAGGAAAATATTCCTTTTCACTGAGCCTGCCTTACTATACCAAGCTAGTTTACGAGTATTCTTTCTGGAACAGGATATGTGCTCTTTTGACAATCATCAGCAAAGTTAAAACAAAATGAATGTATATAAACGTACAAAATGAGGCCGCGTAAATTACAGGTGACGGGTATATGAATAAAATTATGAAAATGAATAGGCTTAGGCAGCAAAAAAGCACCAGATAGGATATATTCGAGTTTATTTGACCGAGAAGTTTCTTTCTCAAATCATCCTTGTCTTTCGATATTTGTATAAGTTTTGGGTCAGAAGAAATGTCTAATTTTTTTAGGAAAATACCAAACACTGCAACCTGTATATTAAGAAGTAGCGCAATGAATATACCGAAAAATGTTATAGATACATTGTAAAAATCTTTGTCGATCCGTAGATCAATAAAATTGGCGGACGCCGCAATGGCTGCAGGGATGAGATAAAATATTATCAGATCCCAAAAGGAAATTTTCCCAGTCCCGAAATTAGTTAGAGTTCTAAGATGGTCAAATAATATTTGAGATATATCAATTTTCATGACTACGCTTCCGAGGCGGCGTCATAAAAATCTGCAAGGATACCGTCTGAAAGTTCACACATAGATTCATATGTCGGATGTCCATTAGGACCTCTTTCGACGTCATCAGATAGGTCAATCACGCCAGCATCGCTGCTAACCCCAAATAGACCAACGCGACGTACACGACGTCCTACACGTACATCAGCATAAGCCTCATTAAATTCTAAACCTTCATACTTCAAGACAGATCCAGTTTCCTTTGGCATTGATTTCATTAGTTGAGAAAACAAACCGAGAAATTTTCTTGGTCTGGCTGTGAACGAAAGTTCATAGTCGATTTGATCATTGTCCGAATCTCCGAAATATTCATTAGCGATGTCACTTGGGGCTCCTCTTTTGATCAATCGAAGTCGACGAACTGGCAGTCCTGCACTAGAAGATCCTAAACTATTCGCCAAAAGTTTTTGGTATTTAAAAGAGAGTCCTTCGTTTTCTTCTTCGAATTTTTCCTGCATCTCGGACATAGCCATTTGGACGCAGGAACGTCCCTGAAAAGATTGGAAAAGAAAGAATAATTTGTTGCTATTTTTAGGAAGCCAAAATTCATAGAACAGAGGAACTTCCTCGGCGTCATTTACTCCCCTCTTAAATTTAGTCTTTTTTGTTTGGGTATCAACAAAATCCGACTCAAATCCAAATGTTCCATACTTTATGTGGCCTCTGCTTCCTCCCCCTTCTGTCTTATCTATTTCCAAAAATCGCCAGCTTCTTTCCTTCTCAGAATTATGAGAAGAAGAACTTTTAAATTTCACAAAACTTTCTAGGAATTTCTTGGGAGGGACAGAGAATTCATCAGATGTATGCGGCAGGCAAATCTTCTCGCCTTTTTTGTGAAAAGTTACTTCATAGACTCTTGCGCTGATGGTTGCGGTCACTCTCTGCTCCGGCATCTGTGGCGTTTCCGGAATATCTCAACACGAACTAATTTTTGTGGGAAGAACGTGATTAGCGATTCATGGGAACTATTACTGAAACAGCAATCGGAAGGTGCAGGAAACTCAGTTTCCTGCCGGGGTGCAGGGGCAGGGCCCCTGTCTCTCCCTTTCAGCCATACACAATCATGGCCACCCCACGCCCTTCGTCTGCCCATAGATCTGCCCCGTCATGTAGCTCGACGTGCTGCTGCGAGTTCAACATAGACCGATGCGAGTTCCACCGGCTGGCCGGGGCGCCCCAGCGGCGTGGTGCTGCCGGAAGTCTTTAGGCCTTCTCTCGTCTGGCCGCCGGCTACCTGTAGGGGCGTCCAGAACAGCTCGGGGGCGACGCCGTTGGCGCGGATGCCCTTATCGATGGCCTGCTCGGCAAAGGCCTGCACGAAGGCCTCGTTAGCGGCCTTGGTGCAGGCATAGTCGATGATGTTCTGCCCCCACCGGTCCGCGTTGACCGGGGAGGCGACAATGATGGCGCTGCCCGGCGGCAGGTGGGGCATGGCTGCCTTGGTCAGCCAGAACATGGCGTAGACGTTGGTCGTCATGGTCTAATCGAGCCCCCGACCTTGCTGCTTTGCCAAGCGTTAACCCACCAGGGCTTGGGCCAAACACAGCGGAACGTTACGGTAGTCGTGCAATCTTCGGAGTAATTGGGATGAAGATGGCAAAAGGCCGTCGCGGCGGATGAAGGCGTTGATACTGACTTCGATGCAGCCGTCCTTTGGGCAGGAGCATCGGGTGGGGATCGCGCATCGGTTCCAGGTGTTTCTGGATGCGGTTTCCCAGGTCTCGGACGCGGTGCGGGTGGTGCATATCGTGCCGCCGGAGATGGTGGCGGCGCAGGGGGACGGGGCGGCGCTGTCCCGCCAGCAATCGGATTATTGGGGGCGGCGGGTCGAGGTCTCGTTGATCGCGCGGCGGGCGCGGGGGGAGTCGGTGCTCGACCATTATGGGCGTGGGGTGGTGCAGGCGGCGGAGCAGCCGCCGTTTGCCGCCTTCGCCGGGCCGGAGCAGGCGGCGGCGGTGGCGCGGCTGTTGGCGGCGGAGCGGCCGGATTTGTTGTTCGTGCACCGGATGCAGGCGATGTGCGCGTTGCTGCGGGCCGGGCGCGGGGCGGTGCGGCAGGCGGGGCGCGTGTTCTTCGACCTGGATGACGTGGAGCACCGGGTGCAGGTGCGGAGCGTGCTGGCGCCGCCGGTGTGGCCGGGGAAGCTGGCGTATCTCTCTCATATTCCGGCGTTGATGGGGGCGGAGTGGCGCGGGGCGGCGCTCTCGGCCGGGACGTTCGTGTGTTCGGAGCGGGACAGGGCGCATCTGGCGCGGCTGGGGATGAAGCGGGTGTCCGTGGTGCCGAATGCGCTGGCGATGCCGGCGGAGGCGCCGGGGGTGTGTGCGGCGCCGACGTTGTTGTTCGTGGGGGCGTATGAGTATCCGCCGAATGCGGAGGCGGCGGCGCGGCTGGTGACGCGGATTTTCCCGCTGGTGCGGCGGGCGGTGCCGGGCGCGCGGCTGTTGCTGGCGGGCAAGGGGGGCGAGGCGCTGCCGGTGGTGCAAGCGGGGGTGCCGGAGGGGGTGGAGGTGCTGGGCTTCGTGCCGGACCTGGCGGAGCTGTATGCGGGGGCGCGAGTGGTGGTGTGCCCGCTGGTGAATGGCGGGGGGACGCGGCTGAAGCTGATCGAGGCCGCGGGGTATGGGCGGCCGATGGTCTCGACGCGGGTGGGGGCGGAGGGGCTGGATTTCGCGGAGGGGCGCGAGGTGGTGGTGCGGGACGACGACGCGGGGTTCGCCGAGGCGTGCGTGGCGCTGTTGGGCGACGACGCGGCGTGCGCGCGGCTGGGGGCGGCGGCGCGGGCGCGGGCGGTGGCGGAGTATGAGGCGGGGAGCGTGGTGGCGCGGGTGCGGGGGATGCTGGAGCGCGGCCTGGGCGTGTGAGCGCGGGGCTGGCCGGGGCGCGGTGGCGCGGGCCTTGGGGGCGCCGGGCCGGGGCGGTGGCGTTGGGTTGGTTGGTCGGCGGGAGGGGTGGACGTCGCGGCCGTTGGAGGCCGCGACGTCTGGCTGGGTGGGCTGGCGGCTTAGAAGCCGATGATGCCGGTGACCCAGAGCAGGAGGACGATGACGCCGGGAACGCCGAGGAACCAGAGGAGGATGGGCATGGGGTCGTCCTTTCGCTGAGTGCAATCCACGGTGCCTGAGGCTCAGGCTTCGCGGGGATAAGCGCGGAAGGATGACAGGCGTTTCATGTTGGGCGCGGATTTCGTGCCGGACGTGGCGTGGGCGGCGGGATTTGGGGCCGGGGCGCGGGGGGCAAGCACGCGGTCGGGGCGGGTTGGGCGGTGGTCTGGCGGGGATGCCTGGCCGCGTGGGTTGGGACGCGGTGGGCGCTGGGCCGGGGCCGGGGCCGGCGGGGCGTGGGCTGGCGATAGGGGGCCGGCGATGGGGGCTTGGGGGATGGCGTCCCCTGGGCCTTTTGCGGGTTAGGGCACGGTGCGTTCCCGTTCGGTCGCGCACCGTGCCCGCTGCCACTGTCTGGTCGCGGGATTCAGGCTGTCGGTGAATCCACCGCCAGCCATCACGCTCTAGGCGTGCGCGAAGGTGTCGGCGATGGAGCGGAAGAGGGGGAGGCCGTCCTCGCCGCCCATCAGCGGGTCCACCAGGTCTTCCGGGTGGGGCATCATGCCGAGGATGCGGCGGTTTTCGGAGACGATGCCGGCGATGTTGTTGCGGGCGCCGTTGCGGTTGGCGGCTTCGGTGACTTCGCCATCCGGGGTGACGTAGCGGAAGGCGACGCGGCCTTCGGCTTCCAGCATGGCGAGGGTGGCGTCATCGGCGAAGTAGTTGCCGTCGCCATGGGCCATGGGGGCGCGGAAGACCTCGCCCTGCTGCCACTGGTTGGTGAAGGGGGTGTCGGTACGCTCCACGCGCAGGTGGCAGTCCATGGAGAGGAAGCGGAGCGAGGCGTTGCGGAGGAGGGCGCCGGGGAGGAGGCCGGATTCGGCCAGGATCTGGAAGCCGTTGCAGACGCCGAGGATGTGGCCGCCGCGGGCGGCGTGGGCGCGGACGGCGTCCATGATGGGGGAGCGGGCGGCCATGGCGCCGCAGCGGAGGTAGTCCCCATGGCTGAAGCCGCCGGGGAGGACGACGAGGTCGGTGCCGGCCGGGAGGGCGGTTTCCTGGTGGAACAGCATCGTCGGCTTCTGGCCGGTCGCCTTCTGGAGGGCGATGGCCATG
The DNA here is from genome assembly GCF_014490485.1 of Teichococcus aerophilus. Classification (GTDB taxonomy): domain Bacteria; phylum Pseudomonadota; class Alphaproteobacteria; order Acetobacterales; family Acetobacteraceae; genus Pseudoroseomonas; species Pseudoroseomonas aerophila. Next base: position 143 of record NZ_JACTVA010000070.1, on the reverse strand, counting down.
TCGCGTTCGCGATTGGTGCCGGGGAAGATGATGATGGCGGCGTTCATGTCGGTTCGGCCTTCTGGGCGGGCGCGGCGGCGGGTGGGGGGCAGGGCAGGGGGTGGGCCGTGCGGCCCGTTGTCAGCGCGGCTTCCAGGGTGGGC
>NZ_JACTVA010000007.1 GCF_014490485.1 Teichococcus aerophilus | reverse complement strand
AGCACGTCGGAGCGGCCTTCCCGCCGCAGCCGGGCTACGGCGGCTTCCACCTTGCGGCGGGCATCGGGCTTGTCGGCGGGGGAGATGCTGTCTTCCAGGTCCAGCTGGATGGCGTCGGCGCCGCGTTCGCTGGCCTTGGCCAGGAAGCGCTCGACGTTGACCGGCACGAACAGGCCGGAGCGCCAGACCGGGTGCGGGGCGGCGCTCATGCCGCCGCCACCAGGCCGGAGGTGAGGGCGCCGTCGATTTCCTCGGGCCCGAAGCCGTGCGCGGCCAGGATGTCCCGGCTGTGCTCGCCCAGCCGCGGCGCGGGGGCACGGATGCCACCGGGCGTGCCGGAGAAGCGGGCGGAGACCGCGTGCATGGGGAAGCTGCCCATATCCTCGTCCGGGTAGTCGGCCAGCAGGGCGCGGGCATGCACGTGCCGGTCAGCCATGAAGCGGACGATGTCGTTGACCGGGCCGATGGTGACCTCGGCGGTTTCAAAGAACGCCACGTTTTCCTCCAATGTTCGTTGGCCGACGAAGGCGCCGATCACGGCGTCCAGCTCCTCCCCATGCGCCACCCGCAGCTCGTTGGTGCGGAAGCGCGGGTCGTCGATGAGGTCCGCCCGGCCGATGGAGCGCAGCACGCGTTCCGCCATGCCCTGGGTGGAGGCGGAGAGGCAGACCCAGCCGTCATCGCTGGTGCGGTAGACATTGCGCGGCGCGGCGCCGGTGGAGCGGCTGCCGGTGCGCGGCTTGGTGCGGCCGGTCAGGCGGTAATTCGCCGCCTGAGGGCCGAGGGCGGTGAAGAGCGGGTCCAGCAACGGCAGGTCGATCACCTGGCCATGGCCGCCATTCATCTCCACCTCCCGCAGCGCCGCCATGGTGGCGAAGGCACCGGTCAGGCCGGCGATGGTGTCGGCCAGGTACATCGGCGGCAGCACCGGCTCCCGGTCCGCGAAGCCGTTCATCTCGGCGAACCCGGCGAAGCCTTCGATGAGGGTCCCGAAACCGGGGCGCCGGCTGTAGGGGCCATCCTGGCCCCAACCGGAGACGCGGACGATGATCAGGCTAGGCTCCAGCCGCAGCAATTCCTCGGGGGAGAGGCCCATGGCTTCCAGCGTGCCGGGGCGGAAGCTCTCCACCAGGATGGCGGCGCCCGGCACCAGGCGGCGGATCAGCGGGATGGCCTCGGGATGGCGGAAATCCAGGCAGAGGCTGCGCTTGCCGCGTGCGTGCACCTTCCACGCGGTCTCGACGCCCTTGACGCGCCAGCCGCGCAGCGTGTCGCCGTCGCGCGGCTCGATCTTGTCCACCGTGGCGCCGAAATCCGCCAGATGCTGCGTCAGGGTGTTACCGGCGACGAGGCGGGAGAGGTCCAGCACCCGCACGCCGTCCAACGGGCCGCGCAGGCCGGGGGTGTAGTCTGCGCGAGGCAGCTTCTGCGGGGCGGTATCAAGCGGCGACATCGGCTTCTCCACGGAACAGGATGCCGCCGGCATGCGGCAGCCACAGGCGCAACGTATCCCCCGGCGGCGGCTGGCGCGCTTCCAGCCGCAGCGGCGTGCCGGCGAGGTCGAGGCCGATCTGCCAGTTGCCGCCGACATAGGCGCGGCTGGTGATCTGCGTTCGCAGCACCGTGCCCTGGGTGTCCTCGCCGTTCTCGCGCGCGATGCGCATCTGCTCCGGCCGGTAGGCCACGGTCACGCGGCTGCCGGCGGCGGCGGCGCGCTCGGTGGTGGCTTCCAGGCGCTGGCCGTCCGCCAGTTCCAGCAGCGCGCGGCCGCCAGCCGGCGTGGCATCGGCCACGCGCGCCGGCAGGAAGTTGGTGGTGCCGATGAAGTCGGCGACGAAGGGGTCGGCCGGCTGCTCGTAGATCTCCTGCGGCGCGCCGATCTGCGCGATGCGGCCGCCATTCATCACCACCACGCGGTCGGAAAGCGAGAGCGCCTCGATCTGGTCGTGGGTGACGTAGATGGTAGTCAGCCGCAGCCGCGTGCGCAGCTCGCCCAGCCAGGCGCGGGCCCGGTCCCGCAACTTGGCGTCGAGGTTGGAGAGCGGCTCGTCCAGCAGCAGGATCGCCGGCTGGTACACCAGCGTGCGCGCCAGGGCCACGCGCTGCTGCTGGCCGCCGGAGAGTTCGTGCGGGTAGCGCTTGGCGAAGCGCTCCATCTCCACCAGCGCCAGCACTTCCTCGATGCGGCGGCGCCGCTCGGGCCCCGCCACCTTCCGCAGCGTCAGCGGGAAGGCGACATTGTCCTGCACCGTCATGTGTGGCCACAGCGCGTAGCTCTGGAACACCAGGCCACAGCCGCGCGCCTCGGGCGGCAGGTAGATGCCGCGCTGCGCGTCGAAATAGACGGTGTTGCCCACCTGGATGCGGCCGCCATCCGCCCGGTCCAGCCCGGCGACGGCGGCGAGGGTGGTGGACTTGCCGCAGCCGGAAGGGCCCAGCAGCGTGACGAACTCACCATCCGCCACGTGCAGGCTGACATCGTCCACGGCGGTCACGCCGCCGAAGCGCTTGGTCAGCCCTTCGATCACCAGGTCAGCCATGCAGTTTCACCCCGAAGATGCCGCGCACCGCGGCGATGCAGATGGCGATGACCGCCACCTGGATGGTCGCCAGCGCGGCGACGAGCCCCACCTCGCCCTGCACCCACAATTGCAGCAGCGCGGTGCCGATGACCTCGCTACCCGGGGCGAACAGGAAGATGGCGGTGGAATATTCCTTGAAGAAGGAGATGAAGAGGATGGTGTAGCAACCGACCAGCGCTGGCCGCATCAGCGGCAGCATGATGCTACGCGTCGTCGTCCACCAGTCGGCGCCCTGTACGCGGGCCGCGCGGTCGAGGTCCGGGCTGACCTGCAGCAGCATGGGCGCCACGGCGCCGATGCCGGCGGGGATGAAGCGCATGGTGAAGGCGATCACCAGGATCCAGATGGAGTTGCGCAGGAAGCCCAGGCCCGGCAGCAGCGCGAAGGCGTAGAAGAAGCCGATGCCGGCGACGACGCCCGGCACCGCGCGGGGAAACAGCGCCAGGTAGCCCAGCGCCCCCCTGAAGCGGAATTCCGAGCGATGGACGATGACGGCGATGAGCCCGATCAACGCCGTGGCGATCGCGCCGCCGACGAGGCTGACGACGAAGGAATTCCAGATGGCGCGCGAATACACGGGATAGTCGAACAGCGTGGTGAAGTTGCTGACGGTCAGCACCTCGGATAGCGGGATCATCGGCGAGAGGAAGCTGGTGAAGCCACGCAGCACCAGCATGCCGATCGGCGCCAGCACGGTTGCGAAGATGTAGACCGTGGCGAGGATGAACAGCGGCCAGCGCAAATTGCCCAGGCGGAAGGGGCGGGGGCGGGAGGCTTTGCCGCCGAGCGTGATGAAGCGCCGCGTATTGCCCAGCATGCGCCCCTGCAACCAGACCAGGAAGCAGACGATCACCAGCATCAGTGCCGCCGCCGTCGCCACCAGGCCGTGATCCGGCCGGGGGGAGGAGACGCCGTTGTTGAACAGGAAGGTGGTCAGCACGGTGATGCCGGCGGGATCGCCGAAGATCAGCGGGATGGAGAGCAGCTCCAGCCCCACGGTGAAGTTCAGCACGGCGCTGTAGGCGATGGCCGGCTTCATCAGCGGCAGGGTGATGCGCCACAGCGTGCGGACGGTGCCGGAGCCGGAGACGCGCGCCGCTTCCTCCAGCGACGGATCGGTGATGGTGGCGGAGGAGAGGCAGTAGATATAGGCCAGCGGCGCCTGGGACACGCCGGCGATGACGGCCATGCCGGTCAGTGAATACAGGTTCCACGGCGCCTCCCCCAATGCGGAGGGCCAGAGCATGGTGAGGTAGCCGGACGGCCCGTAGACCGCGTACCAGCCGAAGGAGAGCACCAGCGCCGAAAGATAGAGCGGCCAGAGGAAGAACTCGCCCAGCACGCGCGCCATCGGCAGATCGGTGCGGCCGAACAGGATGGCGGCCAGCGTGCCGACGACCTGCGCCACCAGCGTGGTCAGCCCCGCCAGCAGCGCTGTGTTCCACAGGACTTTCGCGAAACCCTCGGTATTGGCCAGGCGGACGAAATTGCCCAGCGTCAGCGTGTACTCATGCTCGTACAGCGCCTCGGTCAGCACGGATTGCAGCAGCACCGGCAGCAGCGGCCCGGCGACCAGGATGACCACCAGCAGGGCGGTGCCATACTGGATGGGGATCTGGCGCATGCCATGGGCTGGCGGCGCGGGCGGCGCATCCGCCCGCGACACGACAGCGTCCATCAGCTGACCCCGTAGGCGCGCTTCCAGCGCTCCAGGAAGGGCTGGTACTGGTCCACCATCTCCGGCTTGTAGTCGATGAAGGCGATGTTCTGCTCACCGCCGATGGCCTTGATGATGGAGCTGTAGGTGTGGCGGATGCCCTGGCCGGGTTCCACATCCGGGCGCGCCGGCGTCAGGCCACCGCGGCCGAACGCCATCTGCCCTTCGGCGGAGGCGATGTAGTCGAGCATCAGCTTCGAGGCGTTGACGTTGCGCGCGCCCTTCGGGATGGCCATGCCGCGCAGGATGACGAGCTGCCCGTCCTCGATGAAGTTCCAGCCCAGCACGCGCGCCCGCGCCGGATCGTTCAGGCGCGGCCAGAAGGTGATGGCGGAGACGAACCAGCCGGCATGGTACTCGCCGGAGGTGACCTTCTCCGTCATCGGGCCGCCGGAGCGTTCCCAGCGCGGCTGGGTCGGCGCGATCTGCTCGAACCACTTCCAGGCCTGGTCGCCATGCTTGGCCACCATGCCGAAATTGGCCGAATAGCCGAAGCCGCCGAACTGCGCGCCGTAGCTGGTGATCTTGTTCTTCCATCGCGACTGGTTCTCCTGCGTCAGGGAGACGAATTGCGCGAAGGTCTTGGGCTGCTGCGCTTCCGGCACCAGCAGCTTGTTGAAGATGAACACCAGTGGGTCGGAGGAGACGGTGTAGACGCCGGGCCAGGGCTTGGACCAGGCAGGCCATGCGGCGGATTCAGCGGATTCGTAGGGCAGCACCTCGCCCCGGCGCTGGAATTCCACCCAGCCGCCGGGGTCGGCCGTGGCCAGCAGGTCGGCGGTGCGGCTGCTGGTGCCGCGCTCGGCCAGATAGCGCTCGAACACCTCGCGCGAGTTGGGCAGGTCCAGCGTTTCGACGCGGATCTTGGGGTAGCGCTTGTTGAAGCCCTCCAGCACCGGGCGCCAGTTCTCGGCCGACATGATGGAGTAGATGAGCAGGCTGCCCTCCTTCTCCGCGCCCGCGACGATGTCCTGGTAGCCCTGTGGATAGGAGGAGGGCGCACCCTGCGCCTGCGCCCGGCCCGCAAGGGCCAGGGCAGGCAGAGCCAAGGCGGTACGCCGGTTGATCCGGACCATGCTGTGTTTCCTTCCCCGTCTGGGGCCGGCCCGGCTTGGGTTGGGCCCCGGCGCGCTTTGGCGCATTTATTGGCGCCAATAGGCTAAACACGCTATTCCAGCGGCCGCAACCATTATGATGTCAGGATAAGCCGGCATGGCCCGCGCCCCCCGCCCCAAGCGCAACCTCGCCGCGGAGATCGCCATGGCCGTCCGCTCCGGCGCCTATCGCGCGGGGGAATGGCTGCGGCAGGTGGATCTGGAGGAGCGCTTCGGCGCCACGCGCTTCGACATCCGCGCCGCCCTGGCCGAACTGGAGCTGCGGCATACGGTGGAGCATGTGCCCAATCGCGGCTTCCGCGTCGCCGTGCCGGACCGGCGCCGGCTGCGGGACATGCTGGAGGTACGGGCGCTGCTGGAGGCGGAGGCGGCGCTGGCCGCCCTGCCGCACCTGGACGACGCCGCGCTGCAATTGCTGGAAGCCCGCGCGGCGGCGTTCGAGCACGCCGTGGCCGAGGGCACCGTGATGAGCCAGAGCGAGACCAACCTGGCCTTCCACGACACGCTGTACAGCTTCGCCCCCAACCAGGTTCTGGTGGAGGTGGCGACCGAGACCCGCAACCGCGCCCGCCTATGGCCCCTGGTGCTCTGGCCCTCCATGCAGGCATTGCGACGCAGTGCGGAGGGGCACCGGGACATCCTGGCCGCGCTGCGCCGCCGCGATGCGCCGGCCGTGGCAGCCAGCGTACGCGCGCATATCCTGGGCTCCGCCGCCAACGACCCGGCGGGTGACGAGGCGGGCGGCGGATGAGCGGTGCTGGCCACCCCGGCCCAGAAGGCTACAATACCGTCAGCAAGAATCGCGACGTCGGCCAGGCCGGCGGCAGGCGCAAAAACCTGGAGTGGAAATGAGCAAGCAGCAAGCCATCGGCATGATCGGTATCGGCCTCATGGGCCACGGCATCGCCTGGAACATCGCGAATGCGGGCTATGGCCTGACCATCCTGGACCATGCCGGCAACCAGCCGGTCGATGACCTGCGCGGCATGGGCGTGACGGTCGTGCCGAGCATCGCCGACGTGGTGCGGGCCGCCGATGTCGTCGTGCTCTGCGTCACCGGCTCGCCCCAGGTAGAAGCGATCCTGACCGGGGCGAATGGCGTGATCGCCAATCTTCGGCCCGGCACGGTGGTGGTCGATTGCTCCACCGCGCTGCCCGAATCCACCGCGCGCATGGCGGCGGCGGTGGCCGAAGCCGGCGGCGAGTTCCTGGACGCGGCCATGACGCGCCTGCCGCAGCATGCCCGCGCCGGCACGCTGAACCTGCTGATCGGCGGCGAGGCGGCGTTGCTGGAGCGCGTGCGCCCGCTGCTGGAAACCTTCAGCGAGAACATCACCCATATCGGCGCCGTCGGCTCCGGCCACCTGATGAAGCTGATGCACAACTACGTCTCGCTCGGCTTCGTCACTCTGCTCGCCGAGGTCGCGGCCCACGGGCAGAAGGCGGGGCTGGAGATGCAGACGTTGGTGGACGTGCTGGCGCAAGGCGGCGGCGGCGGCGCGGCCCTGCAACGCATCAGCCCCTTCCTGCTGCAGGGCGACGCGTCCTCCATGCCCTTCGTCATCAGCAATGCCGCCAAGGACCTGGGCTACTACCGCCAGGCGGCGGAGGCTTCCGGCGTGCAGCGCGCCATCGCCGACGCCGTGGGCACGACGCTGGATGCGGAAGTCTCCGCCGGCCACGGGCAGGACTACGTGCCGAAGCTGGCGGCGCTGCTGAAGGTCTGAACGCTTTTGGGGCGGTGCCGGAGGGCGGGGATAAAGGCTGGGGAAGGAATTCCCCAGGCCCAATCTTCTTTCTTCGAGTTTGGCGTGGCGTCTGAAAGTTCAGTTTGGCGCAGCTGGTGATTTCAAAACAGGCTACGCCGAGCCCACAGTCGCCGGCGGCACTGAACGTTTGGCGAACCTGGACGAGTATCTGAACCAACCGTCCAACAACCGCGCCCAGGAAACTCGAAAAAAGAAAAGAGGGGGTCCGGGGAATTCCCTCCCCGGCCTTCTTCCAACGCTCAGGTGTGACGCACGAAGGTCAGCCCTTGCGCACATTCCAGAACAGCGGGAAGCCGCGTAGCACGCCTTCCAGCGAGGAGCGGTAGGCGGCGGCCTGCAGGAACTGGCCGGTGGGGATGTAGGGCACGTCCTGGAAGGCCTGGGCTTGCAGGCGCCGGGCCAGGGCCTGCTGGGCGGGCAGGCCTTCGGCGGAGAACCATTCGCCGACCAGCGCTTCCACCTGCGGCAGGTCTGGCCAGCCGGCCATCGCCTGGGCGCCGTTGCCGCGCAGCGGTGCGCTGAGGGCGGGGTTGGCGGTGTCCACACCGGTCAGCGCGGTCATGTAGCAGCTCCAGCCACCCTTCTCGACCGGCTCCTTGCTGGAACGCCGTGCGGTGAGCGTACCCCAGTCGGAGAGCTGGTAGTCGACGTTCAGCCCGCATTTGCGCAGCATGTCCGCCGCGACTTCGCTGAGGCCCAGGATGAAGGTGGGGTCCGTGGCGCCCAGCAGCACCACTTTCTCGCCCTTGTAGCCCGCGGCTTCCAGGTCCCGCTTGACCTTGGCGTAGTCGCGCGGGCCCTGGAACACGCCGAGGCCTTCGTCGTTGGCCATGGGGGAGCCGGGAGTGAAGAAGCCGACGGGCGCGTGCCACATCGCCTTGTCCTCCCCGGCGACGGCCATCATGAAGTCGCCCTGGTCCACGGCGCCCAGCAGGGCGCGGCGGATGGCAGGGTTGTTGAAGGGTGGCTGCAGGTGGTTCAGCCGCATGAAGCACATCATGCCGGCCTGTTCCTGCACAGCCACCTTCACGCCGCGCATGCGCTTCAGCAGCGGGATCATGTCGTTGGCAGCGAATTCCAGCCAGTCATGCTCGCCGGCCTGCATGGCGGCGGCGGCGGTGGAGGCGTCCGGGATGGTGGTCCATTCCACCCGGTCCACATGCACGACCTTGGGCCCCGCCGTGCCGTCCGCGGTGCCGGAGGCGCGGGGCACGTAATCCTGGAACTTCTCGTACACGACGCGGGCGCCGGAGACGCGCTCCCCCGCCACGAAGCGGAAGGGGCCGGAGCCGACCATCTCCGTAACCTGGGTGAAGGGATCGGTCTTGGCCAGGCGTTCCGGCATCATCACCGGCAGCAGCGGCGGCAGCTTGCCCAGTGCCTCGGGCAGCAGCGGGAAGGGGCGCTTCAGGCGGAACTGGATGGTCTTGTCATCGGGGGCGGAAAGTTCGTCCGTCACCGCCAGCAGGGCCTGGCCGAAGGGGTCGCGCGCGCCCCAGCGGCGGATGCTGGCCACGCAATCCCGCGCCAGCACACGCTCCCCATCATGCCATTTCAGGCCGTCGCGCAGCGTCAGGCGCCAGAGGCGGCCATCCTGTTCCGTGACATGGCCTTCCACCATCTGCGGCGTGGCGCGGTACTGGCTGTCCTGGCCGTACAGCATGTCGAAGACCATGTAGCCATGGTTGCGCGTGGCATAGGCCAGGCTGAAGACGGGGTCGAGGAAGCTGAGATCGGTCTGTGGGATGAACCGCAGCACTTTGTTCTGCTGGGCGAAGCCGAGGGAAGGCGCGGCGAGCGTCGCGGCGCCGGCGGCTAGGAATGTCCTGCGCTTCATGGGGGTTGGTCTTTCCGGTACGTGGGGCTGGGTGCGGGAGGCGGCTAAAGGGTGATTGCCCGGGGCGGTATCACCGAGAGGCGCGGATCAGACAGAGGCCTGGGGCGTGGTGCGTGACGTCATGGGGGCGATCGCGCCTAATCATCCTGCGCGGGCGCGGCGCGCGAGGTGAGCCAGCCGCCATCGACGATGAGAACCTGCCCGGTGATGAAGGACGCGTCCTCCGACGCCAGGAAGGCGGCGGCGGAGGCGATCTCCTCCGGCCGCCCGGCGCGGCGCAGCGGCGTCGGCGCCAGCATGTTGGCCAGGTAGCGTGGGTTCTTCAGGTGGTTCTGGATCATCGGCGTCTCGATGACGCCGGGCGCGATGGCGTTGACCAGGATGCCCTCCGGCCCGAGGTCGCAGGCCAGCTGGCGCGTCAGTTGTGCCACGCCCGCCTTCGCCACCGCATAGGCGGCGGTGCCGGGATAGCCCACCAGCCCGAAGATGGAGGAGATGTTGACGATGCGTCCGCCCGGTCGCGTCAGATGCGGCAGGCAGTCGCGCGTCACGCGCAGCACGGCCTTCAAGTTGATGTCGACGAAGCGGTCAATGAGGTCGTCATCGGATTCCGCCAGGGTCTTGCTGCCGCCGATGCCGGCGTTGTTCACCAGGATGTCCAGCCGGCCGAAGGCCTCCAGCGCCGCCTGGGCCAGGCGGGTGCCCGCACCCTTCTCGCTGACATCCAGCGTCAGCGCGACGCCGCCGATCTCGCGCGCCACGGCCGCCACATCGGCCGAGCGGTCGGCGACCAGCACCTTGGCGCCTTCCCGCGCCAGCCGCTGGGCCGTGGCCGCGCCGATGCCGCCGGCAGCGCCGGTGACCACGGCGACGCGGCCGGAGAAACGAGAATCCTGTGCCACGGAGAGCATCCCTTCAACATGAGGGGCCGGCTGTCCGCCCGGCCCTGGCGGCGCCACGGCGCCTGGTTCAGCCGGCCTGCCGCGTACGGAATTCCTGCTGCACCTCGTCCAGCGTGCGGAACTCCGCGCCCATCTGGCCGAGGCCGTCGATCAGCTTTTCCATCATCAGCATGCGGTGGCCACGGCCGCTGACATAGGGGTGGAAGGTGTAGACCATCACGCCCCAGTCGGTGGTGCGGCGCATGTATTCGAAATCTGCCAACCAGTTCTCCAGCACGCCGCTGGCGTTGGCGAGGCCGGGCATCACGCCCGATGAGGTACGGAAGAATTCGAAATGCGGGTGGTCGTCCAGCGACCAGCTGATCGGCACTTCCACCAGGTCGGTCGTCTCGCCGAACACCATGGGCTTGTCGGCGGCCACCGTGTCGCCACGGCGGGCGAAATAGGGCGCGCAGTCATGGCCCATCATGCTGCTGTCGTAGCGCAGGCCGTGCTGCACCATCAGGTCGATGCTGTGGTCGCTGAGGTCCCAGGCGGGGGAGCGGTAGCCGGCCGGCTTCTGGCCGGTCAGGCTCTGGATGGCCTCGACGCCCAGGGCGAATTCCTCAGCCTCCCGCTCGGCGGAGAGCTCGGCCGGGGGCACGTGGCTCCAGCCATGGTGGCCGACCTCATGCCCGCCGGCGACGACGCGCTCGCAGGCCTCCGGGTAGGTCTTGATGACGACGCCGGGGATGTACCAGCTGCCCTTGATGCCGCGGCTGGCCAGCAGGTCCATGATGCGCTGGGCGCCGATGATGCCGAATTCGCCGCGCGAGATCGGCGTCGGCGTCAGCATCCCGCGCGCGGCGAAGCCGGACCAGGTATCGAAATCGTAGGACAGGCAGGCGATGTGGCGGGGCAAGGCGGCATCCCTTGTGCTGGGCGGTGGAGACTTGGCGTGGGCTGGCTGTACGGGGGCGCCTTCCGGCGTGCGGTCAGGACGGCCTGGGGCGGGCCCTGGCACGCGTGGCGGCGCTGATCCGTGCTGGAGGCCCTTCCATGGAATATTCCGCGATACGGATAGCGGTGCGATTCCGTATGTTCATCTTGGCCGTATCGCCATACGATACGGTCGAATTGGTAATTGGATGCTAGGTAAGGGAGCGCGCCCATGTCAACGGCCAAGGGGCGGAAGCCGGCGGCGGGGGAGGGGAATCCGCTGCTCCTGCAATCCGTGGCGCGGACCATGAGCGTGCTGGAGGCCTTCGCGGGGCAGCCGAGGCCGCTTTCCATCGCCGAGCTGGCCGCCGCCGCCGGGCTGGACAAGAGCGCGGGGCAACGCATCGCCCACACGCTGCAGGCGCTGGGGTATCTGGAACGCTCCAGCGTCGGGCTGGTGCCGGGCAAGAAGGCGCTGTACCGGGCCTTCGACTTCCTGCGCATGAACGCGCTGGTGGAAAGCGCCACGCCCGTGCTGCATGAATTGCGGAAATCGGTGAACGAGCGCGTGGATCTCAGCCTGCTGGACGGCACGGACATCGTCTATGCCGTGCGGCTGCAGAGCAAGCGGGAGACATTCTCCGCCACTCTGGTGGGCCGGCGCCTCCCCAGCTTCTGCTCCACCGGCGGCCGGGCCATGCTGGCGGCGCTGCCGGAAGCGGAGGCGCTGGGTATTCTGGAAGCCTCCGACCGCCGGCCGCTGACGCCACGGACGACCACCGACATTCCTGCCATCCTCGGCAAGATCGAGGAAGCACGGCGCTGTGGCTATGCGCTGGCGATAGAGGAATCGGCGCTGGGGGAGATCGTGCTGGCCGCCGCCGTGCTGGATATCCACCAGCGCCCGGTTGCCGCCATCCATGTGGCGGGATCGCTGTCCGAATGGGCGGAGGACGGGTTCCGCCAGCGCATCAGCCCGCTGGTGATGGAAGCGGCGCGCGCCCTGTCCCATACCTACAAGCGCGGCTGACCGCTGGGTAGCCGGGCCAGGCCCGACGAAGCCTTCCAGCCGCCGCCGCGTTCACTGGGGACCGGGCCATGCCGGCTGCGGCGGCCCGGCCGCGATACAGACGCACGGAGGCAACGCGATCGATGATGGATTCCATGCTCATCCCTATGGTGGTGATCGCCGTGGTGGTCGTGGCGGTGCTGCTGCTGAACCGCGCGGAGTTCCGCGCCGTGTTCCGCCGGCGGAATACCCGCCCGCCGCGTGAGTGACGGGTTGCGCGGCACCCGGCGGCCCTGAAAGGTGAGGCGCGGCGCTGCCGTTCACAGGCGGCGTCGGGGCTGGGTGACGCCGCCCGAGACACCCGGGTTACGCGCCGCACCATTCTGCCAGACGAATGATTGCGATTAATTCGCAATTGCTTTAACGCTGGCTGCGATGTCTCAGAGGCTTTCCGTTCATCCCATGCCGCATGCTCGCGCCAGGGCGCTGTATTCCGACCACCATGGCTGGCTCGTCTCCTGGCTGCGGGGCCGGGTGCGGTGCCAGGACCGGGCCAGCGACCTGGCGCAGGACCTGTTCTGCAAGCTGCTGGAACGGCCGCCGGCCGTGGAGATCGAGCGGCCGAGCGCCTACCTGGCCACCAGCGCCATCCGGCTGCTGATCGATCAGCGGCGCCGGCTGGCAGTGGAGCAGGCCTATCTCTCCGCCCTGGCCGTCATCCATGCGGAGGATGCGGCGGCGACGCCGCACCAGGTCTTCGAGGCCGTGGAGACCCTGACCGCCATTGCTGCCATGCTGGACGGCCTGGCGGAACGGCCCCGGCGCGCCTTCCTGCTCAGCCGGCTGGACGGGCTGGGGCATGTGGAGATCGGGGGTATCGGCCAGCATGGTGAAGCAATATGTCGCGGCGGCGCTGCGACGGGGGTCGTGCCTAGCGCCTCGGCGCGCAGCTCCGGCCACCAGGCACCGCATTAACTTCTGGCAACGCGGGCGGCAAGCGAGGCTTCGGCGTGCCACGCGCGCTATTGTCAGTGGCGGTGCGGCCAGGGCGGGGCCACACTCAGGCCTGCCTGTCGCGTGGCCTGGCCGCTGTCCGGGCTGCCGTTCCCTACCACGCTTCGGCGGCGCCGTGGCGCTGCTCCGGCCTGAAAGGACCTTGCCCATGGCGCAATCCATCGCTGACCTGATCACCGAGACTCTCTCCAGCGCCGGCATCCGCCGCATCTGGGGTGTCACCGGCGACAGCCTGAATGCGATGAATGACAGTCTGCGCCGGTTCGGCAATATTCAATGGATGCATGTGCGGCACGAGGAAGTCGCCGCCTTCGCCGCGGGGGCGGAGGCGACGGCGACGGGGCAGCTTGCCGTCTGTGCCGGCAGTTGCGGGCCGGGCAACCTGCATCTGATCAATGGCCTGTTCGATTGCCAACGCAACCACGTGCCGGTGTTGGCCATCGCGGCACATATCCCGTCCAGCGAGATCGGCCTCAACTACTTCCAGGAAACCCACCCGACCGAGCTGTTCCGCGAATGCAGCCATTTCTGCGAGATGCTGCAGGATGCACGGCAGATGCCGGAATTGCTGCACCGGGCGATGCGCACCGCCATCGGCCGGCAAGGCGTGGCCGTGATCGTCATCCCCGGCGACGTGGCCTTGCAGGATGCGCCGGAAGGTGCGACCGCCGCCTTCCCGCCGCTGGCCCGCCCACGCTTGGTGCCGCAGATGGCGGAGATTGCGCAACTGGGGCAGATCCTCAACGCCTCCAGCGCCGTGACGCTGTTGTGCGGCTCCGGCGTCGCCGGTGCGCATGACGAGGTGGTGGCGCTGGCGGATGCGTTGGGCGCGCCGATCGTCCATGCTTATCGCGGCAAGGAATGGATCGAGTGGGACAACCCGTTCGATGTCGGCATGACCGGGCTGATCGGCTTTTCCTCTGGCTATCACGCCATGATGGACTGCGACACGCTGCTGATGCTGGGCACCGATTTCCCGTACCGCAACTTCTACCCCGACAAGGCGACCATCGTGCAGGTGGACCGGGACCCGGGGGCCCTTGGCCGGCGCGCGAAGATCCAGCTGGGCATCCTGGCCGATGTGAAGGAAGCCGCGACGATGCTGCGGCCGCTGATCCAGGAAGGGCGTGGCCGGGACTTCCTGGCCAAGGCCCGCAAGCACTACGCCAGCGCGCGGGAGGGGCTGGACGAACTGGCGACGCCGCGAAAGGGCGAACAGCCGCTGCACCCGCAATACGTCGCGCGCATCGTGAACGAACTGGCGGCGGAGGATACGATCTTCACCGCCGATGTCGGCACACCTTCCGTCTGGGCCGCGCGGTACCTGGCGATGAACGGCAAGCGGCGGCTGATCGGCTCCTTCAACCATGGGTCGATGGCGAATGCGCTGCCGCAGGCGCTGGGCGCCCAGTCAGCGTTTCCCGGGCGGCAGGTGGTATCGCTCTCCGGCGATGGCGGGCTGACCATGCTGATGGGTGACCTGCTGACCGCGACGCAGATGAAGCTGCCGGTGAAGGTGATTGTCTTCAACAATGGCACGCTGGGCTTCGTGGCGCTGGAACAGAAGGCGGCAGGGTACCTCGACACCAACGTGTCGCTGCAGAACCCGGATTTCGCCGCCATCGCGCGGGAGATGGGGTATTTCGGTGTGCGCGTCACCCGGTCGGACGCCTTGCCGGACGCGGTGGCGCAGGCTTTCGCCCATGACGGCCCGGCGCTGATCGATGTGGTGACGGAGACGATGGAGCTGGCGATGCCGCCGAAGCTGAAATTGGAACAGGTGAAAGGCTTCAGCCTCTACGCCGCCCGTGCGGTGATGAGCGGGCGCGGGGACGAGGTGATACAGCTGGCCAAGGCCAATCTGTTCCGTTGATGGGCTTCGGCCGGGCTTCGACCTGTGCGGGCCGTGGTCCGCTTGGAGGTTGAAGTTTACATAATCTAAATTATGCGGTTCTTGTGGTCCCTGTTGCGCCGTCTTGCTTTCCATCGGCACGCCCTAAGCCACCGGCCACCGTCCCCGGCGCTGCTGCACCAAGGGGCGTTGCCCGGGCGGATAGTGGGCTGTCCAGTCGAGAACAGTGCCAGCAGTCATAAAGCCTTCTCCCTTACCCGTGCAGACCGCTCCGCATCGTTCCCGTATCGGGCTCCGTGCTTTAACGTTGCGACCAAGCATCGTCATGGAGAAGCCCTGTGCCCGAGATCATCGAGTTTGGTTCCCTGCAGCTCCGCTTCCTGCGCGACAAGCATGACACCGCCGGAAGCCTCGATATGTTCGAGCTGGTGCTGCAGCCGGAGGGCCGCATGCCAGTGCCGCACTACCACGAGAGTTGGGAGGAAACGGTCTACGGCATCGACGGCACCGTGACCTACACGGTCGAGGGCCAAGACCATGATGTCGGTCCTGGCGACAGCCTGTTCATTCCGCGCGGCCAGGTGCACGGCTTCACCAACCGCAGCGGCGCCGTCGTGCGGTGCCTGTGCATCCTGACGCCCGGCGTGCTCGGGCCCGAATATTTCCGCGAACTGGCGGCCCTGCTCGCCGCCGGCCAGCCGGACCCGGCGAAGGCGCGGGAGATCATGCTGCGGTACGGGCTGGTGCCGGCCTGATCACGCGGGCCTCGCTTAGCGGCGTTGCAGCCGCGCCCTCACCCATTCATGCGTGTGGGCCAGCGTCGCGTCGGCCATGCGGGTGCGAAAATGGATGTAGCCATGCGGTGCCTCGGGCACCAGTTGCAGCTCCACTTCGGCTGCTTCGCGCCAGCGTCTGGCCAGTTCCAGCGTGTCGTCGCGCAGGGGGTCCAGCGTCCCGGTGAACATCAGGGCCGGCGGCATGCCGGCGAGGTCGCCATAGAGGGGGGAGAGCCGCGGCTCACGGCGGGCGGCCTCGTCCAGCCCGGGCGTCAGCAGGCCCATCGCGGCGTGCAGGCTGGGGCCGTGCAGCACCAGCGTCTCCGGCCCCGCCTGCCGCACGCTCTCCGTGCCGGCGAGGTCGTAGACGCCGTAATACAGCACGGCGCCGGCCACGCGGCGCAACAGGTCCGGCCATGCTTTCAATTGCAGCAGCGTCGCCGCCGCCAGATGCCCGCCGGCCGACTCACCGGTCAGGATGACAGGCAGATCAGCATAGTCTGGCAGCCCGCCTTGCAGCAGCCAGCGCGCGGCTACCAGGCAGTCTTGCATCAGCGCCTCCAGCGGTGCGCTGAGCAGGAGCCGGTAATCGACGGAGACGACCGCGACGTCGCAGGCCTGGATCATCGCGGCGTTCAGGTTGTCGTCCATGCGGGCATTGCCCATCGCCCAGCCACCGCCATGGAAGTCCAGCACCACGCCGCGCACAGGGCCCGCCGGGCGCAGGATGCGGACAGGGACGCGCAGCCCTTCCAACTCCACCTGCCGTGCCTCCACCGACAGGCCGGCACGGCGCAGCCTGCGGTCGGCCCCGATCTGGGAAGCGCGCAACAGGGATTGCATGACCATGGGGCCGACACGGCTGCGGACGCGGAAGCGCGGCGCCCAGTAGAGCTTGCGGTTCAGCCGCCGGGCTTCTTCGATGGTGGCGTCGTCCAGGTGCATCATCGGCAGTTCGGTACTCTCCACGGCTGGCATGGCCGGCCTGAAGACCGCCGGTCTCGCTAGGAAAGCACTGGAGGTGCCGCAGGTTGCCGGCAGCTGATGATGGCCTTCTCCAGCGGTTGCCGACGCCGCCCGCCCGTTCAGCCCGGCCCGGCGGCCGCCTTGCTGCCGACGCGGATATCCACCTCGTCCGGCCGCAGCGCCTGGCCGCTGGCGGAGACGACGCCCAGGCGCCGCACCGGCTCGCCATGCGTCGTGTCGACCATCGCGGTCATCGCCTCGCCCGGCTGGTAGAGATGGTCCTCCCCCCACTGGCGCAGCGCCACCAGCACCACCTGCAATTGCTGGCCCTTCGCTGTCAGGTGGTACTCGCACCGGTCGCTGCGTTCGGGCGAAGGGCGGGTTTCCAGGATGCCGTCCTCCACCATCTTGCGCAGCCGCGCGGTCAGGATGTTGGGTGCCAGGCCCAGGCTTTCCTGGAACTCGCTGAAGCGGCGGGTACCGCGCAGGGCGTCCCGCACCAATAACAGCGTCCACCAGTCGCCGATCATGTCCAGGGACCGGGCCACGGGGCAGCGGGCGTTGCCGAAGCTCTTTCGACGCATGGGCGGCCTCCTGCTGGGTGGGCGATATCGCTAGCAGGATTATAGTCTGGCGCGCCGCCGATGAACAGACTATCGTTTTTATAGCTTGGCGGCGGGCGGCACGACCCCAGGCACCTGGCTTCCGAAACGCAGATCGCCGTCGATGGGGGAAACAGCCCGATGCGCATGCTTGTGGTGGGGGCCGGCTCGACCGGCGGCTATTTCGGGGCGCGCCTGGCCGCCGCCGGGCGCGACGTCACCTTCCTGGTGCGCCCGGCGCGCGCCGCGCAGCTGGCACAGGACGGCCTGCAGGTGCGCAGCCCGGCGGGGGATTTGGCGCTGCAAACCCGGCTGGTCACCGCGGATCGCATCGATGGCCCCTACGACGCGGTGCTGCTGACGGTGAAGGCCTACGCACTGGATGCGGCGCTGCGCGACGTGGCGCCGGCCGTCGGCCCCCAGACCATGGTCCTGCCCGTGCTGAACGGCATGCGGCAAGTGGAGGCCATCACCCAGCACTTCGGCGCTCAGGCCCTGGCAGGCTGCGTCTGCAAGGTCGCGGCCGAGTTGGACCCGCAGGGCCGCATCATCCACCTCGCGCCGTTCCACGACCTCGCCTATGGCGAGATGTCGGGCGAGGAATCCGCCCGCATGCGGGCGCTGGATACCTTCATGCAGGACGCCGGCTTCACCGCCCGCCTCTCCCCCGTCATTCAGCGGGAGATGTGGGAGAAATGGGTCCTGCTCGCCTCCCTCGGCGCCATCACCAGCCTGATGCGCGGCAATATCGGCGAGGTGCAGGCGGCGCCGGGCGGCGAAGCCTTCGCCAACGCCCTGCTGGATGAGGTGGTGGGCCTCGTCCAGGCTGTCGGCACCGCGCCGTCCGAATCCTTCCTGGCTACCGCGCGGGCGCAGCTGACGGCGAAGGATTCGAAGCAGACCTCCTCGATGTACCGGGACCTGCTGAAGGGCGCGCCGATCGAGGCCGAGCAGATTGTCGGCGACCTGCTGGCGCGCGGGCGGCAGGCGGGGGTGGCGGCGCCGTTGCTCAGTGCCGCCTTCACGCATCTCTCCGTCTACCAGAACAGGCTCGCCCAGCCATGAACGACGCCGCCTTGGTGCCGCCGCCGGTGGTGGCGCCGGCGCGGCCCTCGCGGCGGGACCTGTTCCTTGGTGGCCCCATCGGCGCCACCTTGTTCCTGCTCTCCTGGCCCAACGTGCTGGTCAACCTGGCGCAGGCCAGCACCGGGCTGGTGGAGACCTGGTGGCTCTCCTATCTCGGCACCGATGCCCTGGCCGGCATGGCCATCGTGTTCCCGGTGGTCATGCTGATGCAGATGATGTCGGGCGGTGCCATCGGTGGCGGCATCGCCTCCGCCATCGCGCGCGCCATCGGCGGTGGCCGGCAGGCGGAAGCCGATGCGCTGGTGCTGCACGCGCTGGTCATCAACCTGGCGCTGGGCGCCGTCTTCTCGGTGCTGGTGCTCGGCTTCGGCCCGTCGCTGTACCGGGCGCTGGGCGGGGATGGCGCGGTGCTGGACGTGGCATTGGCCTATTCCAACGTCGTCTTCGCCGGCATCGTGCTGCTCTGGGTCATGAACGGGCTGGCCAGCATCATCCGCGGCACCGGCAACATGCTAGTCCCTGCCCTGGCGATCTGCGGCGGCGTGCTGGTGCTGGTGCCGCTCTCGCCGTTGCTGATCTTCGGCATCGGTCCTTTCCCCCGCCTCGGCGTCGCCGGCGGCGGGGTGGCGCTGCTGCTCTACTATCTCGGCGCCACGGTGTTCTTCGCCTGGTACATCCTCAGCGGCCGCAACCCGGCCCGCTTCCGCCTTGTGCCGCTGCGGGGCCGGCTGTTCGGGGAGATCCTGCGCGTCGGCGGGCTGGCGGCGCTGACCTCGCTGCAGACCAACCTGACCATCGCCATCACCACGGCCCTGGTGGGGCGTTGGTTCGGCCCGGCGGATATCGCCGGCTTCGGCACGGCGGCGCGGCTGGAATACCTGCTGATGCCGTTGGTCTTCGGTATCGGCAGCTCCCTGGTGGCCATGGTCGGCATGAATATCGGCGCGGGGCAGGAACGCCGGGCGCTGCGCATCGCCTTCACCGGCGGCATCGCCGCCTTCGCCATCACGGAAGCCATCGGCGTGGCGGCGGCAATCTGGCCCGAGGCCTGGCTGGGGCTGTTCGGCAGCGACCCGGCCATGCTGGCCGCCGGCAGCGCCTATCTGCGCATCGTGGGGCCGTTCTACGGCTTCTATGGGCTGGGCTTCGCGCTGTACTTCGCCTGCCAGGGTGCCGGGCGGCTGCTGTGGCCGCTGCTGGCGGGGCTGTTGCGGCTGGTCATCGCGGCGGCGGGTGGCTGGCTGATGCTGGGCCTCACCGGCTCCGAGACCTGGTTGTACGCGGCCCTGGCGCTCGGCCTGATCGTCTATGGCGCCATCATCACGGCGACGACCGCCCGCTGGGGCCGGCGGGCGGCGTGACGCGCGACCTGGACGGTGGCCATGGCGCGCCGGGTCGGTAGAATGCCATAGCGCGTGATGGCTTGAGGGAATCAACGAAAAGCCCGAAGCACGCGATCAAACAAAGACAGAGAGCATGGTGCGTGAACGAATGTGAACGCATCATGCGCCCGGGGCCGCGCGGCCCTGCAGGGGGAGACATAACACCATGAAGATCATCGTCACCGGCGGCGCCGGCTTTCTGGGCAGCCGCGTCATCCGCGCGCTGCTGGCGGCACGCGGCCAGAAAGCGGGCCTGCCGGCATTCGACAGCATCCTCGCCGTCGACCTCGCGCCCTGCCCGGTGGAGGATGAGCGCGTCGCCTCGCTGACCGGCGACATCTCCGACCCCGCCTTCGCCCGGCAGGTGGTCGGCCCGGATACGGTGGGCATCTATCACCTCGCTGCCGTGCTGAGCGGCCAGTCGGAGCAGGATTTCGACCTCAGCCTGCGCGTCAATGTCGATGGCACGCGCGCGTTGCTGGAGGCCGCGCGGGCCACCGGCGCCCGCCCGCGCTTCGTCTTCGCCTCCTCCCTCGCCGTGTTCGGTGGCGAGATGCCGGACGTGGTGCCGGAGACGATGGCGCTGATGCCCGCCTCCTCCTACGGCGCGCAGAAGGCGATCGGCGAGCTGCTGGTGAACGACTATTCGCGCAAGGGCTTCATCGACGGCCGGGTCTGCCGCCTGCCGACCATCGTGGTGCGGCCGGGCAAGCCGAACTCCGCCGCCTCCTCTTTCGCCAGTGGCATCATCCGGGAGCCGCTGTCCGGCGTCGCCTCCAACTGCCCGGTGCCGCTGGAGACGCGGATGTGGCTCTCCTCCCCCGACGTTGTCGTGGCGAACCTCGTGCACGCGCTGTCGGTGGACGGCGCCAGCATCGGCGCATGGCGCACGCTGAACCTGCCGGGCCTCTGCGTCACGGTGGCGGAAATGCTGGCGAGCCTGGAACGGGTCGGCGGTGCGGCGCCGCGCGCGCTGGTTACCCAGCAGCCGGAACAGCGCATCATCGACATCGTCTGCTCCTGGCCCGGGGCATTCGACGTCACCCGCCCGCTGGCGCTCGGCTTCACGCGGGATGCGGATTTCGATGCGGCGGTGCGGCAGTACAAGGACGAATTCGTCCGCTAGGGCGGATCGACATTCTGCCGGAGACGGGAAAGGCCGGGGAAGGAATTCCCCGGACCCTTTCTTTTTTCCGCGAGTTTTTCGTGTGTCGCTGGGGGGCGTCGGCCCCGCTGGGCCAGGCCGGGGTTACGCCGAAGATCCGGGATCGCCAGAGGCTGATAGGGCGGCCCGGATGCCTCAACGTGCTTGCTCATGGCCGCACCCGCCAGTCCTGAAGCCCGCCGCCTACTGACAGAAAAAAGATGGCGTAAACGTATACGTTTACGCAGGGGAATTCATCCCCCTGACCTTCTCGCCCCGTCGAATGTCGATCGGCTGTAGGTCGTGATGGCATAAGGTAGAATCACCGAAAGCCTGAGGCGCACGACCGAACACAGCTATGGAGCATGGTGTGTGAACGCACCATGCACTGGACGCGGGCGGCGCGGCGGCCACGTGGCCTCCGCAGGCACTACAAGCTGGGCAGCAGCGCGGCGAGCAGCAGTGCCGGTACCGGCGCCGCCGCCCAGGCCAGCACCAGGCGCGGTGCGTAGGTCAGCGTCAGCGCCAGCAGCAGCGCCGCCGCGTGCAGCACCCCGGCCCACCACACCAACCCGAACCCCCAGCCGTGTTGCAGCACCGCCGGCAGCAACGACAGCGCCAGCAGCAACCATCCGGCCGAAACCCCCAGCCGGCGTCGGGCCGGCGGGATGCGGCGGGTGCGGAACACCTGCTCGTAGTGCCGTTCCATGCCGAGGCACAGTCCGGCGAAGCCGGCACAGGCCAGGGCGAAGCTCAGCACGATCATGACGTGGCCCTTGCCGGCCGCGGCACGGCCGCCGCGCGGGTGCGCGAGGCGGTGGCCGGGTGGCGCGCCACCTTCCAGGCCAGGAAGCCCAGCACCGCCGCGCAACCCAGCAGGCCCAGGTCGAACCAGAAGCGCACCCAGTCCCCCGCCACCAGGCTGGCGCCCAGATGGCGCTGGGTCAGCAGCAGGTTCAGCACCGGCAGCAGCGCGAAGGCCGCCGCGCCCAGCGCGAACTGCTCCACCCAGGCCTGCCGGCGCGGGCGCAGCAGCGGGTGCAACGCGCAGAAGCCCCAGGCCAGGAAGAACACGTGCACCTCCCAGGCGCCGCGCTGCGCCATGTCCTGCGGCAGCAGGCGGTTGGCCCAGAAGAACGCCGCCATGGCGAAGGGCAGCCCGGCGATGGTGGCGACGTTCAGGTGCTCCGCCAGCCGCGTGCCGAAGCCCGGCTGGCCCTTCTTGGCCGCCTGTTGCCGCTGCTTTACCGCCCACAGGACGCAGCCGGTGGCGACCATGACGGTGCCGGCCAGCCCGGCCAGCACGAACAGCCCGCGCAGCAGCGGCCCGGCGAAGCGGCCGATATGCAGGCCATACATCACGCCGCGTGTCTCCGCCGCCGGCCCGCCCTCGCCCCGCGTGCTCAGCAAGGCGCCGGTGGCGCCGCTGAAGGTCATGCTCTGCGGGTTGTAGGACAGGCGCTCCGCATCGTCGCGGATGAGCTGGATGGTGGCGCTGGCATCGTTGGGGTTGCTCACCTGCAGCCGGCCCAGGGCGCCGCCTTGCCATTGCTGCCGCGCCTGCTCCACCAGCGGAGCGATCGGCACCAGCGGCGCCGGCTGGCCCAGCGGCCGGCGGGGCGGCGCGTTGCCGAATACCTCCGCATTGAAGGCGCCGCGCTGGTTGGGATAGGCGCGCTCGATCCCCCAGGGCATCGTCATCAGCATGAAGATCACCAGGCCGGTATAGGTGATCATCAGATGGTAGGGCAGCGCCAGCACGGCGCAGAGATTATGGCCGTCCAGCCAGGACCGTTGCCCCTTGGCCGGGCGGAAGGTGAAGAAGTCGGCGAAGATGCGCCGGTGGGTAATGATGCCGCTGACGATGGCGACCAGCATGAACATGGTGCAGATGCTGACGATCCAGCGGCCCCAGAACGCGCTCATGTAATGCAGCTGGAAATGGAAGCGGTAGAAGAACTCGCCGCCCAGCGTATCCCGCGCCGCGACCGGCTGGCCGGTGGCGGCATCCAGCACCGCGCTGCGGAAGCCCCGCCCTTCGGCGGTGGGGTCGCGCCAGAAGACGCGGATCGAGGTGTCGCGCGGCTCCGGCAGGCTGATGAACCAGCTGGGCGAGTTGGGGGCCAGCGCCTGCATGGCGGCCACAGCCACCTCGGCATCGCGCGGGCCGGGCGTGGCGGCGGCGATCTCGGGCCGCATCCAGTGGGAGATCTCCGGCCGCAGATAAGCCGCCGTGCCGGTCAGGAACACCGCGAACAGTACCCAGCCGACCAGCAGGCCGGACCAGGTGTGCAGCCACGCCATGCTCTGGCGGAACCCGTCCTTCATGCGCCCGATCCCGGTATCAGCAGGGCGAGCGCCAGCAGCGCCGCCGGTATGGCCAGCCCCAGCCAGGCCCGCGCCACGCTGCGCGCGGCGAAGGCCCAGACGATGGCGCCGGCGAAGATGGCGAAGCTGGCCATGCTGGCCGTCAGCACGGCCTCAGCTTTCGGCATTGGGAGGCTGGTGGAGAGCAGCATGGTGGAGAGCGCGGCGATGCCGTAGCCGCCCCCCACCCCGCCCAGGACGCGAAGGACGATGGCGGCCACGCGCCGCGCCTCCGCCCCTGGCCAGGGGCGCTTGCCTTGCGTGGCGGATGCGTTGGCTGCCCCTGGTCGTGCCATGGCGGCTCAGAAGCGATAGCGGATGGAGCCGGTCACGGTCCGGCCGTAACCGTAGTAGCACCACGCATAGCTGAGGCAGCTGGCGACGTAGCGCGTATCCGCGACGTTGTTGACGTTCAGCGAGGCCTGCATCCCTTCGAAATTGCGGCCGAGCTGGCCAAGGTCGTAGCGGATGGAGGCATCGAACAACGTCACCGCATCCACCTTGAAGGTATTGGCCGCATCGCCCCAGGTGGAGCCCAGGTAGCGCACGCCGCCGCCGAGGCCCAGGCCGGTGATGCGCTGGCCTTCCGGCACGGTGTAGTCCAGCCAGAGGGAGGCGTTGTGGCGCGGGATGCCCGTCAGCGTCTTGCCTTCCTGCGCCACGGTCGCACCGGTGCGGGCGGGCACGAAGCCGAAATCGACGACGTTGGTGTTGTTGCTGCGCGTGTATTCGGCCTCCAGGTAGGAATAGGCGGCTGTCATCCGCAGCCCTTCGGCCAGGCTGGCCTTCGCCTCCAGCTCGATGCCGCGGGAGCGGACCTCGCCTTCCTGCGTGCTGAAGTTCGGGTTCACCGGGTCGGTGCTCAGCACGTTCTGCCGCACCAGGTCGAACGCCGCGACGGAGAGCGAGAGGTTGGTGCCCGGCGGCTGGTAGCGCACGCCGATCTCGTACTGCCGGCCGGTGGTCGGCTCGAACGGGTTGAGCATGCGGTCGGTGCCGCTCTGCGGCTCGAAGCTCTCGCTGTAGCTGGCATAGGGCGCGATGCCGTTATCGAACAGGTACACGGCGCCGACGCGGCCGGTGAAGGCGTGGTCGGTCTGGCGCGAGGTCGTCGTGCGCTGGCCGGTGGCGACCGAGCTGTTCTCCGTCGTGCTGTCCGACCAGTCGAGGCGGCCGCCGAACAACAGCACCAGCCGGTCGATCTTGACCTGGTCCTGCAGATAGGCGCCAAGCTGGTTGGAGCGCTGGCTGGAATAGGAGCTGAAGCCGGGCCAGACCGAGCCCTGGTTGCGGTAGATCGGGTTGAACAGGTCCTGGTCCCGCGCGACCCCGGCCCGCGCGGTGTAGGAGGTGGAGCCGGTGTAGCTGTCGTTCAGCACCCGGTAGTAGTCGAGGCCCGCCAGCAGCGTGTGGCGCAGCGGGCCGGTATCGACATTCACCTGTACCTGATTGTCGATGGTGAAGACATCGAGGTCGGCATCGGTGCCGTAGATGGAGCGGGCCAGGCTCCGATAGTCGTTCCGGATGGCGGAGCCGTAGACGCTGCGGTACTCGCCCTGGGTGTGCAGGTAGCGGGCGTTCTGCCGCACGGTCAGGTATTCGTTGAAGCGATGCTCGGCCGCGTAGCCGATCATGTAATGCTCGCGGTTGGAGCGCTCCAGGTCCGGGTCGCCGTCATAGAAGCGCATGCCGATGCGGCCGTTCGGGTTCGGCAGCGCCGAGCCCCAGCCGGGCACGCCGCCATAGGAACCGGATTCCGGGTCGCGCTGGTAATGGCCCAGCAGGGTGATGCTGGTGTCGCTGCTCGGCCGCCAGGTCAGTGAGGGGGAGATGAAGTAGCGGCGCTCCCGCGTCTCATCCAGCTCCCCATCGCCTTCGGAGTAGGAGCCGACGACGCGGCCCAGCCATTCGCCATTCTCGTCGAGCTGCCCGCTGAAGTCGCCGGCGGCGCGGTAGCGGCTGCGGTTGCCGGCTTCCAGCAGCACCTCGCGGATGCGTTCCTCCGTCGGGCGCTTGCTGACGGCGTTGATGATGCCGCCCGGCGGCGTCGTGCCGTACAGGACGGAGGCAGGGCCGCGCAGCACCTCGATGCGTTCCAGGCGGTAGGAATCCAGGCTGGGATTCGCGTCGCGCCCGCCCGCCAGCCGCATCCCGTCCAGGAACTGCGCCGGGGAGTAGCCACGGATGGTCATCTGGTCCAGCCGCACGGCGGCGGAGCCACGCGTCTCCGCGACCGCGCCCACCGAGTAGCGCATCACCTGGTTCAGGTTGCGCGCGTTGCGCGCGGTGATCTCATCGGCGGTGATGACGGAGATGGATTGCGGCGTCTCGATGATCGGCGTGTCGGTCTTGGTGCCGGAGGCACTGACGCCGGCGACGAAGCCCTGCACGGGGCTGTAGCCGCGCTCGATCCCCGCCTGCACGTTTACTTCCGGCAACTGCACCGTCCCGGCCGGCAGCGCGGTGGTGGAGGCCGCGTCCTGCGCTAGGCCCGGCTGTGCGGTGGCCGCCATGGCCGCCGCCGTCAGGGCGACGACCGAGCAGGCGCGATGCATCCTGGCCATGGGTCTGTGCTGTGCCATCTGGAGGCATCCTTAGGCTATATGATATTAAGAGGCGTTCGCATATTGCTTTTCGGCAATCTCCTCAAGAGGCGATGTTACATTCGGGGAAAGTTTCGCGGGATGCGCCTGCCCCGTGGCTTCGAAGCCACAGGGCGGCGCGGCCCTGGTCAGTCCAGCCCCAGCGTGCCGCGCAGGCGGGAGAGGTCTTCCGCCAGGGCGGTGATCGGCGCCTGCAGGCCGTTGCGGTCGGCGGCGCTCAGCTTCTCGTAGTTCTGGAAGCCGTCCGCTGTCCGATAGCGCGCGAGGATGGCGTTCACGCGGCCGAAATTACCGTCCACCTGCGCCAGCAGCGCCGCATCCGCGCGTTGCAGCAACGGCCGCAGCACGTCGACGATCTTCTTCGAACCATCGATATTCGCCTGGAAGTCGGACAGGTCGGTGCCGCTGTAGCGGTTTTCCTCGCCGGAGATCTTGGTGGCCGCCACTTCCTCGATCAACGCGGCGGCGCCGCCCACCACCTTGTCCGGCGGCGTCGTCAGGTCCTGCAGGCGGGTGTGCAGCTCCCGCACATCGGCCAGCAGCTTGTCGGCGAAGGGCGCCAGGCCATCGGTGCTTTTCTCGTGGAACAGCCCGTACTCGATGCGGTGGAAGCCGGTGAAGTCCGGGTCCTGCTCCGCCTTTGCATGGTCGTCCGCGCGGGAGTCGATCGCGCCGTCCAGGTCGCTGAACAACTCGGCCAGTGGCTCGATCCGCTCATACGGCTCGCGCGTCGCGGCGTAGAGCGCCTGCGCGCGCGCCAGCTCCCCCGCTTTCACCGCCGTGGTGAAGCGCTCGGTGCGTTCCACCAGCTGCCGCGCCTCGTCCAGCACGTACAGCTTGTACTGCGCGATGGGCCCGGCGAGCTCCAGCGGGGAGACGGCGGCGGCGAAGGCCGGGCGGGCGGCGGGCAGCAGGGGCGCGACCAGCACGGCGTGCAGGAGGAAACGTCGGCGCATCGGTGCATCCTTTCGGGGAACGGCCTGGGGCGCCCTCATGCGGGGAACAATCCCTGGCCCAGATAGGCATCCGGCCCGGCGGCGCCTGGCAGGACGAAGAAATAGCCGCCGCCGGTGGGCTTGATGTACTCTTCCAGCGGCTCGCCGTTCAGGCGCTCCTGCACGGCGACGAAGCCGGCCCGCAGGTCCGCCTGGAAGCAGATGAACAGCAGCCCCATGTCCAGTTGCCCGGCGCGGGTGATGCCACGGCTGTAATTGAACGGGCGGCGCAGGATGCGGCTGTTGGCGCTCTCCGCCGTGCGGGGGTTGGCCAGGCGGATATGCGCATCCAGCGCGATGCGCTGTCCGTCCGGGTCATCGGCGTAATCGAAAGCCTCGTGCTCGGCACTGCGGCCCAGCGGTGCGCCGTCTTCACGCCGCCTTCCGAAGATGCGCTCCTGCTCCCGCAGCGGCGTGCGGTCCCAGCGCTCGACGAAGTTGCGGATGATGCGCACCACCTGGTAGCTGCCGCCCTGTGCCCAGGCGGGTTCCCCCTGCGCCGGGCCGGCCCAGACCAGCGCATCCATCAGTGTCGCGTCGGCCGGGTCCAGGTTCGCGGTGCCGTCCTTGAAGCCCAGCAGGTTGCGCGGCGTCTCCGCGCTGGCATCGCCCAGCCCGGCGGGCAGGAAGCCTTCCAGCTTCCAGCGCAGCCGCAACAGGCTGGGCATGTGCTTGATGATATCCCGCAAGGCATGCAGCGTGGCGGCGGGCGTGTTGGCGCAGATCTGCAGCAACAGGTCGCCATGCATCCAGTCCCGGTCGGGCGCATCGTTAGGGAAGCGTGGCATGGCCACCAGCTGGCGGGGCCGCAGCGCCTGCAGCCCGAAGCGTTCATCGAAAATCGAGGCGCCGACGGAGAGCGTGACCGTCAACCCGTCCGGCAGGATCACCGGGCCCAGGATGCCGGAATCGTTCGGCGGGAAGCGCGGGTCTGCCGCAGGCGGCGTGCCGCCGGCCATCAGGAAGGCGATGCGGCCGGTCAGCAGCCGGAACAGCCGTTGTAGCTCCTCCGGCGTCGTGGCCAGCACGTCGAAGGCCGCGACGAGGCCAGCGGCCGGCGGCGGGTTGAGGATGCCCGGCTGGTGCGGCCCATAGAACGGCAGCGCCGTGCCGGCCGCCCCGGCATCCCGCCCGGGTGGCGATTGCATCAGCGGCGCCGGCGCGGGCTGCGCCTTGGCCTGGGCGGGCAGCAGCAGCGCACCGCCGCCGGCCAGGCCCAGCATCAGGCCGCGCCGCCCGGCGACCGGGCCGGTACCGGGGTGGAAGGGGCAGCCGCCGCTGCGTGGCTTGTCGGTCATGCCGTCTCCCGTCACCGCAGCCCGAGCGTGTCGCGCAGGGCGGAGAGCGCCTCAGCCAGCGCGACGAAATCGTCATGGCGGCGGCTGGCCGGCGCCTGCCGCGCGGCGGCCAGCAAGGCCTCCGCCCGCGTGGTGGCCGCTGCATCCAGCCGCCGCGCGGGGGGCGCCAGCAGCGTCAGCACGCGCGCGGCGCCCTCCAGCATGGCGGCGGCCAGGGCGTCGTCGGCCGTGTCCGCGCCCTCCCGCACCATCAGCGCCGCGCCGGCCAGCATGCGGTCCGGCGGCACCATCGTCTCCTCCAGCCGTGCCAGCAGGGTGGTGACGTCCTGTTGCAGGCGCACGGCCAGGGCGTGGGCGTCGGCGGCATCCAGTGCCAGGCGGCGGAAGCCGGTGAAGGCCGGGTCCCGCGCGCCGGCGGCGAAATCCTGCGCGCGGCCATCCAGCGCCGTATCCAGTTCGGCCTGCATGACGCGGCTGGCCGGGCGGATGCGCTGGTAGGCGGCGTGGGCGGCGGCGAGCGCCGGCTCCGCGTCGCCCCCCGCCCGCGTCTGCTCCACCAAGGCCGCGGTGGCGGCGGCGAGGCTGGCGGAACGCAGCGTGAGGTAGACCTTGTACTCCGCCATCGGGCCGATCAGCTCGCGCAAGTCCGGCGCGGCGGGGGCGGCCCCGGCGGTGACGCGCAGCCGGCCGCGCGGGTTGCCCAGCAGGCCGCAGGTGATGGCGTATTCGCCCGCCGCCAGCCGGGCGACGAGGCGCTGTTGCAGGCCGGGGGCGATGTTCTCCCGCTCCTCCACCACCATCACGCCGTCCAGGATCTCCCATTCCAGCACGCGGCTGCTGCGGTTGAGGATGCGGAAGGCCACGCGGCCGGCCGGCACGGTCAGGCTGTTCGGCTCGCAGCCACGGTCGGTGATGGCGACGGCGACGGCATCGCCTGCATCGGCCCGGGCGCCGCCCGCCTGGTGCTGCCGCCAACTCAGAATGCCCAGCGCGCCGACGCCCAGTGCCAGCACGGCCACCGTCGCGTAGCCCAGGCGGATGGTGCGCCGCAGGGCCAGCGGCGTCATGCCCGCACGGCCGCCGCCGGCTTGCGGGCAGGCACCAGGAAGGCTGGCAGCGTCGCCAGCAGGAACAGCGCGTAGACCAGCACCTCTCCCACGCTTGGTTGGTCCACATAGCCGAACAGCCCGGCCAGGATGGCGCCGGGAATGCCGTCGGCGGGCAGGATGTGGCTGAGGTCGAAGGCCAGTTGCTGCAGCCTGTTCCACCAGCCGGCTTCATGCAGGGCGCGCAGGGAGCCGGCGGCGATGCCGGCCGCCGCCAGCAGCACGACCACGCCGGTCCAGCGGAAGAAGCGCGCCAGGTTCAGCCGCAGCCCACCCCAGGCGATGGCCACGCCCACCAGCGCGGCGGCCAGCAGGCCGGAGAGCGCGGAGCCGAGCACCTGCCAGCCTGTGCTCTGCTGCGCCAGGGCGAGCAGGAAGAACACCAACTCCAGCCCCTCCCGCGCCACGGCCAGGAAGACCAGCAAAATCAAGGCGAGGCCGGAGCGGGTGCCCAGCGCCTCCTCCACCTGCCCTTCCAGCTGCTGTTTCATGCTGCTTCCCGCGCGGCGCATCCAGAACGCCATGGCGGTCATCATGCCAGCGGCGACCAGGCCGGCCACGGCTTCGAACAATTCCTGCTGACGCTGCGGCAGCTCGACACTCAGCAGGTCCAGCGCCAGGCCGAGCCCGAGGCAGATCAGCGCGGCACTGGCGACGCCGATCCACACCAGGGGCAGCCATTCGGCGTGCCCGCGGCGGCGCAGCAGGCTGGCCACCAGCCCGACGACCAGGGCGGCTTCTAGGCCTTCGCGAAGCGTGATGAGGAAAGTCGCCAGCACGGGGGTTCCACCTTTCCGGGCCTGCCCGGTGCCGGAGGCCCTTCTGGCTCCGCCCCGGCAGCGCGGGATGTCTCCACGCTAGCTTATATGAGAATCATTCGCAATAACGCGGGGAGTGCATGGCGGATACGGCCTCTGCTCATGGCAGGATAGCCTGCGCCGGGATGCCCAGCCCGCCCGATTGCCCGCGTATGGCCGCGACGGCGATGCCGATGACGGACCAGTCGCCGTTAGGGTCCCGCCGCAGCAGCGGCGCGCCGCTGGCGCCACGGGTACCCGCGCAGTCATGCAGCAGCACCGGGCCGTCCTGGCCTCGGCGCAGGCCCAGCAGCCGGCAGGCGGTATCCGCCAGGATGACTTCCGCCCGGTCCTGCTGGTAGCCGCCGAGCATAAGCGTGTCCGCTGCGCGGGCCGGCGCCAGGGGCAAGGGCGGTGCCTCCGCCAGCGGTGCAGCGAGGTGCAGGATGGCCCAGTCCGCGCTGGCGGGGCCGCGTGACGCGGGCTGATAGCCGGGCGCGAGCCGAAAGGCTGCGACGCGGGCATGGGCCGTGTAGCGCCCGGCGGCATAGCCCAGCAGGAAGTGGATGGAGCCGGGCTGCACCACCCCGCCGGCTCGTGGCGAGAGCAGGCAATGCGCCGCCGTCAGCACCCGGTCCGGCGCGATCAGCGCTCCGGTACAGCGGCTGCCCAGCTCCGTCTGCACCCGGCCCAGGCTGCGCCAGGGTGCCGCCTTGGCATCCACCGGCTGCCGCGCACCGGCACCGCCGAGACCGGGCAATTCGGAACGGGGGATGACCGGCTCCGCCATGGCCGGGCCCGCCGCCCAAAGACCGATCGCCATGAAGCCTGTGAGGAGATGCCGCGAACCCACCCTGCCCTGCCCGGAAGCGAGGCCCGCATACTAGCGCTGATCGCCACCCACCGCGCAGGCCAAAGCGCCGCTCCGCCTCAGGTGCCGACCGAGGCGACCGAGCCGGCATCGACGCGGAGATTGGCGCCGTTGATGAAGCTGGCGCGCTCCGAGCACAGGAAGGCGATGGCGGCGGCCACTTCCTGCGGCTCGCCCCGCCGGGCCAGTTCCAGGTTCGGGCGCTCTTCCTCCAGGAAGGAGCGGACGGCCTCGTCGAAGGAGACGCCCTTCTCCGCCGCGCGCTTCTGCATCATCGCATCCGTCATCGGCGTGTGGATGAAGGCGGGGGCGACGGTGTTCACCAGCACGCCCTGCTTCGCGTAGGTCTTGGACAGGCCCTTGGCGAGGTTGAGGATCGCCGCCTTGGCCGCGCAGTAGGGCAGCTCGTCCACATAGGGTTGCACCGCGTCTTCCGATGCGGTCAGCACCACCCGGCCCCAGCCCCGCTCGGCCATCCCAGGGATGAAGGCGCGCGCCACCCGCACTGCCGCCATGAAGTCGGTCTCCAGCGCGCTGGCCCAGTCGTTGTCCGTCAGGGTATGGAACAGGCCGGTGGGGCCGGTGATGCCGGCGGCGTGGTAGAGGATGTCCACCGGACCGAACGCGGCCTTCGCCTCGGCGGCCAGGGCGTCCACCTGCGCTGCCTTGGTCAGGTCGGCGGCCACGGGCATCACCTCGCCGCTCAGGGTGGCGGCGGCCTGGCGCAGAGCCTCCGGCTCCTTGTCGGTGAGGACGATTTTCACGCCCTCCTCCAGCAGAAGCTTCGCCGTGGCCAGTCCGATGCCGGAATCGCCGCCGGTGACGACCGCCACGCGGCCTTCGATGCCAAGATGCATGATGCTGGTGTCTCCTCGCTGATTGCAGAGGAGACGCCGTGTTCACAGCATGGTTGCGCCTTATATCCCCCGTGCCGCCACGCCCGGGCTGCTACCGGCCGGGGCCTGTGGCGCCGCTACTTCAGCTGGCTGTCCTTGCTGCCCCGGCGGTTGAAGCCGAACTGCGCCGGGCGGCGGTCCCGCTCGGACTGGCAGGCGATGCAGGTGCGGACGCCTGGCAGGGCACGGCGGCGGGCTTCCGGAATGTCCTCGCCGCATTCGGTGCAATGGATCTCGCCGTCCCCGGTCGGGATGCGGGCGCGGGCGCGCAGCACGCCATCCGTCACGGTGTCGTCGATCTGGTCCTGCACCGCCCCGTCCGGGGCCCATCCGCTCGCCATGGCCGCTCCCTCCTGCCGGGATTCTCAGCCCTGAGAGATGGGACGCCGCGTTGCGCCTTCCAAGCACGGGCCTGGCCGCCAGCACCTGGGTGCGCATGCGGAGGCGCGGGGTGGCAGTGGCGCGGGGTGGCAGTGGCGCGGGGCGGCTTCAGCGTGTCCGGCCGCCGCCCGCCCTGTCGCGCGAGCCAGGGGCGTGGCTATGATGCGGCCATGGGCGCTCAGCGCGACGATGCAGGGAACGGTGGAATGGCGCGGACGATCGATCTCAACTCCGACCTTGGCGAAAGCTATGGCCCGTGGCGCATGGGGGATGACGACGCCATCCTGCGCATCGTCACCAGCGCCAACATCGCCTGCGGCGCCCATGCGAGCGACCCGGAGACGATGTTCCAGACCCTGACGCTGGCGCGGGAACAGGGCGTGGTGGCCGGCGCGCATCCCGGCTTCGCCGACCGCGAGGGCTTCGGCCGGCGGCTGATCCCGCACACCACCGGGGAGGTAGAGCGGCTGGTCGCCACGCAGATCGGCACGCTGATGGGCGCCGCCGCGCTGGCCGGCGCCACGGTGCGCTACGTCAAGGCGCATGGCGCGCTGGGCAACTGGGCGGCGGCGGAGCCGGAGGTCGCCGC
This sequence comes from Teichococcus aerophilus, assembly GCF_014490485.1. Classification (GTDB taxonomy): domain Bacteria; phylum Pseudomonadota; class Alphaproteobacteria; order Acetobacterales; family Acetobacteraceae; genus Pseudoroseomonas; species Pseudoroseomonas aerophila. The sequence continues at coordinate 118,205 of NZ_JACTVA010000007.1, read as the reverse complement.
GGCGGTGGCGCGGGCGGTGAAGGCGGTCTCCCCCAGCCTGGCGCTGCTGGCGATTTCCGGCACGGCGCTGGACCGCGCCGGGCGCGACGCCGGCCTGCCCACCTTCAGCGAGATTTTCGCCGATCGCGGCTACCTCTCCAACGGCCAGCTGGTGCCGCGCAGCAAGCCCGGCGCGATGATCCACGATCCGGAAGAGGCCGCCGCGCGGCTGGTGGATTTCCTCTCCACCGGGATGATGCCGGTGATCGACGGTGCGCCGATCCGGCTGGAGGCGCAATCCATCTGCGTGCATGGGGACAGTGCGGGCGCCGTCGCCATGGCGCGGCATGTGCGGCAGCGGCTGACCGATGCCGGCATCGCCCTGGCGCCGTTCCTGGACGCGGCGGCGTGACCCTGCCTGGGATGGCGGCGGCCTACCCCGCCTTCCGCCCGGTGGCGGACCACGCGATCCTGGTGGAGTTCGGCGATACGATCGGCCACGCGGTGCATGACGAGGTGCTGCGCCTCGATGCCGCGCTCTCCCCCAGCTCCGTGCCCGGCTTCCTGGAAGCGGTGCCGGCCTATGTGAACATCCTGGTCCGTTTCGACCCGTTGGTCAGCGACCACGCGGTGGTGGAGGCGGCGCTGCGCCACCTGATCGCCGCCCCCGGCAACGCGCCCCGCGCGGGGCGGGAGCGCGAGGTGCGCGTCTGCTACGATGCCGAGCTGGCGCCCGACCTGACCCGCGTGGCCGAGGCCGCCGGGATGGAGCCGGAGGCGGTGATCGCGGCCCATCTGGCCGGCGACTACCGCGTCTACATGTACGGCTTCGCCCCCGGCTACGCCTACCTGGCCGGCGTGCCGGAGCCGATCCGCCTGCCGCGCAAGACCGCCCCGGTGCGGGACGTGGCGGCGGGCAGCGTGCTGATCGCCGGGCCGCAATGCCTGGTCACCACCTTCGTTATGCCGACCGGCTGGTGGATCATCGGCCGCTCCCCCACCCGCATCCTCGATGGTGGGGAGGGCGACCGACCGTTCCTGTTCGATGTCGGCGACACGGCGCGCTTCACCCGGATCGACCGCGCCACCTTCGAGGCGGAGGCCGCCCGATGAGCGACGCGCTGTTCGCCGTGACGGCCGCCGGGCCGCACGTGACCTTCCAGGATGCCGGCCGGGCCGGGATGATGCGCTTCGGCGTGCCGACTTCCGGCCCCATGGACCGCGCCAGCTTCGCCGCCGTGCAGGCCGCGCTGGGCAACCCGCCGGACGCCGCCGCCATCGAGATCTCGCCGGGTGGGCTGACGCTGAACTGCCTGGAGGGTGAGGTGACGCTGGCCGTGGCCGGCGGCGGCTTCCAGGTGGTGCTGGATGGCGTCCGCCACGGCGCCTGGACCGTATTGACCGTGCGCGCGGGCGCCGAGCTAGCCATCCGCCCCGGCTTCTGGGGTTGCTGGACCTACCTGGCCTTCGCGGGTGCGCTGCAGGTGGCGCCCTGGCTGGGCAGCGTCTCCACCCACGGCCCGACCGGGCTGGGCGGCGGGCGGCTGGCGGCGGGGCAGACCCTGACCGTGGCGGAGACGCGCCGCCATGCCGGCCCGGCCGCGCGTATCCCGCTGCCCGCCTGGGCCCGGCCGCCGAACGAGGTGCCGGTGGTGCTGGGCCCGCAGGACCGCTTCTTCGCACCGGAGACGATCGCCACCCTGTTGCGCGAGCCCTATGCGCTCAGCGAGGCTTATGACCGCATGGGCGTGCGGCTGCGCGGCCCCGCCCTGCCCCCGAACGCGGCGATGGACATGCCGTCCGAACCCATCGCGCGCGGCTCCATCCAGGTTTCCGGCGACGCGGTGCCGACCGTGCTGCTGGCGGACCATCAGAGCACGGGCGGCTACCCGAAGATCGCGACGGTGGTCTCCACCAGCCTGGACGGCTTCGTGCAGCTCCGCAGCCGGCAGAGCGTGGCGTTCCGCGCCGTCTCGGCGCAGGAGGCGGTGGGAATCGTCCGTAGCCGGGATGCGGCGTCGCGGCGCTATCTGGAGGGGTTGCGGCAAATGGGGGCGTGATCGCCGCGGGTTGCGCCGCCGCGCCAACGCCAGGGCATGCCGGCTGCCATTCTGTGCGGTGGTATGCTCTGCCGCGCCGGGACGCGCTGTTGGCGAAGCCCCCGGCATTTCCGCCGAATGCCGGGTGTGCAACAGACGAGGCGCCACCTTTCGAAGCGATGCAGGCCCATGTCCCTCTCCCGCCCCCAGCAGAGCCTCATCCCCGGCCCGGCCGGTCAGATCCAGCTGACGGTGAATGACCCGCCGGGCGAGGCGCTGGGCGTGGTGATGATCAGCCATCCGCAGCCGCTGCTGGGCGGCAGCCCGCGCCACATCGTGCCGCACAGCACGGCGCGCCGGCTGAGCGCGGCCGGGTGGATCGCCGTCCGGCCCAGCTTCCGTGGCGTCGATGGCTCCGAAGGCACCTACGCGGACGGCGTGGGCGAGGCGGAGGACGCGCTGGCCGTCGCCGCGCATCTGCGGGCGCGGCATCCCGGCATGCCGTTGGCATTGGTGGGATTTTCCTTTGGCGCGCATGTCTATGCCCGCCTGGCCTGCCGGCTGGAGGAAGCGGCGCCCGCCGATGCCGTGGTGCTGATGGGCCTGCCGGTCGGCCTGGTGCCGGGCGGGCGGCACTACGAGGCCATGCCCATCCCCCGGCGCACCCTGCTGCTGCATGGGCAGGACGATACCATGGCCCCCCTGCCCTCGCTGCTCGACTGGGGCCGGGGTGCGCATCACCCGGTCGTGGTGTTCCCGGGGACCGACCACTTCTTCAAGGGGTGCCTGGAGCGGGCGCTGGACCTGGTGGCGGCGCATCTGCGGGCCACCCTGGCCGCGCCCGGCGGCTAGCGTGTGATGCGTGCATAGTCGTTGATGCACCGTGCTCTCCGTCTTCGTCAGGCCGCGTGATTCCGGTTCTCCGGTGATGCCACCTCGAGCCATCGCGCTCTAGCCAGCGCCACGTCCAGGCGCCTGCGCTGCGGCCCCGCAAGGGCTGAGCTGCAACTCCGCCTGCCTAACTGACCGGCTGCCTGGGCCCTGACTGTGACGGAGTGCAACCAAACCGGGGTCCTGAGCGTCCCATCCCTGACAGGCGCCCAGGCTGGGCGATGAACGGGTGCAGGCGCGGCATGGACCGTGTGGGTGGGTGGAAAGACGGCGTGGTTCTGGCGGTGGTGCTTCCGGCGCTCGTGCTGCTGGGCGGCTGCAGGCTGGAGGACCGGGAGACCCGGCCGGACCCGCCCGTGGCCCAGGCGTTGGGCCAGGTCGCGCTGATGCCGAACGGTATCGGCGGTTCCCCGCCCGAAGTCTATGCGGCGCTGGGCCGGCCGTATCGGGAAAGCGCCTTCCATCTCTCGCAGGGCAAGCGGCTGTATGAGTGGTTCGGCTGCCAGGCCTGCCATGCCGATGGGCAGGGCGGCAGCGGCCCCTCGCTGATCGATGGCTGGTGGAATTACGGGCCTGATCTGCCGACGCTCTACACCACCATCCACGACGGCAGGCCCGGCGGCATGCCAGCTTTCCGCGACCGGATGACCCGGGACCAGATCTGGCAGCTGGCCGCCTATGTGCAGGCGATGGGGGCCTATACCGGTTCGCTCGCCGCGCCGGGCCGCAGCGACAGGCCGCAGACGCGCCCGGCGGAAAACCGGTTGCCGGCCGCCAGCGCGCCGTTGCGATAGCCCGTCATGCGGACCCGCCCTCTGCCGAGCCTGGCATTGCTCCTCCTCTGCGGCGGCTGCGCCGGCTGGCAGTCGGCGCTCGACCCGCAGGGGCCGTCCGCCCAGGCGCTCGGCCAGTTGCTGCACGGTTTCGTCCTGGTGCTGGCGGCCATCTGGCTGGCGGTGCTGGTGGTGCTGGCGGTGGCGCTGCGGCGCCGGTCCCGTGCCACGCCGCAGGCGGCGGACCGGCATGCTGGCATCGCGGTGGGCACTGCCTGCGTGGCCACGGTGCTGGTCATCACCGGGCTGACGCTGGCGAGCTACGTGACCACGCGCGTCATCTCCGCAGGGGCGGAGGCGCCGTTGGTGGTGCGTGTGCGCGCGCTGCAATGGTGGTGGGAAGTAACCTATCCGGGCGAGGCCGGGCCGGACGTGGTGACGGCCAACGAAATCCGCATCCCGGCGGGCCGCCCGGTACGGATCGAGCTGTCGGCGGCGGATGTGATCCATTCCTTCTGGGTGCCCAACCTCGCCGGCAAGCAGGATCTGATTCCGGGCCGCGACAATGTCCTGACCCTGACCGCGCGCCGGCCCGGGCAGTATCGCGGGCAGTGCGCCGAGTTCTGCGGCATGCAGCACGCGCACATGGCCTTCATGGTGATTGCCGAGCCACCGGAAGCCTTCGCCGCGTGGCGCGCTGCCCAGCAGGCAGACTCCGCCGCCCCCGCCGGCGCGGAGGAGGCCTTTGGCCGCCAGGTGTTCGAGCAGAAGCCCTGCGGCGCCTGCCACACCGTGCGCGGTACCGAGGCCAGGGGCACCAACGGGCCGGACCTGACGCACCTGGCCTCCCGCGCCACCCTCGCGGCGGGGATGCTGCCGATGACGCGTGGCGCCCTGGCGGCCTGGATCGCCGATCCGCAGACCATCAAGCCAGGGAACAACATGCCCATGGTGCCGTTGACCCCCGCGGAATTGCAGGCGGTCTCCGCCTGGCTGGCCACGCTGCGATGAGCGCGCGCATCCAGGACGACCAGCGGGATACCGACCTGGCCGACGCGCCGCTGGACGCCGCCCTGCGCCGGGTGTGGGACACGCCGCGCGGCGTCTGGGGCGCGCTGGCGACGGTGGACCACAAGGTCATTGGCCGGCGCTACATCGCCACGGCCTTCGTGTTCCTGGCCTTCGGTGGCGTGCTGGCGCTGCTGATGCGCTGGCAATTGGCGCGGCCGGAAAGCCGCGTGCTGACGCCGGACCTCTACAACCAGATCTTCACCGTGCATGGCACCAGCATGATGTTCCTCTTCGCCGTGCCGGTGATGGAGGCGATGGCGGTGTACCTGGTGCCGCTGATGGTGGGCACGCGCAACATCGCCTTCCCGCGGCTCAACGCGTTTTCCTACTGGATGTACCTGGTCGGCGGCATCCTGCTGTGGGGCGCGTTCCTGGTGGATATGGGGCCCGATATCGGCTGGTTCGCCTATGTGCCGCTGGCCGGGCCGCAATACGGCGCCGGCAAGCGCGTGGATATCTGGGCGCAGATGATCACCTTCACCGAGATCTCCGCGCTTGCGGTGGCGGTGGAGATCGTCGTGACCGTGCTGAAGCAGCGCGCGCCGGGCATGTCGCTGGACCGCATTCCGCTGTTCGTCTGGGCCATGCTGGTGACGTCCTTCATCATCATCATGGCGATGCCGGCGGTGATGGTGGCCAGCACGGCGCTGATCCTGGACCGGCTGGTGGGCACGCATTTCTTCAACCCGGCGGAGGGCGGGGACGTGCTGTTGTGGCAGCACCTGTTCTGGTTCTTCGGCCACCCCGAGGTCTACATCATCTTCCTGCCCGCGGTGGGCATGATCTCCTCCATCCTGCCCACCTTCGTCCGCCGGCCGATCTTTGGCTATCTGCCGCTGGTGCTGGCGATGGTCAGTGTCGGTATCCTCTCCTTCGGCCTGTGGGTGCACCACATGTTCACCACCGGGCTGCCGCGCCTGGGGGAAAGCTTCTTCACCGCGTCCAGCATGGCGATCGCGCTGCCCAGCGGCATCCAGATCTTCTGCTGGCTGGCGACCATCTGGTACGGCCGCCCGGTCTACCGCACGCCGTTCCTGTTCATCCTGGCCTTCTTCTTCACCTTCATCATGGGCGGCATGACGGGAGTGATGGTCGCCTCCGTACCGCTGGATACGCAGCTGCACGACAGCTACTTCGTCGTCGCGCATTTCCACTACGTGCTGGTCGGCGGCGCGGTGTTTCCGCTGCTGGGCGGCGTGTACTACTGGTTCCCGAAGTTCACCGGGCGGATGATGAGCGAGCGGGTCGGCAAGTGGGTGGCCGGGCTGCTGTTCGCGGCCTTCAACTTCACCTTCTTCCCCATGCATGTGCTGGGGCTGCTCGGCATGCCGCGCCGCGTCTATACCTACCAGCTGGACATGGGCTGGGGCGGGCTGAACCTGTTCGTCAGCCTGAGCGCCGTGGTGCTGGCGGCCGGGTTCCTGCTGTTCTTCTACGACGCCGTCCGCTCCGCCCGCCATGGCGAGCCCGCCGGCGACAACCCCTGGGGCGCGGCGACGCTGGAATGGGCCACCGCATCCCCGCCCCCCAGCTACAATTTCGCCCGCCTGCCGGTGGTGCGGAGCGCGAACCCGCTGTGGGAGGATGACGGCGTGCTGCCGGTGGCCGGCGGCCTGCGCGTGGACCGGCGGGAATTGCTGGTGACGACGGTGGGCGGTGCGTTGCCGGAAGCCCGCGAATCCTCGCCCCGCCCGACCATCTGGCCGCTGTGGTCCGCGCTTGCCACCACGGCGCTGCTGCTGGGTTCCATCCTGACGCCTTGGGCTGTGGTGTGGGGCGCGGTGCCGGTGACCATCGCGCTGATCGGCTGGTTCTGGCCGGGCGGCAGGAAGGAGGAGGAATCGTGAAGCAGGACGTCGTCGTCGATCTCTCCGACCTGCCGATGAACGGCAGCGGCACCGCCAGCCTGACCTGGTGGGGCACCGTGGCCTTCATGCTGATCGAGGGCACGGGCTTCGCGCTGATGATCAGCGTCTATCTCTATCTCGGCAGCCTGGCGCCGGCCTGGCCGATCGAGGCACCGCCGCCGGAATGGGGCCCCGGCACGGGCGTGACGCTGTTGCTGCTGGCCAGCCTGGTGCCCAATGTCCTGCTCTCCCGCTGGGCGGCGGCGCGGGACCTGCGCAAGGTGCGGGCGGGGCTGCTGATCATGGCGGTGTTTGGCACCGCGCCGCTGGTGCTGCGGGTGTGGGAGTTCATGGCGCTGGATGTGTCGTGGGACAGCAACGCCTATGGCTCCGCCGTATGGATGCTGCTGGGGCTGCACACCACCCATATCCTGACCGACCTGCTGGAAACCTATGTGCTGGCGGCGCTGATGTTCACGCGCCACGCCGACAACCCGCGCCGCTTCGGCGACGTGCAGGATGGCGCGATGTACTGGAATTTCGTCGTGCTGACCTGGCTGCCGATCTACGCCTGCCTGTACGGGATTCCCCGGCTGTGACCGCGCCGCGACTGTGGATGGGCGTCTGTGGCCTGCTGGCGGCGCCGGTGCTGTGGATAGCATCCGTGCAACTGGGGCAGGTGCTGCCTTACGCCGATTGCGGCCACGCCTGGCGCGGCAGCTTCTGGCTGCCGTGCCTGGCAGCCATCCTGGCCGTGGCGGGGGGCTGGCTGGCCTGGCGCAGCGCCGCGGGCCGGCGGGGGGCCGCCGGCTTTGTGCTGCGCGTGGGGGCCGGGCTGGCCGTGGTGTTCACCCTCGCCTTGCTGTTGCAGGGTCTGGCCGGCTGGATGCTGACCGGATGCGAACGCTAGGCCCCGCTCTCCTCTCGCTCTGCCTGGCGCTGCTCGCGCCCGCCAGTGTCTGGGCGCATGGCGCGGACCCGCATGGCGATGCGCCTGCCTGGAGCTTCGACCCCTGGATCATGCTGCCGCTGATGCTGGCGGCGGCGCTATATCTGTGCGGCACCGCGCGGCTATGGCGCCGGGCCGGGATGGGGCGCGGCGTGCGCTACTGGCAGTTGGCGCTATACGTGGCCGGCTGGCTGGCACTGGCCGGTGCACTGGTCTCCCCACTGCACTGGTGGGGTGAGCACCTGTTCACCGCGCATATGATCGAACATGAAATCGTCATGGTGGTGGCGGCACCGCTGCTGGTGGCCGGGCGGCCGCTGGGCGCGGCGCTGTGGGCCTTCCCCGACCGCCTGCGCCGCCGGCTGGCCGGTGCGGCACGGGGCGGCCTGTGGCGTTGGCTGAGCCTGCCGGCTACGGCGACGATCCTGCATGGGCTGGCCATCTGGGTCTGGCACATGCCGCCGTTGTTCGACGCCACGGTGACGCATGTGGGGCTGCACCGCGCGCAGCATCTCAGCTTCCTGCTCAGCGGGCTGTTGTTCTGGTGGGCGCTGCTGCGCCGGGCGCACCCGGCCGCCGCCGCCGGCCACCTGTTCATCACCATGGTGCATACCGGCGTGCTGGGCGCGCTGCTCACCTTCTCACCCCGCGTGCTCTATACGCAGCAGACCGCGCATGCCGCCCTGTGGGGACTGACGGCGCTGGAGGACCAGCAGATTGCAGGTCTGGTCATGTGGGTGCCGGGCGGCACCGTCTATGCCGCCGTGATGCTGACGATGGTGTCACGCTGGGTCCGCCGATCCAGCCGTGGATGGAGGCCGGGCGATGCCCTCCGCGCGCGTTAGGCTGCTGCGCCTGGCCGCGGCCGTGCTGCCGGTGCTGGCCGTGGGCTGGTGGCGCGGCCGCCAGGCGCAGTCGCCGCCCCTCGGACCTGCCCGGCTGCCCTTGCTGCCGCTGGTGCTGGGCCTGGGCGTTTCCGCCCTGCTGGTGGGCGGCGCCGTCTTCTGGCGGCAGTATCAGCTCTCCACCCAGGCCGAGGCCGTCGCCCGTGCCCTGACCTCCGGCGAACCGCGCCGGGCGCCGGAGCTGCTGATCCGCTACGGCTGCAGCGGCTGCCACACCGTGCCGGGCGTACCGGGCGCCGATGGCCGCGTGGCCCCGCCTTTGGCCGGCTTGCGGCAACGCGTCTATGTGGGCGGCGTGCTCCCGAACACGGCTGAGAACCTGGTGGCCTGGATTGTCGACCCACGCCGCTATTCTCCGGGCACCGCCATGCCGGCCAGCGGCATCGGCGAAGCCGAGGCGCGGGATGTCGCGGCGTATCTGTACGCCCACTGAGAGGCCGCTTCCTGAGCTTGAGGCTGCAAGGATGGGGAAGGAATTCCCCAGGCCCCTTCTTTTCTTTTTTCGAGTTTTTGCGCGTGGGTGGGGCGGGGTCGGCTGATCTGAAATCGCGGTACCGGACACGCTGGACCGACGGTTCGCCCGCAGGCCGATAGTCACAAAAACGGCCCGTCCTTATTCAAAGCGCACCGCCAACACGCAGAGAAAAGATGGGGTCTGGGGAATTCCTTCCCCGGCCTCCCCCCCCCCCAGTTCAGGGATGCGGCGTTGGCCGGGCTGGAAGAGAGAGCACGTAGTCAGCGATGGCCTGGCGGTCGGAGAGCGGCAGCGAGGCGGTGTTGATGACGACGTCGGCCATGGAGGACGCGACGCGCCGGCCATCGGGGGTGCGGCCGCTGGTCAGCAATTCGACGAGGTCATCACGGGACCAATGGCCGATGCCGGTGGGGGTGATATTGGGGATGAAGCCGGTGCCTTCCTGGTCCGGCCCACCGGCGTAGCGGGTGGAGGATTTCACCGAGCCCGCCAGGTTGCGGGTGCCGTGGCATTCGACGCAGTGGCCCAGGGCCTCGACCAGGTAGCGCCCGCGATTCCAACTGGCGTCCCGGCTGCTATCGGCCTCAATGGGCGTGCGGTCGAGGAACAGCAGTTTCCAGAAGCCGATGGCGCGCCGGATGGTGAAGGGGAACGGCACGTCGTGATCCGGCGGGCGGCCGGAGACGGGTGGCAGGGTGCGGAGATAGGCCATGAGATCTGCAACGTCGCCCGGCTGCATTCGGGCGTATGCGACATACGGCAGCGCCGGGTAGTAGTGCCGGCCGTCGGGCGAGACGCCGGACATCAGGGCATTGGCCAGATCGACACCCTGCCAGCGCCCGATGCCATCCACCGGATGGGGCGAGATGTTGGGCGGGCGGAAGAAGCCGACGGGCCCGGCAAGTGTCATGCCACCGCCCAGGCGAAGCCGGTCCGGCTGCCCGGGGCTGGCGTGGCAGGACGCGCAATCCCCCATGGCGAAGACGATGCGCCCCCGCGCGGCATCGCCCCCTTCGAAAAGACCAGCCTGATCCTGAGAGAATGCCGGCCGTGGCGCGGAGAGGAACCAGGCGCCCAGGCCGGCCAGTACGACCATGCAAGCGGCGGCAGGCCACAGCCACCGGCGGCGCCCGCGATGCCTCAGCACGCTGCGTGCCCTTCCCGCCCGGCGCAGACGGTGAATGGGAACGGCCGTCCGACCAGGGGGCCGATCACCGGCGCCGTGGTGAGCGGAATGCGCATTCGCCTGTGGTGTGTCGGTCATGGTCGCGCGGCCCTTGCGTGGGTGCTGCCTGCAGGCACGAACCCTTTGGCAGCGGCCCAGGTTGCGCAAGGCTGGTCAGGCAGGCCGTTGAGCGCTTGGCGGAGGACGACGAGGCAAACGGTGCGTCAGGGTGGATTGCACCGAGCTGGTAGACGCTGCCATGGCTGTTCTTGATGACGTTCTTCCGCGCCGGGAAAAAAGTGGCCGAACCTGCCGCCGATGATGCTGTTCGACATAAGGGGATGGCAGGCAGAGGCGCCATCTCCACGACAGCATGATGAGGATGGCGATGAACCGACTGAAGAATGCGGGCCGGCGGCGGCTCAATACCAGCCTGCTGGCCGGCGCGGCATCCGCGGCTGTCGCGTGCCTCTGCGGCAGGGCCCACGCGCAGGGCCATGGCCCATCGCCGCAGGTGGCGGGAGAACGGCCCTCGCACCGCAGCCAGTTGCTCAGCGAAGGCGCCGCGGTGCTGCAGACCAAGGCACCGCTGAATGCCATGAACCTCTACCTGAACGGCTTCCACTTCTATGCGGACGACATGGGCCGGCCGGTCGAGGCGTATCATTTCTGCACGCATCTGACCGAGGACATGCACCAGTGCACGATCTTCGATTCCAACGAGCCTGACGCCAGGCTGATCGGCGTGGAGTACATCATCTCCGAACGGCTGTTCAACGGCTTGCCGGATGATGAGAAGAAGCTGTGGCACAGCCATCACTACGAGACGACCTCCGGCCTTCTCGTCATGCCCGGCATTCCCGACAAGATCGAGACCACCGCCATGCAGATGCTGGCGACGACCTACGGCAAGACCTGGCATATGTGGCAGGTCGACCGTGGCGATACGCTGCCGCTGGGTATTCCGCAATTGATGATGGGCTTTACCCGGGATGGCCAGCTGGACCCGAACGCTATCGCCGCGCGGGACAAGAAGCTGGGCGTGTCCATGCAGGAGAAACGTCAGGCGCGCGCCGAAATTCCGGTGCCGCAACCTGCCGCCGGCGCCAATACCTGGGAGAGTGGGCAGACGCCGCAAATGACGTTGCATACGGTGCCGGTGAAGAACCGGACATAGGAAGGGCCGCGCCCGCTGCATCCGCCCGCCGGGCGGAATGCAGCGGAGAGCGGGGTGTGCTCAGGGCGCGGACGGATCGTCCATTTGCTTGCGCTGCGCGCCCGAACCATCGCGCGCCGGACCGAGCATCGGCTCCGCGCCCATCGGGATGGACTGCATGGTGGAGAAGGTGCCCTTGCCGTCGATGGAGGGACCGGTGTTGAAGCGCCCTTCGGGCGGCGACATGCCGCTGGCCTCGGTGCCCATGTAGACATAGCTGAATTCCTGCTTCTCCAGCGACTGGTCGAAGCTATCCGGAATCGGCAGCACGGCGGGGCCGCCCATTTCCTCGATCGCGGCCAGCCATTGCTGCTGGTGCATGGTATCGCGCGCGATCAGGAAGCTCAGCATGTCCTTCATGCCCGGGTCGTGCGCCGCGTTGTACAGCCGCACGGCCAGGGTGCGGCCCGTCGCCTCCGCCGTGACGTTCGCATACATGTCAGCCGCCAGGTTGCCGCTGGCATAGATGTGCGAACAGTCGAAGGGAATGCCGTCGGAGTTCACCGGCATCGCCGCGAGGCCGGAGGACAGCAGATGCTGGTGCAGCATGCCTTCCACCATGTGGCGCGGCCGCTCCCCGCCCATTACCGCATTCACCACCGGGTTGGCCTGGGCCGCGGTTTCCTGCAGCGTCAGCGGGGCGTTCTGCAGGTTGAGCGCGACCGCGGTGGCCAGCATCTCGATATGGCCGATTTCCTCCGTGGCCGTGTGCAGCAGCATGTCACGGAACTTATGGTCCTTCGCCCGGGCGCCCCAGGCCTGGAAGAAATACTGAAGGCAGACGCGGATCTCGCCCTCGATCCCGCCGATCGCCTGCTGCAATTGCCGCGCGAACAGGGGGTCCGGCGTTGTCACCTGGACCGGGTACTGAAGCCGCTTGTCGTGAAAATACATGGTGTCTCCCTCAGTGAAGGTGGGGCGGTGGAGGTGGGGACTGCCGGCGCGGCCGTGCTCCGGGCCAGGGAACTGGACCGGGGGCCGTGACCTGCAATGGAAAAGTTACGCTGCCCGCCAGCGCTGCATGCCGGCGGGCCGGCATGTCAGGCTGACGAGCCCGTGGGGGCGAGTATGCCCCCCCAGGGGCCGCCTCTAGCTGCGGCCGCCGTGGCTGTTCTCGCCACCCTTGCGGCCGGCTTCGCTGGCCTTCTCGCGGTCCTGGGCGAAGTTGCCGCCGGACTGGCTGCCCTGCGATCCACCGCCGCCGCCGTGGCTGGCCTCGCCACCTTTACGACCGGCCTCGGCCGCCAGTTCCGGGTCCTGGGAGAAGCTGCGCTTCTCGGCCGGCACGCTTTCCCCGCCCTTACGGCCGGCCTCTGCGGCAAGCTGCGGGTCCTGGGAGAAGCTGCGCTTCTCAGCCGGCACGCTCTGGCCGCCCTGGGATGCGATCTCGCGCTGCTTCTTCTCGTCCATGCCGGCGAAGCCACGATTGTCCTGCGTCATATCGATCTCCTGTTGAAGGGCCGCGATCCTCTGCCGCGACTTCGGTGTAACTGACGCGGACGCATCTGGTTTAAGCGGAAAATGAAAGTATCGAGTCCAGTACGGCGAAGTAGAAGCTATGATTCGCTTGAACGCAGCCATTTTTGCGAAGACAAAATGTGCCTGGTGGCACGCTTGGTGGCCGATTCGTGGCCGCGGGATCGGCTTCGCCTTCGCTTGGCCTGCGCCAAGGCAACTGAGTACTTCAGCTTCAGCCGCGCTGGCCATGTCCGTGCCTGGATGGGCTGTCCCGGAAACCGTGGCCTTCCGGCTATCCGATACCGCCGTGAATGCGCTAGGAGCATAAGGCGCGGGTACGGAGGGCAAGGTGAGCTCCAGCAACGACATCGTCGAACCAGATTTCGCCAATCTGATTCGCTATATCCAGGAGAGCCGGGGGGTCGACTTCCGCGGCTACAAGAAAAGCAGCCTGCGCCGCCGCGTCACGCGCCGGATGGAGGAAGTCGGTAGCGACAGCTTCGCCACCTATCATGGCCTGCTGGAAGCCGACCCGCGCGAGTTCAACGAACTGCTCAACACCGTCCTGATCAACGTGACCTCGTTCTTCCGGGACGAGGAGGCCTGGACGGCGCTGCGGAACGAGGTCGTGCCCGCGATCGTGGAGCGCAGCCGGCAGAACAACCAGCCCATCCGCATCTGGAGCATCGGCTGCGCCAGCGGCGAGGAACCGTTCAGCGTCGCCATGGCCTTCGCCGAGGTGCTGGGCGTCGAGGCGTTCTGCGACACGGTGAAGGTCTATGCGACCGACCTGGATGAGGAAGCGCTACGCGCCGCGCGCCACGCCACCTACACCCCGCGCGATGTCGAGAACCTGCCGCCGGAGATGCTGGAGCGGTATTTCGAGCGGTCCGGCAACCACTTCGTCTTCCAGCGCGAGCTGCGGAAATGCGTCATCTTCGGCCGCCACAACGTGGTGCATGACGCGCCGATCTCCCGCATCGACCTGCTGGTCTGCCGCAATCTGCTCATCTACCTGGAGGCGGAGACGCAGGACAGCGTGCTGCCGCGCCTGCATTACGCGCTGGTCGATGGCGGCTACATGTTCCTTGGCAAGGCCGAGACGCAGCTGGCCCGTTCCCGCCTGTTCGAGCCGGTGGACCTGAAGCACCGGCTGTTCCGCAAGCTGCCGCAGGAATGGCGCCGCAGCAGCGGCGGCAGCCTTTCCCTGGCCGATAGCCGCCAGCCCCGCCAGCCGCAGCAGGTGAAGCTGGTGGAAGCCATTACCGACACGGCACAGATCGCCTACCTGGCCGTTGGCATGGATGGCCGCTTGATCTACGCCAACGTGGCCGCGCGGCGGATGCTGGACGTGGTGGAAGCCGATATCGGCCGGGTCTTCCAGGACCTCTCCGTCTCCTACCGCCCGGCCGAGTTGCGCAGCCGGATCGATGAGGCGCAGCGCCTCAGCCGCAGCCTGCGCATCGAGCACCAGGAATACCACCGCCCGCCCGCCGACCCGATCCGCGTGACCATCGAGGTGACGCCGCTGTTCCACCAGGACAAGGAACAGTTCGCGACCCTGATCGCCTTCTCCGACACCACCAAGACGTATCAGCTGCAGCAGGAGCTGGAAGCGGCGCAGGAGAGCCTTGAGACCACCATCGAGGAACTGCAATCGGCCAACGAGGAGTTGGAGACCACCAACGAGGAGCTGCAGTCGACGAACGAGGAACTGGAGACCACCAACGAGGAACTCCAATCCACGAACGAAGAACTGGAGACGATGAACGAGGAACTCCGCTCCGCCAATGAGGAGATGGAGGGCGCGAACGAGGAACTGCGCCGCCATTCCATCGAATCCTCCGAGTACCGCCGCTATGCGGAATCCATCCTGCGCAGCATGGATGTCGGCATCATGGTGGTGGGTCAGTCCATGCTGCTGCGCTCCTGGAACCGCTGGAACGAGAATGCCTGGGGCCTGCGCAGCGAGGAGGTGGTCGGCGAGAACCTGCTGTCGCTGGATATCGGCCTGCCGATGTTACCCCTGCGCAGCCGCATCCAGGCCGTGATCGGCGGGGAGGAAGCGCAGGCTGAACTGCGTATCGATGGGCTGGACCGCCGTGGCCGCGCCATCTGCTGCAACGCCCGTATCTTTCCGCTGCTGTACGAGGACCGCCAGCCCCAGGGCGCCGTGGTGATCCTGGAAGACGTGACCGAGGCCGTGCGGAACGAGGAATTCGCGCAGCGCCTGGGCCGCATCATGGGTGAATCCCTCAACGAGGTGTATTTCCTGGACCCCGAGACCCTGCGCTTCACCCTCGTGAACAAGGGCGCCGAGTACAAGCTGGGCTACGCCACGCACCAGTTGCTGCAGATGAGCCTGCCGCATCTGATGCCCAGCGTGCCGTCCGAAGCGCTGCGCGCGCTGGTGCGACCCTTGCTGGATGGCGCGCGGTCCGAAGTGGTGTTCGAGACGAAGCTGCAGGGCCGGGATCGTGCCTATCCAGCTGAGATCTGCCTGCAATATTTCGGCGAGGAGACGCCGCCGATGCTACTCGCCATCGTGCATGACACGACGGAGCGGGAGCAGGTCGGCGCCTGAGCGCGCCGCCTAGTCCTTCACTTCCTCCGGTGCCAGCCGCAGGCTGTTGAGCGCGGCGTTCAGCACATCGCTGGAGCGCTCCGCCTCGCCGGCGGCTTTCTCCCACCGCGTCGCGGCGTGGGCGTAGCCGCGGGCCTGGGCGCTTTCCTGCATGCGGCGGAACAGCACCACACGCTCCCGGTGCGTGCGCAGCGCGGTCGCCATCGCTTCCTCCAGCAAGTCCACCTGCGCGGCGGCGAGTGTTTCCCCACCATAGGCGTGGCCGATCTGGCAGCGAAACCGTGGCAGCTTGTCGCTGTGCAGCTCGTTGAGGACGCCGCCGCATTGCGGGCAGCTGAACGGGCTGGGCGAGCCCAGGATCGTCGCCTTCTCGCTCATCGGTGGGACCTCCTGCTGTGAAATGCGGTACTCCGCCACCAGGTCCGGCGGCGGCGGCACGTTGGTGGCGCTGGGTTCCCGCACCAGGCGGGGCAGCAATTCGGCCATGTCGGCGATGGTGACGCAGTGGTCGATGCTATCGCCGATCAGCGCGTTGCGCGGCATGTCGGGCCAGCTGGCTTCCTCAGGGTCCTGCACGATGCTGGTGCCGCCGCAGCGCTTGATGGCGACCAGCCCGGCCGTGCCGTCATCCAACAGGCCCGACAGCACGGCGCCGTAGCAGCGTGAGCCGTAATAAACGGCGCCCGAGCGGAACAGCGCATCGATGGCCGGCCGGGTGCGGTTCTCGACAGGACCACGGCGCAGCATGATCCGCCCGCCATCATCCAGCATCATGTGGCGGTCCGGCGGCGCGACATAGATGCGCCCGGCTTCGATTCGCTCGCCATCCACGCCATGTGCGGCCGGTAAAGGCCCAGCTCGCGTCAGCAATTCCGGCAACACGCTGCGTGCCGTGGCGACGATGTGCTGGACGATCAGCACGGCGGCCGGCAGATCGGCTGGAAGCCCGGCGCATAAGGCTTTCAAGGCGGTCAAACCGCCAGCCGAGGCGCCTACCACGATGATGCGATCAACCAAACCTACCCCCCCCCCTCATCACGGAGATGTGAAACTTGACAAATAGCGTATCTTCCCATCGCCATTGTTACATGGATGACACTGGGGAACACCAGGGCCCATTCCCCCTCCTTCTCCTCACGGTGTCACGCGTTGGTCGGAGCAGGACATTTGTCATCCAGAAGGTCACCAGAGGCCGAAGCGTTGCGGCGGCTCGAAGACGAGAACGAACAACTTCGGGTTGCTCTTGAAGAACAGCATAGCCAGGTGGACCTGCTATCGCTGGAGCGGCAGGAGCTGGTGCAGCAACTTGCGGCTTCCCAACAGGAACAAGCGCGGCTGCGGAGCCAGTTGCAGCGAGAGAACCGGGAGGCCATCGAGGCGCTGCGTGGACGGCTCAGCCCGACAAGTTCCAGGTTGCTGCAGGAAACGACCCGGCTGACCGAGCTTGAGGCGAATGAGGAAGAACTTCGCGTCGCGCTTGAAGAGATGCAAGTGCTGGCGGAGGAGCTGGAGGACACCAACAGTGCCCTGACCCTGGCGAACCAGGAGCTCGATGCCCGCGTCGCCGAACGGACCGCCGAGTTGCAATGCGCGAACGAGGCCCTGCGGCTGAGCGAGCAGCGGTTGCGGCTGGCGCAGAGCGTGGCCTCGGCCGTCGCGTGGGATTGGGATGGACGGCGCGATTCCTTCGCATGGTCGGAGGACTTCGCAGGCATGCACGGCATCTCCGGCGACAGGGGCAAGGCGTCCGGCCAGGCGTGGCTGGACAGTATTTACCCGGATGACCGCGTGGCGGTCGAGCGTGCCTTGCTGGATTGCCTGGAGCACGACGTGCCCGACTTCGCCGCCGAGTACCGCGTACAGCGCGCGGGTGGGCAGGAACGCTGGCTGGCCGCCCGAGGCAGGCTGCTGCTGAACGAGCAAGGCCAGCCGCACCAGCTTGTCGGCCTGACGCTGGATGTGACCGAGCGAAAATTGGCGGAGCTGACG
The DNA here is from genome assembly GCF_014490485.1 of Teichococcus aerophilus. GTDB lineage: Bacteria > Pseudomonadota > Alphaproteobacteria > Acetobacterales > Acetobacteraceae > Pseudoroseomonas > Pseudoroseomonas aerophila. The sequence continues at coordinate 100,864 of NZ_JACTVA010000007.1, read as the reverse complement.
CTTGCCGGGCATAACGAGACCCTGCGCGAGCAGATCCGCACCGCGATGGCAGAACGCGAAGCCGCGCAGGTGCGGATGTTCCAGGCGATGAAGCTGGAGGCGCTGGGCCAGCTGACCGGCGGCGTCGCGCATGACTTCAACAACCTGCTGGCCATCATTATCAGCGGCCTCTCCGTCATCTCCCGCAGCCAGTCGGAGGAAGAGCGCGCCAGCCTGACCGCCAGCATCGAGCAGGCGGCGCGGCGTGGCGCCAAGCTGATCCGCCGCCTGCTCAGCTTCGCCCGGCGGCAGACCCTGAAGCCGGAAGCGCTGGACATGGAGAGCTGGCTGACCGAGATGGCGGCGTTGCTGAAGCCCTCCCTGCGCCCGGATATCGACGTGGTGGCGCAGGCCACCCCCGGCACCGCCGCGATGGTGGACCGGGGGGAACTGGAGCTGGCGTTGCTGAACCTGTGCCTGAACGCGCGCGATGCCATGCCGGAGGCCGGTACGCTGACCGTCGCCGCCCGGCATGTGCATCTGGCGCCGGGGCAGGATGCGGATGGGCTGACCGGTCCCTTCGTGGAGATCAGCGTCACCGATACCGGCGAAGGGATGTCCGAGCAGACGCAGGGCCGTATCTTCGAGCCGTTCTTCACCACAAAGCCGGCCGGGCAAGGCACCGGGCTCGGCCTGCCGCAGGTCTATGGTTTCGCCAAGCAATCGGGTGGCGCCGCGCGGGTGGAAAGCACGCTCGGCCGGGGGACCACCATCCGGCTGCTACTGCCCGCCGCGGGCTCCGCCAGCAGCGGCACCTCGCGCCCCCGGACCGGCGCCTTCCCCGGTGCCGAACGCTCGCTGCGCGGGCTGGTGGTGGAGGATGACCCGGAGGTCTGCGACATGGCGGTGCAGGTGCTGCGCAAGCTGGGCCATCAGGTGGAGCAGGCGCGCAATACCGGCGAGGCGATGGAGACGCTGCACCGTGGCAAGATCGACCTGATGTTCACCGACATCATGCTGGCCGATGGCGGCGACGGGCTGAGCCTGGCGCTGACCGCCAAGCGGCAATGGCCGCAGCTGCCGGTGCTGCTGACCAGCGGCTACGAGGCCTCGCCCGAGCGCATGGCGATGGCGAAGCTGCCGCTGCTGCGCAAGCCCTACGACGCCGAGGAGCTGGACGAGGCCATCAACGGCACCGTCGCCGGCGCCCAGCCGATGATGCAGGGCTGAAAGGACGCGCCCCCGCCTCAGGCTTTCGTCAGCGTCCGCCGCAGCGCATCCCGCCAGCCCTCCAGCAGGCGGCGGCGGCGTGCATCATCCGTTCGCGGCGTGAAGCGCCGCAGGTCGTCGCCGGCTTTCGCCGCCTCGGCGTCCCGGTACAGGCCGCTGCCCAGCCCGGCCAGCACCGCCGCGCCCAGCGCCGTCGTCTCCAGGAAGGCGGGGCGCTCCACCACCGTCTCCAGCATGTCAGCCAGGAACTGGCAGAACCAGTCATTCGCCGCCATGCCGCCATCGACGCGGATGGCCAGCGGCGCGCCGCCGCCATCGGCGGCCATCGCCTGCACCAGGTCGTGCGTCTGGTAGGCAACGGATTCCAACGCGGCGCGGGCGATATGCGCCGCCGTCGCGTCCAGCGTCAGGCCGCAGATCAGGCCGCGTGCCTCCGGGTCCCAATGCGGCGCGCCGAGGCCGACGAAGCCGGGCACCATGTAGACGCCGTGGTGGTCCGGCACCCGCGTCGCCATGTCGTCGGTCTGGGATGCGTGGGTGATCAGGCCCAGCCCGTCCCGCAGCCACTTGATGGCGGCACCGGCGGTGAAGATGGCGCCTTCCAGCGCATAGGCCGTACGCCCTTCGAGCCGGTACGCGATGGTCGTCAGCAGGCGGTGCTGCGATGGCAATGCCTGCGTGCCGGTATTCATCAGTGCGAAGCAGCCGGTGCCGTAGGTGGATTTCACCATGCCGGGGCGGAAGCACCCCTGCCCCACCAGCGCTGCCTGCTGGTCCCCCGCCATGCCGGTGATCGGCAGCGCCGTCCCGAACAATCCGGGCGCGGTTTCGCCGAAGCTTCCGGCATTGTCCCGCACCTCCGGCAGCATGGCGGCGGGAATGCGAAATAGCCGCAGCAGATCCTCGTCCCAGCAGCCGCGGTGGATGTCGAACAACAGCGTGCGGGCGGCGTTGGTGGCGTCCGTGGCGTGCACCCGCCCGCCGGTCAGGCGCCAGAGCAGGAAGCAGTCGATGGTGCCGAACAGGATCTCGCCGCGCTCGGCGCGTCGCCGGGCGCCAGCTACGTTGTCCAGAATCCAGGCCAGCTTGGTCGCGGAGAAATACGGGTCCAGCAACAGGCCGGTGCGGGCGCGCACCAGTTCTTCCGCGCCATCCGTACGGAATGTCGCGCAGGCATCGGCGGTGCGGCGATCCTGCCAGACGATGGCGCGGTGGACCGGCGCGCCGGTCGCCTTGTCCCACACCACCACGGTTTCGCGCTGGTTGGCGATGCCGATGCCGCGCACCGGCACGGCCGCCTGCGCCAGGGCGTCGCGCGCGGTGGAGAGGACGTCGCGCCAGATATCCTCCGCATCGTGTTCCACCCACCCATGCGCGGGGTAGTGCTGTGCGAATTCTCGGCGCGACGTGGCCACCGGCCGGCGGCTGGCATCGAAGACGATGGCGCGGGTGGAGGTGGTGCCCTGATCGATTGCCAGGACATGCATGGCCTCAGCCACGCTGCGATATCTCGCCCGCGCGGTTTCGTCCCTGGCCTGGCAGGTGCATCGGACCTTCCTCCCACTACTGCCCGGTAGAGTGCCGGCGGCGGCGCGGGCGGTAAAGCCGGCGGCTCGCTTTGACCCCGGCGGCTGCGCGTGCATGATCGGCCGAAGAATGCGCCCACCCCCAGCGGAGACGTGCTGCATGACCTACGAGGTGAAGCGGGACTTCATCGGCTACGGCGCCAACCCACCCGATCCGCGCTGGCCCGGCGGCGCCCGCCTCGCGGTGAATTTCGTCATGAACTACGAGGAGGGTTCCGAGCCCTCCGTGCAGGATGGCGAGGGCTATTCCGAATCGGGACTGACCGAGGGCCACCCGATGAGCCAGATCGGCAAGGGGCGCGACCTGGCGGCGGAGGGCATGTTCGAATATGGCAGCCGCGTCGGCTTCTGGCGGCTGCTGCGCATGTTCCAGGAACGCGGCCTGCCATTGACCATCTTCGGCTGCGCCCTGGCACTGGAGCGGAACCCCGAGGCCGCCGCCGCCATCCGGCAGAGCGGCTTCGACGTGTGTTGCCATGGCTGGCGCTGGATCAAGCATTTCGAGCTGTCGGAGGCGGAGGAGCGCGAGCATATCCGCCGGGCGGTGGAATCGCTCCAGCGCACCATCGGCAGCCGGCCGTTGGGTTGGTACTGCCGCTATGGGCCCAGCGTGAACACCCGCCGCCTCGTGGCCGAGGAAGGCGGCTTCCTGTACGACAGCGATTCCTATGCCGACGAACTGCCCTGGTGGCTGACGGTGCAGGACAAGCCGCATCTCGTCATCCCCTACAGCCTGACCAACAACGACGGGAAGTATAACGGCGCGGTCGGGACCTCCGACCAGTGGTTCTCCTTCATCCGCGATGCGTTCGATACGCTGTATGCGGAGGGCGCGCGCACGCCGAAGATGATGTCGGTCGGCCTGCATATGCGGCTGATCGGCCACCCCGCCCGCGCCGCCGGTCTGGCAAGGCTGCTGGACCATATCCAGAAGCACGCGGATGTGTGGGTGACGCGCCGCATCGACATCGCCCAGCACTGGATGCGGGAGCACCCGTACCCGGGCAAGGGACTGAACGAGTAGCGGCGCCGCCGGCGACATCTTGTCATTTTAAGGCGCTAGACGCAGGCACGCGGATGGCGCAGGACGCGCGACATGGAATACGGCCGCCGCTTCAAGTTCCTCATCTGCGCCCCCGGCTTCGACGAAGCCGATCTGGAAGGTGCCCGTCTCAGCCAGATCCTCGCCGAGATCGAGGGCATGGGCTACGCCGTCACCCGCGCCCGGCGGGATGACGATGCGGAGCTGGTGGTGCGGACGGATGCCGCCATCGGCTGCATCGTCGTCGACTGGGGCAAGAAGGGGCTGCAAGGCCGTGCCGCCGCGCTGATCGCCCTGGTGCGCAAGCGTGGGCTGGACGTTCCGGTCATCCTGCTGGTGCGCCGCCAGCGCCTGGAGGACATCCCCGTCGAGGTGCTGGACGACGTGGACGGCTTCGTCTTCCTGGCGGAGGAGACGCCGGACTTCATCGCCCGCAACCTCGTCTCCAAACTGCGGCAATATGCCGAGACGCTGAAGACCCCCTTCTTCGGCGCCCTGGTGGACTATGCCGAGCAGGGCAACCAGCTCTGGACCTGTCCTGGGCACAACGGCGGCATGTTCTACAGCCGCAGCCCGGTGGGGCGCATCTTCGTCGAGCATCTGGGCCAGGCGGTGTTCCGCGACGACCTGGACAACTCGGTGCTGGAGATGGGGGACCTGCTGACGCATGAAGGCCCCGCGCTGCGTGCGCAGCAGGAAGCCGCCGAGATCTTCGGCGCAGAGCGCACCTATTTCGTCCTCAACGGCACCTCCACCTCCAACAAGATCGCGTTGCAGGCTCTGCTGGCCGAAGGCGATCTGGTGCTGTTCGACCGCAACAACCACAAGGCCGCGCATCACGGCGCGCTGTTCCTGGGCGAGGCCATCCCGGTCTTCATCGAGACGGCGCGCAACCCGCATGGTCTGATCGGCCCTATGCAGGCCGGTGCGCTGGACGAGGCGCGGCTGCGCGCCGCCATCCGCGACAACCCGCTGGTGAAGGACAAGGAGGCCTGGCAGCGCCCCCGCCCCTTCCGCGCCGCGGTGGTCGAGCAATGCACCTATGACGGCACCATCCACTCGGCGGAGCAGATCATCGCCCGCATCGGCCATCTCTGCGACTACATCCTGTTCGACGAGGCCTGGGCCGGCTTCATGAAGTTCCATCCGCTGTTCCGCGGCCGCTTCGGCATGGGGCTGGAGCAGCTGGGGCCGGACAGCCCCGGCATCATCGTCACGCAGAGCACGCACAAGCAGCTCGCCAGCTTCTCCCAGGCCTCGCAAATCCATGTGAAGGACAGCCACCTGGGCGAGCAGGAGCGGCGCGTCGGCCACCGCCGCTTCAACGAGATGTTCCTGCTGCACGCCTCGACCAGCCCGTTCTATCCGCTGTTCGCCTCGCTCGATGTCGGCGCGCAGATGATGAAGGGCCGCTCGGGCGAGGTGCTGTGGGACGACACCGTCCGCCTCGGCATCGAGCTGCGCAAGAAGCTGCGGCTGACGCAGCGCGAATTCGCCAACGACCCCGACCCGGCGAAGCGCTGGTTCTTCGAACCTTTCGTGCCGAAGACCGTGCAGCTCGGCGGCGTCGAGATGGCGTGGGAGGACGCGCAGACCGATGCACTGGCAAGCGACCCGGCGCATTGGGCACTGACGCCGGATGCCGAGTGGCACGGCTTCGGCACCAATCCAGCGGACTGGGCCATCACCGACCCGAACAAGCTGACGCTGCTGACCCCGGGCTTCGCCGATGGCGACTACGCCGCGCATGGCGTGCCGGCCCCGGTGGTCGCCGCCTATCTGCGGCAGAACCGCATCGTGCCGGAGAAGAATGACCTCAACAGCCTGCTGTTCCTGCTGACGCCGGGCGTGGAGAGCAGCAAGGCGGGAACGCTGCTGGCGCACCTGATCACCTTCAAGAAACTGCACGACAATAACGCGCCACTGGACGAGGTGCTGCCCAGCTTCGTCGCCCGCCAGCCCGAGCGCTATGGCCGCGCCCGGCTGCGCGACCTGTGTGCCGAGATGCATTCTTTCTACCGCGAGGCCGGCATCAGCCGCCTGCAATCCGCCCAGTTCCAGCAGGCGCATTTCCCCGAAATGGCGATGCCGCCGAACGAGGCGGTGCGCGCCCTGGTCCGCAACAAGGTGGACTACGTGCCGCTGGAGGAAACGGCTGGGCGCATCGCCGCCACGCTGTGGCTGGTCTATCCGCCCGGCATCGCCACCGTCATCCCCGGCGAGCGGCTGGGTGAGCGGGCGCGGCCGATGGTGGACTACCTGAAGGCCTTCGAGGCCGCCTGCAACCGCTTCCCTGGCTTCGAGAGCGAGGTGCAGGGCCTGTACCGCGAGACCGGGAAGGACGGCCGTATCCGCTTCCACACCTACGTCGTCCGTGAGTAACCCGCGCCGGGCCTAAACCTTGGTGTGGGTTGGAGCCGCCGCTGCCAGGCGTATACCGGTTGGCAGCGGACGGCACCCTGGCCGCCCGGACATCAAGGAGATGGAAGATGGCGGACCAGAACATGAAGCGGGTGGCGGACCGTTACCTGGCCACCCCGACCGACCTCGGCGCCGACGCGACGCGCGACATCGCCGCGGGGCTGAGCGCGCTGCTGGCGGATGTCTTCGCGCTGTACCTGAAGACCAAGAACTTCCACTGGCACATGAGCGGGCCGCATTTCCGCGACTACCACCTGATGCTGGACGAGCAGTCCGACCAGATCTTCGCCATGACGGACGCGATCGCGGAGCGGGCCCGCAAGATCGGCGGCAGCACCATCCGCTCCATCTCCCACATCGCCGGGCAGCAGCGCATCCTCGACAACAATGCCGAGTATGTCGAGCCGCAGGACATGCTGGCCGAGCTGCAGGGCGACAACAAGCAATTGGTGGCCGAGCTGCGCCGCGTGCATGAGCTGTGCGACGAGTACAAGGACGTCGCGACGGCCAGCCTGATCGAGGTCTGGATCGACGAGGGCGAGCGCCGTAGCTGGTTCCTCTACGAGACCGGCCGCTCCAGCCAGCAGCGCTGACAGCAACGGCGGCGGCGCCAAGGCGCCGCCGCCGTGATACTTGGATACGGAAGGGGGGAGGCTCGCCGTCAGCGAGCCTCCCCCCTTCCGTATTCAGGCCACAGCGCGTTCGATGGCTTCGAGGAAGCTCTCGGGGTCGATCGGCTTGATCAGGAAGGCCGCCGCGCCGTAGTGCAGCGCCAGGCGCCGTGCCTCGTCGGTCGGGTAGGCGGTCATGACGATGACCGGGTGCTTCCACCCGCGCCGCGCCATTTCCTGCTGCAGTTCCAGCCCGGTCATGCCAGGCATGTGCATGTCGGTGACGATGCAGGCCAGCCTGGCCTGCTGCCCGGACAGCAGCAATTCCCGCGCGCCGCTGAACCCCATGCTGGTCATGCCGGCCGAGCGCAGGAAGCTGTCCACGCTCCCCCGGACGCCGGGATCGTCATCGACAATCGCAATGATGGGTACAGGGCTCAACCGCTCGCTCCAGCTTCTGCCACGGCGCAACGCCGCGACGAAGCGCAGAGATGCACCCTGGCGGCCGCCAGGGCTATCATACTCAGATGTTAAAGCGGTGGATGCTGTCGTCGCGGATGCCCAGGAATTCCGCCATCCTGACCAGGTCGGCCAGGGACTGCGCCTCCATCTTGCGCATCATATTACCCCGGTGAATCTTCACCGTGATCTCGGACAGCGTCATCCGCGCTGCGATCTGCTTGTTCATCAGCCCGGCGACGACCAGGCCCATCACCTCCCGCTCCCGCGGCGTCAGCGCCTCGTAGCACTGGCGCAGATGGGCGTGCCCGGCCGCCTCGCCACGCCGTTGGCGGTCCACCCCGATGGCGGTGGCCACGGCGGCCAGCATCTGTTCCTCGGTGAAGGGCTTGGGCAGGAAATCCAGCGCGCCGGCCCGCATGGCGCGCACCGTCATCGGGATATCGCCATGCCCGGTGATCAGGATGACCGGGATGGCGATGCCCCGCGCGGCCAGCCGCTCCTGGAAATCGAGCCCATTTTCCCCGCGCAGCCGGACATCGAGCAGCAGGCAGGACGCGGTCTGCGGTACGCCGGCCAGCAGGAAGGCCTCCGGCGTGTCGTACAGCGCGGCCTGGAAGCCGTTGGAGCGTAGCAGGCTGCCGATGGAGCCGAGGACTTCCGCGTCGTCGTCGATGACGCAGACGCAGCCGGGCGGCGTCTCCCCGCTCACGCCGCCACCTCCGCCGCCGCAGCGGCGGGCAGGCGGAACAGGAAATTGGCGCCGCCATCCTCGTTGCCGCATGCCGTCAGCGTGCCGCCATGCTGCTCGACGATGGAGCGGCAGATGGAGAGGCCCATGCCCATCCCTTCCGCCTTGGTGGTGAAGAAGGGGCTGAACAGCTGCTCCGGGTCGATGCCGGCGAAGCCGCTGCCGCAATCCCGCACCAGCACCGATACGGCCTGCCCGTCCCGCTCCGCCTCCACGCAGAGTTTGCGCTGGTCTGGTGATGTCTCCGCCATGGCCTGCTCCGCATTCATCAGCAAGTTCATCAGCACCTGTTGCAGCTGCACCCGGTCGCCCTCCACATCCGGCAGGTCGGCCGGGGCGGAGACTTGGATGGCAATGTCGTTCGCCGTCAGGTCACGCCGCAGCAACGCGATCGTCTCCTCGATCAGCTCGGGTAGCCGGATCGGGCCGCGCTTCGGCCCTGCCTTGCGCGCCAGGTCGCGGATGCGGGCGATGATGTCGGCGGCGCGCCTGCCGTTGCTGCCGATATGGTCGAGGCAGTCGGAGACCTCGGCCGCGTCCGGCGCCTCGCGCGCCAGCCAGCGCTTGCCGGACCGCGCGTAGGTAATGATGGCGGAGAGCGGCTGGTTCACTTCATGCGCGATGGAGGCCGCCAGCTGGCCCAGCGTCGTGACGCGCGAGACGTGGGTCAGTTCGGATTGCGACTGCGCCAGCCGGGCCTGCGTGCGGTTCCGTTCCGTCACGTCCAGCGCCATGATCAGCACGCGCTGCCAGCCGCCATGGCCGGGCGGCAGGGTGACGCGTAGCACGACGTCGATCAGCTCGCCCGACACGGTCTGGAACTGCACTTCCTCCTCCACTGCGCGGTCTTCCCGCAGCAGCGTGGCGAAGATGCCGGCCAGGATGGCCTCGCCGCCCGGCGTGTGGTGGCGCAGGATGGAACTGCCCACCAGCTCCTCCCGGCTGCGGAAGCCCAGCAGGCGTGCCGCCGCGTGGTTGGCATCGCGGACATAGGAGAGCAGCGAGGCACGCCGCACCAGATCGAGGTCCGGCTTCTCGCCAGCTTGCAGCATCGCATAGGCGGCGGACCAGTCCGATTCCCAGATGGGGAAGCCGGCGGCGTGGAAGATGGTGCGGTAGCGCTCGTCCGACCGGCGCCGCTCCTCCGCCGCCGCGTGGTGGCGGACGGACAGGATCGTGGTGATGCCGATGGCGACCAGGCTGACGGCCAACCGCATGGCGGGGGAGCCGAGCGGTTCCTCCGCATGGATCAGCCCGTAGCCCAGTATGGCAAGAAAAGCCGAGAACCCGCCTGCCGCGATGATGAGGCGGTGCCGCAGGCCGCGCGCGGCGACGAGGATGACGCCGGTATACAGTACCGCGACGGCGCCTTGCAGCGGGCTGAGCACATCCAGCGAGAACACGCATAAGGCCAGCGCCAGTGCCGCCGCGGCGTAGAGGCGGGCCGCCAGTCGCTTCGCCTCGAACCCTGCCTGCAACCATGCCTCCCGCTTTGCCGGATCGCGACGACAAGGCCGGGCGAGAGCGGTGCAAGCGCGACGGCCGGGCGGGCCGCGCCACCGGTCTGGTAACGATAGCCATCTTCCTGCGTAGGGCGCAAGAAGCCGCGAAGCGGTGGATGGGCCGCTTGGTGAAACGCCGCCCAGCCGCACTGTTATACGAAAGTATAGTCGTGGCGGCGCCAGACCGAAACCTGCGTATGATATCGCGACGCTCTCGCAGCGCCGATAGTCCGGGTGTCGGACGGCCTTGTCATCGTCCGCCAGCAACGGAGGACATCATGCCCTACTTCATGACCAAGGACCGGACCAACCTGTTCTACAAGGATTGGGGCCATGGCCAGCCCGTCGTGTTCAGCCATGGCTGGCCGCTGAGCAGCGATGCGTGGGACCCGCAGATGCAGTTCCTGGGCAGCCAGGGCTTCCGCGTCATCGCGCATGACCGCCGCAGCCACGGCCGCTCCGACCAGACGTGGGACGGCAACAACATGGACCAGTATGCCGCCGACCTCGCCGGGCTGATGGACCATCTCGACCTGAAGGACGCGGTAATGGTCGGCCACTCCACCGGCGGCGGGGAGATCGCGCATTACGTCGGTACCTACGGTTCCGCCCGTGTCGCCAAGATGGTTCTGGTCAGCGCCGTGCCGCCGCTGATGGTCAAGACCGACGCCAACCCCAACGGCACGCCGCTGGCGGTGTTCGACGGCATCCGCCAGTCGACGCTCGAGGACCGCTCGCAGTTCTTCATCGACCTCAGCGCGCCCTTCTTCGGCTTCAACCGCCCGGGCGCCAAGGAATCCGAAGGCGCGCGGCGCGAGTTCTGGCGCGAGGGCATGCAGGGCGGCATCAAGGGCCAGTATGACTGCATCCACGAGTTCTCCGAGGTCGACTACACCGAGGACCTGAAGAAGATCGACGTACCGACCCTGGTGGTGCATGGCGATGACGACCAGATCGTGCCGATCGATGCCGCCGGCCGCCGCTCGGCCGAGATCGTCCGCAACGCCACCCTGAAGGTCTATCCGGGAGCGCCGCACGGGCTGCCGGTGACGCATCACGCGCAGCTCAACCAGGACCTCCTCGCCTTCATCCGTTCCTGACGCTTGCGGCCATGGCGGGGCCGCGCCCTATGATGGCGCGTCCCTTCCATGCCGCAGGGTTCTGGACGAATCGGTTGCCTCCCCGCCTCGCAGCAGATCGGATCTCAGCATGAGCACCCTGGACCTTCGCAAGTACCAGATGTTCCCCGTTCTGGAGGCGGGACAGATCGGCATCGCACGGCGTTTTGCCAGCGGGGCGGAGCGGCACTTCGCCGCCGGGGAAGTCGTCTACGACATCGGTGAGCGGGATGCGCCGTCGTGGCTGGTCCTGGAGGGCAGCATCGATGTCTTCCGGCGGGACGGGCTGAGCCAGCGGGCGCTGATCACCACCCACGGCGCCGGCCAGTTCACGGGCGAGGTCAACCAGCTCGCCGGCCGCCCCTCCATCGCCGCCGGGCATGCGGGGCCGGATGGCTGCACCGCCCTGCCCTTCGACCCGCCGCATCTGCGCGCGCTGATGGTCGGTTCCGCCGATGTGGGCGAGGTGGTGATGCGCGCATTGATCCTGCGCCGCGTCAGCCTGATCGAGCAAGGCGGCGCCGGCACCATCCTGATCGGTGTGCCCGGCAGCCGGGATGTGCTGCGGCTGCAGGGCTTCCTCACCCGCAGCGGTTCCCCCAACCTGGTGCTGGACGCCTCCTCGGACGCCGAGGGCAAGGCGCTGGTCGAGCGAACCGGGCTGTTGCCGGATGAGTTGCCGTTGGTGGTCTGCCCCAACGGCAACCTGCTGCGGAAGCCGAGCGAGGTGGAGCTGGCGGCCTGCCTGGGCCTGACGCCGGTGCTGGAGCCGGACGCGCTCTATGACGTCGCCGTAGTCGGCGCCGGTCCCGCCGGCCTCGCCACGGCGGTGTATGCGGCGTCCGAGGGCCTCTCGGTCATCGTGCTGGATGAGCGGGCGACGGGTGGGCAGGCCGGCGCCTCCGCACGTATCGAGAATTATCTCGGCTTCCCCACCGGGATTTCCGGGCAGGCCCTGGCGGGGCGCGCCTTCAACCAGGCGCTGAAATTCGGCGCCAACATCGCCGTGCCCGTGAAGGTCGAGCGGCTGGACTGCAGCGGGCCGTTGCCGGCCCTGGAATTGTCGGAAGGCCGGCGACTGCGGGCGCGGGCCGTCGTCGTCGCCTCCGGCGCGCGCTACCACCGACCGGCTATCGACGGGCTGGCGGAGTTCGAGGGCGCCGGCATTTCCTACTGGGCCTCCCCCATCGAGGCCCGGCTCTGCGCGGGCGCGGAGGTGGCGCTGGTCGGCGGTGGCAATTCCGCCGGGCAGGCCATCGTGTTCCTGGCGCCGCAGGTGAAGCGCCTGCACCTGTTCGTGCGGCGCGACCTGTCGCAGACCATGTCGCGCTACCTGATCGACCGCATCGCGGCGCTGCCGAATGTCGAGATCCATGTCGGCTACGAGATCGCCGGGCTGGAGGGTGACAAGGTGACCGGCCTGACGGCGGCTTCGTTCAGCAGCCGCGCGGATGGCTCGGTGCTCCGGCTGGCGCTGCGGCACTTGTTCCTGTTCATCGGCGCCGATCCCAACACCACCTGGTTGCGCGATTGCGCGGAGACGGATGCGAAGGGCTTCCTCGTCACCGGCCAAGGGGCGTTGCCGCTGGAGACGAACGTGCCGGGGGTGTTCGCCATCGGCGATGTCCGCGCCGGCTCGACCAAGCGTGTCGCCGCCGCAGTCGGCGAGGGCTCGGCGGTGGTGGCGCAGATCCACAGCATGATCGCCGCCCAGGCGGCCAGGGAGATCGCATGACAGAATGCCACCACACGGCCACCATCCGGACGGTCAAGCCCAGCGCGCGCGGGTGCGAGGAATGCCTGAAGATCGGCAGCCCCTGGGTGCATCTTCGCATCTGCCGCAGCTGCGGGCATGTCGGCTGCTGCGATGATTCGCCGCACCGCCACGCCAGGGCGCATTTCCATGCCACCGCCCACCCGATCATCGAGGGTTATGACCCGCCGGAAGGCTGGGGCTGGTGCTATGTGGATGACGTCGAGGTCGAGCTGCCGGACCAGACGCCGCAATGGGGCCCCATTCCGCGCTACGTCTGACCACCGCGCGCCGCCGCCGGTTGCCCAACCTGGCCCGTGCGCTGATAAGACAGCGCGGGCCAGGCGCCTGCGGGCAGCGTGACGCCCGCCGGCGGCCGGGTCCTGCCGACCGAACCCCCGCCCGGGGCGCGGCTTGGGGGAGCATGCGGGATTGATCCATCTGGTCTGGACTTTGCCGGCCCTGGTCGTCATCGGCGTCATCGCCAGCGGCCGTGCCGGCACCCTGGGCGCCTCGCTGCTCGGCCTGCTCACCGCCCTGGTGGTCGCCTTCGCCACGGCGCCGCGGCACTTCGCACTGGCGGAGGCCGCCGTGTCGCTGGCACGCGGGGCGTGGATCGGCTGGATCGTCGTGCCCTACATCCTCGGCGGCCTGCTGTTCTGGCAGATGGCGATCCGCACCGGGGATGCCGTGCCGCCCGCCGCCGATCATCCAGCGGATGCGCGGGCGCGGCGGCGGCTGCTCTTCGCCGCGTGCTTCCTGATCGGCCCCTTCGCCGAATCCGCGACCGGCTTCGGCGTCGGCATCATCGGCACCATGGCGCTGGTGCGGAAGCTGGAGGTGAAGCCGATCTACCTGATCGTCTTCTCCCTGCTCAGCCAGACGATGATCCTGTGGGGCGGCATGGGCAGCGGCGCCATCATCGCCGCCGCCTTCGCCGGGACGGACCCGACCACCCTCACCCTGCATAGCAGCGTGTTCTTCGTCGCCTTCAACCTGGTCTGGTTGCCGCTGTACTGGCGCTTCGCCGAACGTGCCGGCATCGGTGCTTCCTGGTGGGACCGGATTGGGGAAGCAATGTGGCTCGGCGCCAGCCTCGCCGCCGTCGTCGCGGCCACCGCCGCGCTGGGGCCGGAGACGGCGATGCTGGCGGCCTACGGGCCAATGATCGTGCTGCGCTTCCTGGTGGACCAGCGGCCGGACCGGCGGCAGGTGGCGCGGGCGGCGCGGAAGATGCTGCCCTTCGTCGCGCTGATCGGCTGGCTGGTGCTGACCCGGCTGGTGCCGCCGCTGCACCAGTTGCTGGAGCATTCCAGCCGCATCCAGCCCTTCCCTGGCACGCCGGTCTGGTCACCCTTCTTCCACGCCGGCACCTGGCTCGTCCTCGCCGCCGTGCTGACCGCCCTGTGGCGGGGCCATGCGGCGTCCCTCCCCGCCGAGATGCGCGGGGCTTGGAAGACGGGGCGCCTCGCCGTGCTCACCATCGTCACCTTCTCGATGATGGCGGAGGTGCTGTCCCGCTCCGGCATCGCCGGCAGTCTGGCGCAGGGGCTGTTCCACTCGCTGGGCCTGTGGGCCATCGTGCTGACGCCCGCCATCTCGGCCGTCTTCGGGGCGCTGGCCAATAGCGGCAACGCGGCCAACGGGCTGTTCATGGCATCCCAGGTCAGCCTGGCGGCGGAGGCGGGGCTGAGCCTTACCGCCGTCGTGGCGTTGCAGCACGCGGCGGCGCTGTCGCTGAACATCGTCTCGCCCGTCCGCATGTCCATCGTCTGCAGCCTGTCCGGCACGCCGGGGCAAGAGCGCGCGGCGTATCGCGCCATGCTGCCCTTCGCCGCCGCCGCGGCCGGGGTGCTGCTGCTGGCCGCCGCCGCGGTCGCGCTGCACCGCCCGTAGCGGCCCGCTCGCCAGAAGGCGCCGGCGCACGCTATGCTGCGCGGGACACCGAACCGCTTCGGCAGGCCATGGCGGGCCCGGAGACGCGATGCCGTGATGGCGGCGCCCGGGCCGCCGCAGATCATCGGGTACCCAGCGACATGCATGGCGAATACAAGGTTCAGAATGGCAAGCTCGTCGTCGTGGACCTGGAGGTCCGGGATGGCCGCATCGCCGAGGTGCAGGTCACCGGCGATTTCTTCCTGGAGCCCGCTGAGGCGCTGGACGACATCCGTGCCGCCGTGCAGGGCCTGCCCGATACCGCCAGCTATGACGACATCGCGGCGGCGATCCGCACCGGGTTGCGGCCCGATGCCGCGCTGATCGGCTTCAATGCGGAGGCGGTGGCCGTGGCGGTGCGCCGCGCGCTCGGCACCCAGGGCAGCTGGCGCGACTATGACTGGCAAATCATCGAGGCGCCGCCCGTCTCGCCCGCCATGCACCTGGCGCTGGACGAGGTGCTGGTGCGGGAGGTCGCCGCCGGAAGGCGCGGACCTACGCTGCGGTTCTGGGAGTGGGAGCGGCCCGCCATCATCATCGGTGCCTTCCAGTCCCTGCGGAACGAGGTGGACCTGGAGGCGGCGTCGGCACAGGGGGTGCAGATCGTGCGCCGCGTCACCGGTGGCGGTGCCATGTTCGTCGAGCCAGGCAGCACCGTGACCTACTCGCTCTATGCCCCGGGCGAGCTGGTGCGCGACATGACCTTCGCCGATTCCTACGCCTTCCTGGATGCGTGGGTGCTACAGGCGCTGATCTCGCTGGGGATCGACGCCGTCTACAAGCCGCTGAA
The DNA here is from genome assembly GCF_014490485.1 of Teichococcus aerophilus. Lineage (GTDB taxonomy): Bacteria > Pseudomonadota > Alphaproteobacteria > Acetobacterales > Acetobacteraceae > Pseudoroseomonas > Pseudoroseomonas aerophila. The sequence goes on along the minus strand of NZ_JACTVA010000007.1, from coordinate 85,687 downwards.
CGACATCTCCAGCTCCAAGGGCAAGATCGGCGGCGCGGCGCAGAAGCGCTTCGCCGGCGGCGCGGTGCTGCACCACGTCACCATGGCCTACGACATGGATGCGGAGAAGATGGTGACGATGCTGCGCATCGGCCGGGAGAAGCTGAGCGACAAGGGAACCACCAGCGCGGTGAAGCGCGTCGACCCCCTGCGCAGCCAGACCGGCCTGCCGCGGGAGGAGGTGATCCGGCGGATGCGGGAGACCTTCGTCTCCCTGCACGGCGGCACCGCCGGCACCATCACCGCCGAGGAATACGCGGCGGCGGAACAGATTGCCGAGGAGAAATTCGCCTCGGAAGCGTGGCTGCGCCACGTGCCCTGAAGTGTGGCCGCCGCCGGGTTGGCCCGGCGGCGGCCGGCGACCGGCAGGGTATCAGGCCGCCTGCTCGCGCGGCGCGCGGACGAAGACCAGCACCGCGATCACGCCCAGCACGGCGATGCCGCCGGCCAGGATGAAGGCCGAGGTGAAGGAGCCGGTGCCCTGCACGATGAAACCGGTGACCGCCGGGCCGATGATGCCCGCCGTGTTGGCCAGCCCGTGCACGAAGCCGCCGACGCCGCCGACATAGTGGCCGGGCACCACGTCCTGCACGATGGCCCAGTAGATGGCGCCGGTCAGGTACAGGGCGAAGACGGTGATGGCCACCAGGGTCACCGCGCTGGTCGCCGTGGTCATGAAGCCGGCCAGGATGATGGAGACGGCGGCGATGCCCAGGCAGACGGTCAGCACGATCTTGCGGGAGAACAGCGCGTTGCCGGTGCGCTTGTAGATGAAGTCGGTCAGGAAGCCGCTGCCCAGCAGGCCGATGCAGCCCAGGATCCAGGGAATGACCGTCACCAGGCTCATGTCATGCAGGCTGAGGCCGCGCGCATTGGTCAGGTAGCTGGGGAACCAGGTCAGGAAGAAGAACAGGATGTAGTTGTAGCCGAAGAAGGCGAAGGCGGTGGCCAGCACCACCGGGTTCTTCAGATAGGTGCCGAGGCCGACGCCATCGCTGCCGCGCACCACGGGCGCGGGGCGGTCGGCAGCGATCTCGGCACGCTCATCCACCGTGACGCGGGGGTCCTTCTGCGGGTCGTTGCTGGCCAGGAACAGCCAGAACAGCAGCCAGATGAAGCCGATGGCCGCGACGACGAAGAAGGAGACGCGCCAGCCGAACTGCACCACGCAGAAGCCCACCAGCGGCCCGGCGATGGCGCCGCCCAGCGGCGTGCCGGCATTGGCGATGCCGATGGCCGAGCCGGCTTCCCGCCGGGGGAACCAGTTGCTGACCATCTTGTTGGCGGTGGCCGAGAACGGCCCCTCCCCCACGCCGAAGCCGATGCGGATCAGCAGCATGGAGACGAAGCCGGCCGCCATGCCGGTGAAGGCGCAGAAAGCGGACCAGACCAGCATGGAGAGGGAGAAGATGCGGTGCGGACCGGCGCGGTCCGACATATAGCCGCCGATGAAGTTGAAGATGGCGTAGCCGAAGAAGAAGCTGCTGAAGACCAGCCCCATCTCGGACGGCGAGAGGCCCAAATCCGCCGAAACCGCTGGCGCCGCGATCGAAAGCGCGCTGCGGTCCATGTAGTTGATGATACCCGCCAGGAAGAGCAGGAAGATGACCAGACGCCGTCGCTTGCTGAACATGAAGCGCGTACTCCCGCTGCCAATAGGGGGCGGGGGTGCGGTCGCCGGACTGCATCGGGCCCTCAGGGCCGGTGTTTTCCTCCGGTGAGCGGCCCACCGGTGCCCCGGGGTTCCTTTATTGAAACCGAAAGTGCATTCTACCATGGTAGCATGTCAATGACTGCGGAGGAAAAACCGTCATGCGCGCTTGCGTCCTGCACTCGGCCCAGGATCTGCGGATCGAGGACCGCCCCGAAGCCCCCCTTGGCCCGCATGACGTGCGCCTGCGCGTCCGCGCCGGCGGCATCTGCGGCTCCGACCTGCATTACTTCTTCCACGGCCGCGTTGGCGATTTTGTGATCCGGGAGCCGCTGGTCCCCGGCCATGAATTCGCCGGCGAAGTGGCCGAGGTGGGCGCGGAGGTGACCCGCGTCGCCGCCGGCCAGCGTGTCTGCGTCAACCCCGGGCGGAATTGCGGCCATTGCCCGCGCTGCCGGGAGGGGCGGCCTAATCTGTGCGAGAACGTGTTCTTCATGGGCTCGGCCAGCAAGTTCCCCCACATGCAAGGCGGCTTCGCCGAATACACCACGGTGCGGGACATCCAGTGCTTCCCCGTCTCGGCCGAACTGCCGTTCGAGGAGATGGCCTTCGCCGAGCCGCTCTCCGTCGCGCTGCACGCCGCGCACCGGGCCGGCAACCTGATGGGCAGCCGGGTGCTGGTGACCGGCGCGGGGCCGATCGGCCAGCTGGTCATGCTGGCCGCCCGCCGGGGCGGCGCCGCGCATTTGGCGATGACGGACATGATCGATGCCCCGCTGGACGCCGCGCGCCGCATGGGTGCCGACGAGACCTTCAATGTCGGCCAGGGCACCGGGGAATTGCTGGAGGCCGCCAAGGCCAGTGGTGGCTACGACGTAGTGTTCGAGGCCTCGGGCGCCTCGGCCGGGCTGAACGCGGCGCTGCTGGCGGTGCGGGCCGGCGGTATCGTCGTGCAGGTCGGCTCCCTGCCCGGGGGCGAGACGCCGGTGATGGCTAACCGCGTCATGGCGCGGGAGATCGACCTGCGCGGGGCCTTCCGCTTCGGCGACGTGTTCGGCGATGCGGTGACCTGCCTGGAGAAGAGGCTGATCGATATCCGCCCGTTGCTGACCGGCACCTATCCGATCGAGCGCGCCAGCGAGGCCTTCGCCGCGGCGAAGGACCGGGAGCACAACCTGAAGGTGGTGATCCAGTTCTGAGCCAGATGGGAGCCATCATGCGCTAGCCGGCCTGCTCCAACAGGGAGAGGGCGTCCGCCCAGGCGGCGCCCTCCGCCGTGTTGTCGAAGATCACCCAGGTCTCGGGCGAACCGGGCTGGCGCAGCAGCGCCGCCAGCCTGGCCAGGCGCTCCGGGGCATAGGGCGAGTAGTACATGCGCGGCGCGCCGTGCAGCCGGAAGTAACGCAGGCCCGGCCAGCCGCCGGGGCGGGCGGCACCTGGTGCCGGCGGCGGGTCGGCGCCGACGCGGGCGACGCGGTGCCGGGTGAGCAGCGCATCCCCCTCGCCGCCGAACCAGCTGGGGTGGCGCGGCTCGCACACCACGGCGCCGTCATGGCGTTGGCGCAGCAGGGCCAGGAAGGCATCGGCTGTCGCCGCATCGAAGCCCAGGCTGGGCGGTAGTTGCAGCAATAGTGGGCCCAGCTTCGGACCGAGCTGCCCGGCCTCGTCCAGGAATCGCGCCAAGGCGGCCTCGGCCCCGACCAGCCGCAGGGTGTGGCTGATCTCCTTCGGTAACTTCACCGCGAAGCGGAACTCCTCCGGCACCGCCGCCGCCCAGCGGGCATAGGTGGCCGGGCGGTGCGGGCGGTAGAAGGAAGAATTGATCTCGACCGCCGGCAGCCGCGCGGCATAGCGGGCGAGGTGCGAGCCGTCCGGCGGAAACGCCGCAGCATGCTGCGACGGGATGTTCCAGCCGGCGGTGCCGATGAAGAGGCGTTGCATGGTGGCGGCATAACGCCGCCACCATGGGTCGGGTTCAGCGAGAGCACGATGCGATCACATTCGTTCACGCATCATGCTCTACGCCTCTGTTTGGTCGCGTGATTCAGGCTTTCGGTGATGTCACCTCAAGCCATCACGCTCTGACGCGGTGGTCGCGGAAGGCCTCGACCGTGCGCATCACGCCGCGCAGTTCCGCCAGGCCCTTCAGGCGGCCGATGCAGGAATAGCCCGGGTTGACCTTTACGCCGTTCTTCACGCTCTCGATGTCATCCACCAGCAAATGGCCGTGGTCCGGGCGCATCGGGATCTCGGCATCCGCGCGGCCTTCGGCGCGGCGGCGGTCCTCCTCCGCCATCAGGGCGGCGACGCAGCCGACCATGTCGGTGCTGCCATCCAGGTGGTCGGCCTCGTAGAAGGAGCCGTCCTCCTCGATCGTCACGTTGCGCAGGTGGGCGAAGTGGATGCGCGGGCCGAATTCCTTCGCCATCGCCACCATGTCGTTGGCACGGTTGCTGCCGAACGCGCCGGTGCAATAGGTCAGGCCGCTGGCGGGCTCCGGCACCGCGTCCATCAGCGCCCGCGCATCGGCGGCGGTGGACATCACGCGCGGCATGCCGAAGATGGGGAAGGAGGGGTCATCGGGGTGGATGCACAGCCGCGCGCCTTCCTCGGCCGCCGTCTCAGACACCTCGCGCACAAAGCGGATCATGTGGTCGCGGACGCCGTCCTCGCCGATATCCTTGTAGATATCCAGCATCTTCTGGAATCCAGCACGGTCGTAGACGAATTCGCGGGCCGGCAGCCAGTCGATCATCAGCTTTTCCAGGTTTGACTGGTCGCTCTCCGACATCGTTCTGAAGCGCGCCTCGGCGGCCTTGCGGCGGGCCTCGGGGTGGTCGGCCTCGGCGCCCGGGCGCTTCAGGATGAACAGGTCGTAGGTGGCGATGTCGGTCCAATCGAAGCGCAGCGCCAGGCCGCCGGTCGGCAGGCGGTAGTGCAGGTCGGTGCGCGTCCAGTCGGTGATGGCCATGAAGTTGTAGCAGATGGTCTTCACGCCCGCCCGTGCCACGGCGCGGATGGAACCCTTGTACTGCTCGATCAGGTTCTTGTAGTCACCCGTGCGGGTCTTCAGGTCCTCATGCACGGCGATGCTCTCGACCACCGACCAGCGCAGCCCGGCATCCTCGATGATCTTCTTGCGCTTCAGCACCTCGTCCTCGGGCCAGGCGCGGCCCTGGTTCATGTGGTGCAGCGCGCTGACGATGCCGGTCGCGCCGGCCTGCTTCACATGCTCCAGCGTCACGCTGTCATCGGGGCCGAACCAGCGCCAGGTCTGTTCCATGGTCGGTGTCTCCTCTGTTGATGTCGTGTTTCAGGCGAGGGCGGCGCGCAGCGCGGGGCGGACGCCGTCCCGCAGCAGCGTGGCCAGCGCGTCCCGTACCGCGGCACGGAAGCCGGCATCCGCGGCCAGGGACGGGTCGAACACCTCCGGCAGCGCGAACAATGCGGCGGAGAGCGCATCGGCATCCCGCCCGGCGCCGCGTGCCACTTCGGCGAGCTTCGTGCCCATCGGGTCGTCGATGGCATGGGTGCCGCCGGTCTCATCCTCGCCCAGCAGGAAGCGCATCCAGGCGGCGACGGCCAGGGCGATGGCGGCGGGCACCGCGCCCTGCGCCAGCCGCTCGGCCGCCGGGCGCAACAGGCGCTGCGGCAGCTTCTGCGAACCATCCATGGCGATCTGCAACAGCCGGTGGCGGATGGCCGGGTTGCGGAAGCGGTCCTCAAGCTGCGCGGTATATCCAGGCAGGTCGATGCCCGGCACCGGCGGCAGGGTGGGGATGACGTCCTGCGTCCACAGCTTCTGCAGGAAAGCGGCCAGCAGCGGCTCGGCCATCGCCTCGCTCACCGTGGGGATGCCGGCGACGGCGCCGAGATAGGCCAGCGAGGAATGCGCGCCGTTCAGGCAGCGCAGCTTCATCAGTTCGTAGGCATGGACATCGCCGACCATCAGCGCGCCGGCTGCTTCCCAGCGCGGGCGGCCATTCACGAACCGGTCCTCCACCACCCATTGGGAGAACGGTTCGGCCACCACCGGCCAGGCATCGGTGTAGCCCAGCGCGGCGATGGCTTCGCGCTCGGCCTCCGTGGTGGCGGGGACGATGCGGTCCACCATGGTGGCGGGGAAGCTGACATGCTCGGCCATCCAGCCGGCCAGCCCGGGGTCCCGCAGCGCGACGAAGCGCCCCAGCACGCGCGCCAGCGTGCCGCCGTTATCCGGCAGGTTGTCGCAGGTCATCAGCGTCACGCCGCCGGCGCCGCTGTCGGCCCGCGCGCGCAATGCCGCCGCCAGCAGGCCGGGCACGCTGCGCGGGAAGCCGCCGCCGGCAAGGTCGGCCCGGATGTCGGAATGCGATTCATCCAGTGCACCGTTGGCATCGCGGCAATAGGCCTTCTCCGTCACGGTCAGGCTGATGATGCGCGTCCGCGGCGCCGCCAGCCGGCGTAGCGCCAGCTCTGGCTGCTCCGGCACCGTCAGCGCTTCGACCACGCTGCCGATGATGCGGGCCTCGTCGCCGCCAGGGGCGCGGGTCAGCACGGTGTACAGGCCATCCTGCGGCGCCAGCGCGTCTCGCACCGCGGGCGAGCGCAGGCTGAGCCCGCTGATGCCCCAGCCGGTCTCCCCCGCTTCCAGCCGCTCCTCGGTATAGACGGCCTGGTGTGCGCGGTGGAACGCGCCGAGGCCCAGATGCACGATGCCGATGCCCAGTGCCGCGCGGTCATAGCCCGGCCGGCGAATGCCCGGCTTCAGGGACGGCAGCAGGGCCGCGTTCAATCGGGGGGCGGTCATGCGGCGCCTTTCGTCTCGAAATGGTCGGGGAAGCGCTCAGCCAGCTTCGGCAGGGCGGAGAGCACCTCGGACAGGTGCAGGCGCATCGCCTCCTCCGCCGCATCGGCATCGCGGCGTTGGATGGCGTCGACGATGGCGCGGTGCTGCGCGATCAGCAGGGTGCTGGGCGTGGCGTCGGGGATGCTGAGGTAGCGGACCCGGTCCATCTGCAGCTTCACCTCGCCCAGCGCGGCCCAGGCGCCGGGCTCGCCCATGGCGGCGGCGAAGGCGCCATGCAACTCGTCATCCAGCGCCAGGAAGGCCGGGTGGTCCTCGGCCTTCAGCGCGGCTTCCTGCGCATCGATCACCCGGTGCATGGCATCGGTTGCCTCCGGCCCGGCATGGGCGGCGGCACGGCGCACCACGGCGCGTTCCACCGCATCCCGCACGAAGCGGCCGCCTTCCACCCCCGCGCGGGAGATGCGCGTGACCAGCGTGCCCCGCTGCGGCAGGATGCGCACCAGCCCGCCCTCGGACAGGCGGATCAGCGCTTCCCGCACCGGCTGGCGGCTGACGCCGAGCAGGCTGGCGACCTCTGCCTCCGGCAGCGCCTGGCCAGGTTGCAACTGATTGGTGACGATGCGGCCCCGCAGCAGCCTGGCAATGCCAAGGCCGACGGGGCCGGACTGATCCGAGGGATCGAGGGGTGTCAGCACCTCTTGCAAGGTCGGCATGGACGGGCTCCCGGTCTCTGGCCGGATAGGGTCCGGCGCTTTGCATACTACCATACATAGGTCGTATGGGCTTGCCAAGGCTGGATTGATGCCGGGGAAAATTCGTGTAGCTGGCTGCGAAGGCTCAGACGGCCTCGCCGTCCTCATCGTCCGGCAGCGTCATGCCGGATTCCAGTTCCTCGGGTGTGGGCAGCGATTGCGCCAGCCCGGCGGGCAGCGCATCCGCCACCAGCAACCGGTATTCGGCGATGCCGATGGGGCTGCCGACGCTGCGCAACGCGTACTCCACCACCACCCGGTTGCGCTCGCGGCACAGGATGAGGCCGATGCTGGGATTGTCGCCCGGCTCCCGGTCCCGGTCATCCAGGGCGGCCAGGTAGAAGTTCATCTTGCCGGCATGCTCGGGCTGGAAGGGGCCGACCTTCAGGTCCACGGCCACCAGGCAGCGCAGGCGGCGGTGGTAGAACAGCAGGTCCACGTACCAATCCTGCCCGCCGACCTCCAGGTGGTGCTGGCTGCCGATGAAGGCGAAGCCCTTCCCCATCTCCAGCAGCAGGTCCTTCACCCGCGCCACCAGCGCCTGTTCCAGCTCCCGCTCCCGCGTCTCGGCGGTCAGGGAGAGGAAGTCGAACTGGTAGGGGTCCTTCAAGATCTGCTGTGCCAGGTCCGACGCCGCCGGGGGCAGGACCCGGTCGAAATTGGTGATGGCCCTGCCCTGCCGTTCCCGCAGCCCGGTCTGGATCTGGGCGGCCAGCACGGCGCGGCTCCAGCCGTGTTCCAGCGTTGCCTCGGCGTACCAGAGCCGCGCGGCCTGGTCCTTCAGCTTGCTCAGCAGCTCGATATTCTGGCCCCAGGGCAATCGTCCAACGATCCGTTGGACGAGATCCTCCTCCGGCCATGCCTCGGCGAAGGCGCGCATGTAGAGTAGGTTGGCGCGCGAGAAGCCGCGCAGCCCGGCGAACTCGGCGCGCAGGTCGGTGGCCAGGCGGTCGATGACCCGGGCACCCCAGCCGTCCCGCTCCTGCCGCGCCAGGATCTCCCGCCCTATGCGCCAGTAGAGTGCGATCAGCTCGGCATTGACGGAGAGGGCGGCGCGCAGCCGGGCGTCGCGGATCTGCGACTTTAGCCCGGCCAGCCAGGCGCCATACCCTGCCGGAACCTCCGCGATCGGTTGGCTCATCCTCCATCTCCCCGCAGCGGTACCGGCGCCGGAACTCTGGCGTAGCCGAGCAGATGCCGTGGGCAGCCCGCCAGTTCAAGCCGCCTCCGGCATCGGCCTTCCGGCGTCCCGGCACAAGCGGGCCCGGTTCGGCCAAGGGTGGGGATCGGCGTCGTCAACGGCAGCGGCCGGGACAGGAGCCATTCCTGCCGCGGTTCAGTGATACCCGCCTGGCTGGTGGCGCACGCGGCGCGCTACTCCAGCCAGCGCCTGACCTCGGCACGGATAAAGGCGGCATCCGCCGGGTTCGCCATGGGGTTGCCGGCGCGGTGGCCCCAGATGCTGGGGATGGGGCGCAACTCGGCGTGGCGCAGATGCGGCAGCTCCGCCTCGTTATCGGCCACGCGGAAATACAGGTCGGTGCTGCCGGGCATCAGCAGCACGCGAGCCTGTATAGCGGCCAGGGCCTTGGGCAGGTCGCCGCCATAGCGCTCATCCCGGCTGATGTCGCCAGCATCCCAGGTGCGCAGCTGCCAGTAAAGGTCGGCGGCAGCGCGGCGGAGGTAGCGTTCTTCCCAGTCCGTGCGCAGATAGGTCTCCAGGTCCGGCGCGCCGCCGGCCAGGTGCAGCCCGGCGCGGTACCAGTCCTGCGTCACGGCCCAGCCGGCATAGATACGGCCAAAGGCCCGCAGCGCCGCGGTGGGCTGGCCATCGAAGTGGCCATCGCCCAGGTGCTGCGGCGCGGCCTCCAGCGTCGCCATCAGGCTGCGGAGGAAGACCTGGTTGTGCGTGGCGGTACGCGCGCTGCCGCAATTCACCACGATGCGGGCGACGGCCTCCGGGAACAGCGCGGCCCAGTGATAGGCCTGCTGCGCGCCCATGGACCAGCCATAGACCGCATGCAGGTGCTCGATGCCCCACAGCTCCAGCAACAGCCGGCGCTGGGCATGCACATTGTCCCACGCCGTGACCAGCCCGGGCCAACCCGGCGTGTTGGAGGGGGAGGAGGACAGGCCGTTGGTGAACATGTCCACCTGCACGATGAACCACCGCCCCGGGTCCAGCACGCCGTCCGGCCCGATCAGCCATTCCAGGTCCGGGTGCTGGGCGCCGTAGCTGGTGGGGTACAGCACCACGTTGTCCCGCGTGGGCGAGAGGGTGCCGTGCGTCTTCCAGCCCAGCACAGCGTCCGGCAACACGGCGCCGGATTGCAGCCTCAGGTCACCCAGAGGCAGGCGGCCGGTCTCGGTGGGCCAGCCGGTCATCGGCGCGACCCCCGCATGGGTGGGCTTGGGGGGCTGGCTGGGGTGTCCGGGCGGTGGCTGGCGGGGCGGGTCATGGACGCATCACCCTGCGGATCGGCGCGGCCGTCAAGCCGGCATGGGCATTCTTGCGGGTCGGGCGGCACAGGTTCAGTCTGGCCGCGGACGGGCCGCACAAGGCCCGCTGGAGGATATCCATGATCGCCCGATCACTCCGCCTGGCCCTGCCGGCCACGGCAGCCTGGCTGCTGGCTGCCGCTCCCCCTGCCCTGGCCCAGACGCCGACCCAGACACCGGCCACGACCCTGGCGCCGCGCGATGTGCCGGCCAGGACCCTGCCGGTGCCCGCCACGGTCAGCCCGCAGATGCAGGCCATCATCGCCCAGCCGTTGCGCACCAACTGGGACAAGCCCCCGACGACCCCGGAAGGCTGGCGGCAACTGGCGGAGAGCAACGTTACCGCCGTGGCGCCGCAGATCCCCGCGATGGCGGAGCGGATGCGGGTGACGATCGAGCCCTCGGTGATCGATGGCGTGCGCGTCTACACCATCACGCCGGCCGAGATGCCGGAGCGGAACCGCAATCGGCTGGCGGTGCATGTGCATGGCGGTTGCTACGTGCTGAACCCGCGCGAGGCGGCATTGCCGGAGGCGATCTTCCTGGCCGGCTTCGCCCGGATGAAGGTGATCGCCGTTGATTACCGCATGCCGCCGGACGCGTATTTCCCGGCCGCGCTGGACGATGCGATGACCGTCTACAAGGCGGCCATCCGCATGGTGCCGCCGGCCAACCTCGCTGTGTTCGGCAGCTCCGCCGGCGGGGCGCTGACGCTGGAGATGATGCTGCGGGCGAAACAGGAAGGCCTGCCGATGCCCGGTGCCATCGCGCCCGGCACGCCGATGTCGGACGTCACCAAGCAGGGCGATTCCTTCCAGTCCAATGCCATGGTGGACAACGTGCTGGTCTCGCCGGACGGGTTCTGCGACGCGGCCACCCGCTTCTACGCCAACGGCCATGACCTGCGGGACCCGCTGCTCTCCCCGGTCTATGGCGACGTCCGCGGCTTCCCGCCGACCATCCTGACCAGCGGGACGCGCGACCTGCTGCTGAGCAACACCGTGCGCATGCACCGGGCGCTGCGCCAGGCCGGCACCGAGGCGGTGCTGCAGGTGTTCGAAGGCCAGTCCCACGCCCAGTACTACCGCGACGATCGGGTGCCGGAGGTGAAGGAAGCCTTCGACGAGATCGGCCTGTTCTTCGACCGGCACCTGGGGCGGTAGCCGCATCCCGCCGGGCCCACCCGGCGGCTAGGGCGTGCGGAGCCGGAGGAGGAAGTCGGTCACCCTCTCCTCCGGCATCTCGCACGGCTTCAGCAACACCCGGCCGCCGGCGAGGTAGACGTTGCAGCTGACGCGGCCAGTGCCGCCCAACTCCTCCGCATAGAGCCAGCGGCGCCTGCCGTCGGCGGAGGCGGACAGGGTGATGCCGTAGCGCCGGCCCTCATACAGGCCTTCGCTGTAGCCCTGCGGCAGCGCATCCAGCCTGGCCAGGAAGTCGTCCATGCATCGCTTCATGGCACGGGCGGCGGGCCGGCGCACGCGCCGCGCGGGGATGGCTGGATATCCGCCAATCCGTGCTACTGGAGCGCCATGGAGACCAAGCCCCCTATTCCGCGCGCCGTCCTCGTTGGCATCCAGACGCCGGAGGTCGATGACATCGCGCACGAAGCCAGCCTGGAAGAACTCGGGCGGCTGGTGAAGACGCTGGGTTACGAGGTCGTCGGCAGCGTATCCCAGCGGCGCGAAGGCACGGGCGCCGGCGCCCTGCTCGGGAGCGGCAAGCTGGCGGAGCTGGCAGCGCTGACCGGCGGCACGGGCGTCGTTACCTCGATGGCTCCGCCGCCGAAATCCAAGGCGCGGCAGCGCTTCGAGAGCGCCGCGGGGCCTGCCGGCGCGGCGGAGCCCGAGCAGGAGGCCGGCCGCAAGCCTGAATTCGTCATCGTCGACCACGAGCTCTCGCCCAGCCAGATCCGTAACCTGGAGCGCGCGACGGGCGCCGAGGTGCTGGACCGCACCGGCGTCATCGTCGAAATCTTCCACCGGCACGCCAATACGCGCGAAGCCAAGTTGCAGGTGGAGATGGCGCGGCTGAAATACGTCGCGCCCCGCCTGCGGGAATCCTCGGGCGGCGGCGAGCGCCGGCAGGGGCCCGGCGCGGGCGAGAGCACCCTCGACCTCGACCGCCGCAAGATCCGCGACCGGCTGGCGGAGTTGAAGGAGCAGCTGGAAGCCGTGCAGCGGGACAGCGACCACCGCCGTTCCGCGCGCCGGGACCAGTTGCGGGTGGCGCTGGTGGGCTACACCAATGCGGGAAAGTCCTCCCTGATGCGGGCGCTGACCGGCAGCCAGGTGCTGGTGGAGGACAAGCTTTTCGCCACGCTCGACACCACCGTGCGCATCCTGCAACCGGAGACGCGGCCGCGCGTGCTGGTGTCCGACACCGTCGGCTTCATCAAGCAACTGCCGCACGATTTGGTCGCCTCCTTCCGTTCCACCCTGACGGAGGCGCTAGAGGCATCGCTGCTGTTGTTCGTGGTCGATGCCTCCGACCCGACCTACGAGGCGCAGCTGGAGGTTAGCCGCAGCGTCCTGCGCGAGATCGGCGCGGATGCCGTGCCGTCCCGCCTGGTGCTGAATAAGCTGGACCGGGTGGATGACGCCGCGCGGGCCGCGCTGATCGAGAAGCATCCCGATGCCATCCTGCTCTCTGCCCACCGGCCGGAGGATGTCAGCGCGCTGCGGGACACCATCATCGCCTTCTTCGAGGCGGAGATGATCGAGGACGTGCTGACGCTGCCCTACACCCGGCAGGGGCTGATCGGCGAAATCTACGACAGCGCGCGCGTACTGTCCGAGGACTACGACGAGAACGGCCGGGTGCTGAAGATCCGCGGCCTGCCCGGTGCCATTGCCCGGCTGAAGCGCAGCCTGGCAGCGCAGGACAGCTGAACGGCGCCGCGCGGAATGCGCGGCGCCGTCCGGTTGCGCGGTGACCGACCCGTCGTGCCTTACAGCGCGCGCCGCGGCTGGTCGTCCGCCACGATGGACCGGGCGGGGGTCTCGCCGATCGGGCTGGCGGGCTTGTCGGCCGACAAGCCCGCTTCCTCGCCGTCCTGCTTCTCCTTGGCGCGGTTGCCCAGGTCGTGCGCGGCCTCGCTCATCGTCTTCCTCACCTCGTTCGCCGTCTCCACCACCTTGTCCCCCAGGGAGGAGGCGGAGGTGCCGTCGCCGCCGCTCATCTTTTCCTGCAGGTTGGTGGCGTGTTCGGTCACGACCTCCTTGGCCTGGGCGTAGCCTTCCTGCGCGGCGGCGCCGAGCTGATGCGCCATGTTGTCGCTGGCTTCGCCGACCAGCCGGTCCTCGGTCTGCGTGCGGGGCAGCAGCGCGCCGACCACCGCTCCCAGGGCCAGGCCGAGGGCACCGATCAACAGCGGCTGTTCCGCACTGGCCTGTTGCCAGCTCTGGCGGAAATGGTCGCTCATCTGGCCGGTCTGCTGGCCCAGCCGGTTGACGCTGCCGGCCGCGGCCGAGAAGCCCTGCCGCGCCGCGTGGCTGGCGTCATGCCCATAGGCTCGTGTGGAATCCCGCGCCGAACCGGCGGCGGAGGCCACGCCGCCGACCATGCCGGATACCGCTTCGCCGGCAGCGTGGATCGCACCGCTGACCGTGCCGGCCGCATGGCTGGCGGCGGAGCCCGCGCTGCTGGCGGCGCCACTGATGGTGGAGCCGACGCTGCTGGCCGTACCGTGCACATTGTCACGCAGATGCGCGCCGGCCTGGGTTGCCCGCTCCATCATCCCCGGGCCGTCGTGGCTGGCCGCGGGCGGCGGTAGCATGCGCTGCGGCGCTGAGTGTGCGGAAGCCGACCTGTTGCCGTTGGAGAGCAGCAGCCAACCGATGCCCGCGCCGATCAGGACGACCGGTAGGGGATTGTCCCGCACCTGGGCGCCCAGGTTCCGCGTGAAATCGGCACCGCCGGAGGAGCGCGCGTAATCCACCACCTGATCCATGATCTGGCCGGGGGACATGCTGTCGCGCAGGGCCACGATGGTATCGGCGACGCGCATGCGAGTCTGTTCGACATCCGCCTCGATATCGGCGGCGGAGCGGTTGCCAGGGTTGGTGGTGGAGCTCATCGTACGGCCTCCTTTGCCATGTTCGCGTCTCGGGACACCTGGTTGACGGTGCGCTCGGGGGTCAGGCTCGCGGCCTTCATGCGGTTCATGCCGACGCGCAGCAGCGCGTAGGCAATGACGGCGACGACAACGCCGACAATAAGGCTGGAGACCCAGGTGGTCAGGCCGAATGTCACCAGCAGGGCCGCGATGCCCTGCAGAAGGATCACCAACGCCGCCATCAGCAGGGCGGCTGCCACGCCGATGGAAGCGGCGGCGGCCCCCATCGTGGTCAGCTTCTCGTTCATCTCGGCCCGCGCGAGCTGCACCTCCTTGCGCACCAGATTGGAGGTCTGTTGCAGCAGGTCGGCGATCAGGTCGGGGACGCTGCGGTTGAGGTCGGCGGACATCACAGGGGCTCCTTCCCGATCGTTGGCATGCTGCCGGGCTCGGCATCGCCGGGTTTGTGCGCGGCGGCTCCGCCCAACGTGGCGGCGGCGGTGGTGGCCGGCACCACCGTGGCGCTACCGTCGCTCCCCGTGGCCGGCACCCAGCCAGGGGCGCGCCCAGCCGCCGGGGGCGTCGTCGTCCCCGTGCTGTGGGACGTGCCATGGCTGCCGGCCGACGATGCCTGGGTCGGCTGGCTGCTGGCGGAACTCTTGGCGAAGCGCGCGATGGCGAAGCCGGCCAGGACGGCTGCGCCGAAGAACGCCGCGGGCTGCTGCCGGGCAAAGCCAGTGGCATCGTGCATCAGGTCGCCCACGCTGCGCTCACGCAGCGAATTGGCGACGCTCTCGATAGAATCGGCCGCCGTGCGGACATGGCGGGCGATTTCGGGCGAGGACCCTTCCAGATCGTCGGCGGCGCGCCGAGCGGCATTCGCCAGCCCGACGCCGCCTTCGTAGCCGGCCTGCTTGCCTTGCTCGGCCAGTGCTTCGGCCTTGTCGGCGGCGGCGGAGCCAAGCTCCTGCTTCGCCGCCTTCAAATCCTCGGCCGCCTTGCTGCCCTGCGCGCCAAGCTCAGACGCGACACGGTGCGCTTCGTCCTTCAGGTTCCCGCTGCCAGCTTCCGGCGGCTCGGACCCTGGTCGGTTCTCCCGCGACGAGCCTTCGCTGGGACGAAACGGTGGCGTGGCGTTATGTGCACCTGCGGTGGGGTAAGTAGAACTCATAGCCGGCACCCTTTCAACGTTGCTGTTGACGCCGGTCATGTCGCCGACGCGATCGAATGGACTTGGCAAAAATAAAATGGTGGACCGGTGCGATGGTTTCGGAACCAGGCTGGAAATCTCGACCGACTTGGCAAATGGCAAGATCAAGCTGGTGCTGGCCGGTGGCGGCACCGGCCTCGTTCGGCCTAGGATAGGGCATGGATATCGATGTCACACCGCTGCTGGAGCGGATCGAAAGCCGGCTGGACCGCCTCGGCGTGCCGGAGCTTGAGGTGTTGCGCACCGCCGACCTGCCGCCCGACCTGCTGGACCAGTTGCGCGCCGGCAAGAAGGTGGTGCCCAGAGGCCAACGCCTGATGCGGCTGGCCGACGCGCTTGGCACCAGCGTCGCCTATCTGGTGGGCCTGGACCCCGACGCGGAGGCACCGGCGGAGCTGCTGGCCGAAGACCAGGGCAATCTTGGCCTGCTGGCGGGGGATGAGGAAGCGCTGCTGCTCGGCTATCGAAGGCTGGACGTTTCCAGCCGGGCGGCATTGCTGCTGGTGGTGCAGAAGATGGCTGGGCCCCCGGCGGATGAGAAGAAGCGGCGAACGTAAGCGTCGGCTTACATTCCGGTAGCGATGAACCGGGCTCCTGCATCGTTCATGATGATTGCTGCGACAACGTGATTCGGGGCACGTAGATGGGTTGGCCTAAAGCGTGGCTTTTGGCGCCATTCCGCATTGCAGAACCCGCATTTTTTTGCTCCTCACGCCCTGTTTGGAACGAAACCGTACAGTCGCTGTGCGCGGGATGCGGCACATTCGACCCATCTCAGGCGGCTAGCCCGGGCGGCACCTGAGCTTGGGGGAGACCTCTGCGGAGGTTGCAGAATGTTAGGCAGTGCCATGTACTCGGAGATGACGGACGCGGAGCTGGAGCGGCTCTGGGCGCAGCACCGGCAAGGCCAGGCTTTGCCGAGCGAGATCCAGGCGCAGATCGGGCCGGAGGGGCCTGAACTCGTCTTCGTCAGCGGCCATGAGCGTCATTCGTGGAGCAAGCGCTGCCAACCGCTGCGTGGAAGCGGCTGGAAGAAGGTGCTGATGTTGGGGTGACGTCACGGCGCCCGCTGGCTGCGGCCTTCCGCGGCCTGTCCGGGGCCCTTCTGCACGACCAATGACGGCATGGCGCGGGATTCCCCTTCCCGCAAGGCATAGATGGCGCCAGACTAACCTGAGCCGGTGCCGTGGGCAGCCGCAGATCCGGCGAGCACAGCCACGTGGACCGCGCAGGATACCGGGCGGCATTCGCCCGGGCCTCCGCGCTGAGGGAGCCCGCACCGTGAATCGCCGCCAGCTTCTCGCCGCCGCAGCCGCCACGACCCTGGCGGCCCCCCGCCTCTCCCTGGCCCAGGCCTATGGTCCAGGCTCCAAGACCCTTCGCTTCGTTCCCGAGAGCGACGCGACCGTGCAGGACCCGCATTGGACCACCGCGACCGTCACGCGTAACCATGGCTATCTCGTCTATGATACCCTGTATGCCCAGGCTGACGATTTCTCCATCTCGCCGCAGATGGTGGAGGGGCATGCCATCTCGGCGGACGGGCTACAGTGGGACATCACCCTCCGCGAAGGCATGACCTTCCATGATGGCGAGCCGGTGCGGGCGCAAGATGTGGTGGCGTCCATCCAACGGTTTTCCAAGCGCGACGCCTTCGCCGCCGAACTGATGCTCGCCACGGACGAGCTGTCCGTCGTTTCCGACCGCGTGTTCCGCTTCCGGCTGAAGAAGAAGTTCCCGCTGCTGCCGGCGGCCCTCGGCAAGACCGGCACCTCGATGCCGGCAATCATGCCGGAGCGCCTGGCGAAGACGGATGCCTTTACCCGGGTCAGTGAGGTCATCGGTTCCGGCCCGTTCAAATACAACAAGGCGGAGCATGTCGAAGGCTCCCTGGCCGTCTATGACCGCTTCGCCGCGTATCGGCCGCGGACCGGCGGCGGCGTGGGCTTCACCGCGGGGCCGAAGGTCGTGCATTTCGACCGCATCGAATGGCGCGTCATCCCCGACCCCGCCACGGCTGCCGGCGCGCTGAGCAATGGCGAGGTGGATTGGTGGCAACAGCCGACGCTCGACCTGATGCCCATGGTGCTGCGCAACCGCAACTACACCAGCATGATTCAGGACGTCAGCGGCAATCTGGGCTGTCTGCGTTTCAACCATCTTCTGCCGCCCTTCAACAACCCGGCCATCAGGCAGGCTGCCCTGGCTGCGATTAGCCAGACGGATTGCATGCAGGCCGTGGCCGGGAGCGACCCATCGATGTGGAAGGCAAATGTCGGCCCCTTCCCGCCCGGTACCCCGCTGGCCAACGAGGTGGGCGTCGAGGCTGTCAGCAGCCCGCGTGACTACGCCAAGGTCAAGGCCGCGCTGGCCGCCGCCGGCTACAAGAACGAGCCGGTCGTGATGATCGTGGCGGGGGATTATCCGCAGCAGGCCGCCATGGGCATCGTCGCCGCCGATGCCATGCAGCGGGCCGGTTTCAACATGGATTTGCAGACGCTGGATTGGGGCACGGTGGTCCAGCGCCGCGCGAAGAAGGATGACCCGCGGAACGGCGGCTGGAACATCTTCGTCACCAATCTGACCGGCACCAACAATTTCGACCCTGCCAGCCACCTTGGCCTACGCGGCAACGGCGCGCGCGCCTGGTTTGGCTGGCCCGAGGCGCCAAAGCTGGAGGAGCTGCGGCAGGCATGGTTCGACGCGCCCGATATGGCCGCGCAGAAGAAGATCGGCGAGGACATCCAGCGTCAGTTCTGGATCGACGTCCCCTACGTGCCCCTCGGCGTCTACTACCAGCCGACTGTCTTCACCCGGCGCCTGACCGGCGTGCGGAGTGGCTTCCCGCAATTCTATGATGTGCGATGGGTATGATCGCCCTGTCCGGCGAGACCTGAGATGCTGGTGGCGGCTGCCGCGGTTGATGCCACGGCAGCCACTACGATAACTTCAGCCCAGCTTTATGCGGATCACGTTCCAGGATGCCGCTGGCAGCGTTGCCTGCAACCGGCCGTCGTGCAGGGCGACGTTCGCAAGATCTTCCGGCGAAACATGGTCTGGCGCATCGCGGGTGTTGGTGGCTGACAGGTCGTCATGGCGCAATTGCTGCGCGGAGACGATCTCGGCGGCATCGAGGCCGCGCAGTTCTACCGTCAGCGCCATCTCGTCCTCCAAGTGGCGGTTCAGCAGGAACAACGTGGCAAACCCGCCGTCCGGGTCATGCACGGCGGCACATTTCAGGTAGGGGACTGCCGGAAGCGCGAATTTATGCTCCTGCGCGCCGCGTGGGTCGTAGTAGCTGGTGGCATAGGTCGGCGATTCGACACGGGCCTTCAGCACCCGGCCACGCCCAAGATTGGCCATCTGCGCGAAAGGATGGAAGATGGTCTGCCGCCAGGCCGGACCACCTGTCTCGGTCATGATGGGCGCGATGGCGTTGACGAGCTGCGCCAGGCAGGCGGCCTTCACACGGTCCGCGTGATTCAGCAGGGAGATGCAGGCGCCGCCGAAGGCCAGCGCATCGCCCATCGTGTAGATCTCTTCCAGGATCTGCGGCGCAACTGGCCAACCCGGTACTGTGCGGCCTTCCTTCTTGCCGCGCGTGCGGTACCACACATTCCATTCGTCGAAGCTCAGCATAATGCGCTTATCGGAACGCCGCTCGGCCGCGACCGCATCGGCGATGGCGACGACTTCCTCGATGAAGCTGTCCATCAGGTCCGGGCTGGCCAGGAAGCTCGGCATATCGCCGGCATAGTCGTTCAGGTAGGTGTGGAGCGAGATGAACTCCACATGGTCGAAAGTATGCGCCAGAACCTCGCGTTCCCAGGCACCGAAGGTCGGCATGTTACGGGCTGAGGAGCCGCAGGCGGCGAGCTCCAGCCTAGGGTCCGTCCACTTCATCATCTTGGCGGATTCGGTGGCGACGCGGCCGTATTCCAGCGCTGTCTTGTGCTCCATCTGCCAGGGGCCGTCGACCTCATTGCCAAGACACCAGAACTTCACGTCGTGCGGCTGCTCCCAACCATGGGAGCGCCTCAGGTCGGACCAGTAGGTGCCTGAGGGATGGTTGCAGTATTCGACAAGGTTGCGGGCGGCATCGGCTCCACGAGTGCCGAGGTTGACTGCCAGCATCGGCTCGATATTCGCGGCGCGGCACCAATCGATGAACTCATTCGTGCCGAAGGTGTTGGGCTCCGTCGACATCCAAGCGAGGTCCAAGCGGCGCGGGCGCTGTTCCACCGGACCGACACCATCTTCCCAGTTATAACCGGAGACGAAGTTGCCACCAGGGTAGCGCATGATCGTCGGTGCCAACTCGCGCACCAGTGCCAGGACGTCCTGACGGAAGCCCTTGGCATCGGCCTGCGGGTGCCCCGGTTCGAAGATGCCGCCATAGACGCAGCGGCCGAGATGCTCGACGAACGCGCCGAACAGCCGATCATGGGTCTCGCCGATGGTGACATCGCGGTCGATGGTGACCTGTGCCTTCAAGGCCTCGTTCCTTCCGTGCTGCGCGTTGTGCCGTGCGCCAACGCATCGTCATCGTCGTTCCACGCTCCCTCGACCGAGAGAACGGAATTCTTGAGCTGGATGGAATAGGGGTGCTGCGGGTGCGCCAGCACCGCACGGGCATCGCCCGATTCCACCACCTCGCCCTGCCGCATGATCACGATGCGATCGCTGATCGTGTAGGCAGTCGCAAGGTCGTGCGTGATGTAGAGAATGGAAACCTGCAGCCGGTCCCGCAGCTCACGGAACAGGTTCACGATGGTCATCCGCAACGAGGCGTCGATCATCGACACCGGCTCATCGGCCACCAGCAAGGAGGGGCCGGGGATCAGTGCACGGGCGATCGCCGCACGCTGCAACTGGCCACCAGACAGTTCGTGCGGGAAGCGGCCGCGCAACTCGGTGAGCGAGAGCCCGACTTGTTGCAGCGCCTGATCCGCCGCAGCTTCTGCCTCCGACTGGTTCTTGGCGCCAGTCAGGTTGCGTGCCGTGGCATAGAGGTAGCGGTCTACCCGTGTCAGCGGATTGAACGCCTCGAACGGGTTCTGGAAGATCGGCTGGACCTGCCGCATGAAATCCAGCCGGGCGCTGCGGCCGCGCGATGCGGCGAGGTCCTGGCCCCGGAACAGCACTTGCCCTTCGCTGGCGGTGCTCATGCCCAGGACCATGCGGGCCAGACTGGACTTGCCGCTTCCGGACTCGCCGATGATGGCAAAGACTTCGGGCGTCTCCGCCGCCAGGGTGAAGGAGACCTGCTTGACCGCTGCCACGCGCCGGCGGGAGAAAAGGCCGCCGCCCGCATAGGTCTTGCCAACGCTGCGTAGCTCCAGCAAGGGCACTGTCATGGCAGTATCCCCTGCGCCGCGGCGTGGCAGGCGACGCGGTGGCCGGGTGCAAGTTCTTGCATCACCGGCGTCGTCTGTTGGCATACCTCCATGGCCAACGGGCAGCGTGGATGGAAACGGCAGCCAGGCGGCGGCGACGCGAGGTTGGGCGGCCGGCCTTCCAGCCCATGGCGCGGCGTGTCGTCGCCGATGCGCGGCAGGCTGCGGATCAGGTGGGCCGTGTATGGGTGCAAGGGTTGGCGGAACAGCGCCCGTGTCGGCGCTTCCTCCACCAGTCTGCCGGCATACATGATGCCGAGCCGATCCGTCAGATTCGCATGCACCGCCATATCATGCGTGACGAACAGCACGGACGAACCCATCTCACGCTGCAGACGGCGGATCATTTCCAGCACGCCCTTCTGCACCACGACGTCGAGCGCAGTGGTCGGCTCATCGGCAATGATGAAGTCCGGTCGGCAAACCGTAGCGAGAGCGATGGTGACGCGCTGCCGCATGCCGCCGGAAAGCTCGTGTGGGAAACTCTCCAGCACGTCCGGGCGTAGGGAGAGATGGCCGAGATGTTCCTCCACCCGGCGCAGGAAAGCGGGCATCGGCAGGCTCATGTGGCGGAATGCAAAGTCGACAAAGGAATGCCGGATCCGACGCACCGGGTTCAGCACGTTCATCGAGCCCTGCATGATATAGGACAGGTGCCGCCAGCGCGTCGCCGCCAGCTCCGGAGCTGAAAGGGTGTAGATGTCGCGCGGACCCTGCCCGGCGAAGTCGAAGCGCACGGCGCCGTCGACGACGTTCAGCGGCGGACGGATGGCGCGCGCGATGGTCTTGATCAGTGTGCTCTTGCCGGAGGAACTCTCGCCCGCAAGGCCGTAGATCTCGTCGCGCTGGATTTCCAGCGTGATGTCGTCCACCGCGCGCACTTCGCGCAACGTGCCGAAGTAGCGCATCTGGTAGTAGGCCTTCAGGCCTTCGACGGCGAGGATCGGGCCCATCAGCCGCCACCCATACGCGCGAGGCGGGAGCGCGGATCGATATACTCGTTCATCGAAACCGCCAGTAGGAACAACGCGACAAACACCGCGATGACCAGCGCGACCGGCGCCGCGATCCACCACCAGATGCCGGAGACCAGCGCAGCATGCTGGTTGGCCCAGTAAATCATGCCGCCAATGGTCGGCGTATTGACGTCGGTGAAGCCCAGCACCGAGAGGGTCACCTCCAGCCCGATGCTCCAGTTCATGTTGTTCATCGTGGTGGTGAAGACCACGGGCATGACGTAGGGCAGGTGCTCGCGCGTCACGATCTCGCCCGCGTTCATGCCGGAGAAGGCGGATTGTGCGGTGAACTCGCGTGTCTTGAGTGAAAGCGCGATGGAGCGGATCAGGCGGGCGTCATAGGCCCAGCCAAGGCAGGCGGCAACCAGCGCCAGCAGGCCCCAGCTCATCTGGTCCCGCATGACGAAGTAGAACAGGACGAGGATTGGGAAGATCGGTACGACGATAAAGGTGTCGTTCACCGACATCAGCAGCCGGTCAACCGGGCCGCCGGCGTAACCGGCGAACAGACCGACCGCGAGGGCAATGACCCGGCTGATCAGTGCGACGACGATGCCGAAGGCCAGTGTGTTGCGGATGGCGACGCTGAGCTGCCAGAACACGTCCTGGCCGCGCGACGTCGTGCCCAGCCAGTGCTCCATGGAGGGTGGCAGGTCCGGCGCCACCACATAGACGTCCAGCGGCGGATAGGGTGAAACGAAGGACAGCAGGGCAACGATGGTGACACCCGCCAGCAATATCACCCCGGCGGTGAATTCCCAGTTGTAGCGCAGCAGGTCGCGCAGGATCTTCCACATGATCAGCGCGCCTGCACACGGGGGTCGAGCAGCGGGTAGAGCACATCCACCAGCAGCACGGCGAAGGAGACCGCGAGGATCGACACGGTGGTCACGCCGATGACGAGGCTGTAGTCGCCCGCATGCACGGCGGCAACCAGCAGCGAGCCTAGTCCAGGATAGCCGAACACCTGCTCGGTGATGATGGCGCCGTTGAAGATGGCGCCCAGCGTCATTGCCAGGCCCGTCACCTGCGGCGCCAGCGCGTTGCGCATGACATAGGCGCCGAGGATGCGGCGGCGACGCACGCCGGCCAACTCGGCATAGACGGTGTAGTCCTCGGTCACGACGTTGGAGACCAGCGACCGCATGCCCATGAACCACCCGCCGATGCCGACCAGCACCAGCGACGCCGTAGGCAGCAGCGAGTGGCGAATGACGCTGCCGGCGAATTCCAGGCTGAAGCCTGGCTGCAAACCCTGCGCATAGGCACCGGTGATCGGCAGCACGGGCCATAGATAGCCGAAGATGATCAGCAGGACGAAGGCAACGATGTAGTAAGGAACAGGATGGACGCCCATCGCCACGATGCCGGCGAATTTCAGCAGGCGGTTGCGGCGGTAATAGCCGGCCAGGCCGCCGAGCAGATTGCCGAGGCCCCAGGAGAGCAGCGTTGCCACCAGCATCAACCCGGCCGTCCACGGCAGCGCGCGACGGATGAGGGTGGAGACCGGCGTCGGGAAGGCGGAGAGCGACGGGCCGAAATCACCGACCACGATGCGCCTCCAGAACGCCAACCATTGATCGAAGCCGCTGCCGCCGGTGCCATACAGATCCTGCAGGGAGCGCCGCATCATCGCGATCGCTTCCGGGCTGGTGGTGCCGAAGGCAGTCGCGGCGGTGATGGTCTGCTCCACCGGGTCGATCGGCGTCGCGTGGGTGATCAGGTAGGTGACGTTGATGCCGATGAAGACGACGAGGCAGAACTGAAACAGCCGCTTGAACAGGTACAAGGCATAGCCGCGCATGCTGTCGTTCCCGGAAGACGCTGGAAAGGGCGGAGGGATCAGCGAGTGCAGGTGCACCCGCCGGACCGGTTCAGGCCTGGCGCGGCTTAAGGCGGGAGAACATGTAGCGGCTGTTGCCCCAGTTCGGCACCGGGTTGGTGTAGGGGTTCTCGGCGGTCGGGAAGCCGGTCCAGTAGGTGGTATCCATCGTCGTGAAGACGTTGTAGGCCATCAGCGGGATGATCGGCATCTCGCGCACCATCAGCCTGGCGTAGTCGCGGCCGATCTCGACCACCGAAGGGTCATCGAACGGCGTGGCGCGCATGCGCTCGATAATCGCGTCCATCTCCGGGCTGGCCCAGCGCTGCCAGTTGCGCCAGGGCTGCGCCTTGCCCGGCGGCGCGACGTATTGCGAATGCCAGCTATCCAGGAAATAGGCGAGGTCGGGATGCCCGCCATAGGTCTCGACGCTCCAGGCCATGATCGTCTCGAAGTCACCCGCATTACGGCGGTCGGCCATGCTGGTGCCCTGCGCGACGTCGATGCGGCTGTCGATACCGAATTGTCGCCAGTTCTGCGCGATCATGGTGCCGGTGCGGGTCATCACCGGCCGGGTCTCGCCTTCCACCACTACCTTGATGCTGAAGGGCTTGCCTTCGGGCGTCATCCAGGCATTGCCGCGCTTGCGGTAGCCGGCGGCTTCCAGCAGCTCGGTGGCCGCCTGCGGGTTAGGTTTCCACCAGCCATGGCCCAGGGAACGCGCGATCTCTGCCGGCTCGGTCGGCACATTGGGGTTGGAAGGCCGCACCAGCGCCGCGATCTGGGCGCCGATCGTGCTGTCATAGGGCTTGATCTTCTGCTTGCCGGTATCGAGCTCGAAGGCGGCCAGCCATTCCTGCAGCGGCTCGTGATAGTCGCGTGGATGCGTGCCGGTCGGCGGCAAGGCGATGGCGGAGATGGTGGCGGCGCCGCGGTAGCCGGCCATCGACACCGCCTTCATGTCGATCAGTAGGGCCAGGGCCCAGCGGACGCGGCGGTCGGTGAACATCGGGTTCTGCGTGTTGAAGATCAGCGACGGCAGCGTCGGGTCCGGGTGCGCGTAAGGGAATTTCGGGAACCAGCCGCGCACTTGCTCCGATTGCCGCGCCAGGGTGAACATGCCTTCCGGCGCCACGTCGTGCACGACGTCCAAATCATGGTTCAACTGGGCGATGACGCGCTTATCCGCCGGTCCGCCATCGACATAGGAGACATAGCGCGGCCCCGGCTCGCCGAAGCGGCCGAGCGAGGTGCGTTGCCAATCCTCCCGCCGTTCCCAGGTGAAACGCCGGCCCTCGGGGTCGAAGCTGTGCAGCTTGTAGGCGCTGAGCGTGACCGGCGGGTTGAAGTCGAAGCGCACCGGGTCCGCCACCTTCTCGAACACATGCTTCGGCATGATCCAGATGGCGTTGAAGCGTACCATGAAGTTGGCGTGGAAGCGCGCATTCGGCTTCTTCAGCTTGAACACCACGGTGTAGGCGTCCGGTGCCGTCACCTCGGCCACGTTCAGGATCAGCTGCGCACTCCAGCGCATGCCGGGGTTTTTCACCTGCGTCTCGACCGTGTGCACCACGTCGGCGGAGGTGAACTCGGTGCCGTCGCTCCAGAACAGGCCGCGCCGCAGCTTGGCCGTCATCTCACTGAAATCGGCGTTGTAGATCGGTGGTTCGCTGGCCAGGGAATTGTCGAAGGGCCCATCGACGCCGCTTTCCGGGTCGATGTACCACAGCGTGTCCATCGCCAGTTGCTGCAGGCCGTTATACTGGCTGCCGGCATTGATGGACCAGATGTTGAACCAGCCGGCGTTGCGGATGACGCCTTCTGGATTCTCCAGGATCAGCGTCTCTCGCCGGGGCGGTGCGCCGCCCGTCGCGGATTGCGCCATGGCGGACCGGGCCATGGCCGGGGTGATGGCGAGTGCGATCGGCGTGGCCAGCAGGCTTCTGCGGCTGAACGACATGGACCAGTCCTCCCACTCCACCTGTTTCCGGTGGATCGTTGCGGGAAGGCTAGAAGTCTCGGCCGGCCAACGTCAACCGTTTATTCGGTATGAACCCGTTTGACGGGTATAATCAGGCCAATCGCAGGCGCATGACGATGTCCTGCTCATGGTTGCCGAACTGTCGGCCGAAAATGTTCAGCCCGCCCGGGTGCTTCGCGCTGTCCTCGATGCCAATGCGCAGGCGGATGGAATGGTGTTCCTCCAGCTTCAGCGCCGCCAGGGTGACGTCCGAAATCCGCAGGCCGTCCAGGAAGGTGCCGTGCTCATTCACCACCCAGTGCGTCAGCCGGCCGTATTGCGAACCTTCCAGCTTCCACCAGCGGGGTGTCAGCACCCCGCGCTTGTCGCCGTAGTCGGATGGCGAGGTCCAGGTGCCGATTTTGGTGCCGTTGACCCAGAGCGTGATGTCGGACGGCCAGTCCAGGCTGGTGCCCGGAACTTCGGAAGACATCTCCAGGCTGAACTCCACCCCCTTCACCTGCGCGCCGAGCAGCTTGGCGTTGTTCGGGAACTTGTATTCGACGAAACCACGCGAGAACCACAGCAGCATCGCCTCGACCCGCGCGGGGTCGAGGAAGAAGTCCGGCACGTCCAGCAACCCGATGACGCCACGCTGAGAGCAGAGCCCGCACGGTGCCTGCACGTCGCAGGAGGTATAGAGGCCCAGCGGCATCGCCACCTCCACCAGGTCCCGCTGCCGCTGCGGCGCCGGGCCATCCAGGCGAATGACGATGTCGTCGAAGCGGACATGGCAGATCTTCTGCTGCCCCTTCGCCGCCTTCACCAACTCGGTCTCGATCAGCCGGCACTGCTCCAGTACCAGCACATTCGCTGCCACGGTCGATTGCGGCAGTTCCAACAGCGCGCCGATCTGGTTGACGTTCAATGGCCCCTGCTGCCGCAACAGCCGCAGGATCTGGATGCGCACGGCGGATGCGACGCCGCGCAGCACCTCCGGGTTGGTTTCCGGGATGACGGTCAGGAAGGCGCGGTTTGGCGAGCTGGTCATGCACCCGGTTCTACGAAGGGTGTGCCATCATACCCGAAAAACGGATGCTGTCTTGTCCAACCTTATCCTGGGGTTTCGCGGCGGCAGGGTCACCACCTGCCCGGCCACTTTGTTGGCCAGCGCGGCATCATGCGTCACCACCAATAGCGCCGTGCCATACTCCTGCACGGTCTCGAGCAGCAGCTGCATCACCTCCGCCTGGGTCAGCGGGTCGAGGCGGGAGGTTGCCTCATCGGCGAATAGCAGCGCCGGGCGTAGCAACAAGGTCCTCAGCAGGCTGAAGCGTTGCAGCTCTCCGCCGGAGACTTCTGTTGGCCGCCGATGCAACAGGCCGGCGTCCAGCCGCAGGCGGGGCAGCAGCGCATGGGTGGCGCTCGGTGCCAGCCCGTGCCGGCGGCACAATTCGGCAATGCCGGCGCCCAATGTCTGATGCGGCGCAAAGGCGGCCAGCGGGTCCTGGTACAGCTTCTGCAGGCCCAGCGGCCCAGCCCACTCCGCGCGGCGCACGATACCTGAATCCGGCAGCGTCATGCCCAGCAGCACATCGCCCAGCGTCGTCTTGCCGCAGCCGCTGGGGCCGGCGATGGCGACGACGTCGCTCTCCGCCACCTCCAGGTCCAGGCCGTCGAACAATTCCCGGCCGCCCAGCTGCTTCCGCAGGCCCTGCCCGGCCGCCACGGTCCGGCCGGGCTGGCGGCGGGGCCAGGCGGCCCAGCGCTCCGGCTCGGCCGCCACCAATTTCTGTGTGTAGTCATGCCGGGGCGCGTCCAGCAGCGTGGGCAATGCACCGCTTTCCACCACCTGCCCTGCCAGCATGACGATGGCCTGGCCGCCCAGCAGGCGGGCCAGCGTCACGTCATGGGTAATGACCAGCAGCATCCGCCCGGCTTCGGCCTCGGCCCGCAGCAGCGCGCCGGCGGTGTCGCGCAGCGCGGCATCCAGCCCTTTCGTCGGCTCGTCGGCAATCAGCATCCGTGCGCCGGCCGCCTGGGTCGCCGCCAGCGCCACGCGCTGGCTCATGCCGCCGGAAAGCTGGAAGGGAAAGCGCCGCGCGGCGCCGCCCAGCCCCAGCCGCGACAGGCGCGCCGCCGTCCGGCTGGCGGCAACCGATGGTGTCTGTCGGTGCACGAGGCGGTCCACCTCCTCCACCTGCGCCGCCGCACGCATGCTGGGGTCCAGCGCCGCCCAGGGTTCCTGCGGCAGCATGGCGACATCCCGGCCCCACAGCGCCCGGCGCTCGCGTGCCGCCAGCTTCAGGATGTCCTGGCCATCCAGCACGATGCGGCCTTCGGCGCGCAGGCCAGGCGGCAGCACGCCCATGATGGCCTGAGCCAGCAGCGACTTGCCGGAGCCGGTCTCGCCCAGCAGTACCAGCGGCTCCCCAGGCCGCAGGGCGAAGCTGGCCGGGTGCACCAGCACGCCATCCGGCCCCAGGATGCGCAGGTGTTCAACGATGAGGCTCATGCGCGCTCCCGCCCCGCCAGCAGATGCAAGCCGAGCACGGTGGTGAAGATCAGGATGGCCGGCAGCAGCAACGCCAGCGGCGCTTCGGCGTAGTAGGGCAACAGTTCGGTCATCATGCTGCCCCACTCCGGCACCGGCGGCCGGGCGCCCACACCGATAAAGGCCAGCGCCGCGATGGTGGTCACGGCCGTGCCGGCGGCGAAGGCGAACAACGTGGCCGCCAGCGGCGCCACTTCAGGCCACAAGTGGCGCCGCAAAATATGCCCGGCGCCGAAGCCCAGCAGCCGCGCCGCCTGCACCTGCGGCCGGGCCATGACCGCGGCGGCGCCGTTGCGGGCAATGCGGAAGAACTCCACCCACAGCGACAAGGCGAGGCCAAGATACAGCGGCAGGAACTCGCCGGGCGCGAAGGCGGTGAACAGCACCACCAGCAGCAGCCCAGGCAGTGCCTGCACCGCATCGGCCAGGCCCAGCAACAACCGCTCCAGCACCCCGCCCCGCAGCGCCGCCACCAGGCCGAGCAGGATGCCCGGCACCGCCGCCGCCAGCGCCGCCAGCAGCGCGAAGCCGAAGGACAGCCGGGCGCCTGCCGCCAGCCGGGCCAACAGGTCTCGCCCCAGATGGTCGGTACCCAGCGGGTAGGCGCCGCCAGGGGGTAGCAGCGTGTCGGAGAGGTTCTGGCGCAACGGGTCCGCCCCATGCAGCGGCCCCAGCAGCGCGAAGGCGATGACGGCGGCCAGCAGCGCGCCGCCCAGCAGGCGCTTGCGGCTCATGCCCGCGCCCCCTGCCGGCGCGGGTCCAGTGCCCAGCAGGCCAGATCGGTCGCCGCGTTCAGGCCGACGAACAACAGGCCCATCAGCAGCGCCGTGCCCTGTACCATCGGGATGTCCCGCCCCAGCACCGCATGCACCAGCGCGTGGCCGATGCCAGGCCACGCGAACAACGATTCCACCACGACGACGCCCTCGATCAGCGTGACCAGTTGCAGGCCCAGATAGGCGATGACGGGGATGGAGGCGTTGCGCAGCCCGTGCCGGCGGAACGCGCTGGCATCCGACAGCCCTTTCATCCGCGCGAAGGCGAAGTAGGGCGAGGCCACCACCGCCGCGACCGCATCCCGCGTGACGCGGGACGACGCGGCGGCGAGCCCCAGCGCCAGGGTCAGCGCCGGCAGGATCACTTCCCGCCAGCCGCCGACGCCGGCCACCGGCAGCCAGTCCCACTCCACGGCGAGCACCAGCATCAGCGCGATGCCGATGACGAAGGCCGGTACCGCTCGCAGCGCCGCTGCCAGCGCCAGCGCGCCGCCATCCAGCCAGCCGCCTGGCCGCAGCCCCGTCAGCACCCCCAGCGGCGGCCCCAGCAGCAGTGAGAACGCCAGCGCCACCACCGAGAGCAGCAGCGTGTGCCCCAGCTGCACGCTGAGCAGGTCCAGCACCGCCTCCCCCGAGGCGAGCGAGACGCCGAGATCCAGCCGCGCCAGATCGGCGAACCAGGCGCCGAGTTGCAGCAACCAGGGGCGGTCCAGCCCCAGCTCCTGCCGCACGGCCTCCGCCGCCGCGCTGTCCACCAGATCGTAGCCATAGCGGCTGGCGGCGACGCGGTAGGCCATGTCCCCCGGCAGCAGCCGCACCATCAGGAAGCAGGAGGCGCCGACCAGCAAAGCCACCAGCAGGGCCTGGACGGCCCGGCCGCCCAGCGCGCGCATCAACTCACCCATCTTGCACCCGCCACGCGGTAGGAGATCTCCAACGGATCGACCGTCAGCCCGCCGACGCGCTTGGACACTGCCGTCGCCAGGTCGAACCAGCTGACCGGGATGACCGGTAGTTCGTCCTGCAGGATGGTCGAGGCACGGCCACGCAGCGCCGCGCGCTCCGCTGCGTCGGCGGTCGCGCCCAGTTCCTCCAGCAGCGCGGTCAGTGCCGGGCTGGACCAGTTCATGGCGCCCCAGTCGCCGCCCTGCGGCCTGTAATCCTGCAGCAGCGTGCCCAGCGGGTCCGGCACCAGGGAGAAGTTGCGCGCCATCAACGCGGCTTCCAGCGTACCGTCGCGGTGCCCGGCCGGAATCTCGCCGCTGTTGACGACGGCGACCTTCATATCGATGCCGACTTCCCGCAGCTGCGCCTGCATGGCGGTGGCCAGACCCGGCAGTTCTGGCCGGTCGGAGAAAGTGCGGAGGGTGAAGCGGAACGGCGCGCCGTCGCGCACCAGCAGGCCATCCGGCCCCGGCTGCCAGCCGAGCGCACCGAGCAGCCGCCGCGCTTCCGCCACGTCCCGCCGCAGCGGCGGCAGGGACGGCACGTGCCATTCCGCCATGCTGGCCGGAAACATCTGCGTGGCGGCGGAGGCGGGCGAGCGCAGCAGCGCCGCCGCCATGCCGGCGCGGTCCAGCGCCAGGCTGACGGCCCGCCGCGCCCGCACATCATTGAACAGGGGCGAGGCGCAGTTCAGCTTGATCAACCGGGTGCGCGGGATGGGCTGTACGCGGATATCGAGGCGTGGATTGCGCCGCAACCGCTCCACCGTTTCCGGCGCCAGCTGCGCCACCATCTCGGCCTGCCCGCCTTCGGCCATTGCCGCGCGGGTCTCGCCCCGGCCGGCGGCTAGGTAGCTGGCGCGGGCGAAGGCTGGCGGCGGCCCGTCCCAGTGATCGGAACGCTCGGTCTCCAGCCGCTGGGGCGCCAGCAGCCGTGCCACCTTGTACGGCCCGCTGCCGATGACGGCGCGCACCGCCTCCCCCTCGAACGAAGCTGGCGCCAGGATGGCGGTACTGTAGTGGGCCAGGAAGGCGGTCAGCGAGACGAAGGGGCGGCGGGTGCGGATGACGATACCCCCCGCCTCGACGGCAATGCTCTCGATCGGGATGTTGCCGAGTACCCCGGTCTGCCGTCGCGCGCGATCCAGGCAGAAGGCGACGGCCTCGGCGGTAACCGAGGTGCCGTCGTGGAAACGGGCGTCAGGGCGCAGTTCGAAGCGCCACGTCAGCCGGTCTTCGGACAGGGTCCAGGCGCGGGCGAGCTGCGGCACCGGCAGGCCGCCATCATCGGCGCCGGTCAGCGTCTCCACCACCTGCATGCGGGCGAAGACATAGCCGGAGCGGGAGGGGTCCAGCCCATTGATCTCCTGCGAGGTGACGACGCGGAAGGTGTCCGACGCCGGTTGTGCGGCGGCGGCACGGGGCAGGAAAGGCAGGCCGGCCGCGGAAGCGAGCAAGGCACGGCGTGGGAGGATGGCTGCTGTCATGGGTCACGGCATGAATGAAACGTTATAACATGACAAGACCTAAAAGCGGAGGATGGACGGAACCTTGGCCCTGGCGGCACGCGCCGACGTTCATCAATGGTTAAGGGGGCCACGTTACCCAGCGTGGGCGCGGAGCTCACCCCCGATATCACGGGTTGGTGAGCCATCACGCGATGCGGTATGGTCCCTGTCCGGCGTGGCGGTATCCGCGCATCCTCGATGGACGTCCCGAAGCCCTTGAAGCGGATCTTCAGCCCCGTCATCCGTAACCGCCGGGACCTGGCCCGCTATCTGCTTCTTGCCACCGCGTCCGCGATCGGTACCGCGCTGCTGGTGGACGTGGCGCAGCAGCTGATCTTTTTCACGGATTGGGAAACGGCCATCCGCTCCTGGGTCGTCACCATCCTGGTGGCCTCGGTCATCGCCCTGCCCCTGCTGGGCAGCCTGGGCTACGCCCACCTGAACCTGTGGCGCGCCCAGGTGCAGCTGGAGCTGCTGAGCCGTACCGACGACCTGACCGGCCTGCCCAACCGCCGCGCCGTGCTCTCCGCCTTCCAGCGGCATAACGAACGCGACACCGCGCTGGTGCTGATCGACGTGGACCATTTCAAGCGCATCAACGACACCCATGGCCACGGCGTCGGCGATGCCACGTTGCAGCAACTGGCCGGTGTGCTGGTTGAGGAGCTGGATGGCCTGGGCCTGGTCGGCCGTGTCGGTGGCGAGGAATTCGCCTTCGTAGCCTGGAAGCAGTCATCGGCGGCGCTGGCGCAGCGGCTTGACCGGCTGGCGCGGCGCCTTTCCACCCGGCCTTTCCTGATCGATGGCATCACCGTGCCGGTCACCGTCTCCGCCGGCGTGGCGCTGTGCCAGGGGCGGGATTTCGACACGGTGTACCAGGAGGCGGACCACGCCCTCTACGGTGCCAAGAACGCAGGGCGGAACCAGGTCCGCCTCGCCGGGCCGGCCAGTGTGATCCGCTCGCACGGGTAAGCCACCGTAGGCTGATCCATCGCGGGTGTCGGTATTTATGCGTCGCACAAGCCAGGAGCGTGAACGGCACCTATGCTGCCGAGCGTACTACCGGGTGAGTGAACGGAGATTCCAAAGTTCCCAGCTGAAGGTATGCTGTGTCGGGAACTTGGGCACGGCAGCAAGCAGGATAATGTCCCCCCGCTGCATCCGGCCGCATGCCGGGATGAAGGATGCATTCTGATTCCATCAACTCAGGAAATCATAGCCCAGCTACAGGCAGGTTACGGAATCCATTGCGGATAATTCCGCATTCGGAAGAACATTCGCCACGAAACGCCTGCGCGAATCCATCGTTCTGTGACAGGTGCGGCAGTGCGTAGCTGCCGGGATGCGCCCTCACGAATGGGATGGGACCCTGCAATGAAAGCTCTCGTATGGCACGGTAAACAGGATATCCGCTGTGATCAGGTCTCCGATCCGGGGATCGAAGATCCGCGCGACGCCATCATCAAAGTCACAAGCTGCGCCATATGCGGCTCCGACCTGCACCTGTTCCATAACTTCATCCCCGCGATGAAGAATGGCGACATCATGGGGCACGAGATGATGGGCGAGGTGGTGGAGGTCGGCAGCGAGGCCAAGGGCAAGCTCAAGAAGGGCGACCGTATCGTGGTGCCCTTCACCATCATCTGCGGCCAGTGCGACCAGTGCCGGCGCGGCAATTTCTCGGTCTGCGAGCGCAGCAACCGGAACAAGGAAATGGCCGACAAGGTCTATGGCCACAGCACGGCCGGCCTGTTCGGCTATACTCACCTCACCGGCGGCTACCCGGGCGGCCAGGCCGAATACCTGCGCGTGCCCTTCGCCGATGCCACGCATATCAAGGTGCCGGACAACCTGACGGACGAGCAGGTGCTGTTCCTCGGCGACATCTTCCCCACTGGTTGGCAGGCTGCGGCACATTGCGACATCGAGCCAACGGACACGGTGGCGGTCTGGGGCTGCGGCCCGGTGGGGCAGATGGCCATCCGCAGCGCCATCCTGCTCGGCGCCCGCCAGGTGGTGGCGATCGACTGCATTCCAGAGCGCCTCTCCATGGCGCAGGCCGGCGGCGCGATCACCATCAACTTCGAGACGGAAAGCGTCATCGAGCGGTTGAACGACCTGACCTCGGGCAAGGGGCCAGAAAAATGCATTGACGCGGTGGGGCTTGAATCCCACGTCTCGATGGGCCAGCCCGATACGTTGCTCGACCGCGCGAAGCAGGCGGTGATGATGGAGAGCGACCGCCCGCACGTGGTGCGGGAGATGATCTATGTCTGCCGCCCCGGCGGCATCATCTCCATCCCCGGCGTCTATAGCGGGCTGGTGGACAAGATTCCGCTCGGTATCGCCATGAACAAGGGCCTCAGCTTCCGCATGGGCCAGACGCATGTGAACCGCTGGACCGACGACCTGCTCCGCCGCATCGAGGAGGGGCAGATCGATCCGTCCTTCGTCATCACCCATACCGCGCGTCTCGAAGACGGACCCGAGATGTACAAGATGTTCCGCGACAAGCAGGACAGCTGCATCAAGGTCGTTCTCAAGCCCTGAGGTGTTCCATGAACATGTTGATGAAATCCGCTCGCTCCCCCGGCGACCCGAGGGTCATTTCCACCGGCCCCGGCACGCTCGCGTCGCCGGACCAGTTGGCGCGGGGCCTCGGCTGGTTCAGCATCGGCCTCGGCATGCTGGAGCTGTTCGGCGCCCACCGCGTGGCCCGCACCCTGGGGCTGGAAGGGTCCGAATGGATGATCCGCGCCTGTGGGGCGCGGGAGATCGGCAGCGGCGTGGCATGCCTTTCAGTCAACCCAGCGCCGGGCGTGGCCGCCCGCATTGCCGGGGATGCGCTGGATATCGCCACGCTGGCCGTCGCTGCCCAGCAGGATGATCCGCGGCGCGGCAATGCGCAGCTCGCGTTGCTGGCGGTGCTCGGCATCACGGTGCTGGATGTCATCTGCCACCAGGGGCTGACGGCGCGGCACGCACGGCAGCCGGGCCCCGGGCGGGATTACCGCGATCGCTCCGGCTTCCCGAAGGGCCTTGCCCACGCGCGGAACGCCCAGGTCTAACCTGCGCCATCACGTAGGGCGTGGCCTCGCTCCGGCGGGGCCACCTGGGCTATCGTGGCCGATGCCATGACACTGCCGCCACGCCCCCTGCCCCCGCCGCGCGCATGCTGACGCCGCCGGACCGTGTCCGCCTGGCGCATGACGCGGCGACGGGCGTCGAGGCGATCCAGGCCCGCTTCGCCGCCCATGCCTACGACCTGCACCGCCACGACGACTGGCTGGTCGGCGTCACCGACCACGGCGTGCAGGACTTCCTCTGCCGGGGCGCGCGCCGCCTCAGCACCCCCGGCCGCGTCATCCTCATCGAGCCGCAGGAGGCGCATGACGGCCAGGCCGGGGCGGAGGGTGGTTTCTCCTACCGCATGCTGTACCTGCCCAGGACCTGGCTGCGGGCCGGGCTGGCGGACACGCCGGGCACCAGCCCACGCTTCGCCGCCAGCCTCTGCGACGATCCCGAACTGGGCGCCGCCATCCGCCACGCCTGCGCCGCCCTCTCCGCGCCTGCCGAGCGCCTCGCGCGCGATGCGGCGCTGGACGCGGTGCTGGCCCGCCTGCGCCCGCATTTGGGCCCTGCCCCCCGCGTGGCATCGGGTGGCCGCGCCGCCAGGGTGGCCCGGCTGGCGCGGGAGGTGTTGCATGACGACGTGGCGGCGGACATCGGCGCCGATGCGTTGGCGCAGGCGGCGGGGGCGGCGGACCGTTTCCAGCTGGCGCGGGCCTTCCGCGCTGCCTACGGCACCTCGCCCCACGCCTATCTGTTGCAGCTGCGGCTGCTGCTGGCCCGCCGCCTGCTGGCCGGGGGCGAGCGGCCGGCCGCCGCCGCCGCTGCCTGCGGCTTCGCCGACCAGAGCCATCTCGGCCGCCGCTTCCGCCAGGCCTACGGCGTGACTCCCGCCGCCTTCCGCGCCTTGTGCACGGATGTTCCAGACGATGCCGCCCACTTCGCCTGACATGCCGGCCCCATTTGCAAGGAAGGCAAGAGCGAGATGGTGTTCGACACGAAGGTGGCCATCCTGGTGCTGGATGATCTGGCGGTCTGGCAGAAGCTGAACGTCACGGCCTTCCTGGCCACCGGCATCGCCGGCGGCGCCCCCGAAGCCATGGGCGAGCCCTATGAGGACGCCGCTGGCCGCCAGCACGCCCGGCTGCTGGGCCAGCCGATGCTGATCTTCGCCGCCGGGGCCGGGACGCTGCAGCGGGCGTGGCGGCAGGGCATCGAGCGTGGCCTCAGCCGCGCGGTCTATGTCCGCGCCATGTTCTCCACCGGCCATGATGCCGCCAACCGCGCCGCCTTCCTGCTGGAGCCGGCCGAGGCGCCGGACCTTGTCGGACTGGCGCTGCGCGGCCCCAGGAAGGACTTGGACAAGGCCACCAAGGGGGCATCCCTGCACCCGTGACGTGGTGGACCTGTGGAGCGTTGCGCAACCGTCATCATTGTCATGGGCGGCGCCCCGCGCTCTACTCCCCACATCCGCCGCCCGGTCCGTCCCGTGACATGGGCGGTGTGCCCGGGCCCCTGCCCGCGGCGGCATGCCGGGAGATGGAAGGCGATGGCGGCACCCCCTTCGCAGCGGCCGAGAGCCCCAGGCCGAGACGGCGACGCCGAGGAAGGCGGTGCCGGCATCAGCGTCGTCTCCCGCGTCGTGGCTGTGCTGCGGGCCTTCGCCGAAGGCGGGGCCAGCGTGTCGATCAAGGACCTGTCGGAACAGGTCGGGCTGGCGCCCAGCACGTTGCACCGGTTGCTGGACCAGCTGGTGGCGGCGGGGTTGATCGACCGCACCAGCGCCCGGCGCTACCGCGTCAGCAACGAGTTCAGCCGCATCGGCGCGCTGGCCGCCCGCAAGTCCGGCGTCCTGCGCCTGGCACGACCGGTTATCCAGGAAGTGACGCGGCGGACGACCGAAACCTGCATGTTCGGCATGCTGCTGCCGCAGACGCTGACGATGATGTTCATCGACAAGACGTCCTCGCCGCTGCCGATGCCCTATACGGTCCGTATGCACCAGGCGCGCTCCCTGCTCTGGGGCGCCACGGGCCTGTGCCTGCTGGCGTGGCTGACCCCGCCGGAGGTGGAGCGTGTGCTGGGCCGTGGGGAGCGTTCGCCTGTCGATGGCCATACCCCGCCGGACGAGGCGGTGCTGATGCAGCGCCTGGCCGAGATCCGGGCCCGCGGCTACGCCCTGACGCGCGGCGAGCAGACGCATGGCGCCGTGGGCATGGCCGCACCGGTGTTCGGCGCCGGCCGCGCCATTATCGGCGATCTCTGCATCACCTTGCCGCAGTCGCGCTTCTCGGCCGCCGACGAGGGCCGCTTTGCCCAGTTGCTGATACAGCGGGCGATGGAGCTTTCCCGGTTGAACGGCCACCTGCCGGGCCCCCGGCCCGCCGGCTGACCGCATATTCCGCTGGGCGGAATGACGCCGCTCCTGGCCGTTGATCGCGCCGCCAGGGTCGTCCTAGCGTTCCGGTGACGCCGCCGAACGGGGATGCATTGATCCCGCCGGCCGGGCCGATCGTCGGAGGGGACCATCACCATGCCGCGCCTGCCGCTCTCCCGCTTCCGCGTGCTGGACCTGACTTCGCACCGCGCCGGTCCCACCACTGCCCGCCAGTTGGCCGACTGGGGCGCCGACGTCATCAAGATCGAGCCCCCCGCGTCGCTGGATGACGAGGCCGGCGGCAGCCTCATTGGCATGCGGCATGGCTCCGACTTCCAGAACCTGCACCGCAACAAGCGCAGCCTGACGCTGAACCTGAAGTCGCCCGAGGGGCGCGCGATCTTCTTCAAGCTGGTCGAGACCGCCGACGTGGTGCTGGAGAATTACCGCTCGGACGTGAAGTACCGGCTGGAGGTGGATTACGAGGCGGTGCGCCGCGTCAATCCTCGCATCGTCTATGGCAGCATCGCCGGGTTTGGCCAGGATGGCCCCTACGCCACACGCCCCGGCGTGGACCAGATCGCCCAGGGCATGGGCGGGCTGATGTCCGTCACCGGCCAGCCGGGACAGGGGCCGACGCGTGTCGGCATTCCCATCGCCGATCTCTGCTCCGGCCATTTCCTCGCCCAGGGCGTGCTGATCGCGCTGCTGGACCGGGAGCATACCGGGGAAGGGCAATGGGTGCACACCTCCTTGCTGGAGGCGCAGATCGCCATGCTGGACTTCCAGGTCAGCCGCTGGCTGATCGACGGCGAAGTTCCCGGCCAGGCTGGCAACGACCACCCGACCAGCACGCCGACCGGTGTGTTCCCCACCAGCGACGGCCACGTGAACATCGCCGCCGCCGGGGACCGGCTGTACCGCCGCTTCTGCGAGGCGATCGGCCGGCCGGACATGCTGACCCATCCGGACTACACGACCAGCGGTTCACGCCGCCGCAACCGCGCCGCCCTGAACGCCACCATCGCCGAATACACCAGCACGCGCACCAGCGCCGAGCTGGTGGAAGCCATGACCCGCGCCGGCGTGCCCTGCGGGCCGATCAACACCATCGATCAGGTCTTCGCCGACCCGCAAGTGCAGCATCTTGGCATCGCAAAAACGGTGGAGCACGGCACGCTCGGCACGCTGGGCGTGGTGGGGCAGCCCATCACCCTGTCCGCCGCACCCCAGCCGGCGGCGCTGCGGATGCCGACGCCGGAGCGCGGCGAGCACAGTGACGCCCTGCTGGAATCCCTGGGTTACGACGGCGCCGCCATCGACGGCCTGCGCGCGCGGCAGGTGATCTGAGCCGGCAGGGATGGAGGAGACACAGGATATGACAGGACAGATGCTGGCCGAGAAGACCGGCCCGATCGGCTGGATGACCTTCAGCAACCCGGCCAAGCGCAACGCCATGTCGCTGGAAATGTGGAGCGCGATGGCAGAGATCCTGGAGGATTTCGAGGCCGACGACGCCATCCGTGTCATCGTGATGCAGGGCGCGGGGGATCGCGCCTTCGTCTCCGGCGCCGATATCTCGCAGTTCGCCGCACAGCGGGCCGATGCCGAGACGGCGTCCCGCTACGCTGCCCTTTCGGATAGCGCGCGCCAGCGGCTGAACACGCTGCAAAAGCCGGTGATCGCCATGATCCGCGGCTACTGCTTGGGTGGCGGGCTGGGCATCGCCATGTCGGCCGACCTGCGCTTCGCGGCGGAGGATGCGCGCTTCGGCGTCCCGGCCGCCAATCTCGGCGCCGCGTATTCGTCGGACAGCCTGCGCCGGCTGGTCAACCTGGTCGGCCCCGCCGCCGCCAAGGACATCCTGTTCTCCGCCCGCCGGCTGGATGCGGCGGAAGCGCTGCGAATCGGCCTCGTCTCCCGCCTCGCGCCGCCAGCGGCGCTGGAGGGCGTGGTGCGTGACTACGCAATGACTCTGGCGGAAAAGGCACCGCTCTCGTTGCGGGCCTCCAAGGCTATCGTCAACGAGTTGATGAAGCCTGAAAGCCTGCAGGACGGCGCGATGATGCGCGCCCACGTCGCCACCTGCTTCGACAGCGCCGATTACACCGAGGGGCGCCGCGCCTTCATGGAGAAGCGCATGCCGGTCTTCACCGGGCGCTGATGCCATGACGCAGCCCCTTGCCCCCATTCCGCCTGACCTCGCCGCGCTGGGCGCCACGCCGGAAGCCATCCTGGCGCGGGTGGAAGCGCGGGCCGTGCTGGACTTCACGCCGTGCGGGAATGGCCAGATGGTCTGGCGCAGTTGGGGGGAGGGCGTGCCGCTGGTGCTGCTGCATGGCGGCTACGGCTCCTGGTCCCACTGGCTGCGCAACGTGCTGCCGCTGTCGCGGCACCGGCGCGTCATCGCCGCCGATCTGCCTGGCCTTGGCGGCTCGGCCACGCCGCCGGAACCGCACAGCGCCGAAAGCATCGCCGGGATCGTGGCAGCGGGGTTGGAACGGCTGCTGCCCGGGGATACGCCGCTGGAACTGGCGGGCTTCTCCTTCGGCGGCGTGGTGGGCGGGCATGTCGCGGCGCGGCTCGGCACGCGGCTGCGGCGCTTCGTCATCGTCGGCTCGAACGGCTTCGGCCTGAAGCGGGCGGAACTCGCGCCGATGGGCTCCTGGCGGCGCGCGGAGACGCGGGAGGCACGCCTGCAAGTCCACCGGCAGGCCCTGGGCACCATCATGTTCGCCGATGCCGCGCGGATCGACCCCGTGGCCCTGTCCCTGCAGGAAAGGAACGCAGAGGCCGGGCGCGTGCGCAGCCCCGCCATCAGCATCACCGACACGTTGCTGCGCGCCCTGCCCCATGTGCGCGCGCCGCTGGCTGGCATCTGGGGCGGCGAGGACAATATCGCACGCGGCCATATCGCCGAACGCCGCGCGGCGCTGCGGGGCGTCCAGCCCGGCGCCGATTTCCACATTGTTCCCGGTGCCGGGCACTGGGTGAGCTACGAGGCCGCGCCGGCCTTCAACGCCACCCTGCTGCGCGTGCTGGAAGGATCGGAGGCCACCGCCCCCGCATCGGCTGACCCGTGAGGTGACGACCGACTGAGCTGGAACCAGAGGAGTCCGCGATGACCTTCGTGAACCGCCTTGCCGCCGGAACCTTGGCTTTGCTGCTTCCGGCCAACCCCGTGCTGGCCGCCGATCTGCGCATCGCGCTGGCGGCACCGCCGACTTCGCTCGATCCGCATTTCCACAATAACGGCATCAACAACGCGCAGGCGCGGCATGTCTTCGACTCGCTGACCACGCAGGATGCCAACCAGCAAATCGGGCCCGGCCTCGCGGAATCCTGGGTGCTGCTGGATGATGTCACCTGGGAATTTCGCCTGCGGCGTGGCGTGGCCTTCCACGACGGCACGCCCTTCACCGCCGATGACGTCGCCTTCTCGCTCGAGCGCGCGCCGGACGTGCCGAACAGCCCCAGCTCCTTCGGCACCTTCACCAAGCAGATCAAGGGCTGGACCATCGTCGACCCGTACACCATCCGCCTGCATACGGATGGCCCGTCGCCGTTGCTGCCGATCGATGTCAGCGTCATCGCCATCATCTCCCGCCAGCATGGCACGAACGCTAGCACGGCGGATTACCAGAGCGGGCGGGCCACGATCGGCACCGGCCCTTACCGGCTGGCCGAGCACGTACCAGGCGACCGCATGGTCTACACCCGCAACGAGGCCTATTGGAACGGCGTGGAGCCGTGGAACAAGGTGACGTTCCGCATTACCCCCGTGGGGCCCGCACGCGTCGCCGCGCTGCTGGCAGGCGACGTCGACGTCATCGCCGAGGTGCCGACCACGGATAGCGCCCGGTTGCGCCAGCAGGTGAATGTCAGGCTGTGGTCCGGCGTCACCAACCGCATGACCTTCCTCTCGGTCGATGTGCATAACGAGGTCCCGATCGCGGGCAATATCTCGGACAATTCCGGCAACCCGCTGCCCCGCAACCCGATGCGCGACCTGCGTGTGCGCCAGGCGCTCTCCATGGCCATCGACCGCGATGCCATCGTCGAACGTGTGAACGAGGGCGAGGCCGTGCGCGCCGACCAGCTCGTGCCAGAACGCTTCTTCGGCTACAACCCAGCCATCAGGCCAGAAGTCACCAACCCGGAGGGTGCCCGCCGCCTGCTGGCCGAGGCCGGCTATCCCGATGGCTTTCGCGTGGTGCTGCACACCAGCAACGACCGCATCGTGAATGCCACGCGCACCGTGCAGGTCATCGCGCAGATGTGGGGCCGCATCGGCATCCGCACGACGGTCGAGACGATGCCGCACACCGTCTATAGCGGCCGCACGGCGCGCAACGAACTCTCCCAGATGCTGCACAGCTGGGGCGCCGGTACGGGGGAGGCCTCGGGCACTCTCGTCGGCATCGCGTACACGCGGGGCGGCGCCTATGGCGGTTCCAATCGCGGCCGCTATTCCAACCCGCAGGTCGACGCCGCGATCCGCCAGGCGCTGGTGACGGTGGATGAGGATAAGCGGCGCGCGATCCTGCAGGACACCATGGCGGCCGTGATGGCCGACCGGGCAATCATTCCCCTGGTGTTCTGGGTCTCCACCTGGGCCACGTCGCGGGACCTCGTCTATACGCCGCAGGCCAACCAGGCCACGCTGGCCATGGCGCTGCGGCGGGCGCCCTG
Source organism: Teichococcus aerophilus (assembly GCF_014490485.1). Taxonomy (GTDB): domain Bacteria; phylum Pseudomonadota; class Alphaproteobacteria; order Acetobacterales; family Acetobacteraceae; genus Pseudoroseomonas; species Pseudoroseomonas aerophila. Next base: position 44,576 of record NZ_JACTVA010000007.1, on the reverse strand, counting down.
ACAACGAGTTTCGATCATCCGCGGCACAACCTGCCGCGCAAGCAACGATACCGGGATGGATACGGCATGACCTCACTGTGCGACCTGACGGCTGTGGAGCTGCGGCGCCTGATCGGCACGCGGCAGGTTTCGCCGGTGGAATTGCTGCGCGACTGCATCGCGCGGATCGAGGCGGTGAACCCGGCCCTGAACGCCATCGTTGCCACGGATTTCGAGGGCGGGCTAGAGGCGGCCCGCGCCGCCGAGGCACAGGTGATGCGCGGCGATTCGCTGGGCCCGCTGCACGGCCTGCCCGTCGGCATCAAGGATCTCAACGACACGGCGGGGCTGCGCACCACCTACGGCTCCCCCATGTTCCGCGACCACGTGCCACAGAATGACGAGCGGGTGGTCGCCGCCTTGCGCCAGGCCGGCGCCATCATCGTCGCCAAGACCAACACGCCGGAATTCGGCACCGGCGGCAACACGCTGAACGACGTGTATGGCGCCACGGGCAATGCGTTCGATTCCGCCTTGTCCTGCGCCGGCTCCAGCGGCGGGTCCGCCGTGGCGCTGGCGGCGTCCATGCTGCCGCTCTGCACCGGTTCCGACACCGGCGGGTCGTTGCGCAAGCCGGCCTCCTGGTCCGGCGTGGTCGGCTTCCGGCCGACGCCAGGGTTGGTGGCATCGGAACGCCGGCGGCAGGGCTGGTCCGTGCTCTCCGTACAGGGGCCGATGGGGCGGGACGTCGCCGATACCGCCCTGCTGCTTTCCGCCATGGCCAGCGCCGACAGTCGGGACCCGATGGCGCATCCCCGTGCCGAGGGCCCGGAGGCATTGGCCCGGCCGCACCCGGTGGACCTGTCCTCCCTGCGCGTCGCCATCTCCACCGACCTGGGCTTCGCCCCGATAGCCCCCAGCATCCGCCGCGTCTTCGCCGCCCGGACGGCGGTGCTGGCCCGCATCTGTGCTCGGATGGAGCCGGAAGACCCCGACATGGCGGGCGTCGAGCGCGCCTACCGCGTCATCCGCTGCACCAATTTCATCACCGGCTTCCGGAAGTACTACGAGCAGGACCCGCAATTGCTCGGTGCCAATACCCGCGGCAATTACGAGGAAGGGCTGCGCTACAGCCTGGCGGATCTGGCCGAGGCACAGGCCGAGCAGACGCGGATCTACCGCGCCTTCCAGGAGTTCTTCACCCGGCATGACCTGCTGCTGCTGCCCTGCCAGGCACTGACGCCTTTCCCCAAGACCCAACCCTACCCGACCGAGATGGAGGGCATTCCCCTCACCGGGTATTTCGATACGTCCGGCATCACCTACGGCATCTCCATCACCGGGCACCCCGCCATCTGCATTCCCTGCGGCCTGGATGAGTACGGCATGCCCTTCGGCCTGCAGGTCGTGGGGCCGCGTGGCGCCGATGGCTTCACCCTGGCGGCGGCGCAGGCGCTGGAGCAACTGTTCCGCAGCCTGCCGGAGTTCGCCCGGCCGTTGCCGGACCTGGCGCGGCTGGCCGCCCATCCGGCCGGCGGCAGGACGGCTGCCCGGCAGCCCGCCGAGCCGCAATACCGCTGAGACGCAGCCGCGAGGAAATCGATCCATGAACGACCGTCACAGCACGGCGTATGATGTGCGCCAGCGCCCGCCTTTGACCTTCCACGATGCCGTGCCCGCCTTCCAGTCCTGCGCCGATACGCCGCGCGCCTACCTGGAGCGCTGCCTCGCCACGATCGGGGAGCGTGAGGCGGTGGTACAGGCCTGGGTCGTGCTGAACGAGGCCGGCGCGCGGGCGGCGGCCGATGCCAGCACCCAGCGCTGGCGGGCCGGCCAGCCACTCTCCGCCATCGACGGCATGCCCATCGGCATCAAGGATCTGATCGCGACGCAGGACATGCCGACGCAGATGGGCTGCGCCGCCTATCGCGGCCACTTTCCCAAGCACGATGCCGCGCTGGTGCAGGCGCTGCGCGCTGCGGGCGCCATCATCCTCGGCAAGACGGTGACGACGGAGCTGGGCATGTCCGAGCCCGGGCCGACCACCAACCCCTACCATCCGGGCCATACGCCGGGCGGCTCATCCTCCGGCTCCGCCGCCGCGGTGGGGGCGGGCATGGTGCCGGCAGCCATCGGCACGCAGGTCGGCGGCTCCATCATCCGCCCGGCCAGCTATTGCGGCAATGTCGCGCTGAAGCCGACCCAGGGCGCCATCAACCGGGGTGAGCGGCAGGGCCTGTCCCAGGCCACCGCCGGCGTGCACGCCAACGCGGTGCAGGATATGTGGCAGGTGGCGATCGAGATCGCGCGGCGCGTCGGCGGCGATCCCGGCGCGCCTGGTCTGTTCGGGCCGGCGGCACCCCCGGCGGCGGAGCGCCCTGCGCGGCTGATCGTGATGGAATCCGAAGGCTGGGCTTTGTTGGATACGGCATCCCGCGATGCGTTCGAGGCGATCCTGGACCAACTGCGCGTCGCCGGGGTGGAGATCCTGCACCGCAACCAGCATCCGTGGATCGAGGCGTTCGAACGCAGCATCGCCGATGCCAGGGCGATGACCAACGAGATCTGCGCCTTCGAGAACCTCAGCACCATGCGCAGCCTACTGGCACAATCGCCCAACGGCGTCAGCGAGCGGATGAAGCGCCGCCACGCGACGGGCGAGGCGATGAACCTGGACGGCTACCGCCGCCGCCTGCTGCAGCGGGAGGAAGCGCGCCGCCACCTGGCCGCCCTGGCCCCATTGGCCGATGCGCTGATTGCCCCGGCCTCCCCCGGCCCGGCACCGGCCTGGGCCGGCGACATCCCCGGCCAGCCTCTCAACCCGCGCCCGACCGGCGACATCGCCTTCAACGCGGCGACTTCGGCGCTTGGCGCGCCGGCGGTGACGGTGCCGCTGGCCAGCGTGCATGGCCTGCCCATGGGCATCCAGCTGATCGGCCAGCCGCATATGGATGCCCGCACCACCGCCCTGGCGCGCTGGATGCTGGAGACGCTGCGGCCGCACGAAGCCCCGGGCCAGCCTTAGTCGGCAACGGGCCGCTTCCACGACGACCAGACGACAACCAGAAAGGCAGGCAGGACATGGCACAGCAGCGCAGGGTGGCCCTCATCACCGGTTCCGGCCGCAATATCGGCCGGGCCGTGGCACTGGGTCTGGCTGAGGATGGCTTCGACGTCGTCATCAACGGCGCCTCGGACCGGGCGGCGTGCGAGGCCGTGGCGCGGCAGGCCCAGGCGCTGGGGGCGTCGGCCCTCGTCGTCATGGGCGATGTCGGCAATCGGGAGGACGCCACGCGTCTCGCGCGGGAAGCGATGGGGATGTCGGGCCGGGTGGACGCGCTGGTGAACAACGCGGCGATCCGCCCGCACGGCCCCTTCCTGGACATCGCGGAGGAAACCTGGCGCCGCGTGCTGGCGGTGGACATGGAGGCGGCGATCTGGCTGACCCAGGCCTGCCTGCCCGGCATGCTGGCGCAGGGCTGGGGGCGGATCGTCAATGTCACCGGGATGAACGCCATCCAGGGCCATGCGGGGCATGCGGCGGTCTCGGTGGCCAAGCATGCTGTCTGGGGGCTGACGAAATCGCTGGCCAAGGAATTCGCCGCGCAGGGCATCACCGTCAACGCCGTCTCCCCGGGCCCCACCGCGCAGGACGAAGACGGCACGGCGGATACGGAGGCGACGCGGCGGCGGCAGGCGACGATCGCCCGCATCCCCACCGGCCGGCTGGGCACGCCGATGGAAATCGCCGCCGTGGTGCGGACGATGGTGTCCGACGCCGGCGCCTTCATCAACGGCCAGATGGTGCAGGTGAACGGCGGCACGCAGACCTGAGCCCTGCTCCAGACTGCGGAGGCGGCGCCCTGGAGCGTGGTGGCTTGCGGTAGCATAACCGAAAGCCTGAATCGCCTTACTAGACAGAGGCATAGAGCGCGTTTCCTGAACGCATTATGCCCCAGTGGTCGAAATGTCCTAGTGGTCGAAGCGGGCGAGCTTCATGACGATGCGCCCGACGGCACCGATGCCGCGGCCGACCGTCCACAGGATCTCCGCGAAGGTCGATACGTCGTTCACGGTGTCCAGCGCTTCACCCACCCGCTGGCGGCGGCTGGCCTTCCGGCCGGACTTCGCCGCACGCTCCACCTCCCGCTGGTTGGCGGCCGCGATGGCGCTGGCCTTATCCTGTTCGACCATCCTGCTTGCTCCCGCTGACGCTGGGTGACGGGCCTCCGATGGCGGCCCCCGCCCCAGCGCACCTCAGAGCATGGATGTGGCGAGAACGTGTCGCTTCGGCCGGATGGATGGTCCGGCCGTGGGCGGCGGACCTGGCGATCCGGGCGGGCGAAGCGGGGGCAGGTACGCAGCCACGGCCTGCCGGCCCCTGCACCGCATAAGCCCAGCCGATTGGCCGCCCTGTGCCTGGCGCATCGTGCGCTGGCGCCCGCCTGCCGCTACATCTGCAAACCCCGTCCGCCCCCGTCAGGCCGGACCCGGGCGCGGAGCAGGCCAGGAGACCCCGATGATCCTCGACGAGCGCAGCTACACGGTGAAGCCGGAACTGCTCACATTCTACCTGGAGACCTATGTGGCCGAGGGCATGGCCATCCAGGTCGGCCATCTGGGCGACCTCGTCGGCTGGTTCACCACCGATGTCGGCGTGATCAACGAGGTGGTCCATATCTGGCGCTATGAGAACCTGGGCGAGCGGGAGCGCCGCCGCGCCGCCATGGAGGCCGACCCCGCCTGGCTGGCCTTCCGCGCCAAGACCTCCCACTGCGTCACGCGGATGCATAGCCGCATCCTGCGGCCCACCGCCTTCTCCCCGATGCGTTAGCCGGGGGCATGGCTTCCTTGCCTGAAACACCGGCCGGTGCCCTGGTGCAGGGCGCCGTCCGGTTGCTGCGGCGCGTGGCCGGGCTGTTGCTGGCGGCGCTGCTGGCCCTGGTGCTGGTCTCCGTGGTGGCGCGCTACCTCTTCGCCACGTCGTTCCTCGGCGCGGATGAACTGGCGATCTGGCTGCACGTCGCGCTGATCGCACTGGGGGCGCCGCTGGTCTCCGGCAGCGCCCTGGCGATGAAGCTGGACAGCCTGACCGGCCGCCTGCCGCCCGCCGCCCGCCGGGTGGCGGACCTGCTGGCGGATGCGGTGGTGGTGCATGCCGGGCTGGTGCTGGCCTTCGGCAGCATGGCGGCCATCGCGTTGATCGGCGGCACCTCCCCCTCGCTCGGCCTGCCGGAATGGGTGCGCTACGCCTTCATGCTGTTCGCCGGCGGCATGACGGCGGTGGCGGCGGCGGTGCAGGCCACCGCACAACGCGGCGCCCGCCATGCCCTGCTGGCCGTGGCGACCGGCATCGCCAGCTACACCGCCGCCAGCCTGCTGCTGGCGGAGCCGGTGGGCGCACCGTCGCTCGTTGCCAGCCTGGTGGCGTTGGCGGCGCTGGCGATCGGGGCGCCGACCGCGCATGCGTTGATCCTCGGCGCCTCCCTGGCCATTCCCTTCGGCAGCCTGCTCCCGGAGCCCGCCATCGTGCAGAACGCCGTCTCCGGCGTCAGCGGCTTCCTGCTGCTGGCTATCCCGTTCTTCCTGCTGGCCGGTGGCTTCCTGACGGCCGGTGGGCTGGCGCATCAGTTCGTGCGGTTGGCGGCGGCGCTGGTGGGGCACTGGCGCGGCGGCATCGCGCAGACGACGCTACTGACCAGCGTGTTCTTCTCCGGCGCCTCCGGCTCCTCCATCGCCAATGCGGCCTTCGGCGCCAAGGTCATGGTGCCGGCGCTGATGGCGCGCGGCTACTCGCCGCCGCAGGCCGCCGCCATCGTCGCCGCCACCTCGCTGCTGGACAATATCATCCCGCCCTCCATCGCGTTCCTGATGCTGGCCACGGCGGTCACCAACCTCTCCGTCGGCAGCCTGATGGTGTGCGGGTTCTTCGCTGGACTGGTGCTGGCCGCCGCCCTCGCCATCGCCCTGCACCTGACGGCGCGGGACGCCGCGACGCCCTCGGCCCGCGCAACGGGCAAGCAGCGGCTGCTGGCGCTGCGGGATGCGCTGCCGGCCCTCGGCCTCGCCTGCGTCGTCGTGCTGGGCATCCGCTTCGGCGTCGTCACGACGACGGAAGCCGCAGCCGTCGCGGCGCTCTACGCGCTGGTGGTGTGCTGCGCCATGCGCTCCATCACTCCCCGCGGCATCCTGCGGGTGCTGGAGGACGCGGCTGTGGAGACGGCCGCCATCGGTCTGCTGATCGCCGCCTCCGCCCCCTTCACCTTCCTGCTGGCGGTGGACCAGGTGGGGGATTGGGCGACGCAATGGCTGGCGGGGTTCGGCAGCAACCCGGTCATGTTCATGCTGATCTCCAACCTTCTCCTGCTGCTGGCGGGCATGGCGCTGGATACCGGCGCCGGCATTCTGTTGTTTGGCCCGCTGTTGATTCCTGTTGCCGCCGCCATGGGGATCGACCCGGTGCATTACGGCGTCATCCTGGTCATCAACCTGATGATCGGCGGGCTGACGCCGCCGGTCGGCATGCTGGTCTTCGTCTCCGCCGGACTGACCGGCGTCAGCGCCGATTCCGTCTTCCGCGCCTGCAACCCGCTGCTGCTGGCGTTGATTGCGGCCACGGCGCTACTGGCCACCGGCGCCGTGCTCTGGCCCCTCCTGTGAATCGCCCCTGGCCCCAACGCGACAAGGACTTCGCCATGCTTCTGCTGGATCGCCGCCGCCTTGGCCTCGGCCTGCTTGCCCTTGCCCCGGCTTTGTCCCACGCACGCACCGCGCGGGCGGCGGGGCGGGTGGTGACCGTGGCATCCCTCTTCGGCCCCGATGCGCCGGAGACGCGGATCTGGCTGCGCATCCGTGAACAGGTGAACGCCCGCCTGCCCGGCCAGTTCGACATCCGCATCGTGCAGAACGCGGCGCTGGGCGGCGAGAAGGAGGTGGCGGAAGGCGTGCGCCTGGGCTCCGTGCAGGGCGGCATCGCCACCATGTCCATCCTCTCCACCTGGCTGCCGGAAGCGCAGATCCTCGACGCGCCCTTCGTGTTCCGGGACGGCGCGCATGTGCGCCGGGTGCTGGACGGCCCACTGGGCGAGGAGTTCCGCGGCAAGTTCGCCCGGCAGGGCTTCGTCGTCCCCGCTTACATCAACTACGGCGCCCGCCAACTGCTGGCGAAGGAGCCGATTACCCTGCCCACACAACTGTCCGGCAAGCGCATCCGCGCTATCCAGAGCCCGCTGCATACCGAGCTATGGCGTGCCTATGGCGCCAACCCGACGCCCATTCCCATCACCGACACCTACAACGCGCTGAAGAGCGGCGTGGTGGACATGATGGACCTGACCAAGGGCCCGTATGTCGGCTTCAAGCTGAACGAGGTGGTGCCCTACCTGATCGAGACCGGGCATATCTGGGCGGCTGGCGCCGTCTATTTCTCCCCGGTCTTCTGGCGGACGTTGAAGCCGGAGCAGCAGGCGGTGTTGTCCGAGGTGGTGGCAGAGGCCGCGCTGTATTTTGACCAATTGGTCGTGGCGTCCGAGGCCGATGCCGTCCGCATCGCCCTCGCCGCCGGCGGCCACCACATCGTGCCGCAGGACCTGGAGGCGTGGCGCCAGGGCGCCCGCCCCGTCTGGGCCAGCCTCGCCCCCAAGGTCGGCGGACTGGCGCGGATCGAGGCGCTTGCGGCGGCCTGAGCCGCCGGAGGACCCGCCCCGGCGTGGCCGGGGCGGGGTATGGGCCAGCGTTACTCCGCCGCCGCCAGCTCCCGCCGCGCCTTGCGCTGCATGCGGATGGCCGAGAACAGCGACCAGGCCAGCAGCAGCGTCGTCACGGTCAGGAACCCGGCGCTGATCGGCCGCTGTAGGAAGATCATCGCATCGCCGCGAGAGAGCAGCATCGCCCGGCGCAGATGCTCTTCCATCAGCGGGCCGAGGATGAAGCCCAGCACCAGCGGCGCGGGCTCGAACTTCAGCAGCGTCATGGCATAGCCGAACACGCCGAAGCCCATCACCAGCAGCACGTCGAAGGCGCTGTTGTTGACGCTGAACACGCCGATGCAAATGAACAGCAGGATCGACGGATACAGGATGCTGTACGGGATGCGCAGCATCCGCACCCACATGCCGATCAGCGGGATGTTCAGGATGACCAGCAGCACGTTGCCGATCCAGAAGCTGGCGATCAGCCCCCAGAACAGTTGCGGATGCTCCGTCACCAGGGACGGCCCGGGCTGGATGCCCTGGATGATCATCGCGCCCAGCATCAGCGCCATCACCGCGTCGCCCGGGATGCCCAGTGTCAACGTGGGGATGAAGGCGGTCTGGGCGGACGCGTTGCTGGCGGCTTCCGGCGCGCTGATGCCTTCCACGGCGCCGTGGCCGAAGCGTTCCGGCTTGCGGGCGATGCGCTTTTCCACCGCATAGGCGATGAAGGCGGCGATGGTGGTGCCGGCGCCCGGCAGCGTGCCGAAGAAGGAGCCGACGCCGCTGCCGCGCAGCATGGCCGGCCAGGATTGCCGGACGTCGTCCTTGTTCGGCACCATGGAGCGGAGAGTGATCTTCTCCTGCTTCTGCTTGTTGACGGTGCGCATGCGCTGGATGCTGGTGATGACTTCCGAGACGCCGAACAGCCCCATGGCGAGCGCGACGAGGTTGAAGCCGTCCGCCAGTTGCGGGATGCCGAAGGTGAAGCGCTGCGCGCCCGTCTGCACATCCGTGCCGACGACGCCGAGCGCCAGCCCGACCAGCACCATCGCGATGCCCTTGGCAGGCGACCCTTGCGCCAACGCGGCAGCGGCCACCAGGCCCAGCAGCATCATGGAGAAATAATCCGCCGGGCCGAAGGCCAGCGCGACACCGGCCAGCGCCGGGGAGAAGGCGGTGAGGACGATGATGCCGATGGTGCTGCCGACGAAGGAGGCGATCGTCGTCATGAACAGCGCGACGCCGGCCCGGCCCTTCTTGGCCATCGGGTAGCCATCCAGGCAGACCACGGCGGCGGCCGGCGTTCCCGGCAGGTTCATCAGGATGGAGGCGGTGGAGCCGCCGTACTGCGCGCCGTAGTAGATGCCGGCCAGCATGACCAGCGCCGCCGTCGGCGGCACGTGGAAGGTCAGCGGCAGCAGCATCGAGATGGTCGCCAGCGGCCCGATGCCCGGCAGCACGCCGATGAAGGTGCCAAGGAAGACGCCGATGAAACAGTAAAGCAGGTTCTGGTAGGCGAAGGCTTCCTGGAAGCCCAGCGCCAGGTTGGCGAACATCTCCATCAGAAGAAGTTCCAGCGGAAGGCGGGGATCGGAATACCGAGCCCCTTTGAGAAGACGACGACGCCGATGACGCAGAGCCCGGCCGCCAGCAGCACGACCTGCAGCGGCTTCACCCGCTCAGCCAGCGCGGCGACGAAGGTCAGGCAGACCGTGGCCGGCACCAGGCCCAGCCTCTCCACCACCAGCGCGAAGACAAGGACGGAGAGGCAGATGGCCACGAAGGGCCGCCAGTCCGGCACCGGCAGTGTGCCCTGGCGGAACATGGCAGGCACCATAACGAGGATGCCGAACAGGCAGACCAGGGAGCCGATGATGACCGGGAAGTAGCCGGGCCCCATGCGGCGCAGCGTGCCCATGTTATAGCCGGTGGAATGCAGCACGAACCACGCGCCGCCGCCTATCAGGGCGACGCCGCCGATGATGTCCGCCAAGTCTCTTGCTCGTCTCAAACCTCAGTCTCCCCGTTGAACGGCGCCGCCTCATTCCTTGATGCCGAGGCGGCGCATCCTCTCCCACATCGTGGTCCGCGATATGCCCAGCATCTGCGCGGCTTCGTTGATCCTGTTGCCGCTGCGGGCCAGGATCTGGCGAATGTGTTGGCGCTCCGCCGCATCCCTGGCGTCGGACAGGGACAGTGGCGGCGCCTCCCGCGCGCGGTGCTCGGGGAACAGGTCGGCGGGTTCCAGCCGCGCGCCCTCCCCCAGCACCATCGCGCGCTCTATGCGGTTGCGGAGTTCCCGCACGTTGCCGGGCCAGTGATGCGCCAGCAGCGCGTCGAACGCCGCGGCGCTGATCTCCGGCTCGTCCCGCCCCAGGGCTGTCGCGAAGTGGCCGAGGAAGTGCGCGGCCAGCTGGCCAAGATCCTCCGGCCGCTCGCGCAGCGGCGGTAGGCTCAGTTCCACCACGGCCAGGCGGTAGTACAAATCCTCGCGGAAGCGGCCATCGGCCACCCGCTTGCGGAGTTCCGCGTTGCTGGCGGCGACGATGCGCGCGCGCAGCTCCAGCTCCTCATGCCCGCCGAGGCGGGTGAAGCGGCGTTCCTGCAACAGCCGCAGCAGCTTGGCCTGGGATTGCGGCCCCAACTCCGCCACCTCATCGAGGAACAGCGTGCCAGCGCCGGCCTGCTCGGCCAGGCCGGCGCGCCGCTCCGTGGCGCCGGTGAAGGCGCCGCGCTCATGGCCGAAGACCTGGCTCTCGAACAGCTCCGTCGGGATGGCGGAACAATTGACGCCGAGGAACGGCGCGGCGGCCCGGGGGCCAAGGTCGTGCAGGCGGCGCGCGGCGACCTCCTTGCCGGCGCCGCTCTCGCCGCTCAGCAGCACGCTGGTCTCCACCGCGCCCAGCTTCTGCAACTGCCGGTTCAGCGTCTGCATCGCCGGGGAACTCCAGCCCGCACCGTTCACCGGTGGGTCGGAAGGCGGCGTCCAGCTGGCGAAGGCCGCCAGCTTGTCGATCAGCAGCTGCGCCGGGAACGGCTTCTCCACATAGTCATCGGCGCCGGCCCGCAGCAGCCGCACGGCCTGCGCGACATCGCCAAAGGCGGTGACGACGATGATGGGCGTGCCGCCGATCTCCGGCATCAGCCGTGTCAGCAGCTCTTCGCCGCTGCCATCCGGCAGGCGGATGTCGCAGACGATCAGGCCCGGGCGGTGCTGGCGCAGCAGCGCCTCCCCCTCCTTCACGCTGCTGGCCCAATGGGTGCGGATGCCTTCCAGCGTCAGGCGCTGGACCAGGGATTCACCCAGCACGAGGTCATCCTCGATCAGGATGAGGGAGCGGCGGTCGGCGGTCATGGCCTGCCCTCCGCCCGGCTGGGAATTCGCAGCAGGATCAGGCTGCCGGCACCGCCGGGCACGACGGTGATCGTGGCATCCAGCGCCGCCGCAAGCTGTGCCGCAATCTCCAGCCCCAGCCGTCCCTCCAACCCCTGGGCGGAGGCGAGGCCGGAGAGCACCTCCACGCCCTCCGGCGGCAGGCCACCGGCCTCGTCCTCCACCCGCACCAGCATGTCCTCCCCCTCCCGCGTCACGGCGAGGGAGACGTGTCGGCCGGCGGGGGAAGCGGTGACGGCGTTCAGCAGCAGGTTCAGCAGCAATTGCCGCACCCGCAGCGCATCGGCCTGGAACGGGCGCGGCAGATCGATCTCCCAGCCCAGGCCGACGCCGCGCCGGCGCGCCTCCGGCAGCACCAGTAGTTTTAGGTCTTCCAGGTCGGCGGCGGATAGCGGGCGGCCTTCCTCGTCCTGCCGGTGGGCTGCCAGCGTGGTGCGCACCACGGCCTCGATCTGCCGCAGGCCGCGTTCCACAAGGTCCACCGCCCGTTCCCGCGCCGCGCGGTCGGCGCCGAAGAGGCGGATGGTATCCAACGCCGTCAGCATCCCGGCCAGGGGGTTGCGCACCTCATGTGCCAGGCTGGCGGAGAGGCGGCCGAGCACCGCCGCGCGTTCCCGGTCCGCCAGCCGGATGGCCAGCTCCTCCCGCTCCCGCAAGCTGGCGATCATGCTGTTGAAGGCCTGGGCGAGGCGGTTGGCCTCGACATCCCGCCCCCACCCGGCGCTGCTGGTGTTCAACGGCTCAAACCCCCCGGCGCCGGCGCGGCTCAACGCGGCCGTCACGGCGAAGAACGGCTTCATCAGCTTGCGGGAGAAGATGGCGGCGATCAGCGCCGCCGTGCCGGCCAGCAGGAAATCGACCACGCTGAGCACCCAGACCAGTTGGCTGCGCCGCGCCGCCTGTTGCGGGAAGGCCAGTTGCACCGCCACCAGGGCGATGGCCTGGCCATCCTCCAGCAACTCCTTCTGCGCCCAGGCCGTGTCCTCCCGCTCGTTGAAGATCCACTGCGTGCCCAGCAGGCCCTGGGCCAGCGGCGGCGTGCCGCGTGCCTCCCCCGCTTGCGCCAGCACACGCCCCTGCCGGTCCGCGACGACGATGGCGAGATCGCCGATGCCCTGCTGGAAGCCCATCCCGCGCTCCAGCGTCGCCGCCAGCGCCTGGAAGTCGCCGGAGCGCAGCGGCGGCAGGGCGGCACCGGAGAGGCTGTCCATATAGACATCCGCCAGCCGGACGATCTCCTGCTCCATCTCCCGCTGCATCACATGCACGGCCAGGTGCGTCGTGCAGATGGAGGATACGAAGACCGCCAGGCCGACGACCAAGGGCAAGCGGACGGCGAAGCTGAGCGAACGCATGGCGAATCCCACGACCTCCTGCACCCACGCCGCACGCCGGCGCCGGATGGCACGGGATGGCGGCCGGGACGTCAGCGCGAAGGCCCGCCCGAAGCGGGGCCGGGCCGGCGCTGAAGCCCCGCGGGGCGCCGGCAGTGTACGGGGTGATGGGTTCGCGACACATGCCGCGGTCAGAGCAATTCCCTTGCCAGCCGGGAAACGCTCGTCAGAACAACGGCTTGACGATTATGGCACCCTGGCGCGTCCGGAACGCCGGACGCCGCCCGGCCCCGGCGTTCTGATTCCCGGAAGCCGGCGACCGGCGCCTGTGTCGGGGATACAGCTTTCCACTCCGCAACCCTGACCCGCCGCGTGCCGCCCGGCTTGCCACCCGCCCTTTCGGGGGTGTTTCTATAACCTGCGCCGTGGACGGACGGTGCCGGGCGGCGATGGCCGCCTGTGTCACAGGAGCCAATGTCATGCGCCCGCAGCCCCCGGCCACCAGCGATGCCCCTTCTCGGCCCGGAGTCCCCGCACCGTCCGAAGGTCTCCTGCTCGGCCTCGGCGGCGGGGTGTGGCTGAACGAACCGGCATCCTGGAGCGAGGCCGATGGCAGCCTGACCCTGGCCACCGACCACGGCACGGACTTCTGGCGCGAAACGCATTACGGCTTCACGCGCGACACTGGCCACTTCCTCGGCTTTGCCACGAAGGAGGCCTTCACGGCGCAGCTACGCATCCGGGCGCGGTACGAGATGCTGTACGACCAGGCCGGCATCATGGTGCGGCTGGACCAGCACCATTGGGTCAAGGCCGGGGTCGAGCTCTCGGACGGCCGCGCCATGCTGGGCAGCGTGCTGACGCGGGGGCAATCCGACTGGGCCAGCGGACCGTACGAGCATGATGCGAGCGATTTCTGGATGCGCGTGACGGTCGCGCGCGGCGTGTTGCGCATCCAGGCCTCGGCGGATGGCCGGACCTGGCCGCTGGTGCGCCTCACGCCCTTCCCCGTCGCCCCATCGTATCGTGTCGGCCCGATGGCGTGCACGCCGGAGCGGAGCGGCCTGCAAGTCCACTTCTCCGACCTGCGCCTGACCGCGCCGCTGGGCAAAGACCTGCATGACCTGAGCTAGAGCGTGATGGCTTGAGGCGGAATCACCGAAGCCTGAACCACGCGATCCAACACAGGTATGGAGCATGGTGTGCGAACGAATGTGAACGCCTCATGCTTCAAGCCGGCTGCCGCGCGGCGGTGGAACCTTGCGGCGTCCAGCGGGGTTTCTGTCCGCAGGAGGCAAGGCCACTGCATGCGGGCGGAGTTGAGCGAACTGGTACGCATCATCCGCGAGCGGCGCGCCATCCTTTTCGCCGGCGCGGGCCTGTCGATGAGCGTGGGCCTGCCATCCTGGCGGCAGCTGATCGAGCATATGGGCGAGGATCTGGGGCTGGACGCCAAGGCCTTCCTCAACACGCAAAGCAGCTACCAGGCCCTGGCCGAATACTACCGCCTGCAGAAGGGCAGCATCGGCCCGCTGCGTAGCTGGATGGACCGCAACTGGAACGTCTCGGACGAGAAGGTGCGCGCTTCCCGCATCCACGAGATCATCGTCTCGCTGAATTTCCCGATCATCTACACCACGAACTACGACGCGAACCTGGAGACTGCCTACCGCGTCCATGGCCGCGACTACGTCAAAATCGTCAACACCCGTGACATCGCCAACGCGAATGGCTGCGCCACGCAGATCGTCAAGTTCCACGGCGATTTCGAGGACGACCAATCCCTGGTGATTGCCGAGAGTGACTATTTCGACCGGCTCAGCTTCTCCTCGCCGCTCGACGTCAAGCTCTGGGCGGATGCGCTGGGCAGGACCATCCTGTTCATCGGCTACAGCATGTCGGACATGAACATCCGGCTGCTGCTGCACAAGCTGGCACATATCTGGCGCGTCTCGGGCCACGAGCGGGACCGGCCGGCCTCCTTCGTGTTCATGCCTTATCCCAGCCAGGTGCAGAAGGTGGTGCTGGCCCGCTGGGGCGTCGAGTTGATCGCGGGGAACGAGGAAAATCCGGAACACGCCCTCCTGGCGTTCCTGGAGGAATTGCAGCGTGGCGTGCTGGAAGGCGCGGAATGAAGCGCCTGCCTCAGGGCTTGCCGTCCGGCGGCGCCCCCGTCTCCAGCAACGGGCGCACGGCGGAGAGGTTCTGCATGACGGCACCCAGATGCACCCGCATGGCCGCCGCCGCTTCCTCCCGCCGTCCCGCTTCCAGCAGGTCCAGCATGGCCAGGTGCTCCCGCGCCTGGCGGTAGAAGCGCTGGCGGTCGGTCAATGAGCGGTACACCAGCAGGCGGCGCACGCGGTTCACCCGCTGCAGCGCCTCCAGCATGAACGGGTTGCCGGAGGCGCCGACGATCGCCTCGTGGTAGCGCACGCCCCGCTCGTACAGCGCGTCCGAGGACGCGGTCTCGATGCTACCGGCCAGCATGGTCTCCTCCACCGCGCGGCATTGCGCAGCCACGGCGGGGTCCAGCCGGTAGCCCGGTTCCAGCAGGCTGGCGGGCTCGATCGCCAGGCGCAGGCGGTAGGTCTGCTCCAGGGCGTCCGGCGTGGTCAACACGGAGGAGAAGCGCCAGCCATAGCCGGCGCGGCGTTCCGCCCAGCCCTCGGCCGCGATGCGGTCCAGCAACTGCGCCAATTGGCCGCGCGTCACGCCATAGCGTTCCCGTAGCGCGGCTTCGGACATGGTGTCCGGCAACCGGCCGGCGACGCGGTCCTCGGCGATGGCGAAATAGACTGCCGCCAGCCCCTGCGGCTTGCGCCCGCCCGCCAGCACCCCGGCTGGCTGCTGTCCTTCCTGCGCCACGAAGAACCCACGGCGCGGCGCCGGCGTCACCACGCCATGGTCCGCCAGCACGCGCAGCGCCTGCCCGATGGGGAAGCGGGAGACGCCGAAGCGGTCCGCCAGGCGCTGGGCGGAAAGATGCGCCCCGGCGGGCAAGGCGCCGGCGCTGACATCCTCGGCCAGGGCCTGGACGATCTGGGCGACCGTGCTGGTCGGGGTCTCGGACATGCGGCGGGGCGTCTCCGGCTGCGCGGCCCTGGGTCGGGCCCCGGCGGGGGTAGAGCAAAGCGGGGCGGCTTCGCAATGCAACGCGACGGGAGGTTGATTTTAGGATTGCATTTCTGAACCACAACATGCAATTCAATCGGCAACAGCAAGACCGAGGAAACGCCGCCATGATCACCCGCCGCCACCTCACCCTGAGTGCCGCGCTCGCGCTCGCCGCCGGCCAGGCCCGCGCCCAGGGCGGCTATCCGGACCGTCCGGTGAAAGCCATTGTCGGCTACCCGCCCGGCGGCGGGGTGGACATCGTGGCCCGGCTGCTGGGCGAGCCGATGCGGGGGAAGCTCGGCCAGCCGGTGATCGTCGACAACCGTCCGGGGGCCAGCGCCATGATCGGCGCGCAGGCCGTCGCGAAGGCGGCGCCGGATGGCTACACCATCCTGTTCGCCGCGGCGGGCGAGATCGCGGTCAACCCCTCCCTCTACAGCGATCGCATCGCCTACGACGCGGCGCGGGAACTGACGCCTGTGGCGCTGTGCGGCACGGTGCCCTGCGTCGTGGTGGTGCCGTCCACCCTGCCCATCCACACCCCGGCGGAGCTGATCGCCTATGCGCGGGCGAAGAAGGGCGAGTTGTCCTTCTCCTCCTCCGGCATCGGCAATCCGCAGCACCTGGCGGGCGAGTTGATGAACCACATGGCGGGGACCGAGGTGCTGCACGTGCCCTATCGCGGCTCCGCCCCCGCCGTGACGGACGTGGCCAGCGGCCGCGTGACGATGAGCTTCAGCAGCCTCGGCGCCGCCCTGCCGCTGATCCAGAGTGGCAAGCTGCGCGCGGTGGCCGTCACGTCGCGGGAGCGGATGCCGCAGCTGCCGGATGTCGCGCCGCTGCGCGATGCGCCGGGGCTGGAGAATTACGAGCTGATCAACTGGTTCGGCGTCTTCGCCCCCGGCGGCACCCCGGCCCCGGTGCTGGAGCGGCTGGCGGCGGCGGCGGATGCGGCGCTGGCCGAACCCAGCCTGACGGCCAAGCTGATGGAGCAGGGCATCATCCCGCGCCGCCTGGCGCCGGAGGCCTTCCGCGCCTTCGTGCGGGAGGAGACGCAGAAATTCGCCACCATCATCCGCGACGCCCGCATCACGCCGGAAGGCTGACCACGATGCCGCACCTCGAACAGACCCTGAAGGCGAGCATGACCGAGACCACCCTGCCCGAGAGCGAGCTCCTCCACCGCGCCACCACCGCCCTGCACCGCGGCGGCATGCGGCAGGAGGATGCGGAGAAGACGGCGCGGGTGCTGGTGCTGGCGGATATGTTCGGTGTCCGCACGCACGGCATCAGCCGCGTGGCGCAGTATCTGGCGCGGGTCCGCGTCGGTGGTATCGATGCGCGGGCCGATGTGCAGGTAGCGCGCATGGCGCCCGGCCTCTCCATGGTCGATGGGCGCAACGGCGTCGGCCCCCTGGTCGGCACGCATGCGCTGGAAGCGGCGATGCAGTCGGCACGGGAGGTCGGTATCGGGGCCGCCTTCGCCAGTGGCAGCAACCATTTCGGCCCGATCCTGCCCTACAGCTTCATGGCGGCGCAGCAGGGCTTCGCCAGCATCATCGCCAGCAACGCCACCACCACCATCGCCCCCTGGGGCGGCAAGGATACGCGGGTGGGCAACAACCCGATGGGCATCGGCATGCCCAACCCGGGTGGCGACCCCATCCTGCTGGACATCGCGCTCTCCGTCGCCGCGCGGGCGAAGATGCGGAAGCTGTTGCAGCAGGGCGAGCCTTTGCCGGAAGGCTGGGCGGCGGATGCCGACGGCAAGCCGACCACGGACGCGAAGAAAGGGCTGGAAGGCTTCCTGCTGCCGATGGGTGGCCACAAGGGCTACGGCCTGGCGGTGATGGTGGACCTGCTGGCCGGCCTGCTCTCCGGCGCCGCCTACCTCACCCATGTGCAGGCGTGGGACAAGAACCCGGAAGCGGCGCAGAATCTTGGCCATGTCTTCATCCTGATCGACACCACCAAGCTGCATTCGGCCGACTGGATGCGGGAGCGGATGGCCGATTTCGGCGCCATCCTGCGGGACACGCCCGCCGCCGACCCCGCCCAGCCGGTGATGGCGCCGGGCGACCGGGAAATGGCCCTCTACGCGCGCTCGAAGCGCGACGGCGTGACGGTCGCGACCGCCGACCTGGATGCTCTGCAAACTTCAATCGGCGAAGCATAAGGAAAGGCAGCGCCATGTCCTGGACCGTCGAGATCCTGTTGCAGGGCTACCCTGGCAAGTCGAAATACCACGGCGGCCTGGGGTGGAGCACCGTTGCCCTGGCGCGCGGCCCGGAAGGGCGGATCGCCCTGCTGGATACCGGCGGCTTCGGTGCCCGGCGCCGCCTGTTGACGCAGCTGGAGGCCGCCGGCGTGGCCCCAAGGCAGGTGACGGACCTGCTGCTGACCCACCTGCATTACGACCACTGCCTGAACTGGCCGATGTTCCCCAATGCCACGCTCCATGCCGGCGCGGCAGAGCTGGAGATGGCACTGGCCCTGCCGGATGGCGATCCGCTCTATCCCGAATTCACCGTGCGGGAACTGGCGCGCCACCCGCGCCTGCGCCGCCTGGTGGATGGCGAGACCGGCCTGCCCGGCATCACCTGCTTCACCGCCCCCGGCCACACGATGCACCACCTGGCGTTCGTGCTGGAGGGCGCGCCCCGCACCATCTTTTCCGCCGACGTGGCGAAGAACCGGGCGGAACTGGCCAGTGGCCGGGCGGACATGACGCTGGATGCCGCCGCCCACGCGGCCTCCATCGCCCGGCTGAACGCGGCGTGGCGGGAGGTGCCGGGGACGGTGCTGGTGCCCGGCCACGACCTGGCGCTGACGCTGGATGCCGCAGGCCGCATGGTGCCGCATGGCCAGCGCGCCTGCGCCATCGACGCCTGGTTCACCGAGGATTTCGCCAATGTCACTCGTTTCGACCTGACCGAAGGCGGGGCGCCGCATGGCTGACCACCCAGTCCCCGAAATGGTGCCAACGCGCTGGCTGGAAGGGCTGTTCGGCCGCCGCCGGTGCATCGACCTGCCAGCCGCCGCCGGCGGCGCGGCGGTGCTGGCACGGATGCCCTGGTGCCACCGCGTATTGTTGGAAAACGTCATGCGCCAGCCGGAGCCTGCAACGCGCGCCGCCGGCCGCGAAGCGCTGCTGGGCTGGCTGGAAAGCGGGCAGTCGGAAGCCGAGATCCCCTTTGCCCCCGGCCGCATTCTGATGCACGACACCACCTGCGGCCCGGCGCTTGTGGATATCGCCGCCATGCGGGACGTGCTGGCGGCGGCGGGCGGTGACCCGGCGCGGCTGAACCCCGCCGTGCCCGTCGCCACCTCCACCGACCATTCGCTGCCCGTCGATGTCTCCGCCCGGCCGGATGCCATGCAGGCCAACATGGCCAACGAGATGACGCGCAATGCCGAGCGCTACCGCTTCATGAAATGGGCTTCCGGCACCGTCAGCGGCTTCCGCGTGTTTCCGCCGGGCACCGGCATCATGCACACCATCAACCTGGAGCGCCTGGCGACGGTGGTGGCCACCGAGCAGCGCGAGGGCGAGAGCTGGGCGGTGCCGGACACGCTGGTGGGCACGGATAGCCACACCCCCATGGTGAACGGCATCGGCGTGCTGGGCTGGGGCGTCGGCGGCATCGAGGCTGAGGGGGTGATGTTCGATGTTCCCGTCTCCCTCCGCGTCCCCGACGTCATTGGCGTGCGGCTGGAAGGGGCGCTGCCCGAGGGCAGCCTGGCGACCGACCTCGCCCTGGCGGTGACGCAGATGCTGCGCGCGGCCGGCGTCTCTGGCGAATTCGTGGAATTCTTCGGCCCTGGCATTGGCGAACTGACCGCCGGGCAGCGCGCCGTGGTGGCCAACATGGCGCCCGAATACGGCGCCACCACCGGCATGTTCCCGATCGACGCCCTGACCTTGCGCTACCTGCGGGAGACCGGGCGGGATGCGGCGCAGGTGGCCCTGGTGGAAGCCTATGCGCGGGCGCAGGGGCTGTGGCACGACCCGTCCAGCGCCCCGCGCTACAGCCGCGTGCTGGCGCTGGACCTCACCAGCATCCGCCCATCCCTGGCCGGGCCGCGCCGGCCGCAGGACCGGCTGGACCCCGCCGGGGTCCCGGCGGCGCTGCAGGCCGCCGGTGTGCTGCGGAATGGGCCGGCGCCGGGCGGCATCCCGGCCGATGCGGTGGCCATCGCCGCCGTCACATCCTGCACCAACACCACCGACCTTGGCCTGCTGGTCGCCGCCGGGCTGGTGGCGCGCAAGGCGCGGGCACTTGGCCTCGGCGTGCCTGCGTGGGTGAAGACATCGCTGACGCCCGGTTCGCCCAGCGCGGAGCGGCGGCTGCGCCGCGCTGGCCTGCTGGAGGATCTGGAGGCGCTGGGCTTCGGCCTGGCCGGCTATGGCTGCGCTACCTGCATCGGCAATTCCGGCTCGCTGCTGCCGGCGGTGGATCAGGCAGTGCGGCAGGATGGGTTGCGGCCGGTGGCGGTGCTGTCCGGCAACCGGAACTTCCCGGGGCGGGTGCATGCGCAGATCGATGCGGCGCTGCTGGCCTCCCCGCCCATGGTGGTCGCCTTCGCCATCGCCGGGCGCGCGGCGCTGGATATCAGCCGGGATGTGCTGGCCACCACCCCCGCCGGCCGGCCCGTGCATCTGGCCGATCTATGGCCCAGCGCCGCCGAGATCGCCGCGCTGACGGCGGCCGCCAGCGATCCGGCCGATATCGCCGCGGCGGGCGAGGCCGCCGACCGCTCCGCCAGCTGGGCCGGGCTGGAGGCGCCGGCATCCTCGCTGTTCCCGTGGGACGCGGCCTCCACCTACCTGCGCCCGCCGCCCTTCGTGACGATCGGGACGGAAGCGCGGGCGCCGGGCGCGCTGACCGCCCACCCGCTGCTGGTGCTGGGCGACGACATCACCACCGACCACATCTCCCCCGCCGGCGCCATCCCGGCGCGCAGCGATGCCGCCGCGTGGCTGGTGGAGCGGGGGGAGGACCCGGCGGACCTAAATGTCTATGCCTCCCGCCGCGGCAATTGGGAGGTCATGTTGCGCGGCCTGTTCACCAACAGGACAGTGGTGAACCTGCTGGTGCCGGGCCTCGCCGCCGGCCAGACCATCTTCGCCCCGACAGGCGAGACGCTGCCGGTCTGGCGCGCGGCCGCCCGCTACGCGGATGCCGGGTTGCCAGTGGTGATCCTGGCCGGCGAGCGCTACGGCACCGGTTCCTCCCGCGACTGGGCCGCCAAGGGCGCGCAGTTGCTGGGCGCGCGGGCGGTGCTGGCCAACAGCTTCGAGCGTATCCATCGCGCCAACCTGGTTGGCATGGGCGTGCTGCCGCTACGGCTGCCGCAGGGCTGGCGGCCGGACGGCCTCGGCCTCGCGCCCGGGGATATGGTGGAGATCGCGCTGGAGCATGACAGGCTGGAACCGCGCGCGGCGGTGCCGGTCACGCTGCGGCGGCGGGATGGCAGCGTCCTCCACGGCACTGCGACCGCACTGCTGGACACGGCGCGGGAGGTCAACCTCATCCGCAATGGCGGCATGATCCCGACCATCCTGCGCCGGGCGCTGCGCGCCTGAGGGAGGCGAGGCCGGGCACGTATGGCCCGGCCTCGCCGCTGCCTTCAGCCAGCCAGGCCCAGTAGCTGCACGGCATGCGCCGCCAGCTTCTTCTTCTGGATCTTCGAGCTCTCGGTCATGCCGATATCCTCGAACCCATCCACGAAGCGGACATAGCGCGGCACCTTAAAGCCGGCCATCTTCTGCTGGCTCCAGGCGATGATCTCGGCTTCCGCGCAATCGTGCCCCTGGTTGCGGATGACGAAGGCGCAGGGCACTTCCACCAGCCGCGCATCCGGCACGCCCACCACCACCGCCTGGCGGATGGCCGGGTGGCGGTGCAGGATATCCTCGACCTCGGCAGGGGAGACGTTCTCGCCGCCCACGCGCACGATATCCTTGGCGCGGCCGCTGAACGCCAGCCGCCCGCTGGCGTCGAGGTTGCCGAGATCGCCGGTTGCCAGCCATCCTTCCGCATCCAGCGTCGCCGCCGTTTCCTCCGGCTTGTCGTAATAGCCGAGCATGACGTTCCAGCCGCGCACAAGGATCTCGCCATCCACGCCGGACGGGCAATCCGCACCGCTCTGCAGGTCACGGATGCGGACACTGACGCCCGGCTCCGGCAGCATGCGGCCGCTGATGCGGATATCCTCGTCCTCCCACCAGCAGGATTGGGAAATGTTGGGGGAGGCTTCGGACAGGCCATAGCCCACCACGCATTCCCGCGCACCCAGTTCGTCGATGACGCGCTTAACGATGCTAGGCGATGCGGCGGCCCAGGCGCCGCGCAGGGAGAGGCGGCGCTGCGGGCGGTCCGGGTGGTTCAACAG
Organism: Teichococcus aerophilus; assembly: GCF_014490485.1. Classification (GTDB taxonomy): domain Bacteria; phylum Pseudomonadota; class Alphaproteobacteria; order Acetobacterales; family Acetobacteraceae; genus Pseudoroseomonas; species Pseudoroseomonas aerophila. The sequence continues at coordinate 22,665 of NZ_JACTVA010000007.1, read as the reverse complement.
CATCAGCGCCATGGTGTCGTTGCCGGAGAAATGCGTGCAGCGCTCCTCCTCCATCAACCGCAGCGCCTCGGCGGGCTCGAACCGGTCCATCGTCACCAGGGTGCAGACATGCTGCAGGCAGGCCAGGACGGAGAGCGAACTGCCGGCGACATGGAAGAATGGCCGCGCGCTGTGGAAGCGGTCCGCCAGGCGCAGGCCCATCCGCCCGCCGGAGAAGAAGCCATTGGCGCACATGTTGCGGTGGGTGAGCAGCACGCCTTTGGGGAAGGAGGTGGTGCCGGACGTATACTGGATCAGCAGCGTGTCCTCGGCACGCGCCGTGGCGGGTGCCGCCTGCCCTTCCCCGCCGCGCAGGAAATCCTCCCACCCGGTCGCGGCGGCGGGCACGTCCTGGCCCAGCACGACGACGCCTTGCAGGCGCGGCAGGGTGGCATCCGGCAGCGCCGTGTCGATGCCCGGGCAGATGCCGCGCAGCATGGCGATGAAGTCGATGCTCAGGAAGCGGTCGGCGATGAACAGCCAGCGCACCTTCGCCTGGCCGAGCACATAGGCCATTTCCTCGCCACGGAAGCGGGTATTCACCGGCACGGTAACGGCGCCGATGGAGCCGAGGGCAAGGAAGATCGCCACCCAGCGCGGCCCGTTGCCGAGGCAGAGCCCGACATGGTCGCCATGGCCGATCCCCGCCGCCACCAGGGCGGCCCGGATGCGCGCCACCTCCTCCGCCAACGCGCCGAAGGTGATGCGCCCGCCGGCGGCGACCACCGCCTCCACCTGCGGGGCGATGGCGGCGGCGCGGGCCAGCGCGGCGGGGGTGGTGAGTGGGCAGATCCCCTCCAGCTCGAACGCGCTCATGATGCCGCCTTGCCGAAATCGGCCATGCGGCGGCGCCACTCGCCGCCCGCCAGGCTTTCCTCGATCGCCATCAACTCGGTGGCCAGGGCGCCGCGCGGGTCGCGCTCCAGCCCCTCATCCACGCAGCGCTTGGCCAGCCGCAACGCATCCGGCGGTGCATTGGCGATGGTGGTGCTGATGGTGGCCAGTACCTCCTCCAACTGCTCCGGCGCCACGACGCGCGCCACCAGCCCGGCCTGAAGCGCTTCCTCAGCAGAGAGGGCGCGGCCGGTGAACATCATGTCCTTGGCCAGCCGCTTGCCCAGGATGCGCGGCAGGCGCTGCGTCGCGCCCACCGTGCCCCACAGCGCTTCCGGCGTGCGGAAGCTGGCCACAGGCGTTGCGATAATGAAGTCGCAAGCGGCTGCGATCTCCCCGCCTGAGCCGACGGCGGGGCCTTCCAGCACCGCCACGCTCGGCATCGGCAGTCGCTCGATCGCGTCATAGGCGGCGAAGCCCTTCAGGCGGCGGGCGCGAACCTGGTCCTCGCTCATTCCCTGGCGCTCCTTCAGGTCGGCGCCGGCACAGAACACCGGTCCCGCCGCACGGATGACGACCAGCCGTGCTGCCTCCGCCTCCGCCCGCCGGGCGCCCGCCAGCAGCGCCTCGGCCAGCGCGCTGTTCAACGCATTGCGCGCCTGCGGGCGGTTGAGCGTCAGGGTCACGACCCCTTCAGGCGACATCGCCCACAGCAAGATATCGGTCATAGCGCCCCTGCTTCCTTCAGCGCGGCGATGCGCGCGGCGTCCAGCCCCAGGCGTTGCATCAGCACCGCCTCCGTATGCTCGCCCAGCAAGGGCGGGCGGCTCAGCTCGGGATTATCCCAGCCTTCGAAGCGCAGCGGGTTGCGCAGGGCGGGAAAGCTGCCCAGCACCGGGTGCTCGAAGCTCTCCACCAGGCCGCGCGCCTGCACGTGCTCGTCGGTCAGCACTTCATCCAATGCCAGCACCGGGCCCGCCGGCACCCCGACGCCGTCCAGCCGGGCGAAGGCGTCGCCACGCGGCAACGTCTCCATCGCCGCGCTCATCGCCGCCATCACCCGCTCCCGCTGCGCGACGCGGCCGGCGTTGGTGGAGAGCGTCGCATCGGCGGCGAGGTCCGGCAGATCCAGCGCCGCGCAGAGCGGGGCCCAATGCTGGTCGCTGGCGGTGATGTGCAGGTAACGGTCATCTGAGCAGCGGAAGCTGGCGCTGGGCACCCGCCCGGGATGCTCCGTCCCCAGCCGCGGCGGCACCTCGCCCAGCGCGAAGTGGCGGGCGGCGGCGATGGTGAGCAGCGCCACCTGTGCGTCGAACATCGAGACGTCGACATGCCCGCCCTTGCCGGTGCGGCTGCGACCCTGCAACGCCGAGAGGATGGCGATGGCGACCCAGAGGCCGGAGGAAAGGTCGGCCACCGGCAGCCCCGGCTTCACCGGCCCGCCGCCGCGCTCGCCTGTCAGGCCCATCATGCCGCCCATGGCCTGGAAGACGGTGTCGTAGCCCTTGCGCTTCGCATACGGCCCGCTCTGCCCGAAGCCGGTGCAGGAGAGGTAGATCAGCCGTGGGTTCACCGCCTCCAGCGACGGCCAGTCCAGGCCCCGTCGCGCCAGCGTGCCGACGGGGAAATTCTCCACCAGCACGTCGGCCTGGGCGGCGAGGTCGCGGAGAATCTTTCGCCCTTCCTCATGCCGCATGTTCACGGTGATGGAGCGCTTGGTGCGGTTGCAGGCCATGTAGTAGCCGCTGACGCTGCCGCCCTCGCCTTCCGCGAACGGCTCGAAGCTGCGCGTCTCGTCGCCGCTGCCGGGTTGCTCGACCTTGATGACCTCGGCCCCCATCTCCGCCAGCAGCATGGTGGCGAAGGGGCAGGCGAGCACACGCGAAAGGTCGAGGATGACGAGGCCTTCCAAGGGCTTCATGCGATCTCCTTGACGATGGAACGGGCGATGGCGAAGCCATCGGCAAGCGGGGACGGCGCGGTGTTGCAGAGGCGCTTCAACGCCCGCATCTGCGGCACCGGCAGGGTAGCGGCGGCTTCCGCCAGCGAGGCGGCATCCGGCAGCAGGGAAGCCGCCGGCACGCAGGCGGCGGCAAGGCCGAGGGCCAACGCATCCCCGGCCGGCAGCGGCGCCCCGGTGGCCAACAGGCGGAACAGCGTTGCGGGCGGCAGGCGTGGGCGCAGCACGGGCGCCATCAGGGCGGGCAACATGCCATGCCTGGCCTCGGGGAAGCCCAGGCTGGCGCCTTCGGCCATCACCATTATGTCGCAGCACAGCGCCAGCGCGGCGCCTGCGCCAAGTGCGGCGCCGTGCACGGCGGCGATGACCGGTTTGCCGATGCTGCCCGGCGCCAGCAGAAGGGATTCGCTCAAGGCGCCACGGCGAGCCAGTGCCGCCGCGTCGTCCGCCAGCGCCTTGCGCTCAGCGAGATCGGCCCCGGCGCAGAACAGCGCGCCATCGGCGGCGAGCACGATGGCGGCCACCTCGTCATCCACCTCAGCATCGCGCAGCGCGGCGATCAGCGCCTCCGCCGTGACGGTGTCGATGGCGTTGCGCTTTTCCGGGCGCGACAGGTGCAGCAGGCGCAGGCGGCCCTGGGTCTCGGCGCGGATCATGCCGGCACGGTCTCGGCCAGGCCCAGCAGGCGGCGGCGCGTGGCCGCGACCTCGGCCACAAGTTGCCGGACCACATCGTCGGCGGGGGGAATGTCGTCGATCAGGCCGGCGCTCTGCCCGGCTTCCACCTTGCCCCAGTCGGCATCGCCATCGAAGGCGGCCAGCTTCAGGCTACGGCTGGCGTAGAGGGATGCGAGGGCTTCGGGCGAGTGGCCCTCCCGCTCCGCCGCATCGACCTCGGCGGTGAAGCGGTTGCGCACCTGCCGCACCGGCAGCCCGCCCCGCCCGACCAGGGTGGTATCCGCGATGCCGGCGGCCAGTACGCTGGCCTTGTAGTGTTCATGCACGCTGGCTTCCTGCGTCATCAGGAAGCGCGTGCCGAGCTGCGCGCCTTCCGCCCCCAGCGCGAACATGGCGGCGATACCGGCGCCATCGGCCACGCCGCCCGCGCCGATCACCGGCAGGCCCACCGCGCGTGCCACCGCGCGCACCAGGACCATGGCCGAGACCTCGTCCGGCGCCGGGTGCCCCCCGGCCTCGCCGCCGACGACAATGATGCCGTCCACCCCTGCCGCCTCCGCCTTCAGCGCGTGCGGCACGGAGGCGACGACATGCAGCCAGTGCGCGCCATAGGCACGGAAGCGCGGCAGATGCGCCTTGGGTCCGCCCTGGGAGGCGATGATGACCGGCACGCGCTCCGCCTCCGCGATATCGAGGAATTCGGCGGAACGCTTGTTGTAGAGTGGGATGTTGACCGCGAAGGGCTGGTCGGTCCCGGCCTTGACCGCGCGGATGGCCTCCACCAGCGCATCGGGGCGCATCGGCCCGGCGGCGATGACGCCGAGCGCTCCCGCACAGGCCACCGCCAAAGGCAGCGCGGCACAGGAGGACGCCCAACTCATGCCGCCCTGCACGATCGGGTAACGGATGCCGAGCAGCCCGGGCAGGCGCGAGGGAAGGCCGAAGGCGTCCTCGGCCATCACAGTGCTTCCAGGCCCGTTTCCCGCACCACCGCGCCCCATTTCTCGGCCTCGGCGCGCAGGAAGGTCAGGTAGGCGTCGGGGTCAAGCGGCGATGCCTCGCCGGCCTGGCGGGCAAAGTCCTGCAGCAGCTTGGCATCCCGCAATGCGGCGTGGCTGGCGGCCAGCAGGGATTTCCGCACTGGTACGGGCGTTGCCGCCGGCACGGCCAGGCCATACCAGTTGTCCGAGTTCACACGCGGCAGGCCGAGTTCCGCCATGGTCGGCACCTGCGGCAGGGATGGCACACGCGCCGCCGTGGTCACCGCCAGCGGCCGCATGGCACCGGCATCGATATGCGGCTTCAGCACCGGCACATCGGCCACCATGAAGTCGATCCGCCTGCCCAGCAGGTCGGTGGAAGCCGGTGCGGCACCGCGATAGGGAACGTGCACGGTGTTCAGCCCCGCCGCCAGACTGAACAGCGCGCTGGCGAGATGGGTCAGCGAACCAGCGCCGGCCGAGCCATAGGTGACGTCCCCGGGCTTCGCCTTGGCCTTCGCGATCAGCGCGGCGAGGTCAGCGGGGCCGTTGGCGGCATTGACCACCAGCACTTCCGGCACGCGTGCCACCAGGGTGAGATGCGCGAGGTCCTTGTAGATATCGAACGGCATGCGCTGCTGCGGGATGGCTGGCGCGACGGAGAGCGCGCCCGGGCCGGTCAGCCCCAGCGTGATGCCATCAGGCGCCGCCTTCGCGACCACGTCGGTGCCGATGAGGCCGCCGGCCCCCACCCGGTTGTCCACTACCACGGGCTGGCCGAGGCTCTTGCCCAGGGCTTCGGAGAAGATGCGGCCAAAGATATCGGCGGGGCCACCGGCGGCGAAGGGGACGATCAGGCGCAACGGCCGGTCCGGCACCCAGGCCGCGCGGGCGGCACGGGCATGAAGGGCGGGGATCGCCAGGGCAGCAGCGAGGAGATGGCGTCTTTGCATGGGAAGTTCCTCATCCGGCCCCTGCGTCCGCGTATGGCGGCGCGGGGCTCGTTCTTGTTTCAATGGTCGCTTGGCAGTCCCTGCCAGGTGCCGGCCCAGGGCGGTGCCTGCTTCGCCTTGAAGGCGGCGATGCCTTCCGCCGCCTCTCCGGCAGCGGCGCGGGCGAAGGCGGCGGCGCCGGCCTCGGCATAGCCATCCGGCACGGCGCCGCCGAGCGCCGCCAGCAGCGCCTTGGTCTCCGCCAGCGCACCCGGCGCGCCCTGCAGCACATCGGCGATGACGGCATCCACGGCGGCGCCGAGCGAGGCGGCATCGGCCGCCACCTCATGCACCAGCCCGGCGGTGCGGGCGGCGGCGGCGTCCATCACCTGGCCTTGCAGAACCAGCCGCGCGGCCTCGCTCCGCCCCATGCGGCGGGCCAGCCAGGGCAGGATCTGCGCCGGCACCAGGCCCCGGCGCGCTTCCGGCGCTGCGAAGCGTGCCGTGACATCCGCCAGGGCGATATCGGCGGCGCAGACCAGGCCGAGGCCGCCCGCATAGGCGGCACCGCTGATCCGCGCGATGACCACCTGCGGCAGGGCAGCGATGGCGGCGAAGCGCGCGCCCGTACGGCGGTTACGCTCCAGCTGCGCCGCCTGCTTCTGCTCGGGCGGCATCGGCGCGCCCACTTCGGTCAGGTCCAGCCCGGCGCAGAAATGCCCACCGGCGCCGCTGAGCACCAGGATGCGGGCGGTGCCGTCCTCGCGCAGCGACGCCAGCAGGTCGTCCAGTTGCTCTACCAGCGCGGTGTTCATGGCATTGCGCCGCGCCGGGCGGTTCAGGATGGCCTCGACGACGGGGCCGGTGCGCCGCACCCGCAACGGTGCGTCCTCGGTCGTGCTCATGCGTGTTCTCCCAGGCGAGTGGTGCGTGCGTGCAGGCGGCGGCCGAGCAGCGCCTCCGCCACGCGCCCGGCTGCGCGCAGTGCCTCGATATCCAATCCTGTGGGCACGCCCATCGCCTCGAACAACGTGGCCAGGTCCTCGCTGCAGACATTGCCGGTGAAGCCCTCGCCATAGGCGATGCCGGCCGGATGGCCCCCCGTGCCGCCGAGCGCGGTATCGAAATGCGTGATGCCGGCTTCCAGCGCCGCCACGCAATTGGCGACCCCGGTGCCGCGGCTATCGTGGAAATGCGCGATCAGCACGACGTCCTCCGGCAGTTCCTCCCGCAGCAGGCGCATCAAGGCCCGCACGCGCGGCGGCGTGGCGCTGCCGATGGTATCGCCGATGGCGAGGCGGCTGACGCCGAGGGCGACGAAGCGACGCGCATCCTCCAGCACCCGCGCGGGTGGCACCGGACCATCGAACGGGCAGTCGAACGCGACCGAGATGGTGCCGACGATGGTGAATGCGCCGCCGGCCAGCGCCGCCATCTCCTCCACCTGCGCCCATTGCTCCGCACGGCTGCGGCGCAGGTTGCGCTGGGTGTGGCCCTCGGAGGCCGAGACGAGGAAGCTGATCTCCTCCGGCCCCCGCCCGGCCGCCTGCGCCGCCAGGGCTCGTTGCACCGCCTGCGGGTTCGGGCAGGTGGCCTTGAACAACACGCCGTCGCGCGGCTTCACGCTGGCCAGCACCGCATCCGCATCGGCGAATTGCGGCACGTAGCGGGGGTGGGAGAAGGAGGTGATCTCGATGCGCCGGAAGCCGCAATCGGCGATCTGCTCCAGGATGGCGGCCTTCCGCGCGGCGGGGATGACAGCGGGCTCGTGCTGCAACCCATCCCGGGCGAAACATTCGCAAAACACGACAGGCGGCGAAGCACTCATACCGGCGGACCATCCTTCCATCACGGGGAATGCGCAGGCACAGCCCGCCGCATCCCGCCTTCTTGCTTGCGGCGGTTATGGGCGGGGTTAGTTGACTAAGTCAACTTATATCGCCAAGGGGCGGCTCCGCCGGGAGGACAAGACCGGCCAGGCGGCTTATGATCGGCAGATGCCAAGCACGAAGCGCGCCCCGCATCCGGCCGATGCCCGCACGATCAAGGACCTGCTGTCCTACCGCGTCCACAAACTCGCCAATGCGCTGAGCCGGGGCGCGGCGCTGCGCTACCGGCAGGATTTCGATGTCAGTTTGATGGAGTGGCGCACCATCGCGCTGTTGGGCGATTTCGCCCCGATGGCACTGAAGGACATCGCGCGACAAAGTGGTCTGGACAAAGGCCTGGCCAGCCGCGTGGTCAGCGGCCTGGTCGGGCGCGGGCTGATCCACCGCGCGCCGGGACAGGAAGACGCGCGCGAGCTTGCCCTCAGCCTCACCCCGACCGGTCAGGCGGTGTATGAAGGGCTGATGGCCGCCGCCACGCAGCGTGACGACGCCTTCCGCGCCGCGCTGACCGAGGACGAGCTGCGCGTGCTGGATACCATCCTCGCCAAGTTGCTGCAGGCAGCGCTGCTTCAGGCAGAGGCCCCGGCCGACTGAGGCTCAGGCCGGCAACAGATGTCCAACGGGGCGTTGGACGATTACACGGGGAAGCGCCAGGCCGGGGCGCACGAGGCGGCCCCGGCCTGAACAGGGTCAGGGCGCCGTTGCCATGGCGCTTTCCGCCATGCGGACCATGTCGTGCCGCGCCTTTTGCATGTCGTCCACGGTGCCGAAGGCGTTCATGTAGTGGCCTTTGAAGCCGCGCTTCTCCAACAGTGCGAACATGGCGCCGAAATCGAAATTGCCCTCGCCCGGCAGCAGATGCTGCTCATGCCCGTTGCGGAAGCAATCGGCCAGCCGCACCTCGGCCACCCGGTCCAGCGGAATGGCATCGACGAAGCCCTCCACGCCATCGGGCATCAGGTGCGCGTGGTTGGCGGTAAAGGACAGCGCGAAAGCCGGGGAATGGATGGCGTCGTAGTAGTAGCGCCATTCCTCTACCGTATGGGCGAGGTAATGCACCTCAGCATCCGCCGGTTCCTTGTTGAGGTTTTCCAGCAGGAGCAGCGCGCCGCGCTTCTCAGCGTGGCCGACCATGCGCTTCAGCCGCTCCAACCCCGCCTCCATGCGTGGCTTGACGTCGGCGGTGAAGTGGTAACCGGCATGGACGACGATCCAGGCCGCGCCGAGCTTCGGTGCCACGTCGATATATTCGCGCATGTAGTCGTCCACCGCTTCCGAAAGGAAGGGCGAGTACTCGGCCACGTTGACGGCGGAGAGCGTGTGCAGGCCCAGCGTGACGCCGGCCTTCTCCGCCTGAGCGCGGATGGCGGCGGCGCGGGCGTCGTCGATCTCATTGACGCGGTTGGCGCCGGTGTCGAGCTGGATATCGATGAAGCGCACCGAGTTGGCGGCTGCCCATTCGATGGCCCTCTCCATCGGCATGCGCCGGCCGAAATCGATACCGATCCTGTCTAGCAGTGTCATGGAGACGTTCCCCCTTATGCCGCCGGTTGAGACCGGGGCCGTTTGGCGGCGGGTGCCAGTTGCAGCCCGTCGCGATACTCGATGGCGGAGAGGAAGCGCGCGCGCCCCGACCGCGTATGTGCCTCGCCCAACTGCCGCGCCAGGCTGGCATCGCCGGCCAGGATGGCGTCCAGCAGCCGGCGGTGCTCGGCATTGGCTTCCGACATGCTGCCCGTGCGGTCGAACGAGCGGCGGCGGAGCAGTTGCAGCTTGCGCGTGTGTTCCAGGTAGACCTGCTCCATCACCGCATTGCCGCTGAAGGCCAGGATGCGTTCGTGGAACAGCACGTTGGCGGCAAAGAAGGCGTCCTTCTCCTCCGCCTCGATCGCCCGATCCATCTCCGCCAGGAAGGCGCGCAGGGCCATCGCCTGTTCGCCCGTGCAGGCGACGGCGAGCCGGGCGGCGGCGAAGCCGAACATGACGGAGTTCATCTCGTAGACCTGCATCGCCTCATCGATCCCCATGGTGCGGACGAAGGCGCCGCGGTTGAGGATGACGGTGACGAGGCCGGTCTTCTCCAGCGCCCGCGCGGCTTCCCGCACCGGGCCCCGGCTGACGCCCAGCCGCTTGGCCAGCGCTACTTCATTCAGCCGGGCACCCGGCGGCAGTTCCCCACTGCCGATCAGGCCTTCCAGCGAGGCCTTCACCTTCTCACCGAGGGACAGAACCCGGTCGGGCGCGGATTTTGTAGACATTCTGACCACCTAGCCCCACGCCGATTATGCTGAGATTCGTATTGTGCAGATGCTCACAGTCAAGAGCTAAGTGATTCGCGACCGAATTATTGTTTACATTATCGGAAGCGGATGACAACAATCCCGGCAGGCAAGGAACGGACGCACGGAATGGACATGTATCCAGGCAGCGGCGGCGCCGAAGCGAAGATCCTGACGCGGCGCGCGGATGGCATCGGCTGGTTGACGATCAATCAGCCGGAGAAGCGCAACGCCATCTCGCTGGCCATGTGGGACGCCATTGCTGCAGCCGCCGATGACTTCGCGGCCGACCCTGACGTCCGTGTGGTTGTGCTGCACGGCGCAGGCGGCAAGGCCTTCGCCTCCGGTGCCGATATCAGCGAGTTCGACAAGGTCCGTGCCAATTCCGATGCGCAGGTCGAATACGGTAGGCGCTCCGCCCAGGCCCGCAAGAAGCTCGAGGCGATGGACAAGCCGCTCATCGCCATGATCCAGGGATTCTGCATCGGCGGCGGTTACGCGACGGCGCTGATTGCAGACCTGCGCATTGCGTCCACCGATAGCCGCTTCGGCATTCCGGCGGCCAGGCTGGGTATCGCCTATGGGTATGAGAGCCTGATGCGGTTGACCGCGCTGGCCGGCCCGGCCATCGCGAAGGAAATTTTGTTTACAGGCCGCCAGCTGGATGCCGCCGAAGCACTCGCCTTCGGCCTGGTGAACCGCGTGGTGCCGCCGGAGCAGCTGGAAGAGACGACGATCGGCCTGGCGCAGCAGATCGCGCGCAATGCGCCGCTCTCGATCCGTGCTTCCAAGGCCGCGATTGATCAGATTGCCGGCGATCCTGCCCTGCGCGATCAGGCCGCGATCGAAGCGTTGAACCGGGCCTGCTTCGACAGCCAGGATTATGCCGAAGGCCGCAGTGCTTTCACGGAGAAGCGGCCGCCGAACTTTACTGGACGCTAAAGGGCCAAGGCGGACGCAGATCCGCCGGCCAACAGGGAGAGAACGATGGCGATGATCAGCAGGCGGCTGCTGTTGCAGCTTGCCGCCGTGAGCCCGGCCGCGGCCGCGCTGCAGGCAAAAGCCCAGTCCTACGCACCGCATGAGCAGGCGCTGTACGACGCGGCCAAGCGGGAGGGCCAGATTACCTGGTATACCGGCCAGATGCAGGCGGAACCGTCCGAAGCCATCGGCCGGGCCTTCACCGAGCGGTTCCCCGGCATCAAGGTCAGCGTGGTCCGCAGCACCTCCCAGGTCGCGTTCCAGCGGCTGGCGCAGGACATGCGCGCGCGCGTCTCGCAATGCGACGTGTTCAGTTCCACCGACTACAGCCACTGCGCTTTCCTGAAGCGCGAAGACCGGCTGATGGCCTACAAGCCGGCGAATGCCGCAGGGCTGATCGAGGCCGCGCGCAAATCCGCCGATCCGGACGGGTACTTCCAGATCACCTATCTCGGCCTCTACGCCATGGGCCGGCACAGCAACAACGTGACGGAGGCGGATGCGCCAAGGAGCTGGCGGGACCTGACCGACCCGCGCTGGCGCGATAAGATCGCCATCGGGCACCCCGGCTATAGTGGTGCCATCACCGCCTGGTGCCTGATGATGCAGAAGGCCTATGGCTGGGACTATTTGCAGCAGTTGGAGCGCAACCGGCCGCTGATCGGCCGTTCCAGCGCCGACCCGGTGACCGCCATCAATGCGGGGGAGCGCCTGATCGGCGCTGGGCTTTCCTCGGCCTCGGCGCTGCTCAGCATTTCCCGCGGCAATCCACTGACAATGATCTACCCGACCGATGGCACGCTGGCGGTGCCGGCACCGACAGGCGCCATGAAGGACGCGCCGCACGCCAACGCGGCGAAGCTGTTCATGGAGTTCGCGACCAGCCCTGCCTACTACCAGGCCTCCAGTGCATACTTCGCGGAATCGCTCCGGCCGGAAGTGCCGCCGGTACCAGGTGCCCGGGCGCTGGATACCATTCCGCTGATCACGCCCTCGCCCGAGGAGGTCGAAGCCGGCAGCGCCGAAGTCAAGGAACGCTGGCGCGATATCTTCGGCGTCTGACCGGCAGGCGGGAAGGATGCCAGGATGACACACATCGGCCGACGCGGCCTGCTGGCCGCAGCCGCCATCATCGCAGCGAAAGGACCTGCATCGGCGCAGACTTTGCCGGAGCATGAGCGGGCACTGCACGAGGCTGCGAGGCGCGAGGGCGAGATTACCTGGTATGCCGGCCAATTGGCAGCGGAGCCGGCCGAAGCTGTCGGCCGCGCCTTCACCGCGCGCTATCCGGGTGTGCGGGCGAATGTCGTCCGTTCCACCTCGCAGGTCGCCTTCCAGCGCCTGTCGCAGGACATGCGTGCCGGCATCGCCCAGTGTGACGTGCTGAGTTCCACCGATTATGGCCACGCCACCTTCCTGAAGCGCCAGGGCGCGCTGATGGAGTACCGGCCGAGGAATGCCGAGCAGTTGCTGGAATTCGTCCGCAAGGCCGGCGACCCGGACGGTTTCTTCCACGTTTTCTATATCGGCGTGCACCCGATGGCCTGCCACAAGATCAAGGTCAGTGCAGAGGCAGCGCCGCAGAACTGGCAGGATTTGCTGGACCCCAAATGGCGCAGCCAGTTGGCGGTCGGCCACCCCAGCTACAGCGGTGCCATCGGCGCCTGGGCTGTGGCGATGCGCAAGCTGTACGGCTGGGACTACTTCGTCGCGCTGGAGAAGAACAAGCCGCAGATCGGCCGCTCCAGCATCGACCCGGTGACGGCGTTGAATGCAGGTGAGCGTTCCATCGGCATCGCGGTGCCCACGGCATCCACGTTGCTCAGCATGGCGCGTGGCAATCCGCTGGAGCTGATCTATCCGAAGGATGGCACGGTCGTCGTGCCCTCCCCCAGTTCCATCCAGAAGAATGCGCCGCATCCGAACGCGGCGAAGCTGTTCATGGAGTTCGCGACGGGGCCTGAATACTTCCGCGTGACGCGTGAATTCTACAACGAATCCCTGCGGCCGGACGTACCGCCGCCCGATGGCGCGGTGCCGCTCGAGTCCGTGCCGATCCTGGTGCCTACGCCGCAGGAGCTGGAAACCGGCGTTGCCGAGGTCAAAGAACAATGGCGCGACACTTTCGGGATCTGACATGTCGATGACCGAGACCGCTACCCTCCCCGCCCCTGCCATCGCCACCCGTCGTCCGGGCTTCTTCGCACGGATGCGCTACCTGGAACCGTCCACCCTGTTGTGGATTCTCCTCGTCGCCGTCCTGCTGTTCCTGGTGGCGGTGCCCATTGGCAAGTTGCTGATCGTCAGCTTCGAGAAGCAGGGCACCGGGGGTTTCACCCTCTCCAACTACTTCACCGCCTATGGTCGCGCCCGGTATCTGGAGGCGCTGGGCAACTCGCTGATCCTTGGCACCGGCGCGGCGGCCCTGGCCTCCGTCTTCGCGGTGCCGATGGCCTGGGCCGTGTCGCGGACTGACATGCCGGGCAAGGGCCTGAGCTGGGCCATGGTCATCGGCGCCTTCATCATGCCGCCCTATCTTGGTGCCATTGGCTGGATTCTGCTTGCGGGTCCGAATTCCGGCTTCCTCAACCTGGCGTGGCGCTGGGTCACCGGCTCCAGCGAACCGCTGGTGAATGTCTACAGCTTTGCCGGCCTGATCCTGGTCATCGCGCTGCATTCCTTCCCGTTGATTTTCATCTTCGTGAAGTCGGCGTTGGACTTGATCTCATCGGAAATGGAGGACGCCGCCAACATCCTCGGCGCGGGGACGTGGAAAGCGACGCTGAAGGTCACACTGCCATTGGTCTGGCCGTCGATCCTTGGCGGCATCGTTGTGGTGTTCCTGGAAACCATCGCGCTGTTCGGCACGCCCGCCATCATCGGCATCCCGGCGCGGATCAACGTCGTGACCACGCAGCTCTGGCAATTCTTCGAGTATCCGGTGCGGGTGGAAGTCGCTGCTGCCTACGCCATGCCACTGCTGCTGATCACCATGCTGATCATCGGCGGGCAGAAGCGGCTGCTGGCGCGCAAGGGCTACGTCTCCCAGACCGGCAAGGGTGGTGAGCGGCGCGAGATCCGCCTCGGCGTCTGGCGCTGGCCGATCTTTGCCTATTGCGTGCTGGTCAGCCTGCTGGCGGTCATCATGCCGGTCGCGGTGCTGCTGCAGGCCTCCTTTGCCCGGGCCTGGGGCAACGGGCTGTCCTGGTCCAACCTGACGCTCGACAACTACACCTACCTGTTGTTCCGGCATGAGATGGCGCTGACCTCCATCTGGAACACGCTGTGGTACTCGGCCACCGCGGCCAGCGCGGCGGTGGTGATCGCGGTTCTGGTGGCCTACATCGTTGCCCGCAAGCTGGTGCCGTTCGGCTCCGCCCTGGGCTTCCTGGCGATGGCGCCCTTCGTCATTCCCGGCATCGTCATGGCCATTGGCTTCTACGCTGCCTATGCCCCGCCGCCGTTGGCGTTGTACGGCACCGCGCTGATCATCATCTTCGCCTTCACCGCGCGCTTCTTGCCGATCGCCTTCGCCAATGCCTCCGCCGCCGTGCGGGCTGTGCATCCAGAGATGGAGGAAGCCTCCCGCATCCTCGGCGGCGGGCGTCTCTTCACCGTGCGCCGCATCACCGCGCCGCTGATCCTGCGCAGCATCATCGGCGGCTGGCTGATCGTCTTCATCGTCGCCTCGCGCGAGCTGTCCTCCGCCGTCTTCCTGGTCGGGCCCCGCACGCGCACCATGGCGGTGCTGCTCTATGATCTCAGCGAAGCGGGGAACTTCGAAGTCCTGTCTGCCTTCGGCGGCCTGCTGCTGGCCATCACCCTTGTGCTCGTCGCCATCGGCATGAAGCTGGCCGGGCGTGACTTCATGCTGCGGAGGAACTGAACCATGCCCCGTTTGCTGCTGAGTGGACTCAGCAAATCTTATGGCCCGCTCAAAGTGGTCGATGACGTCAACCTGACGCTGGAAGAGGGCGAGTTCGTTTCGCTGCTTGGCCCGTCCGGCTGCGGCAAGACGACCACGCTGCGGATGATCGCCGGGTTCATCGAGCCGACCGCGGGCACCATCAGCATCAACGGCCAGGTCCTCTCCGCCCCTGGCGCGGTGCTGCCGCCGGAACGCCGCCGCATGTCGATGATCTTCCAGAGCTATGCCATCTGGCCGAACATGACGGTCGCCGAGAATGTCGCCTTCGGGCTCAAGCTGCAGAAGCTGCCGACGGCGGAGGTCAGGACACGGACTAACCGCATTCTGGACGTGGTGCATCTCGGCCATCTGGCCGACCGCTATCCGGCCGAGTTGTCGGGCGGGCAGCAGCAGCGTGTGGCGCTGGCTCGTGCCATCGTGGTGCAGCCCACGGTGCTGCTGCTGGATGAGCCGCTCTCCAACCTCGATGCCAATCTGCGCGAGGAAATGCGGTTCGAGATCCGGCGCCTGCACGACGAATTCCGCTTCACCACCGTCTATGTCACGCATGACCAGGCGGAAGCGATGGCGACGGCCGACCGCATCGCGGTGATGAATGCCGGGCGTATCGAGCAGGTGGATGCACCGCACGTCATCTACACCCGCCCGCGCACCCGCTTCGTCGCCGCCTTCATCGGCCGCACCAACCTGATCGAGGGGAAGCTGTCGGAGGACGAGGTGGGGCTCGATGGGTTTGCGCTGAAGCTCGGGCAGATCGGCGGCGCGCCGGCGGATATGACGCAGCCGATCCTGCTGTCGATGCGACCACAGGCCATGGCGCTGCATCGCGGCCAGCCGGCGCAGCGGGACGGCTATCCGCTGCTACCGGCGACGATCTCCCAGCGCACCTATCTGGGTGAGTCCTGGGACTACGTGGTGCGCCCTGCGGAAAGTGGCCTGTCGCTGCGCGTCAGCGCCCCGCCTTTGCAGGTGCATGAAGTCGGCGAGGCTGTCTGGCTGGAGATCGACCCCCGGCAGATTGCCGTCGTGAACTGACAGGAGAGACGAGCATGGACGGCACCCACGCACCTGCCCTGCCGCTACAGGGCCTGCGCGTTCTGGACCTGACCCTGGCACGGGCGGGCCCCACCTGCGTGCGCCATCTTGCCGACTGGGGCGCCGATGTCATCCGCATCGAGCCGCCGGCCGCGGAGGGCGAAGACGTTGCCGGCAACCGTTACGGCCCCGACTTCCAGAACCTGCACCGCAACAAGCGGGCGATCCAGCTGGATTTGAAGAGCAACGAAGGCTACGCCGCCTTCATGCGGCTGGTTGCCGATGCCGATGTCCTGGTTGAGAACATGCGGCCGACGGTGAAGCATCGCCTGAAGATCGCCTGGGGCGATGTCCACGCGGTCAACCCACGCCTGGTCTATGGCAGCATCAGCGGATTTGGGCAGGACGGCCCCTACGGCACCCGTGCGGGGCTGGACCAGATTGCCCAGGGCATGGGCGGCCTGATGTCGATCACCGGCCTGCCCGGGCAGGGCCCGGTGCGCGTCGGCATCCCCATTGCTGATCTGACGGCCGGCAACATGCTCGCTTTCGGCATCATGACGGCGTTGTTCGAGCGTCAGCGCACCGGCGTGGGCCGGTGGGTCACCACGAGCCTGCTGGAAGTGCAGGTCTTCATGCTGGACTTCCAGGCGGCGCGCTGGCTGATGGAAGGCGATGTGCCGCAGCAGGCCGGCAATGATCACCCGACCAGCATTCCCACTGGCGTCTTCCCGACGCAGGATGGGCACATCAACATCGCCGCCAGCTCCGGCCGCCTCTTCGCCCGGCTCTGCACGGCCATGGGCCACGCCGACTGGGCGGAGAAGCCCGAATGGAAGCTGCAGACCGGGCGCAGCGCCGACCGGATCGCGATCAACGCCGCCATTGCCGCCGAGACCGTGAAGCAGCCTTCCGCCTACTGGACGGCGTTGTTCGAGGAGAACGGCATTCCCTGCGGGCCGATCAACACGATCGATCAGGTCTTCGCCGACCCGCAGGTGCGGCATCTGGGCCTGGCCATGCCGATGCACAGCCCACGCCTCGGCAAGGTGGAAGTCGTCGCCTCCCCGGTCAGCATGAGCGGCGTGACCAAGGCCGTGCGCCGCCCGACGCCAGAAGCCGGGGAACACACGGCCGAGGTACTGGCGAAGGTCGAGCAAGAGGCATCGGCCTGGGCCGCCGTCTAGGCACCCAGGCAACGACGGACCGGCGCGGCCATCCCGCCGGGAGAAAGCGCGGGATGGCCGTGCCGGCTTTCTATCATGTCGGCGCTTCGGCCGAAGCGCCGACATGCTGGAGCGTTTGGGGACCACGTTGAAGGTGCCAGTCCGTCGAACGCTTGGATCTTTTTGCTTGCTGCCGCCTTGGTTGGGGTGGCGCTGATCGGTCGTGGCCGCGCCGTGGCCGGAACGGATGATCTAAGCCTTGGCTTGCGATCGGCGGATGCCTGGTGGTCAGAGCTCCCACGGCTCGTGCCGGTCTAGGTGGCGCGAAGTTTGGGCGCCAACGGCGCCGTGACCCCACCGAAGGGGCTGGAGAAGCCGAGGTTGCGGCGCTCCCCAATGGCACGGCGCAGGTGATCAACAGGGAAGCCCTCTCGCACGGCGGCATCCGTGCTCTATCGTCCATGGCAGCTCGAGCTCGTCCGTGATGAAGCCCTGTTGACGGAATGGCGTGCATTGTCGACAATCAGAGAATGATTGCCGACCCGATCCACGCCCCTGCCCCGCCCGCCGAGTCAGCCTCCGCCAAAGGTGGCGGCGTGGAGGCCATCATGCGGCAGATCGAGAACCTCATCCTCGGCGGCGACGCCCTGCCGGGGGAGCGGTTGAACGAACTGGCCCTGTCCCGCCAGCTCAACGTCTCCCGCGCCCCGTTGCGGGAGGCGGTGCGGCGGCTGGAGCAGATGGAACTGCTGGAGATCGTGCCAAACCGCGGCGTGTTGGTGCGGCAGGTCTCGATGCGGGATGCGCTGGATCTCTATGATCTGCGCGCCGCGCTGTTCCGCGGTGCCGCGCGTCTCGCCGCCCGCCGTGCGTTGCCGGAGAGCGTGGCGCATCTCCACCGGGTGAACGACAGGATGCGGCAGGCGGCCGTGGCCGAGGATTTCGCCGGCTACTACGCCCGCAACCTGGATTTCCATACGGCGCTGATGGCGGCAGGCGGCAACGCGCCGATGGCGCAGGGCTATGACCGGGCCGTCAAGGGGCTGCACCTGTTCCGCAAGCGGTCCCTGGTGCATCCGGCGCAGCTCGACCTCTCCTTGCAAGAACATGACGATCTGCTCGCCGCCATCGCACGCCACGATGCGGCCGCGGCTGGCGAGGCCGCCGAGCGCCACATCATGCTGGGGCGGGATCGTATGCTCGACACGCTCGATACCGGCGCGCGCCCCTGACCGTCGCACCGACAACGACGCCCGAAGTGGCGCAACCACCCGAGGATGAGTTCATGACTGTTGGCTTCCGTATCTCTGAACGCGACATCAGCCGGGACCAGGCGCTGCTCAGCCGCGCGGCCGCGCTGCCGGTGGCCAATATCGGTGACGTGATGAACCGCATGCAGGCGATGCGCGGCGGCTTCCGGGCCTTCGGCGCGCGCCGTGCCGTCGTCGGCCATGCCGTCACCGTGCGCGTCCGCGCGGGGGATAATCTGCTGCTGCACCGGGCCATCGACTTGGCGCAGCCCGGCGATGTCGTCGTCTGCGATGGTGGTGGCGATCTTTCCATCGCCGTGGCAGGCGATTTGATGATCGGCCATGCAGTTAGACGCGGCATCGCGGCGCTGATCGTCGACGGCGCGGTGCGGGATATCGAGCCGCTGTCCCGAATGGAGATTGGCGTCTGGGCCCGGGGCATCACCCCGGCCGGCCCGTACAAGGACGGCCCGGGCGAGATCGGCCATACCATCGCCTGTGGCGGCCAAGTGGTCATGCCAGGGGATCTGATCGCGGCTGACGAGGATGGCGTCGTGGTTATCCCCGCCGCCCAGGCCGCCGCCGTCATCGCCGCGGCGGAGGCGCATGCGGCGAAGGAGGCCGACACCACGGCCGCCATCGCCGGTGCCGGCTGGGACCGCGCCTGGGTGGAAGAGAGCCTGGCAGCCAAGGGCTGCGAGGTCACGCGCTGAATGGACGCGTTGCCGGAAGCCCCTGCGCTGGTGAATGTCTCCGCCGACAGCATCCGGCAGCAAATCCTGGCCATCCTGCGGCGCTGGGACATGCCGGAGGACCTGGCCGCCGCCACTGCCGAGGCGATGGTCGAGACCGACCTGATGGGCGTCGACAGCCACGGCATCTCGATGCTGACGATGTATGAGGGTATGCAGCGCGACGGCCTGGTGACGTTGCAGTCACGCCCACGCATCGTGCTGGACCTGCCGGCGCTGGCGCTGGTGGATGGCGGCGCCAATCTCGGCCATCCGGTAGCCGTCATGGCCATGCAACTGGCATGCGACAAGGCGGCGGCGGGCGGCATCGGTGCCGTCGGCGTCCGCAACTCGCACCATTTTGGCGCGGCGGGTTACTATGCGCGCCTCGCCGCCGCGCGCGGCCTGGTGGCGCTGATCACCAGTTCCGCCCGCACGGTGCTGATGGTGCCGGCGCGCGGCACCGTGCCGCTGCTGGGCAGCAACCCCATTGCCTTTGCGGCGCCCATGGCGGGTGGCACGCCTTTCGTGCTGGACATGGCGACCTCCACCGTCGCCGCCAACAAGGTCAAGGTCTACGAGCTGAACGGCAAGCCTCTTCCGCCCGGCTGGGTGGTGGATGATGCCGGTGCGCCGGTGACGGCTGCCTCCCAGGCGATGGACATCATCTTCCGCCAGCCCGGCGGCGGCATGACGCCGCTGGGCGGGCCGGAGGCGACGGGCGGCCACAAGGGCTACGGGCTGGGGATGATGGTGCAGATCCTCTCCGCCACGCTGACCGGTGCCGCCTTCGCGCCGCTGCACGCCCGCACGCGCGGCGCGGCGGAGCCGGACGATATCGGCCATTTCTTCCTGGCGCTGGACCCGCGCGCGCTACGCCCGGATGGCGGCTTCGAGGAAGATCTGGCGGCGATGGCCTCGGTGTTGCGCGGCTCCCCCGCCGCTGACCCGGCCCGCCCCGTGCTGGTGCCGGGAGACCCCGAGGAAGCCGAGCGCACCCGCCGGGCACGGGACGGCATCCCCATCCCGGCGGCGCTCGACCGGCAGCTGCGCGAGATCTGCGGCCGCAGCGGCGCCGACTACCTGCTACAGCCCACATAACGGCGGATCAACCGCCCAGGGGAGGAAGAAGAACATGGCCATCATCAACCGGCGGGCTGCCCTGGGCGGCCTTGCTCTCACGCTGGCGGCGCCGCGTATCCTGCGCGCGCAGGGCGGCGGCTGGCAGCCCACGCGGCCAATCCAGCTGGTCGTCGGCTTCGCGCCGGGCGGGGGCAGCGACGTCATCGCCCGTACGATCGCGGAGGCCGCCGCGCCGATGATCCCGCAGCCCATGGTGGTGGTGAACCGCCCCGGTGCGGGTGGTGCCCTGGCGGCGGAGCAGGTGGCCCGTGCCCTGCCGGACGGCCATACCCTGCTGCTGGCCGGCGGTAGCGAGAGCACCTCCCTCCCCGCGCATCGCGACGTTCCATACGACCCGAAGAAGTCCTTCAAGGCGGTCATCCGCCTGACGCGCCATCCGCATTTCATCTGCGTGCGCGGCCGGGGCGGGCGCTTCAACAGCATGCCGGAGGTGATCGAGGCCGCGCGGGCCGAGCCCGGCCGCATCACCCACGGCTCCGCCGGCGCCGGCACGCTCTCCCACTCCCTGTTCATCATGCTGGAGCGGCGCGCGAACCTGGAATTCCTGCACGTGCCTTACACGGGCGGCGGGCCGGTGGCGCAGGCGCTGCTGGCCGGGGATATCGACCTCGGCGTACAGGCCTCGGACGAGTTGGGTGGCCTGGTGGCCTCGGGCGACATCAAGCCCATCGCCGTTGCCTCGGCCGAGCGCGCCGTGTCCCAGCCGCAGGTGCCGACGCTGCGGGAGCTGGGCTACGACGTGGTGGCCGATAACCAGAAGGGCTGGGTCGGCCCCTCCGGCATGACGGACGAGATGGTGGCCTTCTACCACGACCGCTTCCGCCAGGGCATGGCCGCACCCACCTGGCGCCGCTTCCTGGAGCGCCTGGGCGAGGCCGATGGCTACGCGGACGGCCCCGGCTTCCAGGCGGCCATGGACCATCTGCTGGACGATATTCGCGCGGCCTTGCGCAGGAGCTGAGAGCCATGACCCCACCCCAACCCATCCAGCCGCCCGCCGAGGTCGCCTTCATCGGCCTTGGCGTCATGGGCGCCGCCATGGCCGCCAACCTGGCGCGGGCCGGCTTCCGCCTGACCCTCAGCAGCCGCAGCCGCGCCAAGGCGGCGGCGTTGGAGGCCGCCGGCGCGGCGTGGTCCGACACCCCGGCGGGCGCCGCGCGTGGCCCCGCCTGCGTGGCGCTGTGCCTGCCCGATACCGCCGACGTGGAAGCCGTGCTGTTCGGCCCCGATGGCGTGGCGGATACGGTGGAACGCGGTGCGATCGTGATCGACTTCAGCACCATCGCCGCCGCCCCCACCGCCGGCTTCGCCGCCCGGCTGGCACGGGAACGCGGCGCCTTCCTGCTGGACAGCCCGGTCAGCGGCGGCCCGGGTGGCGCGCGCGACGGCACCCTGACCTGCATGATCGGCGGCGATGCCGGTGCCTTCGCGGCGGCGGAGCCGGTGCTGCGCGCCGTCGGCACCAAGCTGACGCATCTGGGCCCTGCCGGTGCCGGGCAGGTCTGCAAATCCGCCAACCAGCTGCTGGTGGCGGCCACCTTGCAGGCGGTGTCCGAAGCCCTGGCGCTCGGCCGCAAGGCGGGGCTGGACCCGGAGGCGATGCGCCAGGCACTGACCGGCGGTTCCGCCCGTTCCTTCGTGCTGGAGAACCACGCGAAGCGCATTATCGAAGGTGTCACCGCACCGGGCTTCCGGGCGGAGCTGATGCGCAAGGACATGCGGCTGGCCCTGGCCGCCACGCGGGACCACGGCGTCTTCGCCCCGGCTACCGCCATGGCGGCGCAGATGCTGGAAGCGCTGGTGAACACCGGGCGAGGCGGCCTGGACGCCTCGGCCCTCGGCGGGCTGGTGGCCGAGCTGTCGGGGCTGGAAGCAGCACGCCCGGAATAGCGCCGGAGCCCTCGGCCGCCGCAGTCGGCGGCTAAGTGAGGGTCGTCCCAGCCACGATGCCTTGCGCCGCGCTCATTGCGAATAAGTCGCAATAGCCTATAACGGCCCTGTGCCCGACATCGCCGCATCCCTGCATTGGCTCGACCGGCTGTTCCGGGAGGAGCATCACCAGATCCAGCGCCGCATCGGCCGCTGGCTAGGCAACACCGCGGCGGCCGAGGACGCGGTGCAGGATGCGTTCCTGCGGCTGGCCACCAGCCCGGCGGCAGCCCAGGCGCAGGACCTGCCGGCTTATCTGGCCCGCGCCGCCCGCCATGCGGCGATCGACCGGCTGCGCCTGAAGGCCGATGGCCGCACGGATGCGGAAGCGGTGAGCGAGGAACTGCCCTGCCCGTTGCCGGCGCCGGACGATGCGGCGGCACAGCGCCAGCGCATCCGCCACTTCGCTGCCGCGCTGGAGACGTTGCCGGAGCGGCAACGGCAGATGGTGGTCGCGGCGCGGGTGGAAGGGCTGAGCTACGCTGCCATCGCCACCCGCCACGCGAGCACCCCGGCGGCGGTGGAGAAGGCGGTCTCCCGCGCCCTGCAACGCATCGACGCCGTGATGACCGGGCGCGACGAGGCCTCGCCCTGATGCGGCGGTTGTGAGATACGCTCCGCCCATGGCCGGAGACCCCGTTTCCAAGGACGCCGCCGACTGGGCGGCCAGGCTGCTGGAGAACGCCCCGCCGCTGTCGCCGCGGGAACGCCAGGCCCTGGCCGAATGGTGCCAGGCCGAGCCCGGCAATGCCGGCGCGCTGGAGCGCTACAGCCGGCTATGGGATGACCCTGCCTTCCAGGCCGCCGCGCAGTCCATGCAGCCGCCCGCCGCCGCACGGCCCCGGCGGCGCGGCCTGCTGGCGGCCGGCGCCGGCGTCACGCTGGCACTCGGCTTCGGCGCCTGGCTGGGCC
>NZ_JACTVA010000069.1 GCF_014490485.1 Teichococcus aerophilus | reverse complement strand
CCGCCCGCCGCCCGCGCCGCCGCCGAGCAGCGCCTGGCCCTGGCCTCCGAGCGCCCCGGGGCCGATGCCGGGCTGCCCGCCCGCCCCACCGACCTCGGCATGGCCGCCGAGTGGGCCCGCTTCCTGCGCCGCAAGGACCGTGATGCCGAGGCCGCCGCCGTCTGGCAGGCAGCCGAGCCGTTGCAGCGCGACGTCTCGGCCGAAGGTGCGCGGGCGATCTGGACGGAACGGCAGGTGCTGTCCCGCAAGCTGTTGCGGCTGGGGGATGCCGCCGGCGCCTACCGCGTGGCCGCCCAGCACGGCCAGCCAGCGGATTCGGCCAACCTGCATGAAGGCGAGTTCCTGGCCGGCTTCATCGCCCTGCGCATGTTGAACGACCCGGCCGTGGCCGCGCAGCATTTCGCCCGGCTGGGGCAGGACAGCACCAGCATCATTACGCAGTCCCGCGCCTTCTACTGGCGCGGTCGGGCCGCCGCCGCCCAGGGCCGCGCCGCCGAGGCGCGCGCACAGTTCACCGAGGCCGCTTCGATGCCCACCGGCTTCTACGGCCAGCTGGCCGCGCTGGCGCTGGGCGAGACGCCGTTGCAGCTTTCCGCCCGCGTAACCGGCGTTGTGCCCGCCACGCCCAGCGCCGCCGCCGCCAGCGCCTTCCTGGACAAGGAACTGGCCCGCGCCGTGCTGACCCTGGCCGACCTGGGCGATACCGGCCGCGCCCGGACCTTCCTGCTGCGGCTGGAGGAACTGGCGCCGGATGCGGCCACCCGCGTGCTGACCGCGCGGCTCGCCAACAGCATCGGAAGGCCGGACCACGCCGTCTGGGTCTCCCGCCGCGCCGGCATCGATGGCGTGATGCTGATGCCGGAAGGCTACCCCACCCCCTACCCCGCCACGGCGAATGGCGTGGTTGAACCGGCCTTCATATACGCCATCACCCGGCAGGAGAGTAACTTCGACAGCTCCGCCGTCTCCCCCGCCAATGCGCGTGGGCTGATGCAGTTGCTGCCGGGCACCGCGGCCCAGGTGGCGCGCGGCCTGGGCATTCCGCACCAGGTGGCGTGGCTGACCACGCAGCCCGACCACAACATGACGCTGGGCGCCCAGTACCTGGCCGACCAGATCGCCCGCTTCGGCAACCTGGCGCTGGCCGCCGCCGCCTACAATGCCGGCCCGCGCCGGGTGGAAGAGTGGCTCTCCACCTACGGCGACCCGCGCATCGGCTCCGCCGCCGGTGGCACCGACATGATCGACTGGCTGGAACAGATCCCCTTCACCGAGACGCGCAACTATGTCCAGCGCGTGGTGGAGAACGCGGTGATCTACCGGGCGATGGACCCCAACACCGCCGGGATGGACCATCCGCTGAAGCCCTGGCTGCCGGTGGGCGAGCCCGCCCGCCCCGCGACCGCGTCCCGCTAAGTCCCGGCGCCCGATGAGCCCGCGCGCCGAGCTTCCCGCGCATCTGCCGGAACGGGCGCCGTCCTCGATTCGCGCGGGCGTGCCGCGCTTCATCGCCAGCATGGGCGGCGTCGGCTTTCTACGGCCGGCGCCGGGCACCTGGGGCTCCGCGCTGGTACTGCCAGTGGCCTGGGCCGGGCCGGAAGCCTGCCTGGCGCTGGCGGTGCTGCTTTCCGTGCTCGGCTGGTGGGCGCTGGCGCGGCTGCCGGAAGCCAAGGCGGACCCGAGCTGGGTGGTGGTGGATGAGGGCGCCGGGCAATCCATCGCCCTCGCCGCGCTGCCGGTGGCGGGCGGCGTGGCCGGGGTGCTGCTGGCCTTCCTGCTGTTCCGCGCCTTCGATATTCTGAAGCCCGGCCCGGTCGGTTGGGCGGACCGCCGCAAGGGCGCCAACGGCGTCATGCTGGATGACATCATCGCCGGTGCCCTGGCGGCCGCCTTGCTGCTGGCCGCGCGCTGGATGGGAGTGACCCTTTGATGCTGCCCCCCGAGACACTGGAACAGGCGGAGCTGCTGCTCGCCATCCTGCAGGCCCGCCGGATCACCCTGGCCACCGCCGAATCCTGCACGGGGGGGCTGGTCTCCGCCGCCGTCACCGCGATCGCCGGTTCCTCGGCGACGCTGCTGGCCGGCTATGTCACCTACTCCAACGAGGCCAAGGCGAAATCCGTCGGCGTCGATGCCGGGTTGATCGACCGGGTCGGCGCCGTCAGCGCCGAGGTGGCGCAAGCGATGGCGGAGGGGGCGGTGCGCGAGTCGGGCGCCACCATGGGCCTCTCCACCACCGGAGTCGCAGGGCCGGGCGGCGGCACCGCCACCAAGCCGGTCGGGCTGGTCTATATCGGAGTCGCCCTGCGCGGACGGCCGACACGGGTGGAGCGCCACGTCTTCCCCGGGGACCGGATGCAGGTTCGCGCGGCCACCGTGGCCACCGCCTTCCGCATCGCGGCCGAGGAAGTGGCGGCACTTCCCGCCGCCTGAAGCCTGCCAGATGCGGCCTTAGGCATGAATCCCGCGCTCCAAGCGGAGCCATGAGCATGCGCACGGCTTTCATGAGCAGCGATCATGCGCTGAAGCACTGGTATCCAGGGCGGATCGCGGCTAGAAGCGGCCCGCCATGATGACAGTCCTGCTGGTCCTGCACCTCTTCGTCA
Source organism: Teichococcus aerophilus (assembly GCF_014490485.1). Taxonomy (GTDB): domain Bacteria; phylum Pseudomonadota; class Alphaproteobacteria; order Acetobacterales; family Acetobacteraceae; genus Pseudoroseomonas; species Pseudoroseomonas aerophila. Next base: position 17,516 of record NZ_JACTVA010000069.1, on the reverse strand, counting down.
CCCTCGCGCTGATCGCCGTCGTGCTGCTGCAGCGCAGCGAGGGCGGTGGGCTCGGCATCGGCTCGTCCCAGGGGATGGGCTCGTTCATGACCGGGCGCGGCACGGCCAACCTGCTGACGCGCACCACCGGCGTGCTGGCCACGCTGTTCATGGTGCTGGCCCTGGCCATGGCGCTGCTGGGCCGCGGCCAGGCGCAGCGCGGCTCCATCCTCGACCTGCCGCCCGGCCCGGCCATTCCGTCGGCCCCCTCCGCCCCCGGCGCTGCGGCACCGGCCGCACCTGCGGCGCCCGCCGCCCCGGCGCAGCCCTCGGTGCCGACCAACTAAGCTCGACCGCCCAGGCGGTGACGACGGGCGCGGGAGGCACTGCCTCCGGCGCCCTTTTTGTGTGAGCGTGACGCACCGGGCCTCGGGAGCCCCGCGCCAAGCATCAGATCAGCGATGCCGTCCTGACGGGTTCCCGTGACCCGCGCGGCTTGGTAGAAAGGTCGCCCATGACGCGGTTCGTTTTCATCACCGGCGGCGTGGTTTCCTCTCTGGGCAAGGGCATCGCGGCGGCAAGCCTCGGCGCGCTTCTTCAGGCCCGGGGCTACAAGATCCGCCTTCGCAAGCTCGACCCCTACCTCAATGTCGATCCGGGCACGATGTCCCCGTATCAGCACGGCGAGGTGTTCGTGACCGATGACGGGGCGGAGACCGACCTCGACCTCGGTCACTACGAGCGTTTCACAGGCGTCCACGCCAAGCAGGCGGACGCCCACACCTCGGGCCGCATCTATGCGGACGTGATCGCCAAGGAGCGCCGCGGCGACTACCTGGGCGGCACCGTGCAGGTCATCCCGCACATCACCGACGCGATCAAGGAAGCCGCCACGGCCGATACGGACGGGCTGGACTTCGTGCTGATCGAAGTCGGCGGCACGGTGGGCGACATCGAGAGCCTGCCCTTCCTGGAAGCCCTGCGGCAGCTGAACAACGAGCTGGGCCCGCAGCGCAGCCTGTTCATGCACCTGACCCTGGTGCCCTACATCCCCGCCGCCGGCGAGCTGAAGACCAAGCCGACGCAGCATTCCGTGAAGGAGCTGCTGGGCCTCGGCATCCAGCCACAGATCCTGCTGTGCCGCTGCGACCGGCCGATCCCGGAGAATGAGCGTCGCAAAATCGCGCTGTTCTGCAACGTGCGGCCGGAGAGCGTGATCCCGGCGCTGGACACCTCGCCCATCTACAACGTGCCGCTGATGTACCATGCTGAGGGGCTGGACCGCGAAGTGCTGCGCCATTTCGGCCTCTCCTCCTACGGTGAACCCGACCTCTCCCGCTGGACGCGCATCGTCAACCGCGTGACGCAGCCGGAGGGCGAGGTGAACATCGCCGTCGTCGGCAAGTACATCTCGCTGCTGGACGCCTACAAGTCGCTGGCCGAGGCGCTGGGCCATGGCGGCATCGAGCATGGCGTGAAGGTCAACCTGCACTGGGTGGACAGCCAGATCTTCGAGACGCCCAACGCGCTGGATCGGCTGGAGGGCGTGCACGGCATCCTGGTGCCGGGCGGCTTCGGCGAGCGTGGCGCGGAAGGCAAGATCGAGGCCGTCCGCTTCGCGCGTGAGAAGAAGGTGCCCTTCCTCGGCATCTGCTTCGGCATGCAGATGGCGGTGATCGAGGCAGCGCGGAACCTGATCGGGCTCGACAAGGCCTCCTCCACCGAGTTCGGCCCGTGCGAGGAGCCGGTGGTCGGCCTGCTGACCGAGTGGCTGCGCGGCAATGACCGCGAGAAGCGGAGCAAGGAAGGCGATCTGGGCGGCACCATGCGCCTGGGTGCCTACCCCGCCGCGCTGGCCGAGGGCTCCCTGGTGCGGGACGTCTACGGCAAGGCGGAGATCGAGGAACGCCACCGTCACCGCTACGAGGTGAATATCGGCTACCGGGAACGCCTGGAGGAAGCTGGCCTGCGCTTCTCAGGCCTCTCCCCGGACGGGTTGCTGCCGGAGATCGTCGAGTACCCGGACCACCCGTGGTTCATCGGCGTGCAGTACCACCCGGAGCTGAAGTCGAAGCCGTTCGACCCGCACCCCCTCTTCGCCGGCTTCGTCGGCGCGGCGGTGAAGCAGGCCCGGCTGGTCTGAACGGCTGCTGAGACCAAGCGTAGAGGGGCGGGCCGCGAGGCTCGCCCCTTTTGATTCAGGCCCTCAATGTCCTGTGACGCCTGCCGCCCGTGCCGCTCCGCTAGGATGCCCGGAAGGCGGCCGCCCCCCGTGGCCGCAGACCGGGAGCACGACCATGACGGCAAACGCTGGCAAGCGCGTCCTTCTCGCAAGCCTGGTGGCCACGCTTTTCGCGGGCACCAGCGCCTGGGCCCATCACGGCTGGTCCTGGGCCGAGGAAGCCCAGACCACGCTGCAAGGCACCATCCACGCCATCTCCATGGCGCCCCCTCACCCGACCTTGCAGGTCCGCGCCGCGGACGGCCAGGTCTGGCAGGTCGATCTCGGCAATCCGAACCAGACGCAACGGTCCGGCTTCCGCGGTGATTCCGGCCGTGTGGGCGATGCCATCACCGTCCTCGGCAACCGGTCCAAGGAAGCGGGGGCGCGGCACATGAAGGCCGTGCGCATCACCCTCGCGGGGCAGAACTACGACATGTATCCGGAGCGGATCGGCAGCCGGTAGTAGGGCGCGGCCGGGATGCTGGCGGCCCTGGCGAGCTGGCCCGGCGCCGTCTGGCTGCAGGAATCCGGCACCGCCTACCTCGTCGTGAACGCGGCGCATATCCTGGGCATCGGGCTGGTCCTGGGCGCCATCCTGCCGCTGGATCTGCGGCTGATGGGGCTGTTCCGGCAGGCCCCGCTGGCGATCCTGGCCCCCTTCCTGTCCCGTGCGGCGGCGGTGGGGTTGGCGGTCGCGCTGCTCACCGGGCTCTGGCTGTTCAGCGTGCGGCCGGACCATTACGTGGAGAACACGGCCTTCCTGGCCAAGATGGCAATGCTGGCCTTTGCGCTGGTCAATATCGGCCTGCAGCATGCGCATGGCGGCTACCGCCGGGCGCTGGTCAGCGGCGTGGTGCCATGGACGGTGCGGCTGGTCGCGGCGGCCTCCGCCTGCCTCTGGCTTGGCGTCCTGCTGGCGGGGCGGTGGATCGGCTTCCTTTAGAGCATGATGCGTTCACCTTCGTTCACACACGATGCTCGCTACCTTGGTTCGGTCGCGTGATTCAGGCTTTCGGCGATTCCACCGTAAGCCATCACGCTCCAGCCCCGACAAGTGCCCAGCCCTGTCCGTATCCCGGCATGCGGCGATGCGGTGGAAGTTCCGTCCCCCGCCTTTCTTCACGGCGCCGCACTTGCCCTTCCGCCCAGACCGTCCTATCCGCCGGGAACTTCCACCTCAAAGGGGATCGCCGGAATGACTTCCATTGCCGACATCATCGCGCGCGAAGTGCTGGATTCGCGCGGCAACCCGACCGTCGAGGTCGATGTCGTCCTGGATTCGGGCGCGGTCGGCCGTGCCATCGTCCCCTCCGGCGCCTCCACCGGCGCGCATGAGGCGGTGGAACTGCGCGACGGCGACAAGTCCCGCTTCCATGGCAAGGGCGTGCAGAAGGCCTGCGCGAATGTCGAGGGCGAGATATTCGACGCGCTCAGCGGCATGGATGCCACCGAGCAGGTCAAGATCGACGAGACGATGATCGAGCTGGACGGGACGCCGAACAAGTCCCGCCTGGGCGCCAACGCCATCCTGGCCGTCAGCCTCGCCACCGCGAAGGCCTCGGCCGAGCATTTCGGCGTGCCTCTGTACCGCTATGTCGGCGGCGTGTTCGCCCGCACCCTGCCGGTGCCGATGATGAACATCATCAATGGCGGCCAGCATGCCGACAACCCCATCGACATCCAGGAATTCATGGTGATGCCGGTGGCCGCCGGCACGATGGCCGACGCCGTCCGCATCGGCTCCGAGATCTTCGCCAGCCTGAAGAAGAAGCTGCACGACGCCGGCCACAACACCAATGTGGGCGACGAAGGCGGCTTCGCGCCGGACCTGAAGTCGGCCGAAGAGGCGCTCAACTTCATCTCCCAGGCCTGCGAGGCCGCCGGCCACCGCGTGGGCGAGGACGTGATGTTCGCGCTCGACTGCGCCAGCACCGAGTTCTTCAAGAACGGCGTGTACGACATGGAGGGCGAGGGCAAGAAGCTCGACGCCGGCGGCATGGTCGACTACCTGGCCGCGTTGTGCGACCGCTTCCCGATCATCTCGATCGAGGATGGGATGTCCGAGGATGACTGGGAAGGCTGGAAGCTGCTGACCGACCGCCTGGGCGGCAAGGTGCAGCTGGTGGGCGACGATCTGTTCGTCACCAACCCGGAGCGCCTGCGCCAGGGCATCGAGAGGAAGACCGCCAACTCCATCCTGGTGAAGGTCAACCAGATCGGCTCCCTGACCGAGACGCTGGAAGCGGTCGAGATGGCGCACCGCGCCGGCTACACCGCCGTCATGTCTCACCGCTCGGGCGAGACGGAGGACAACACCATCGCCGACCTGGCCGTCGCCACCAACTGCGGCCAGATCAAGACCGGTTCGCTGTCCCGCTCCGACCGGCTGGCCAAGTACAACCAGCTGATCCGCATCGAGCAGGGCCTGGGCACCGCTGGCCGTTACGCTGGCCGTACCATCCTGCGTCGTTGATGCAACACCCGGGTGCGGATTTGCCGCACCCGGGATTCCTGGCTTGCGCCCCTGCCAGGACAGACAGTTAGCTGGCGTTGCTAACGTGCGGTTAAGCTTTGACCGCCGGAAAGGATACCGATGCGGGCGATTAAGCGGGCGTTCAACGTGCTGTGGGTTCCGGTGGTCTTCGCCGGCCTGTGCTGGCACTTCGCCTGGTACGCGGTGCATGGCCCGCGCGTCGGCTCCCTGGCCCGCGACGCCAAGGCCGCCGAGATCGCCGCTGCCCGGATCGAACTCGCGCGCGCCGAAAGCGACCGGGACAGCATGGAACGGCGCGTTGCCGGCCTGCGTGGCGACCTGATCGACCGCGACCAGCTGGACGAACGCGCCCGCGCCCTGCTGAACATGGTCGGCAAGGACGAGATCGTCGCCCCCTACGGCCCCGGCCGCCAACTCTTCTGATAGGCAGTCTGGTGCGACGCGGCGACGTCTCCGCATCCGCCTGATCGACGCCGCCGGCCCATCCGCTTGGCGGCTGAGTTGCTCTAGCCGCCCTGCGCCAGGCTGAGCAGCGCCCGCGCCGCGCCGCTGCCCCGGCGTTCACGGTGCCGGAGCGCCTTGAAGCTGCGCGGCGGCAGTTCCACCCCCGCCCGCGCCAGCAGCCCGGCCGCCAGGTGCGGGGCCGCCGCGCGTTCCGACACCACCGCCGCGCCGCCGCCGGCCTCCACCGCCGCCAGCACCGCCTCGTTGGACGGCAGTTCCAGCGCCACTTCCAACCCTGGGGACAGCAACTCAAACGCCGCGCGGGTGCCGGAGCCGGCCTCGCGCATGATCCATGCCGTCTCGTTCAGCCGCTGGGGGGAGATGGCCCCCTGTCCGCTCCAGGGATGCTCCAGCCCGACGACGACGATCAACTGGTCCGTGGTCAGCGGAAACTGTTCCAGCGCCGGCTCGGCCACCTCGCCTTCCACGAAGCCCAGTTCCGTGGCGCCATCCATCAGCGCCTGGACGACGCTGGTGGTATTGCCGGCCGTCACCTGCACCTGAACGCCCGGGTGCAGGCCACGGAAGCGCACCAGCAAGGGCGGCAGCCAGTAGCTGACCACCGTCTGGCTGGCCTGCACCGCCAGCGTGCCGCGCGCGACGCCACCGAGCTCGGACAACACCAGCTCCGCCGCGCGCGCCCGGGCCAGCACCGCCTCCGCTTCCGCGCGGAACAGGCGGCCGGCCTCGCTCAACTCGATATGCCTGCCGACGCGGTGGAACAACGCGATTCCATGCCGGGCTTCCAGGGTGCGGATGGCCGCGCTGACGGCCGATTGCGTCAGGCCCAGCGCCTCGGCAGCGCGCGTCACGTGCTCCCGCTGTGCCACGGCGAGGAAGATGCGGAGCTGTTCGAGCGTCATGCCGCCATCATTCGATTCAATCGAACGGAATGACAAGAATAACGCGTTGGATCAATCAATCCGCCTGCGGGACAAGCGCGTGACGTTTTCAAGACAGGCCGCCCGCGATGTCCCTGAACACCAGCACCGCCACCACCCAGCCTGCACCGCCGGCGGCGTGGCAGACCGCGCGCCAGTTGCTGCCCGGCGTGGCGCTCTGCGCCGCCGTCTCGCTGGTCGCGGCGGGGCTGCAGGTGGCGGAAGTCGCCGTCTTCGGCCGTGCCTGGCTGGAAAGCCTGGTGTTGGCCATCCTGCTGGGCACGCTGGTGCGTACGCTGTGGGTGCCGCCCAAGGCCTACGCGCCCGGCATCGCCTTCAGCGCCAAGATGCTGCTGGAAATCGCCGTGATGCTGCTGGGCGCCTCGCTTAGCCTGCAGGCCATCCTGGCGGCTGGGCCTCTGCTGCTGCTGGGCATCGGCGCTGTCGTCGCCGTGGCGCTCGCATTCAGCTACGGCATCGGCCGGGCGCTGGGGCTGCCGCGCAAGATGGCGGTGCTGGTGGCCTGCGGCAATTCCATCTGCGGCAACTCCGCCATCGCCGCCGCCGCGCCCGTCATCGGCGCTGACTCGAAGGATGTCGCCTCCTCCATCGCCTTCACCGCGGTGCTGGGCGTGGTGGTGGTGCTGATGCTGCCACTGATGGCGCCGCTGCTGGGGTTGTCGGACCTGCAATACGGCGTGCTGGCCGGGCTGACGGTCTATGCCGTGCCGCAGGTGCTGGCCGCCACCGCCCCGATCTCCGCCCTCAGCGTGCAGATGGGTACGCTGGTGAAGCTGGTGCGGGTGCTGATGCTCGGCCCGGTCGTGCTGGGCCTTTCCCTGGTGGCGGGGCGCGCTGACGGCAAGCGGCCGCCGATCTCCCGCCTCGTCCCGTGGTTCATCCTGGGCTTCCTGGCCCTGGCGGTGCTGCGGGCGGTAGGCGCCATCCCGACCGCGGCCCTGGCGCCGATCTCCACCGTGGCCGGCATCCTGACGGTGCTGTCCATGGCCGCGCTGGGGCTGGGTGTGGATGTGCGGATGGTGGCGCGGGCCGGCATCCGGGTCGCGGGCACCGTCATACTCTCCCTGGTGGCACTGGGCGCCGCCAGCCTCGTGCTGATCCACTTCCTAAATATCGGCTGAGGTCACGGCGTCCAGGCCGGAAAAAATCCCGGCCTGGGCCATATCAGGTTGGCCTGGACCGAAACCCAGGCCTTTTGGGGCGCGTTGAAGACCGATGCCGGTCGATTCCCCGCCCCTCCGCCGTCCTGCCGCCTACGCCCCCTGCTCCTTGGCCAGGGAGCGGCGGGCGATCTCGGCGAGGAAGCCGCTGGCGGCCGGCAACACCGCATCGTTGAAGTCGTAGTGCGGGTTGTGCAGCTCCCGCCCCCCTTCGGCGGAGCCGTTGCCGATCCACACGAAGGCGCCCGGCACATGGTGCAGGAAGTGGGAGAAATCCTCCCCCGTCATCGCCGGCGCCATGTGGCGGCGGACCTTCGTCACCACCTCGGCCGCCTCGGCCGCCATCTCGGCCTCGGCCGGGTGGTTGGCCGTCACCGGCACGCCGCCCTGGATCACCGCTTCAGCCTTCACGCCGAAGGTGGCGGAGACACCGGCGGCCACACGGCGCAGCCCGTCCTTGATCTGGTCGCCCACTTCGTTCCGCAGGTAGCGCATGCTGCCCTGGATGCGCACGCGGGCGGCGATCTGGTTCTGCGCCTCCCCACCATTCACCACGGTCAGGCTGACCACCCCGGTATCCATCGGGTCCAGCGAGCGGGCGACGATGGACTGGCAGGCGACGATGGCGTGCCCGGCGGCGACGATCGGGTCACGCGCCAGATGCGGCAGGGCGGCATGCCCGGCATGGCCCTCGATCTCGATCAGGAAGCGGTTGCCGGCGGCCATCACCGCCGAATCGTGCACCGCGACCGTGCCGGCTTCCAGCCCCGGCCAGTTGTGCCAGCCAAAAATGCGGTCCATCGGGAAGCGCTGGAACAGGCCGTCCTCGATCATCCGGTTGGCACCGCCCCCGCCTTCCTCGGCGGGCTGGAACACCAGGCGGACCGTGCCGCTCCAGTTCTCGTCCCGCTGCAACAGGGCTGCGGCGCCCAGCAGCGCGGTGGTGTGGCCGTCATGGCCGCAGGCGTGCATCACGTTGGGCACGGTGCTGCGCCAGGGCAGGTCCTGCGCCGCTTCCTCAATCGGCAGCGCATCCATGTCGCCACGCAGGCCAACGCTGCGGTTGCTGCCAGGGCGGTGCAGGGTGGCGACGACGCCATGGCCGCCCACGCCTTCAGCGATGTCGGTGACACCCAGCTCCTTCAACTTCTCCACAACGAATGCCGCGGTGGCACCTTCATGCAAAGTGAGACCAGGGTTGGCGTGGAGATGCCTGCGCCAACGCGTGAGTGTTTCGGCAAGTACGGGGTCCATGTGCTAGGGCATAGCGGGTAAGCCCATGCGCCTCAAACACAGCCTGCTCCTCCTCATCCTCACCGCACCCGGCGCGGTGGCCTTCTCCCTCCCGGCCCCGGGGCAGGAAGCCCCTGCGGCCGCGTCGTCGGAACCGCCGGCGGAAGCCGAGGAGGTCACCCGCAGCTACGAGGTCACCTTCCCCGAGACCGGCGATTCGGAACTGGATGACGCGCTGCGCCGCGCCTCGACGCTGGAGCAGTTGCGGGAGAGCGTGCCGGTCGATTCGGACGGGCTGATCGCCCGCGCGCTCAACGAGGCCAATAGCATCCGTAACGCTCTACGGTCTGAGGGCTACTACGACGGCAGCGGCAGCGTCACCCTGGCCGGCGAGGCGCCGGATGCGGTCGGGCTTGGGCTGCGGCTAGCCGCCATACCCGGCCCTGTGCCCGTGGTGATCGAGGTGCAGAAAGGGCCGCAATACCGCCTGGCCCCCGTGGTGGTGCAAGCCATGCCACCCGGCACGCCGCTGGAGGATGCCGGCGAGATCCGGCTGGAGACTGGCAGCCCCGCCCGCGCCCAGCCCATCGTCGATGCCCAGGGCCGGCTGACCGAGAGCCTGCGCAACAGCGGCCATCCCTTCCCCGAGGTCGGCCGCCGCGTGATCGTCGACCACGACACCCGCCAGATGGAAGTGACCTTCCGCGTCGCCCCCGGCCCGGTGGCGCATTTCGCCACCCCCAGCGTCAGTGGCGAGGAACGGGTGAACAGCCGCCTGCTGGCCAATGTGGTGCAGCCGCTGGAAGGCCGCGTCTACAGCCAGGAACGGATCGACCGCACGCGGCGGGACCTGATGGGCCTCGGCGTGTTCTCCACCGTCCGCGCCCGCGCGGCGGAGCGGCTGGACGAGACCGGGGCGCTGCCGGTGGCCTTCACGGTCGTCGAGCGGCCGCGCCGCGCCATCGGCTTCGGCGCCGCCTACGAGACGCGCTACGGCCCCACCTTTTCCACCTTCTGGGAGCACCGCAACCTGTTCGGCAACGCCGAGCGGCTGCGGCTGGAAGCGGAGGTCAACCGCCTCGGCACCGGCGGCGGCACCAGCAACGCAGGCGGCAAGCTGGGCGCGAATCTGCGGCAGCCCTGGTTCCTCGGCGTCAACCAGACGCTGATCTACGACATCGCGGTGCTGCGGGAGAAGCTGGACGCCTATGACCGCGATGCCTTCACCGCCGCGATCACCCTGGAACGCCCGATCACCGACAACCTGACCGTCGCCGCCGGGCCGCTGGGCGAGATCAGCCGCGTCACCCAGGACGACATTACCACCAACTACCAGTTGCTCGGCGTGATGGGCCAGGTGCGGTGGGAGGATGTGAACAGCATCCTGAACCCGACCAGCGGCCTGCGCGTCACCTTCCTGGCCAGCCCGATCTACAACTTCACCGACAACGCGTTGTTCACCCGCACCCGCGCCCAGGCCGCCACCTACCTGGACCTGACGGGCGATGGCGGCAGCGTGCTGGCGCTGCGCGGCGTCGTCGGCAGCATCATCGGGGCGGAACAGAACAGCGTGCCGCCGAACCAGCGCTTCTATGCCGGTGGCGGCGGCTCGGTTCGCGGCTATTCGTTCCAGGCCATCGGGCCGCGCACCCGCAACAACCAGCCGCGCGGCGGCCTCTCCCTGGTGGAGGGCAGCATCGAGTTGCGGCAGCGGCTGAACGGGCCGTTGGGCATGGCGGCCTTCGTCGATGCCGGCTCGGTCGGCGATGACCAGACGCCAGAATTCGGCAACCTCAAGCTCGGCGCCGGTGTCGGCGTCCGCTACCTCACCGCCATTGGCCCGCTACGCGCGGATGTCGCCGTGCCGCTGAACCGCGAGAGCGGGGATAGCGCCTTCGGACTTTATATCGGTATCGGGCAGGCTTTCTGATGCGGCGTATCCTGAAGTGGGTGGGCGGCGTCCTCGCTGTCCTGATCCTGTTGCCGATCCTGCTGGTGGGCGCCGTGCTGGGCGCGGCCAATACCGCCCCGGGCCAGCGCTACATCGCCACCCTCGCGCAGCGCTTCGTACCGGGCCTGACGCTGGAAGGCCTCAGCGGCCCCATCCCCGGCAGCCCGGGCTTCGAACGGTTGACCATGGCCGATGCGGACGGCCCTTGGCTTGTGGTGGAAAATGCGCGGATCAACCTGGACCTCGGCGCGCTGCTGAACCGGGACGTGCGGATCGAGCGTGTCTCCGCCAGCCGCGTCGCGCTGCTGCGCCTGCCGGCGGCCGCGCCCACGCCGCCGGAGGAACAGCCGGCCGAGCCGGGCCCGGTGATCCCCACCCTGCCGGAATTGCCGGTGGCGGTGCACCTGGATGCGCTGGACATCGCCCGCATCGAGATCCCACGCGAACTGGTGGCCGCGACGGCGGAGGAGGCCGGCCCGCGCGAAGGCTTCGCGCTCTCCGCCACCGGCAATGCCAGCTTCGTCGCCGCCGCGCTGGCGGCCAACCTGCGTGTGCAGCGCGTCGGCCAGCCGGGCGAGCTGACGCTGGACGCCGGGCTGGACCCGCGCGCCGCGCTGAAGCTGAACCTGCGGGTGCAGGAGCCGCCACGCGGCCTGCTGGCCACCGCCATCGGCGCGCCGGACAATCCCACGGATCTCTCCTTGGTGCTGGACGGCCCGGCCGGCGGCGCCGCGCTGCGCGCCCAGGGCGCGATTGGCGAGGCCATGCGCTTCGCCGCCCAGGGCCAGGTAGCGCTGCAGCCGGATGGCGCCGCGCATATCGCCCTGGAAGGCGACGCCGCCGCCCCCACCCTGCTACCGCCGCCGGCCGCCCGGGTTGAATTCGCCATCGACGCCAGTCAGACGCCGGCCAATGGCCTGCAACTGGCCCGTCTGTGGCTGCGGGCGCCGGGTGGCGAGGTCTCGGCCCAGGGCAGCCTGGAACTGCTGAACGTGCAGGGCAACGTGGCCAACTCCACCGCCCTGGCGCCGCTGGTGCCGGAGATCGTGGGCTGGGAGTCGATCGGGCTGGCTGGCACCATCGCCAATGGGCAGGACTTCAAGCTGCGCGTCACTCCGCAGGGCCTGCGCGTGCCCGCGCCTGGCGACGCCGCGCTCGGCCCGGCGCCGGTGGTGGACTACGCCGGCACCATCTCCCGCATCGACAGCTTGGTCATCGACGGCGCGGCGGCAAGGCTGGAGGGCTCCGGCACCTTCGGTGAGCAACTGAATCTGGCCCTGCATCTGGTGGTGCCGGAGGCTTCCCGCATCCAGCCGCAGGTCAGCGGGCCGCTAGACCTGCAGGCGACGCTGCGCGGCCCCGCCGCTGACCCTGCCATCACAGCGCACCTGACCAGCCCGGGCCTGAACGCCGCCGGCCGCCGGCTGGAATCGCCCGATTTGCGGGTGGAGACGCCAGCGGTGATGGGCCTGACCGGCAGCGCCAACCTGACCGCCCGGGCGGAAGGCATGCCGCTGACCCTGGGGCTGCGCGCCGCCGCCGAGGGTACGCTGATCCGCCTGGCCGAGGCGCAGGCGCAGATCGGCCCCATCGCCGTGCGGGCGGATGGCAGCTTCGATACCGCCACCACGTTGTTCGACGGCAACGCCACGGTGAAGTCGGACGATCTGGCACCACTGAGCGCCCTGGCCGGCCAGCCCGTCGCCGGGCGGCTGGATATCGGTGCGGTGCTGAAGCCGCAGGACGGCCGCCAGGGCATCGACGCCCATGCCCGCGTGCAGCAATTGCAGGCCGCCGGCCAGACTATCGGCGCCGAGATGACCCTGCGTGGCACGGATGCGGCGCTGGACTGGGCCTTCAACGCCCGCCTGCCGATGGCCTCGGCCGACGGCCGTGGCCGCTTCACCCGCGGCGAGGCCGGCATGCGCTTCGACCTTGCCGCCCTGCAGGTGGCGCAAGGTGAATTCGGCATCCGTCTGGCTGCGCCCGGCGCCATCCTGCTGCCGCCCAGCGGCGCGGTGGAAATCCCCGGTCTGCGGCTGGCCGGGCGCCCGGGTGGCAATGTCACGCTCTCCGGCCGCTGGGGGCCGGAGCGGGCCGATCTGCGGCTGGCGCTGGCGGCGCTGCCGGTCTCACTGGCCAATCTCTTCGTGCCGGAGCCTCAGTTCGGCGGCACCATCGTCGGCGACGTGCGCGTCACCGGCCCCACCTCGGCGCCCGAGGTGAATGCGGTGATCAACGGCACCGGCCTGACCGTCGCCGCGCCGTGGTCGCGCGGCTGGCCGGCCGCCACGCTGCGGGTGGAAGCCAGCCGGGCCGCCAGCGGCGCCGTGCGTGGACGCGCCGAGTTGCGCGCCGGCGCCCTGGCCAACGTGACGGCCGAGGCGAATATGCCGCAGGGCCCGGCGGCCGATGCGCCGCTTTCCGCCACCGTGAACGGCCAGGCGGACTTAGCCGCCGTGCTGGCCCCGACGCTGGGTGGCACCGCCAACCAGGTGACCGGGCGCATCGCCCTGGCCGGCACCGCCAGCGGCACGCTGGGCAGTCCGCAGATGAACGGCACGGTGGACCTGACCAACGGCAATGTCCGCAACCGGCTCTACGGGCTGCGGCTGGCCAATATCGGTGCCCGCCTGCGCGCCCAGGGTGATACCATCACGGTGGAGCGCTTCAACGCACGGGCCGGCCAGGGCAATATCGACGCTCGCGGCAGCCTGCAGCCTTTCGCCGCCGGCATTCCCATCGACATCACCATCACCGCCCGCGACGCGCAGCCCTTGCAGAGCGAGCTGGTCACGCTGACCACCGATGCCGATCTGCGCTTCACCGGGCCGTTGCAGGTTTCGCCCGCGCTGGGCGGCACCATCCGGTTGAAGCGCACCGTCATCAACATCCCGCAGCAATTGCCGGGTGGCGGCGTCACCACGCTTGGCGATGTGGAGGAACGTGGGGGCCGCGTGGCTGCCGCCACCCCCGGCCGCCGGGTGCCGGCGCCCCCCGCTCCCAGCGCCGCCGGCACGCCCGCCGCGCCCATCGCGTTGGACCTGCGCATCCAGGCGCCGCAATCCGTGCTGGTGCGCGGCCGTGGCCTGGATGCGGAGATGGGCGGCAACATCCACATCACCGGCACCGCCGCCGCACCCTCCCCGGACGGGGCGTTCGAGCTCCGGCGCGGCACCTTCCTGCTGCTGGACCGCCGGCTGACCTTCAGCCGTGGCGCCTTGCTGTTCGACGGCGCCGGGCTGCTGCCCAGCCTGGATTTCGCCGCCAACAGCACGGTGAACAGCACTACCATTACCGTCACCATCACCGGCCAGCCCAATGCGCCGAAGATCGAGTTCACTTCCTCCCCCGAGTTGCCGCAGGACGAGGTGCTGGCGCTGCTGCTGTTCGGCCGTTCGGTGGACCGGCTCTCGCCCTTCCAGATCGCGCAGCTGGCGGCCAGCGTCGCCGGCACCGCCGGCATCCTGCCCGGCGGCGGTGGCCGCGGCTTCTTCGGCCGCATTGCCGAGCGGCTGGGGCTGGACCGGCTGGGGGTGGGCAATTCCAGCGACGCCACCACCAGCAGCCGCAACTCCGGCGACATCAACAGCTCGGCCCTCGAGGCCGGCGGCTATATCGGCCAGGGCGTCTATGTTGGGGTCGAGCAAGGGTTGGAAGGCGGCCCGCGTGTCGGCGTCGAGGTGGAGCTGACGCCCCGGCTGAAGCTGGAGAGCAGCACCGGCGGCGTGAACGGCGAGCGCCTGGGGCTGACCTACGAATTCGAGTACTGACCGACCAGGGCGAACCGCGCGATCCAGGAAACAGTCAGGGCGTATCGGCGGCATCCGGGTGCGGCCGATACGCCCTGACGGGAATCTTGGGCCGGGCGGTACCGCCCTCTCGACTTCCTCCGGCTTCTGGCTGATATCTGGACCGGCGGGTATTGCCCGGGCTCTGCCAGTCCGGCGCGGCGTTTAGCGCCCGTCATCTTCCCCCTTCCCACAGCCGTGTCGGCGCCTTTGGCGCCGGCTGCGCGCGTGCGGTAGGGCACTGGGGTGTGCGCCGTCCTGATGCGTTCAAGGCGCGCGCCGCAGGTCTTTGTTCGATTACGTGCCTCGCCTTCGGCAGTTTGGCCGTGGGCGGCCACGCTCTAGACCATAAGGATTGCTGTCCCATGCGTGCCTTCGATGGCCAGTTGTCTGGCAACCGCCCCATCCAACGTTCCCTGGACGAGAAGAAGAGGCAGTTGCGTGACCTGAAGGATGCGCTGGCGGCGTTGAAGCCGCATGCCGCCGCCAGCCTGCGCGAGTCGCTGACGGCGAAGATCAAGGCGTTGGAAGCCGAACTGGCTCCCCGCCGCTAAAGGCCCGACACCGCCGCCATGGCCCGCCGCGCAGCACCGCCCCTATCCGCCGCATCCTTGCGGGGGATGGGCTTCATGCTCTTCGCGGCGGTCTGTGGCGGCGGTGTCAGCATCAGTTACCGGCTGGCCCTGCAGGATGGGCTGCCGGTGCCCATGGCCGCCTTCGGGCGTGGCCTGATGACGCTGGCTTTCCTGCTGCCGTGGTTTATCCGCATGGGCCCATCGGCCCTCGCCACCCGCCGCCCGCTGTTGCATCTGGCACGCGGCGGTGCCGGCATCGGCGCCTTCATGTTTCAGTTGATCGGCGTGGCCCTGCTGCCGCTGGCGGATGCTGTGGCGCTGATCAGCGCCCGGCCGCTTTGGGTGCTGCCCCTGGCAGCATTGCTGCTGCATGAGCGGGTGCGCCGCAACCGCGTCATCGCCACCGGAATCGGCTTCGTCGGCGTCGTCATCGTGGCGCAGCCGGAGGGGCATCTCTCCCTTGGCACGCTGGCGGCCCTGGCGGGTGGGCTCGGTGCCGGGCTGGTGCTGATCAGCTTCAAGCTGCTCTCTACCACCGAGCCCGCGCCCCGCGTGATCGCCTGGTACGCCATTATGTCGGTGCTGTTCTGGGGGCCGGTTTCCGCCTTCTTCTGGCAGACGCCGTCCCTCTTCGCCGTGCTGATGATCGTGTTGGGGACGCTGTTCGCGCTGGCCAGCGATCTGGCCGCCTCCGCCGCCGCGCGGCGCTGCGAGGTCGGGCTGCTGGCGCCCATCGAGTATTCGCAAATCCCGTGCAGCGCACTGGCGGGATGGCTGCTTTTCGCCGAGCAGCCCGGCTGGAGCCTGGCGATCGGCACGGCCGTCATGCTGGGCGCGACGGCCTATCTGGTGCGGCGTGGCGGCTAGAGCGTGATGGCCGGGTGCAATCACCGAAAGCCTGAATCACGCGACCAGGTGAAGGCATGGAGCACGGCGTGCGAACGCATGCTGCTCCAGGGTGCAGCCAGCCAGGATCGGTACGACTGAAGGCGCGGATCATGGAGCCAGACGGAAGCCTGGAGCGTGCTCTGTGGCCGCCTGTGGGCAGATCACGCTCAAGGGTTTGACCGCCACAGGTTGAGACAACCGGAGGCGCGAATCACGCGGTCAGGCAGGTGCCAGCCGCGCTGGAATCAGGACGCGGCGCGGCGGGGGGGCTCACCCACCTTCGGGCCGGGCAGCTCTACCTCGATCGCCAGGGTGGACATGTCGCCCCCCCGGTCGAGCGAGACGTTCACCGCCTTGGCGTCGATCGCCACATACTTGGCGATGACCTCCAGCAGGTCCTTCTGCAGCTTGGGCAGGAAATCCTCGCCCGTGCGGCTGATGCGCTCATGCGCGAGGACGATCTGCAACCGTTCCTTCGCGGCACCGGCCGTTGCTGGCGGCTTACGGTTGCCGCGGAAGATGTCGATCCAACTCATGCCGCCCTCCCCCCGAACAGACGCGACAGGAAGCCCTTTTTCTCCGGGTCGATGAAGCGGTGCGGGCGGTCCTGACCCAGGAAGCGCGCCACGGCATCCGCATAGGCACCGCCGGCATTCGACGCATCGTCCAGGATCACCGGGTTGCCGGTGTTGGACGCCTTCAGCACGCTCTCGCTCTCCGGGATCACGCCCAGCAGAGGAATGGCGAGGATCTCGCGGATATCCTCGAGCTTCAGCATCTCGCCCTTCTCGACCCGGCTCGGGTCGTAGCGGGTGACGAGGAGATGCTCTTTCACCGGGTCCTTCTTTTCCTCGGCGCGGTGGGACTTGGACTGGAGAACGCCCAGGATCCGGTCCGAATCGCGCACCGAGGAGACCTCGGGATTGGTGACGATGATGGCCTGGTCCGCGAAGTACAGCGCCAGCAGGGCGCCCTTCTCGATACCCGCCGGGCTGTCGCACAGGATGTAGTCGAAATCCTGCGCCAGCTCGTCGATGATGGTCTTCACGCCTTCCTTGGTCAGCGCGTCCTTGTCCCGCGTCTGGCTGGCCGGAAGGATGGAGAGCGTGTCCACGCGCTTGTCGCGGATCAGCGCCTGGTTCAGCCGCGCCTCGCCATTGATCACGTTGACGATGTCGAACACCACGCGGCGCTCGACACCCATGATCAGGTCCAGGTTACGCAGGCCAACGTCGAAATCGATGACGACGGTTTTCTTGCCGTTCTGGGCAAGACCGGTGGCGAAGGCGGCGGAAGTCGTGGTCTTGCCCACGCCCCCCTTGCCGGATGTCACCACGATCACTTCCGCCATGGGGTAGTCTCCTCTCTGCCGGGCCGATGGACTGACCTGGAAATCTGTTCAGCCCAGCTTGTCGAAACGCATGCTCTCACCGATCAGGCGCACCTGCACAGGCTTGCCGATCGGCGCTTCCGTCAGCCCTTCCCGCACCGCGTAGTAGCCGGCGATGGAGACGAGCTCGGGGTCGAAATGCAGCGCGAAGACGCGTGCATCCGTATTGTCCGCACCACCGGCGATCGCACGGCCCCGCAGGGCGCCATAGACGTGCAGGTTGCCATCGGCAATGACCTCCGCGCCAGCATTGACCGTACCGGTGATAATTAAATCAGCACCTTGGGCCCAGATACGCTGCCCGGCGCGGACGGCGGTGTCCACCACCATCGTCGGGCGGACGGTGCCGGCGGGAAGTGGCGGCGGCTCGGCGGGCGCGGCCGCCTGGGGTGCGGGCGCGGCGGGGGCGGCAGGCGCGCCGAGGG
>NZ_JACTVA010000068.1 GCF_014490485.1 Teichococcus aerophilus | reverse complement strand
GGCCTGCGCTTCGCCATCCGCGAAGGTGGCCGTACCGTTGGCGCCGGCGTCGTCGCCAGCATCAGCGCGTAACGGACTTCACCCTTGCCGGTGATGGAACGGGCCGCCCTTTGGGGCGGCCCGTTTTGTTTTTGATGGTTTTCTACCTCGACAGCCCTGGCGACCTGACCTATAGAGCCTGCCTCGCGGCAACGCTGACCGCAGGGGCGTAGCTCAATTGGCTAGAGCGCCGGTCTCCAAAACCGGAGGTTGAGAGTTCGAGACCCTCCGCCCCTGCCAGCGCCGCGAAAAAGCTTCTCGCCGGGCGGTGGCTGTCGAAGCTCCCGCCCGCGAAGCTTGTCTGAACGGTCAGGTTTCACTCTCGAACCAAGCAGGGTCGCCGGTCATTGGCTAAGTTCAATCCTATGCTGTTCGTTCGCGATGTGCGGCAGGAAGTGGCCCGTGTCACTTGGCCGTCGCGCAAAGAAACCTTGATCACCACCGGCCTGGTTCTGGCACTGTCCGCCCTGGCCGCTGTTTTCTTCCTGCTGACCGACAAGCTGATCCAACTGGTGATGAGCCTGCTGTTCGGCTTCGGCGTTTAAGGGCGGAGCGGGTTCCATGGCCGACATGAAGTGGTACGTCGTTCACGTCTATTCGGGCTTCGAAAAGAAGATTGCCCAGCAGATCCGTGAGCAGGCGGCCCAGAACGGGCTGGCCGACCAGATCGGTGACATCCTGGTGCCTTCCGAGGAAGTCACCGAGGTCCGCCGCGGCCAGAAGGTCAATTCCGAGCGGAAGTTCTTCCCCGGCTACGTGCTGGTGAAGATGACCATGACCGACGATGCGTGGCACCTGGTGAAGGACACGCCCAAGGTCACCGGCTTCCTCGGCGCCCGCAACCGCCCCAGCCCGATTACCGAGGCCGAGGCCCTGCGGATCGTCAAGCAGGTGCAGGAAGGCGTCGACAAGCCCAAGCGCCCCGCCGTCGTCTACGAAGTGGGCGAGCAGGTGCGCGTGGCCGATGGCCCCTTCGCCAGCTTCAACGGTACCGTGGAAGAAGTGGACGAGGAGAAGGGCCGCGTGAAGGTCAGCGTCTCCATCTTCGGCCGCGCCACCCCCGTCGAACTGGAATACGCACAGGTCGAGAAGGTCTGACCTTCCGATGCGGCCCCGCGACCTGTTCCGACGGGCGCGGGAAGGCTGGGAAGGCCTGTTGGCCTCTCCCGGCGGGCGCGGCAAGGTCGCGCGCGGCATCGCCGCCGGCGCCTTCGCCGCCATGCTGCCGGCCTTCGGGCTACACCTGATCATCGCCGCCGGCCTCGCCCTCGCCCTGCGTGCCAGCCTGCCGGTCGCCGCCGCGACCTGCCTGGCCATCGGCAATCCCCTGACCCACGCCGTGCTGCTGCCGCTGGAATACGCCATCGGGCGGCTGATCCTGCCGCCTGGGCTGGATTTCCTGCCCAACTCCAGCCCCGCCTGGCTGCTTTCCGCCTTGCCTGCCGCCGAGGAAACGCTGGTCGGCGGGCTGCTGCTGGCCCTGCTGGCCGGACCTTTGGCCTGGTTCCTGGCCTGGCGGGGGATGGGGCTGCGGAAAGGGTAGAGGAGGCCGGGGAAGGAATGCTCCGGACCCCTTCTTCTTCTCCGAGGCGTTCGAGCGTGGCTGTGGCGGTGTCTGGGCCGAGACCGGAGGACGTCGGAGGCTAATGGTCCAGCCCGGTTGGCCTGCGGCCTTTCCATCGCTGCCGGCCCTGGAGCCTCATGCCGACTGACGGAAAAAAGGGGTTTCAGGAGCATTTCCTCCCCTGACCTGACCCTGACGACATCACCCTGAATGTCGATTGGCTCAAGGACCTCCGGCGCACTCAGCCCGTCCTCAAACGAGACAGATCTTTCGATGGTTCTGATGCACCGGCATGGGCTGTGCCCTCAGTCGAAAATCCCGGCCCTCGGCGAGACTCCCCCCCAGCCGCCAGGGCAAAAACTCGAAAAAGAAAAGAAGGGGCCTGGGGAATTCCTTCCCCGGCCTTCCCCTTCATCCTCCCGGCTTCCGCCACTCCATCACCAGGAAATACGGCACGCGGCGGTAGCGTTCGGCCTTGTCGGGCGGGCCGCCATGGGGGAGCGGTTCTTCGAAGTGGCGCAGTTGCAGGCCGTTGGCCAGCAGCAGGGACATGTAGCGGCTCAGCGGCCGGTGCCAGTTCTGGATGCGGATGCCGCGCCAGGCCACCCATTCGGCGCGGTCCTGCATGTAGTGGTCGATGCTGAAGCGCTCGACGCCGCGGGCATCCCGCTGCCAGCCACCGGGTGGGGAGGCGGTGTTGAAGCTGGTCAGGTTGGCGATCAGCAGGCTGCCGCCGGGGCGCAGCACCCGGGCCATCTCGGCGATGGCGCTGTCGATATCGGCGATGTCGATCAGGGTGAGGTAGCTGACGACCAGGTCGAAGCGGGCGGCGGGGAAGTCCAGCGCCTCGGCCCGGCCCAGGCGGTAGTGGCCGGCGGGGTCGCGCCGGCGGGCTTCGTCCAACAGGGGCGCGGTGGGGTCGATGCCAATGGGCGCCAGGCCAGCGGCGCGCAGCATGCGGCAGAACCGCCCCTCGCCGCAGCCGACATCCAGCGCGTCGACGAAGCCCTGGCCCTGGATGCGCTGCATCATCGGCGCATCCAGTACGTATTTCCGGCCGAAATCGCCATCCTCGCCCATGTCGGCGATCCAGGCGGCGGCGGATTCGTCCCAGCCATTCTGCATTATCCGGCCTCCCTGCCTTGGTGTGGGGAGGGGGAATGGCCTGGGCGCCGGTGCCGGATCAAGCCGCCCTGGACATGGGGGCAGGCAGACCCCAGGCATGGGCGCGTGATCGTCGTGGTCTGGCCCTACCGGAGTTGCGGATCGCATGACCCGGCGGAAGTCGGAGCACGGTCGCCGATGGCCCTGCTCTTGAGCGTGATCGCTTTGGGTGGCGCAGGCGATCAACCAGAGGCCTGCACTACGCTCCGTAAACGCATGAGACCGGATCCCTTCCTACGGGCGCAGCAGGGAAGGCGCCACGCCGCCCGGCATCACCACCACCGTCGCCGTCTGGCCAGGGATCAGGCGCACACCTTCCGGCAGGGCATCGAGGCGGATACGCACCGGCACGCGCTGGGCCAGCCGCACCCAGGAGAAGGTGGGGGTCACGTTGGCCACCAGGCCCGTGGTCAGCTCCCGGTCGGCAATGCCACCGGCGATGCTCTCCACCCGGCCGGAGAGTGGTGTGCCGGGCAAGCCCATCAGCGTCACCTGCGCCGGGTCGCCGGGGCGGATGCGGTGCAGCTTGGTTTCCTCGAAATAGCCCTGCACGTGCAGGCTGGCGGCATCGACCAGCGCCATCACCGCCGTGCCGGCGGAGACATAGGCGCCGGGCCGCAGCGTCAGATTGGTGATGGTGCCATCGGCCGGGGCCAGGATCTCGCTGCGCTCCAGGTTCAGCTTCGCGATGTCCCGCTGGGCGATCGCCTCCTGCCAGGAGCCTTCGGCGGCGGCGGCATCCGAATGCGCCTGGTCCTGCCGCTGGACGGAGACGACGCCGTCCTGCAGCCGGTCGTAGCGGCGTTCGTCGCGGCGGGCGCGTTCCAGCGTCGCGGCGCGGCTGGCCACCACCGCCTCCGCCTGCTCCAGCGCCAGTGTGAAGCGGGCGCGGTCCAGCCGGAACAGCGGCTGACCCTTATGGACCGTGGCATTGTCCTGGATCAGCACTTCGGAGACGAAGCCGGGCACGTCCGGCGCGATGCCGATGATGTCGGCCCGCACGCGGCCATCCCGCGTCCAGGGCGACTGCATGTAGTAGCGCCAGAGCTGCACCCCGATGGCGACGGCGATGCAGACCAGCGCCAGCGTGACGAGGATGCGTGCCGAGCGGGCGAGAAGCGGCTTCATGACAGGACGAACTCCGAAAGGACGACGACGCCGCCCAGGGTGATGACGAACAGGGCGAAGTCGAACAAAGGCGCGTGCCAGACGTGGCGGTAGGCGCCGGTGGTCACCAGCAGGCGGCGCAGCAGGGCGGTCAGCGGCAGGGCGGCCACCGCCCACACCAGCAGGGCCGGCAGGAAGATGCCGTAGACGTCGATTTCCGCGATCATTCGGCGGCACTCCGGGGAGTGGCAATGCCCGGTGGGGCTGCCTCGGGGAACAAAGCGAGCCGCATGCCGGAGAGCGACACCGCCGCGCGGCGTGCGCCACGAGTGCCGACGGCGGCGCAGGCGCGCAGGGCGGCGTCCATCCGTTCCAGCAGCGAATCGCGTGGCAGGCGGCCGCGCGCCTCGGCGGCGACGGCGGCCAGGGCGGCCTCGATGGCGGTACGGGCCTCGGGCGGCAGTTCGGCCATGCGCTCGCGCAGGCGCAGCACGTTCAGCGCGGCACGCAGGTCGGCCAGCTCGGTCAGCCGCACCGTCTGGGCATCGGCGGCGGTCAGGCGGGCGGCCAGGGCCTCGAACCGGTCCAGCATGACGCCCATGATCAGGCGCAGATCGGCCGGCGCGCGGCCTTCGGCCATGCGGGCCAGGTCCCGCCGGTCCGCCGCCACCAGCCGGCGGACGCGCCAGGCGACGCCGAAGGAGCGGGCGAAGCGGGTGATGGCCAGTGCCAGCATCAGCCCCAGCACGGTGGCCAGGCCGCCATCGACATAGCCGGCGAAATCGGCGCTGTAGGTCTCCTGCAACCCCATCAGGGTCGGCACCGTGACCGCGACGGCCAGGGCCTGCGCCATCACGGCGGGCTGCGCGATCAGCGCGCCCGCCACCAGGTAGACAGGGGCCAGCGCCAGCACCAGCAGCGGGAAGCCGTCGATCCCCGGCAGGATAGCGAATTGGTAGAGGCCGGCGATCAGCACGGCCAGGGCGGAGCCGAGGATGAACTTCTTCAGCGCCGGCGCCGGGTCATCCATCTGCGCGAAGATGCACAGCGCGACCGCGCCCATCATCGGCACGCTGGAGCCATGCGCCCAGCCGGAGCCGATCCAGAGGATGCAGCCGACCAGGCAGGCCAGCGCGGCGGCGAGGCCGGAGAGCCCGACCAGCAGCGGGTCCACATGCCCGGGGGCGCGGGTGGTTTGCGGCGGGGCGGCGTCCTGCGGCTGTTCGTTCAACAGGCGCTCGGTCAGCTGGCGGCATTCGCGCCACTGGCTGATCAGCTCGGACATCCGGCTCAACAGGCCCTCGCGCACCAGCGCGGCCCAAGGGTCGGCGGGGGCGGCCTGGCGTTCCAGCTCCTCCACCCGGCCTTGCAGGCGCTGGGCGGTCAGGGTGCGGGCGGGGCCGGCGGGCAGGTCGATGCTCTGAGAAAGCCATGCGGCCAGATCCTCCACCAGGGGCCGCATCGCTGCAGAGGCCGCCGGGTCCAGCGCCTCGAGCACGCGGATGCGCTCGCCGATGGCGGTCATCAGCGTGGGCAGGGCGCGGGCGCTCTCATGCAGGCGGGGCAGCCACAGCAATTGGGCGTTGCGGCCGCGCGCCTCGTAGCGGGCCTGCTGGAACAGGGCGGCGAGGCCGGCGCTGTCCCGCGCGATGCGGCGGCGCTCGGCGGAGAAGCGGGCGGGGTCGTGCGGTGCGGTCAGGCTGTCCGAGCCATAGCGGGCGAGATCCGCCAGCCACTTGCGGGTGCCGGCCAGCAGGCGCGGCGTGCCGTGGCTGGGGAACAGCACGCCGTGCATGAGATAGGCGCAGAGGATGCCGAGGCCGATCTCGATCATGCGGTAGATGGCGGTGTCGAACACCGTGCCGGGACTGTCCACGATCGGGAAGGCGATCATCGCCGCGGTGTAGCCGGAGAGCATGAAGGCGTAGCTGCGCTGGGTCGGGTCGAACAGCGACGCGGCGAGGCAGAGGCCGATCCAGCCCGACATCACCAGGGAGAGCAGCAGCGGCGCGTCCACCAGGTTGGGCAGGGCGAGGATGGCGAAGGCACCGCCGCCGATGGTGCCGACCAGCCGCCACAGCGCCTTGGCCTGCATGGCGCCGGAGAAGGTCTGGGAGACGATGTAGACCGTGCCCATCGCCCAGTACGGGCGCGGCAGGTCCAGCGAGAAGGCGATGAACAGCGCCAGCATCGCCGCGGCGAAGCTGCGGAGGGAGAAGGCCCATTCATCCAGGCGGGGCAGGCGCGGCATCAGCCGGGCTCCCCGTTCGCCGGGTGGCGCTGGGCCCCGAGGACGCGCCACATCTGCTCCAGCACCCGCATGGCGGCGTCCATGTCCGCCGGGTCGGCGCCGCCCAGCAACTCCTGCCGCAGCGTATCCAGCAGCGCGTCCGCCTGCTCCGCCTTGCAGGCACCTTCGGGGGTCAGAATCAGCATCTTGGCGCGGCGGTCCACCGGATCGCCCCGGCGTTCCAGCAGGCCGGAAGCCGCCAGCTGGTCCAATAGCCGGACCAACGAGGATTGCTCGATGCCGAGGGACTGCGCCAGCTCATGCTGGCGGCAACCCTGGACCGGATGGGCATGCAGCAGCATCAGCGGCATCGCCGTGGCGTGGGAGAGCCCCAGCGCGGCCAGCCGCAGATCCGCCTCCCGCCGCCAGGCGCGGGTGATCAGGATGAAGTGGCCACCGAAGCGGCGGGACAGGTCCGACAGGGGCGTGGAGGCAGGAGGGAGCATGACGGGGGATCACATAGAAAGCTGATCATTAGGATGCAAAGCATTTGGCCATCCACGGCACCGATGCCGGTTATCACCGGAAAGAATGCCGCACAGTCCGGATTTGTGGCGGCCCCTATCGGAACGAGGGGCGTTATTGCGGGTTTACCCAGGGTCCAACACGATTTTTCACAACCGGGAGGATCCCATGCACCGTCGCACCGCCATGAGCGCCCTCGGCGCCGCCGCCTTCATGCCGGCGCTCCTGCGCCCGGCCAGCGCGCAGACGACCAGCACCTCGACCCGGGCCGCGAGCGGCCTGATGCAGTCCCGCCAGCTGGCGTTGGCCGGCAATCAGTTCTCCACCCAGACCAGCGACTTGGCGACCGGCCGGGCGCAGCACGACATCGTCAAGGCCTTTGCCCATTTCGAGGCGGCCGAGCAGCGCTCCATCGTCCAGGCCATGCAACTGGCCCGGCTGCCGGTGACCACGGTGACGCTGCCGCCGGAGAAGATGCAGATGCTGCAGCAATTGCAGGGCCTGCAGGGCGCGGCCTTCGACAGCCTGTACATGCAGGTGCAGTTGCAGGGGCACCAGGAACTGCTGCAGGCGCATGAGGGGCTGCTGGCGGCCGGCGGCAAGGATGAGAAGGTGATCTCGACCATTGCGGTCGCTGCCATCCAGCAGCACATCGCCATGCTGCAGGGGCTGCAGCAGCGCCTGCCGGCCTAAAGCCCGCCTACGGTCCCGCTTTTAACGTAATCCTTGATTGGGGGCGGGGCGGTCACGCACGGGCCGCCGGAATGGCCGGACGCCGCCACGGGTGAGCCATGCACAGGCCGCGATGCGTGAATCGCTGGACTCTCATTCCCGAGAGGGTTATACGCCCGCCTCCGCCGTTGCCAACTGGGCTGCGTGTCTCCGCGCGACCGGTTGGCGACGGCGTTTTATTCAGGGACGCGGGAGGCTCAGCCTGAGCCGCCGGACCGCGCACCTCTGAGAGCAGAGGACGGAACATGGCGAAGAAGATCGTCGGCTACATCAAGCTGCAGATCCCGGCCGGCAAGGCGAACCCCTCGCCGCCGGTTGGCCCCGCGCTGGGTCAGCGCGGCCTGAACATCATGCAGTTCGTGAAGGAATTCAACGCGGCGACGCAACAGATGGAGCCCGGCACCCCGACGCCGGTCGTCATCACCGCGTTCTCGGACCGCACCTTCTCCTTCGTCACGAAGACGCCCCCGAACACCTACTTCCTGCTGAAGGCGGCCAAGCTCGACAAGGGCAGCCAGACTCCGGGCAAGGGCGGTAACGTCGGTCGCGTCACGAAGTCGCAGCTGCGCGAGATCGCGGCGACGAAGATGAAGGACATGAACGCCAACGACGTTGAGGCGGCCGTGACCATGCTGGCGGGTTCTGCCCGTTCCATGGGCCTGTCCGTGGTGGAGGGCTGATCATGGCCAAGCAGGGCAAGCGTCTCAAGGCTCTCTACGCGGGTCTCGACACCGACAAGCTGTACGCGCTGGGCGCGGCCATCGACACCGCCAAGGCGAATGCCAAGGCGAAGTTCGATGAGACCATCGAGATCTCGATGAACCTCGGCATCGACCCGCGCCATGCCGACCAGATGGTCCGCGGCGTGGTCGGCCTGCCGAACGGCACCGGCAAGACCGTGCGCGTGGGCGTGTTCGCCCGCGGCCCGAAGGCGGAGGAGGCCCTGGCCGCCGGCGCCGACGTGGTGGGCGCGGACGACCTGGCCGCCCTGGTGCAGGAAGGCAAGATCGAGTTCGACCGCTGCATCGCGACGCCGGACATGATGGGCCTCGTCGGCCGCCTGGGTAAGATCCTGGGCCCGCGCGGCCTGATGCCGAACCCGAAGCTCGGTTCCGTCACCATGGACGTCAAGGGCGCGGTTGCCGCGGCCAAGGCCGGCCAGGTGGAGTTCCGCGCCGAGAAGGCCGGCATCGTGCATGCCGGCATCGGCAAGGCTTCCTTCTCCTCCGAGGCTCTGTTGGAGAACGCGAAGGCCTTCGTCGACGCCATCCAGCGCGCGAAGCCGACCGGCGCCAAGGGTACCTATGTGAAGAAGGTCAACGTGTCCTCTTCCATGGGCCCTGGCTACAAGGTCGATGTGACCTCTCTCTCCGCCGGCTGAGGCTGAGAGACTGAATTCCCGCCGCCGGCTTGCCGGCGGCGTGGGCAGGGAAGGGCCCTCGGGTCCTTCCTGACGACCTGTCCGAGAGCGCATGTGACCGCGAGGTCTTAATGGGGTCCGCCCCGCACGCGTGAGACGGGATGCCCGAGAGATCGTGGCCGGTGGATTCGCCCTCGGGTGGGGCACCGGTGAGATTGGCTTGGTGTCTTCCGTGAACTCAATGACAGGTGAACCAGGGGTGGCGTGCGGCCCAGGCCGGACAAGACCCCCGTGTGAACCGGCCGGTGCCCCTCCACAAGGTGCCGGCTACCGTAAGTAGTTGGGAAGTATGGACCGTACGGAAAAGCGCGCGTTCGTTGCCTCCCTCGCGGATGTGTTCGGAGAGACCTCCTTCGTGCTCGTCGCCCAGAACAAGGGCATGACGGTCGCGGGCGTGAGCGATCTGCGGCGCAAGATGCGGGCGGCGGGTGCGACGTATAAGGTCGCGAAGAACCGGCTGGCCAACCTTGCCCTCGAAGGTACGTCGTTCCAGGGCATCTCGCCTCTGCTGAAGGGTCCGACCGCGCTCGCGTGGTCGAAGGATCCGGTGGCCGTGGCGAAGACTGCCGTGGAATTCGCCAAGGCGAACGACAAGTTCGTCATCCTCGGCGGGTCGCTGGGAACCCAGGTCCTCGATGTCAATGGCATCAAGGCTCTGGCGGAACTGCCCTCGCTCGAGACGCTGCGCGCCCAGCTGCTGGGCCTGATTCAGACGCCTGCGACTCGTATCGCCGGCATCCTGCAGGCTCCTGGTGGCCAGATCGCGCGCGTCCTGGCGGCGTATGCCAAGAAGGACGAGGCGGCCTAATAGCCTCTCGCGGAAGACTCCCGGCCCAGCATTTTGGCCGGGGATTGCATTCGACAAGCCAAGCGATTACATCGAAGGATACAAGACATGGCCGATCTCGCTAAGATCGTGGACGATCTGTCCGCCCTGACCGTTCTGGAAGCCGCTGAGCTCTCCAAGATGCTCGAAGAGAAGTGGGGCGTTTCCGCCGCCGCTCCTGTTGCCGTGGCTGCTGCCCCGGCCGGTGGTGGCGCCGCTGCGGCCCCCGCCGAAGAGCAGACGGAATTCACCGTCATTCTGGCTTCCGCTGGTGACAAGAAGATCAACGTCATCAAGGAAATCCGCACCATCACCGGCCTGGGCCTGAAGGAAGCCAAGGATCTGGTCGAGGGCGCGCCGAAGACCGTGAAGGAAGGCGCTACCAAGGACGAAGCGGCGAAGATCAAGAAGGTCCTCGAAGAGAACGGGGCGACCGTCGAGGTCAAGTAAGCTCTTTTTCGGCTCCTCCCGGGGTGTTGAGCCCTGGGAGAGTGAAAAGAGTGCGAGTCGGTTCGGGCGGGGACCCTATGGGTGCCTGCCCGCGCCTGCGTTCGGCGGATTCCTCTCCGTACGACGCGTCCGGGGTGAACCCCGGGGATACCCCCGCTGGCTGGGGAATTTTAGCCGGGTAGATGGGTCGGCGTGAAGGGAAGCAAGACGGGCATGAACGCAATCACCAAGTCGTTCACCGGGCGCAAGCGCATCCGTAAGTCCTTTGGGCGTCTGCCCGAGGTGGCGCCGATGCCGAACCTGATCGATGTGCAGCGCGCCTCCTACGAAGCGTTCCTGCAGATGGGTGTGCATCCGGATTCGCGGACGAACACCGGGTTGCAGGAAGTGTTCAAGTCGGTCTTCCCGATCGACGACTTCGCCGGGCGTGGCCGCCTGGAGTTCGTCCAGTACGAACTCGAAGAGCCCAAGTATGACGTGGAAGAGTGCATCCAGCGCGGGCTGACCTTTGCCGCCCCGCTGAAGGTCCGCCTGCGCCTGATCGTCTGGGATGTTGATGAGGACACCGGGTCCCGGTCCGTCCGCGACATCAAGGAGCAGGACGTCTACATGGGCGACATGCCCCTGATGACGGATAACGGCACCTTCATCATCAACGGCACCGAGCGCGTCATCGTCTCGCAGATGCACCGCTCCCCTGGCGTGTTCTTCGACCACGACAAGGGCAAGACGCACAGCAGCGGCAAGTACCTGTTCGCCGCGCGCGTCATCCCCTATCGCGGCTCCTGGCTGGACTTCGAGTTCGACGCCAAGGACATCTGCTACGTGCGCGTGGACCGGAAGCGCAAGCTGCCCGCCACGACGCTGCTCTACGCCCTGGAATCCGCCGCGACCGAAGCCAAGCGCGCCAACCTGGCCCCCGGCCAGGCGCTGGAGCCGGGCGAGGTGCGTGGCATGGATGGGGAAGAGATCCTCAACACCTTCTACAACCAGGTGATCTTTAAGCTCGGCCCCAAGGGCTGGAGCCGGACCTTCGAGCCCGACTCCTTCAAGGGCCTGAAGCTGGCCGAGAACCTGGTCGATGCCGTCTCCGGCGAAGTGGTCGCCGAGAAGGACACCAAGCTGACGGCGCGCGCCGCCCGCAAGATCGCCGAAGGCGGCACCACCGAGGTGCTGGCCGCGCGCGTGGACCTGCTGGGCCGCTTCGTGGCCGAGGACCTGGTCGACCTGAACTCGGGCGAGATCTGGGCCGAGGCGGGCGAGGAGCTGACCGAACCGAAGCTGGCCGCCATCGAGCAGGCCGGCCTGGACGAGCTGCCGACCCTGGCGATCGACCAGTCCACCGGCCCGTGGATGCGTAACACCCTGGTGGTGGACAAGAACAACTCGCGTGACGAAGCGCTGATGGACATCTACCGCGTCATGCGGCCGGGTGAGCCGCCGACGCCGGAGACCGCCGAGGCACTGTTCCGTGGCCTGTTCTTCGACGAGGAGCGCTACGACCTCTCCACCGTCGGCCGCGTGAAGATGAACATGCGCCTGGGCTTCAGCCTGGACGACGTGCCCGACCACCTGCGCACCCTGCGCAAGCAGGACGTGCTGGCGACCGTCAAGACGCTGCTGGAGCTGAAGGACGGCAAGGGCCAGATCGACGACATCGACAATCTCGGCAACCGCCGGGTGCGTTCGGTGGGCGAGCTGATGGAGAACCAGTACCGCGTCGGCCTGCTGCGGATGGAGCGTGCGATCAAGGAGCGCATGGGGTCGGTCGATATCGACACCGTCATGCCGCATGACCTGATCAACGCGAAGCCCGCGGCGGCTGCCGTGCGCGAGTTCTTCGGCTCGTCGCAGCTCTCGCAGTTCATGGACCAGACCAACCCGCTGTCTGAGGTGACGCATAAGCGCCGCCTCTCGGCGCTTGGCCCGGGCGGTCTGACGCGTGAGCGTGCCGGCTTCGAGGTGCGCGACGTGCACCCGACCCACTACGGCCGTATCTGCCCGATTGAGACGCCGGAAGGCCCGAATATCGGCCTGATCAACAGCCTCGCCACCTTCGCCAAGGTGAACAAGTACGGCTTCATCGAGACGCCGTACCGCCTGGTGAAGGACGGCAAGATCACCGGTGCGCCCCGCTACCTCTCCGCCATGGAAGAGGAGAAGCTGGTGGTCGCCCAGGCCGATGCCGAGGTGAACGCCGAGAGCGGCGAGTTCCTGTCCGACCTCGTCTCCGTCCGCCAGGGCGGCGACTTCCGGCTGGTGAAGCCGGAAGAGGTGACGGCCATCGACGTCTCGCCCAAGCAGCTGGTCTCCGTCGCCGCGGCGCTCATCCCGTTCCTGGAGAACGATGACGCCAACCGCGCGCTGATGGGCTCCAACATGATGCGTCAGGCGGTGCCGCTGGTGCAGTCCGATGCGCCGCTGGTGGGCACGGGCATGGAGGCCGCCGTTGCGCGCGACTCCGGCGCGACCATCGTGGCCCGCCGTGGCGGCGTGATCGACTCCATCGACGGCGCGCGCATCGTGGTGCGAGCGACGAACGAGGAGGACGGCACGACCCGTGGCGTCGACATCTACCGCCTGCGCAAGTTCCAGCGTTCCAACCAGAGCACCTGCATCAACCAGCGCCCCCTGGTGAAGGTGGGCGACCAGGTTGCGGGTGGTGACATCATCGCCGACGGCCCCTCCACCCAGCTCGGTGAGCTGGCGCTGGGCCGTAACGTGCTCGTCGCCTTCATGCCCTGGAATGGCTACAACTTCGAAGATTCCATCCTGATCAGCGAGCGTATCGCCAAGGATGACGTCTTCACCTCGATCCATATCGAGGAATTCGAAGTCATGGCCCGCGACACCAAGCTCGGCCAGGAAGAGATCACCCGCGACATTCCG
Source organism: Teichococcus aerophilus (assembly GCF_014490485.1). GTDB lineage: Bacteria > Pseudomonadota > Alphaproteobacteria > Acetobacterales > Acetobacteraceae > Pseudoroseomonas > Pseudoroseomonas aerophila. The sequence goes on along the minus strand of NZ_JACTVA010000068.1, from coordinate 7,191 downwards.
AATGTGGGTGAAGAAGCCCTGCGGAACCTCGACGAGGCCGGCATCGTCTATGTCGGCGCCGAGGTGAACCCGGGCGACATCCTGATCGGCAAGGTGACGCCGAAGGGCGAGAGCCCGATGACGCCGGAAGAGAAGCTGCTGCGCGCCATCTTCGGCGAGAAGGCTTCCGACGTCCGCGACACCTCGCTGCGCCTGCCGCCCGGCACGACCGGTACCATTGTCGACGTTCGCGTCTTCTCCCGCCGTGGCGTGGACAAGGACGAGCGCGCCATGGCGATCGACCGCGCCGAGGTGGAGCGCCTGGCCAAGGACCGTGACGACGAGCGCGCCATCCAGGAGCGCAGCTTCACCTCGCGTCTGCGTGAGAAGCTGCTGAACCAGAAGGCGAGCGGCGGCTTCAAGGGTGTGAAGTCCGGCACCCCGATCACCGACGAGGTGCTGGAGCAGTTCTCCCGCGCCACGTGGCGGCAGATCGGCGTGCAGGACGACGCCGTGATGGCCGAGATCGAGGCGCTGAAGCGCGAGTTCGACGCGGCCGTCGAGAAGCTGCAGAAGCGGTTCGACAGCAAGGTCGAGAAGCTGCAGCGCGGCGACGAGCTGCCGCCGGGCGTCATGAAGATGGTCAAGGTCTTCGTCGCGGTGAAGCGCAAGCTGCAGCCGGGCGATAAGATGGCCGGCCGCCACGGCAACAAGGGTGTCGTCTCCCGCGTCGTGCCCGTCGAGGACATGCCGTTCCTGCCGGACGGCACTTCGGTGGACATCGTGCTGAATCCGCTGGGCGTGCCCTCGCGCATGAACATCGGTCAGATCCTGGAGACGCACCTGGGCTGGGCCTGTGCCGTGCTCGGCAAGCAGGTCGGTGAGCTGGTGGACGACTACCAGCGCGCCGGCGCGGCCCGGGACGAGTACGTGGCCAAGCTGCGCGACGTGTATGGCGACGTGATCTTCGACCGCGACATCGAGGACATGACCGAGGACCAGCTGATGGAACTCGGCGAGAACCTCAAGCGCGGCGTTCCCATCGCTACGCCGGTGTTTGACGGCGCGCGGATCTCCGACATCGAGACCATGCTGACGAAGGCTGGCCTCGACACCTCGGGCCAGACCACGTTGATCGACGGCCGCTCCGGCGAGCCGTTCGAGCGCAAGGTCACGGTCGGCTACATCTACATGCTGAAGCTGCACCACCTGGTCGACGACAAGATCCACGCGCGTTCGATCGGTCCGTACTCCCTCGTCACGCAGCAGCCGCTGGGTGGTAAGGCGCAGTTCGGTGGCCAGCGCTTCGGTGAGATGGAGGTGTGGGCCCTGGAAGCCTACGGCGCCGCCTACACCCTGCAGGAGATGCTGACGGTGAAGTCGGACGACGTGTCCGGCCGCACCAAGGTCTACGAGGCGATCGTCCGCGATCAGGACAACTTCGAGGCCGGCATCCCCGAGTCCTTCAACGTCCTGGTCAAGGAATTGAAGTCGCTGGGCCTGAATGTCGATCTGGAGAACCGCCCGTCTTGATCAGTCTCTCCCTGATTAAGCCACGCGGAATCAACCTTTTGCTCAGCCGCGCCGGGGACATCCCGGCGCGGCGGCCTCACCTTGAGAGGACGGGCGCATGAACGAACTGATGAAGATCCTTGGCCAGACCGGCCAGGCGATGACGTTTGATCAAATCAAGATCACGATCGCCAGCCCGGAGCAGATCCGCTCCTGGTCCTATGGGGAAATCAAGAAGCCCGAGACCATCAACTACCGGACGTTCAAGCCGGAGCGTGATGGCCTGTTCTGTGCGCGCATCTTTGGTCCGATCAAGGACTATGAGTGCCTGTGCGGCAAGTACAAGCGGATGAAGTTCCGCGGCATCATCTGCGAGAAGTGCGGCGTCGAGGTGACGCTGGCCAAGGTGCGCCGTGAGCGCATGGGCCATATCGAGCTCGCCAGCCCGGTCGCGCATATCTGGTTCATGAAGTCGCTGCCTTCGCGCGTCGGCCTGATGGTCGATATGTCGCTGAAGGAGCTGGAGAAGGTTCTGTACTTCGAGTCGTATGTGGTGCTGGAGCCGGGTCTGACCGACCTGAAGCTGCACCAGCTGCTGACCGAGGAGCAGTACGTCTCCAAGCAGGACGAGTTCGGCGAGGACGCCTTCTCCGTCGGCATCGGCGCCGAGGCCGTCAAGCAGATGCTGGCCGGCATCGACCTGGACCGTGAGAGCACGCAGCTGCGCGTGGACCTCAAGGAGACCGCGTCGGAAGCCAAGCGTAAGAAGTACGTCAAGCGCCTGAAGATGATCGAGGCATTCAAGGAGGGCGGCGCCCGTCCTGAGTGGATGATCCTCGACGTCGTGCCGGTCATCCCGCCCGAGCTGCGCCCGCTGGTGCCGCTGGATGGTGGCCGCTTCGCCACGTCCGACCTGAACGACCTGTACCGCCGCGTCATCAACCGCAACAACCGCCTCAAGCGGCTGATCGAGCTGCGGGCGCCGGACATCATTGTGCGCAACGAGAAGCGCATGCTGCAGGAATCGGTGGACGCGCTGTTCGATAACGGCCGCCGTGGCCGCGCCATCACGGGTGCCAACAAGCGCCCGCTGAAGTCGCTGTCCGACATGCTGAAGGGCAAGCAGGGCCGCTTCCGTCAGAACCTGCTCGGCAAGCGCGTCGACTATTCGGGCCGTTCGGTCATCGTCGTCGGGCCGGAGATGAAGCTGCACCAGTGCGGTCTTCCGAAGAAGATGGCGCTGGAGCTGTTCAAGCCCTTCATCTACTCGAAGCTCGAGAAGTATGGCCACGCCACCACCATCAAGGCCGCCAAGCGGATGGTGGAGAAGGAGCGTCCCGAGGTCTGGGACATCCTGGAAGAGGTCATCCGCGAGCACCCCGTCTTCCTGAACCGCGCGCCGACGCTGCACCGCCTGGGCATCCAGGCGTTCGAGCCGGTGCTGGTCGAGGGCAAGGCGATCCAGCTGCACCCGCTGGTCTGCACCGCCTTCAACGCTGACTTCGACGGCGACCAGATGGCCGTGCACGTGCCCCTGAGCCTCGAGGCTCAGCTGGAAGCGCGCGTGCTGATGATGTCGACCAACAACATCCTCAGCCCCGCCAACGGCAAGCCGATCATCGTGCCGTCGCAGGATATCGTCCTCGGCCTGTACTACCTCTCGCTCGAGACGCCGGAATTCCGCGTCGCCGAGAAGGAGCATGAGCAGTTCCGCAAGGCGATCGGTGGCACCAACGGCAAGGCCGTGGACGCGCTGTCCGCCGCCGAGCGGAAGGCGCTGGAGCACCGCCCGCACGTGTTCGGCGACCTGGGCGAGGTGGAGCAGGCGCTGGCCGCCGGCTCGATCACGCTGCACACCGCCGTCATGGCGCGTGTGGCCGCGCCGAGCGAGGACAACCCCAAGCGTCATGAGACCGTGCTGACCACCGCCGGCCGCATGATGATGGGCGCCCTGCTGCCGCGCGACTGGCGCACGCCCTACAGCCTGGTGAACCGCCAGCTGACCAAGAAGTCCATCTCGGACGTCATGGACGCCGTGTACCGCCATTGCGGCCAGAAGGAATCGGTGATCTTCGCCGACCGCCTGATGTCGCTCGGCTTCAAGCAGGCGGCCAAGGCCGGCATTTCGTTCGGCAAGGACGACATGATGATCCCGGCCGAGAAGGAAGGCCTGATCGCGGCCACCAAGGCCGAGGTGAAGGAGTTCGAGCAGCAGTACCTCGACGGCCTGATCACGGCCGGCGAGCGCTACAACAAGGTGGTTGACGCCTGGTCCCGCTGCACGGACGAGGTCGCCGGCGCGATGATGAAGGAGATCTCCCGCCAGGAGGTCGGCCGCGTCACCAACTCGGTCTGGATGATGTCGCATTCCGGTGCGCGTGGCTCGCCGGCGCAGATGCGCCAGCTGGCCGGCATGCGCGGCCTGATGGCCAAGCCCTCGGGCGAGATCATCGAGCAGCCGATCATCGCGAACTTCAAGGAAGGCCTGTCCGTCCTCGAGTACTTCAACTCCACCCACGGCGCCCGTAAGGGCCTGGCGGACACGGCGCTGAAGACCGCGAACTCCGGCTACCTGACGCGCCGCCTGGTCGACGTGGCGCAGGACTGCATCATCGTCGAGCCCGATTGCGGCACCGAGCGCGGCATCACCGTGCGCGCCGTGATGGATGGCGGTGAGACGGTGTCCTCGCTGTCCGAGCGTATCCTCGGCCGGACCGTGCAGCGCGACATCATCGACCCGGAGACGGGCGAGGTGATCCTGCCGCGCGGCACGCTGGTCGACGAGCCGAATGCCGAGATGGTCGAGCAGGCGGGGGTGGAGGAAGTCTACATCCGCTCCGTCCTGACCTGTGACGCGCGCTCCGGCGTCTGCGGCATGTGCTACGGGCGCGATCTGGCCCGCGGCACGACCGTGAACATCGGCGAGGCTGTCGGCGTCATCGCCGCGCAGTCCATCGGTGAGCCGGGCACGCAGCTGACCATGCGTACCTTCCACATCGGCGGTGCCGCGACCCGTGGTGCCGAGCAATCGGCGGTCGAGGCGACCAGCGAAGGCAGCGTCGTGGTGGTGAACCGCAACGTGGTCGCCAACAGCCAGGGCGTGCCCATCGTGATGTCGCGTAACTGCGAGATCGTGCTGACCGACGCCAATGGCCGTGAGCGCGCCCGCTACCGCGTGCCCTACGGTGCCCGCCTGCTGGTGCTGGAGGACGGCATGGCCGTCACCCGTGGCCAGAAGCTGGCCGAATGGGACCCGTTCACCCTGCCGATCATCACGGAGAAGGGCGGCGCGATCGAATACGCCGACCTGATCGAGGGTGTGACGCTGGTGGAGCGGCAGGACGAGGTGACCGGCCTCTCCTCCAAGGTGGTGGTGGACTACAAGCAGGCGGCACGCGGCGTCGATCTGCGTCCCCGCATCATCCTGAAGGACGAGAAGGGCAACGTCGCCAAGCTCTCCAACGGTGCCGAGGCCCGCTACTTCCTGTCCCCCGACTCGATCCTCTCGGTCGAGAATGGCGCGCAGGTCGCGGCTGGTGACGTCGTGGCCCGCCTGCCGCGCGAGTCCTCCAAGACCCGCGACATCACCGGCGGTCTGCCCCGCGTGGCCGAGCTGTTCGAGGCCCGCCGCCCGAAGGATCACGCGATCATCAGCGAGATCGATGGGCGCGTGGAGTTCGGCAAGGACTACAAGGCCAAGCGCCGCATCCTGGTGGTGCCGGAGCAGGTGGGCGACGAGGCCCCCGTGCCCCGCGAATACCTGGTGCCGAAGGGCAAGCACGTGTCCGTGCAGGAAGGCGACTACGTCAAGGCGGGTGACCCGCTGGTCGACGGTCCACGCGTTCCGCACGACATCCTGCGCGTGCTGGGCGTCGAGGCGCTGGCGAACTACCTGGTGAACGAGATCCAGGACGTCTACCGACTGCAGGGCGTGAAGATCAATGACAAGCACATCGAGGTCATTGTTCGTCAGATGCTGCAGAAGGTGGAGATCCTGGAGCCGGGCGACACCACCTACCTGACCGGCGAGACGGTCGAGCGCATCGAGTTCGAGATCGAGAACGAAAAGCTCATCGCGAACAAGGAGCGCCCGGCGCGGGCCGAGCCGGTGCTGCAGGGCATCACCAAGGCATCGCTGCAGACCACCAGCTTCATCTCGGCCGCCTCCTTCCAGGAGACGACGCGGGTGCTGACGGAAGCGGCGGTGGCCGGCAAGATCGACTATCTGGCCGGGCTGAAGGAGAACGTGATCGTGGGTCGTCTGATCCCCGCGGGCACGGGCTCCGTGATGAACCGCCTGCGTGCGCTGGCTGCCCAGCGCGACGGGCAGCGCCTGCCGGCCCAGGGGAACGCCCCCGCCGCTGGTGGTGCCGCCCTGCCGAAGCCTGGCACACAGGCCGCCGAGTAGGCGGCCCGTACCGGGCGCCCCGCGCCCGGTGCATAGAAGCTAAGGGGAATCCGGGGTCATTCTGGCCCCGGATTCTTTGCGAGGGGGGTGCGGCGCGCTTGACTCATTGGGGGTCGGCGCGTAGGTTCCGCGCCCTCGACGGGGTTCATCCAAGCACTGGATGAGCCTGCGGAGTTCTGGACGACAGGTTCTGTGCAACCGGTGCCGCGCCCCCTAAGGGCGCCAAGGCCGGGGGCGGGAAAGCTCGAAGAGAGGCGCAGCAATGCGTCGCCTGTTCGGGCGTACTCGTTTGTATGGGGTCTGGGCGTCGCTGGAAGCACAAGGGGCGTTATGCCGACGATCAATCAGCTCATCGCCAGCGGGCGTGAGCCCAAGCCGGTCCGGAACAAGGTTCCGGCCTTGCAGAACTGCCCGCAGAAGCGTGGCGTTTGCACCCGCGTCTACACGACCACCCCGAAGAAGCCGAACTCGGCGCTTCGTAAGGTCGCGAAGGTGCGCCTGGTCAATGGCCACGAAGTGGTGAGCTACATTCCCGGTGAAGGTCACAACCTCCAGGAGCACTCCGTGGTGCTGATCCGTGGCGGTCGCGTGAAGGATCTTCCCGGCGTGCGCTACCACATCCTGCGCGGCGTTCTGGATACGCAGGGCATTGCCAAGCGGCGCAAGCGGCGCTCGCTGTACGGCGCGAAGCGGCCGAAGTAAGGAAGAGAAGCGATGTCGCGTCGCCATAGCGCCGAGAAGCGTGAAGTCCTGCCGGACCCCAAGTTCGGTGATATCGTTCTCAGCCGTTTCATGAACGTGCTGATGTACGATGGTAAGAAGAGCACGGCCGAGCGTATCGTCTACGCCGCCATGGACACCCTGAAGCGCCGCGGCGGTCCGAACAGCGACCCCCTGCGCCTGTTCCATGAAGCGATGGACAACGTGAAGCCTGCGGTCGAGGTGCGGTCCCGCCGCGTCGGCGGTGCCACCTACCAGGTGCCCGTCGAGGTTCGGCCGGAACGGCGCCAGGCTCTGGCGATCCGCTGGCTCATCGAGAGCTCCCGCAAGCGCGGTGAGCACACGATGGAAGAGCGGCTCTCCTCCGAGCTGATGGATGCCGCGAACAACCGCGGCACCGCCGTGAAGAAGCGCGAAGACACGCACCGGATGGCCGAAGCCAACAAGGCCTTCAGCCACTACCGCTGGTAACAGACCCGATCGGGATTTAAGACAATGGCGAAAGCTAAGTTTGAGCGGAACAAGCCGCACTGCAACATTGGCACGATCGGGCACGTGGATCATGGCAAGAC
>NZ_JACTVA010000067.1 GCF_014490485.1 Teichococcus aerophilus | reverse complement strand
CCCCCGCCGCTGCCGGCCGACCAGCAGGCCGCCGCCCACCACGCCATCCCCGCCCCCGACCCCGCCTTGCTGGAGGATAGCCCGGCGGGCCCGCTGCCACGCATCGCCGCCGATGGCCGCCAGCCCCGCCAGGCCTATGCAAGGCCCTTCGACCGTGCCGATACCCGCCCGCGCATCGGCCTGGTGGTGCGCGAGGCGCCGGAAGCCGCGCTGCGCCGCCTGCCGCCCACCGTGGCCCTGGCCTACGCGGCCCCGCCGCCGCCCCTGCTGGCGCAAGCCCGGGCGCGCGGCATGGAAACCCTGCTCGCCCTGCCCGCTAACCTCGATGCTGCGGCGTTGGATTCCAGCCTCGGCCGCTTCGCCGGCTATGTCGGCGTCCTCGCCGGCCGCCATGCCGAAGCGGTGCAGGATGCGCTGCGCGCGCGCGGCCTGCTGTACCTGGACCCCGGCCCCGGCGACGGCGCCCCCTTCCAGGCCTGGGGCCGCACCGCCGACCTGACGCTGGAGGACGCCCCCACCCGCGGCGAGGTGGACCGCCAACTGGCCTTGCTGGAGCAGCGGGCGCGCGATACGGGCTCCGCCCTCGGCATCCTGCCGCCCTCGCCCAGTGGCTTCTGGCTGGACCGGGTGGCCGGCTGGGCCGCGACCCTGCCGGAACGCGGGCTGGTGCTGGCGCCCGTCACCGCGATGATCCGCCGCCCCGCCAGCGCCCAAAGGTAATGCCCGCCGATGACCGACCTGCCCTACCGCCGCAACGTGGGCGCCGCCCTGTTCAACCGCAACGGCCGCGTGCTGATCGCCCGCCGCGCCGATCTCGGCCCCGATGTCGCCACGGCCTGGCAGTTGCCGCAGGGCGGGCTGGATGAGGGCGAGGACGCCCGCACCGCCGTGCTGCGCGAGCTGGCCGAGGAAATCGGCACCGACAAGGCCGAGATCGTCGGCGAAGTGGCCGACTGGCTGCACTACGACCTGCCACCGGAACTGATCGGCAAAGCCCTGCGCGGCCAATATCGCGGCCAGACGCAGAAATGGTTCGCCCTGCGCTTCACCGGCCAGGACAGCGACATCCGCCTGGACCAGGACCCGCACCCGGAATTCGACGCATGGCGCTGGGCGGAACTGGCGGAGCTGCCGCAGATCGCGGTGGCCTTCAGGCAGCCGATCTACGCGCGGCTGGTGGAGGAGTTCGCCACCTTCGCACGCCGGGGGTGACGCTGGTGCGGCTTGCGCTGGCGGCTGAGATAGAGAGAAGGCTGGGAATGAATCCCCCGGGGCCCTTCCTTTTTTCTACTAATTTAGCGTCGCGCCTTCGGGACGGAGCGGACGCTGCTGGATGTTTTTATGAATGAGCCACGCAGGCTGAATCATCGGTCGCCGGAGGTCCAGGACCTCCGGCGCAACCAGCAGTCTTTGAAGCGCATCACTTCAACAGTCCCCGCCCCAAAATTCGAAAAAGTAAAAGAAGGGGCCCGGGGAATTCCTTCCCCGGCCTTCCTTCCCGTACCCGGTTACTTCGCGCTGCGCGCCAGGCGGCGGAGCGCTGTCGTTGCCGCGCGGCTGCCCTCGCCGACATAGGCCTCGTGGTAGTCCTCGATTTTCGCGGGGTCGTAGAGGTAGTTGACCATGAAGCCGAGTGCTTCCTTCTGGCCCTTCTCCGACGTATCGCCACGCCAGTTAATGCGCTCGACACGCGCGCCGTTGGAGAGGTGGAAGTGGCCGACCGGGTCGCGCGCCCGGCGGCCGCCGCGGCCGGTTTCCAGCACCAGGTAGCGGGCGCACAGCCGGGTCAGCACCGGCTCCGCCTTGCCGATCCAGGGCAGCGCCAGTGGCAGGCGCGCGGCCAGCAGCTGGTTCAGCGCGCCGGTGCCATCCGGCACCTTGGCGGCCTCGGCCAGAAGGCGGCCTTCCTCCTCCGTCAGCAGGTCCGGCGTCGCCTTCACCTCTTCTAGCCAACGGCGGAAGCCGGGGATGGGGGAGAGGGTGGAATAGGCCTTCAGGTTGCGCAGTTCTTCCGACAGCAGCGCGACGACGCGCTTGATCAGCGAATTCCCAAAGGAGATGCCATCCAGCCCGCGCTGGCAGTTGTTGATGGAATAGAAGATGGCGGTGTCCGCCTTGCGCGGGTCCAGCACCGGCGCCTTCTCGTCCAGCAGCTTCTGGACGGAGCCGGAAAGGCCTTCGACCAGCGCGACCTCGACGAAGATCAGCGGCTCCTCCGGCATGCGGGGGTGGAAGAAGGCGTAGCAGCGGCGGTCCGAATCCAGGCGATTCTTCAGGTCGCGCCAGGTGCGGATGCGGTGCACTGCCTCATAGCCCACCAGCTTCTCCAGCAGCGCGGCGGGGCTCTGCCAGTCGATGCGGCGCAGCTCCAGGAAGCCGAGGTCGAACCAGCTGGCTAGCAGGCCGCGCAGGTCGGTTTCCATGGCGCGCATCATCGGGTCCTTGCCCATCAGGCGCAGCAGGTCCGCCCGCATGTCGACCAGGAACTTCATGCCGTCCGGGATGCTGGTGAACTGCGTCAGCAGCTTCACCCGTGGCGGCTCCAGCGCCAGGCGTAGGGCGGCCTTGGCGGCACCGCGCTCGGCGATGTCCTGCGCGGCGGTGACCTGCGCCATCGCCTTCTCCACCGCGGCGATGTCCGAATCGAAACTGGCCAGCGCTTGCAGGAAGGCCAGCCGTTCCGTCTCCGGCGCCGTCTGGTAGGATTGGGCGAGACCGGCGGCGCGGTTACGGGCGGAAATCTCGCCGCCCCGCGCTTCCAGGCACGCCCGCATGCGGCCTTCCCAGGACGCGTCGGCCGCCGGGCCCGTCACCGTGGAGGCCATGTCACGCCAGAGCAGCGTGACCCGCTTCATGGCCCGGTCGAAGAAACCGGATTCGGGCAGGACAGCGACGTCGGACATGCGGAAACCCCTCTTGGTGCCTGGGGGGCGGTCCGCCCAGGCTGAAACCTGGAGAAATATATGGTGAGGATGATGCCTCACGCCCAGCCGGCTGGAAAGCATTCTTGCCGGCCTCTCTCTCCGGTGATGGGAACATCGCAGAGGAAGGTTGGTTTATGGTGACCGCGCCGCCGTTTCCGCCAGGCTCCAGGCTGGGCGGATGTGATCCAGCAGGTCCTCTGCCACCAGCGCCGCGCTGGTGCTGGCCGCACCCGCCACGTCCGCCAGCGCCAGCCGGCCGGCGGCGGCATGCAACCAGACGGCGGCACAGGCGGCCTCGAACGGCGGCAGGTGCTGCGCCAGCAGGCCGCCACACAGCCCGGCCAGCACGTCGCCACTGCCAGCCGTCGCCAAAGCGGCCGGCGCGTCGGCATTGATGGCGGCCCGGCCATCGGGCGCGGCAATGACGCTGTCCGATCCCTTCAGCACCACCACGGCACCCGTGGCCGCCGCCGCCCGCCGCGCATCCTCCAGCCGGTCGTCACCCGGCTGGCCGAAGACCTTGGCGAATTCCCCGGCATGCGGGGTCAGGATGGCGGCGCCGCGCAACTGCTCCGGCTGTCCCGCAGCGGCGGTCAGCGCACCGCCATCGGCGACCACCTGGCGGCCGGCCTCTACCACCCGCCGCAGCAGCGCCACCGTCTCCGGCCGCGCCGGCAAGCCCGGGCCGATGATCCAGGCATTGCGGCGTGTATCTTCCAGCAGGTCCTCGGGCGGCGGCGGGGAGACCAGCAGGCCCGGCTCGCCCTGGCGGAACAGCGTCGCGGTCGCTGCGTCCTCCGCCGCCAGGGTCACCAGCCCGGCGCCGGCCCGGCAGGCGGCCATGGCGGCCAGCCGTGCCGCCCCCGGCATGGCGGCGCCGCCCGGCACCGTCACATGCCCATGGCTGAACTTGTGGTCCGCCGCGCCGCGCACCGGCAGGCGCCACAGGCCCGGCGCATTGCGGAAGGCCCGTGGCCCGATGCCACCCAGCACCGATGCCGGCAGGCCGATATCGGCCAGCACCACCTCGCCGCACAGGTCACGCCCCGGCAGCAGCAGGTGGCCCGGCTTCATCCGGAAGAACGTCACGGTCAACGCCGCCTGGGGCGCGAAGCCGCGCACCGCCCCAGTGGCGCCGTCGATGCCGGACGGCACATCCACCGCCACCAGCGGCACCCGCACCGCGCGCAGTAGCGCCGCCACCCCCTCCTCCAGCGGCCGGTCGAGCCCCGCGCCGAACAGCGCATCGATCACCAGCCCAGCCCGGTCGAGTTCCGCCCTTTCAAACGGCACCACCGGTCCGCGCCACCGAGCTGCCGCCCACGCCGCATCGCTGCCCGGCCGCGGCGGCGCCGATGCCGCGACTGCCACCGGCCAGCCCGCACGCTCCAGCCATCGCGCGGCCACATAGCCATCGCCACCATTATGGCCAGGGCCAGCCAGCACCAGCACCCGGCACGGCCGGAACCGCCGCCGCACCGCCCGCGCCACCGCCGCCCCGGCCGCCTCCATCAATACCGGGCCGGATATGCCGACCTCCCCGGCCATGCAGTCCGCCCTGGCCATCTCTCGCGGCGTTAGCAGTTCCAGGGGGTTTTCGGGATGGCGCATGGGGCGAGACTTCTCCATCAAGGCAGGCATCGGAAGGTGCGGAGATCCCCTCCTCGGGTCTAACGCCGAGATGTCCCCAACGTCTTTTGCATTTTGGGCGTAAGGGCCGGCGGGGCGTCTGTTCGGAGAAAAGCAGGAAGGCCGGGGGAAGGAATTCCCCCGGACCCCATCTTTTCTTTCTTCGAGTTTTCCGGGCACGGCTGCTGATGGGTCGGGCCTGCTAGACGGCTGGGCGCGCCGGAGGTCCTGGACCTCCGGCGACTGAGGGTTCAGCTCGCGTGGCCCACTGATAAAATCATCAAGCAGCGTCCGCTTTCAGTCCGGCAGCACCACGCCAAACTCGCAGAAAAAAGAAGGGGCCCGGGGAATTCTTTCCCCGGCCTTCTCCCCCTGAGTCAGCAAGCACCCGAGGTGCCATCACGCCGGGCGCCCTGCCCAAGGCTTGGGCAGCGGCATGCCGTACTATCGCGGCGTGTTCGTTGTTTCACCCCATGCACCATGTGGCGTGGCATTTGCTTGATCGGGCCCAGGCCACCCTGTTGGGGCCGGGAGCAGGATGGGCATGGCAGCGATGGAACGGCCGTTCGTCGAGATCGACGGCGTCTCGATGCGGTATGGCGGCACCGAGGGCACGCTGGCGTTGAAGGATGCCAGCCTGAATGTCGGCCGGGGCGAGTTCGTGGCGGTGGTCGGGCCCTCCGGCTGCGGCAAGTCCACGCTGATGCGGCTGGTGACCGGGTTGTGGCCGTGTTCCGCCGGCAGCGTCATCGTCGCGGGGCGGGAGGTGGACAAGCCGCTGTCGATGGCCGGCATGGCCTTCCAGAACCCGACCTTGCTGCCGTGGCGGACCATCCTGGACAACGTGATGCTGCCGCTGGAGGTGGTGGAGCCGCACCGCCGCCAGTTGCGCGCCCAGCGGGCGATGTACGAGGACAAGGCGCGCAAGCTGCTGGCCATGGTCGGCCTGGCCGGGTTCGAGAAGAAGTTCGCCTATGAGCTGTCCGGCGGCATGCAGCAGCGTGCCAGCCTGTGCCGCGCGCTGATCCATGACCCACAATTGCTGATGCTGGATGAGCCGTTCGGCGCGCTGGACATCTTCACGCGGGAGGATTTGTGGGAGCAGCTGCAGCAGGTCTGCGTCACGCTGAAGCCCACCGTCATCCTGGTGACGCACGACCTGAAGGAAGCGGTGTTCCTGGCGGACCGGGTGCTGGTCATGTCCTCCCGCCCCGGGCGCATCCTGGCGGAGCGGCGCGTGCCCTTCCCCCGCCCACGCAGGCTGGAGGACACCTACACGCCCGAGTTCCAGGCCCTGGTGCATGAGTTGCGGGACCACATCAGTGCCGCCCGCAAGGGCGAGGAGATCCCCGATGCCGCGTGACGTCATGCCCGCGCCCGCCGCCACGCCGCGCAAGGGCGAGGCGAATGCCCGCCGCGTGGAGGCGATGATCGCCGCCGCACGCCGCCGCCGCCGGCTGCAGACGCTGCTGCCCTGGCTGATCCTGCTGGGCACCTGCCTGGTGTGGGAGGCGGTGGTGATGGCGATGGAGATACCGGCCTTCGTGCTGCCCGCGCCCAGCGCCATCGGCGCCAGCATGGTGAGGTGGTGGTGGCCGTTGCTGGACAATGCCTGGCAGACCCTGCTGACCACGCTGGTGGGCTTCGCGCTGGCCATCGTGTTCGGCCTGGTGCTGGGGGTGGCGATCGGCAGTTCCGCGTTGCTGTATCACGGGCTCTACCCGCTTCTGATCGGCTTCAACTCGGTGCCCAAGGTGGCGGTGGTGCCGATTCTGGTCATCTGGTTCGGCATCGGTGCCGTGCCGGCGATCATCACCGCCTTCCTGATCAGCTTCTTCCCGATCGTGGTGAACGTCGCCACCGGCATCGCCACGGTGGAGCCGGAGCTGCGAGACGTGCTGCGGGCGCTCGGTGCCCGGCCGGTCGACATCATCCGCAAGGTGGGGCTGCCGCGGGCGATGCCGTATTTCTTCGCCTCGCTGAAGATCGCCATCACCGTCGCCTTCGTCGGCTCCATCATGTCGGAGACGGTGGCGGCCAATTCCGGCATCGGGCACCTGATGATGGTGGCGTCCAGCCGCTTCGACGTGCCGCTGGTCTTCGCCGGGCTGGTGGTGACGGGGGTGATGGGCGTGCTGATGTACGCCCTGGCGGTGATGGTGGAACAACGCACCACCGGTTGGGCGATGCGCGGGCAGGCCGAGCAGCAGGTCAGCCCGATGGGCGGGGCGTGAGCTTAACGATAATAGGTAGTTTGTTTACGTTCTATTAACTATTCTTCCTCTTAATGAGATGGCGGGATGCTCCCGTGGCTCTCGTTAAGGAAGATGAGACTTGGCCTTGTCCTTCACCGCGTCGACCCTCCTTGCGGGCGACGATCTCACGCGGCCCTACTACACCTGGAACAAGGGTAGCCTGCAGCCGGCGCTGGTGACCTTCAGCTTCGCCTCGGCGGGGGGCGGCTTCAACTACGTGGGCGAAGCGACGGGCTCCAGCATCCCGTTCAACGCCAGCCAGCAGCAGGCGGCCCGTCAGGCGCTGGATGCCTGGGGCTCGGTCTCAGGCATCCACTTCGTCGAGGTGCCGGACGTCTATGCCGGCACCGGCATCGACCTGCGCTTCCGCATGGCGTGGATGAAGAGCGGCGATACGCTGGGCGAGGCGACGTACCCGACCTACGGAGACGTCACCCTCAATAACAGGACGTATGGCGGGAACAGCCTGCTGCCCGGCAGCGAAGGCTACTGGGTGCTGCTGCACGAGATCGGCCACGCGCTCGGCCTGAAGCACCCCTTCGACGGCTCCCCCAACCTGAGCGCCGCCGAGGACAATACCAATACCACCGTGATGGCCTATCTACCGTGGGGCCGGACGCCGCCTTCCAGCCTGCGCGGCGCGGATATCGAGGCGATCCAGTTCCTCTACGGCAGCCAGCAGGCGGAGGAGGCCTTCCATATCCAGTGGAGTTGGGACGCCACCCGCCAGGGCATCCGCCACCAGGGCAACGACAGCAGCCAGACCATCAACGGCACCGAGTTGCGGGACATCATCGTCGGCGCCGGCGGCAACGACGTGCTGAACGGCTATGGCGGGGACGACGTCATCTCGGCCGGCTGGGGCACCAACACGGTCGTTGGCGGGCTGGGGCACGACACCTTGCTGACCGGCCTGTTCCGGCTGGAGGCTGGGCTCTCCGTCTCCAGCACCGGCCGGGAATTCAGCAATGGCACATCCTACGGCAGCTTCGCCGGGCGGCTGACCGGCGGCGGGGAAGACACGACCTTCTCGCAGATCCAGGCCATCGAGTTCGCCGATGGCCGGCTGGTCTATGACGATACCGACCCGGTCGCGCAGGTCGTCCGCCTTTACCAGGCTGCACTGGGCCGCCAGCCGGATGCGGCGGGGAGAGAGTATGGGACAGCGGCGCTGAAGGCAGGCCACTCCCTGGCTTCCCTGACCGCGAACTTCCTGGACAGCCCGGAGTTCCTGGCCCGTTTCGGCCGGCCGGACGATACCGGCTTCATCCATGGAGCCTATCAACAGTCGCTGGGCCGGCAGGCCGACGCGGATGGCCTGGCCTTCTGGCAGGCCAAGCTCGCCGGCGGCGTCACCCGCGCCGAAATGCTGACCGGCTTCAGCGAGAGCGCAGAGAACCGCAACCTCACCGCCCCGCTCCTCGCCAACGGATTGTGGGACGCAGATGACCAGACGGCGGAAGCCGCCCGCCTCTACCAGGCCGTGCTCGGCCGGCTGCCGGAGCAGGCCGGACTACGCTTCTGGATCGACTATCTCGACACCGGCGCTTCGCTGAGCTCCGCCGCCGCCCGCTTCGCCGAGAGCCCCGAGTTCCAGGCCCGCTTCGCCGCCAGCGACGATGCCAGCCTGATCCGCGTGGTCTATGCCAACACGCTGGGCCGTGCGCCCGAGGAAGCCGGCTTCGCCTTCTGGATGGGGAAGCTCGCCGACGGCATCTCGCGCGGCGACATGATTGTCGGCTTCAGCGAGAGTCCGGAATTTATCCAGCACCATCTCGGTATGCTGGAGACGGGCATCACCTTCACCTGACACCGATCGACGGCCTTTCTCTGCGTCAAGAGAAAGGTCATCCGGCCTGGCAAAGATTCGATTACCGTTACGATTAAAGCACAATTTACGGCGACATGAAGCTCGGGTAATCGCGAGGTGCGGAACGGTGAGTGGCACCGGTGCCGGCTCCAAGGATCTCCCTCGTTGGCTCTCTCCTCGACGGCGCAGTCACTGCTGCGCGAAGACTATCGCACCTGGAACAACGGCAGCCATCAGCCGACGGTCCTGACCTACAGCTTCGCCACTGAAGGTAGCGGCTTTATGGCTGGTGGCAGCGAAACCGTGCCCTTTTCCCCCGGGCACCAAGCCACTTTCCGCATGGCGTTGAGCGCCTGGGAAAACGTCTCCGGCCTGCATTTTGTAGAGATGCCGGATGTTGTCGGTGGTGAAGGTGTGGATGTTCGAGTCCGCCTCGGCTCCCCCAGCTGGGGTTCCTACAGCGTCGCCTCGCCTCAAAGCGGCGGCGACATCACCCTCCACAAGACATATGGCAAGATTTCCGTCGCACCAGGCACGGAAGGCTATGCCGCGATGCTGCTGACCATCGGCTATGCCCTTGGGTTTAATAGCGTCAGCGAGAGCCTGTTCCGTGAAACAGTGATGTCGGCCTACAGCGCCAGCAACCCCAAGGCGACCGGCCTGGGCAGCGCCGACGTGGAAGCGGTCCGCTACGTGTACGGCACCCAGGAGGCCGAGGACGCGCTACATATCCGTTGGAGCTGGGATTCCGCTCTCAACGGCTTGCGCCATGATGGCGACAACAGCAACCAAACCATGACCGGCGGCGACCGCCGCGATGTGATGTTTGCTTGGGGCGGCGATGACACCCTTACGGGCAGCGATGGCAACGACCTGCTGGCTGCCGGCAAGGGCACCAACACCGTCACCGGCGGCGACGGCTACGACACGCTGCTGACGGAACTGTTCCACTCCGAGGCCAGCATCACCGGCAAGTACTCCAACTGGGAAGGTGCGTGGAACGGGCCAGGTCACAGCAGCTTCAGAGGCACGCTGACAGGTCCTGGCGAAACCACGACCTTCAACGGCATCGAAACCTTCGAATTCGTCGACGGCCGGCTGGTCCATGACGGGAACGACCCTGTTGCGCAGGTGATGCGGCTGTACCAGGCCGCGCTGGGCCGCCAGCCCGATGCGGCAGGGCGGGAGGATGCGACGACGGCGCTGGTGGCGGGCCATTCCCTGGCTTCCCTGGCCGCGAACTTCCTGGATAGCCCCGAGTTCCTGGCCCGCTTCGGCCGGCCGGACGATACCGGCTTCATTCATCGGGCTTACCAGCAGGCGCTCGGCCGGGAAGCAGATGCGGATGGCCTTGCCTTCTGGCAGGCCAAGCTGGCCGGTGGCGTCAGCCGTGCCGAGATGCTCGCCGGCTTCAGCGAAAGCCCGGAGAATCGCGACCTGACCTCTAGCAAGCTCTGGGCAGGCCTGTGGGACGCGGATGACCAGGCGGTGGAAGCTGCACGGCTCTACCAGGCCGTGCTCGGCCGGCTGCCGGAGCAGACCGGGCTGCGATTCTGGATCGACTATCTGGACACCGGCGCTTCGCTGAGCTCGGCCGCCGCCCGCTTCGCCGAAAGCCCCGAGTTCCAGGCCCGCTTCGCCGCCAGCGACGATGCCAGCCTGATCCGCGTGGTCTACGCCAACACGCTGGGCCGCGCACCGGAAGAGGCCGGCTTCAACTTCTGGATGGAGAAGCTGGGCCAAGGCATCTCCCGCGGCGACATGATTGTCGGCTTCAGCGAGAGTCCGGAATTCATCCAGCACCATCTGGGCATGCTGGAGACCGGCATCACCTTCACCTGACGGCCATCGCCTAAGACCGATCGGCGGCGCCCTTGCATCCCGGCCCGGGCGCCGCCAACCTCCGCGCCAAGAATCGAGCGAAGGAAGGACGCGGCATGATTGGCGTGGATTGGGGCACCAGCAGCTTCAGGGCCTGGCGCCTGGGCGCGGATGGCGGAATTTTGGATCGCGTCTCCGCCCCGCGCGGCATCCTGACCGTCGAGGCCGGCACCTTCGAAGCCGTGTTGCGGGAACTGGTCGGCCCCTGGCTGCAGGCCGGGGAGGACACCATCCTGGTCTGCGGCATGGCCGGCAGCCGCCAGGGCTGGAAGGAAGCCGCCTACCTGCCCTGCCCCGCCGACGCCGCCGGCCTGGCCCGCGCACTGACGCCGGTGGATTTCGCCGGTGCACGCTGCTTCCTCATCCCCGGCCTCTCCGCCCGCGACGAGCAGGGCGTGCCCGAGGTGATGCGGGGGGAGGAGACCAAGATCCTCGGCCTGCTGGACCGGCTGCCGCCGGGCCGCAACGTCATCCTCAGCCCCGGCAGCCATAGCAAATGGGCCATCGTGCAGGACGGCACCGTGCTGTCCTTCCTCAGCCAGTTCACCGGGGAGGCCTTCGCGGTGCTCTCCACCCACACCATCCTGGCCCGCACGCTGGACAAGTCGGCGCCGATGGACTGGGCCGCCTACGACGAAGGCCTGGTCCGCGCCCGGCAGCCCGGCGGCCTGCTGCACCACCTGTTCGGCATGCGTGCGCGCGGCCTGTTCGGCGAGCTGGCGGACGCCTCCGCCGCCTCCTACCTCTCCGGTATCCTGCTGGGGCACGAGGTGGCGGCGACGCTGCCGGAAGGCACCAGCCACGTCTTCCTGGTCGGCGATGGCGGCATGATGGCCCGCTACGCCCGCGCCCTGGCGCATGCCGGCGTCACCACCACCGAAGTGCCGGAAGAGGCCGCGGCCACCGGCCTATGGCATATCGGCCAGAGCCTTGGCCTGGAGACCACCCGATGAGCAATGCCCTGCGCCCCTGGCTGGACCGCTGCCCGCTGGTCGCCATCCTGCGCGGCCTGAAGCCCGAGGAAGCCATCGCCATGGGCGAGGCGATCGTCGGCAACGGCATTCCCGTGCTGGAAGTCCCGCTGAACAGCCCCCAGCCGCTGGAGAGTATCCGCCTGCTGGCCGGGCATTTCGGCGAGAACGCCCTGGTCGGCGCCGGCACGGTGATCGACCCCGCCGACGTCGCCCGCATCGCCGCCGTCGGCGGCCGGCTGATCGTCACGCCGCATGCGGACCCGGCGGTGACCCGCGCGGCCAAGGAACACGGCCTGCTGGCGGTGCCTGGCTTCTTCACCCCCACCGAGGCCTTCTCCCTCCTCGCCGCCGGGGCGGACGGGCTGAAGCTGTTCCCGGCCGAGGCGGCTTCCCCCGGCGTGTTGAAGGCGATGCTGGCGGTGCTGCCGAAGGGCACGCCCATCCTGCCCGTCGGCGGCATCGGCGCCACCAACATGGAGCCCTGGAAGGCCGCCGGCGCCGCCGGATTCGGCATCGCCTCCGCCCTCTTCAAGCCGGGCGACGCGCCGGCCGATGTGGCGGAGCGTGCCAAGGCCTTGCGCGCCGCCTGCGGCTGAAACGCCACGCCGCGGGAAAACCGCACACCGGTGCCGCCGGCCCACGAGGCGCCCATGGCGAAAACGTTTCGCCTTAGCTAGGAAGACCCGCCCGGCATCGGCCGGCGCTGCCCGCCGCCCCGGCCCGGTGGCGGGCGACCCTGCCAGGCGCGAGTGGAACGGACATGTTTATCCAGGTCGGCGATGCGCTGCTGCATTGTGTCGTGGAGGGGCCGGCCAACGCGCCGCCGCTGCTGCTGCTGCACTCCATCGGCACCTGCCACAGCATCTGGTCTCCCCAGGTCTCCGCCCTTGGCCAGCGCTTTCGCCTCATCCGCCCCGACCTGCGCGGCCACGGGTTGAGCGAGATCACCCCCGGTGACTACGCCATGGCCGGCCTAGCGCGGGACGCCCTAGCGCTTCTCGATGCGCTGGGCATCCGGCAGGCGCATGTGGCCGGCGTCTCGCTCGGCGGCCGCATCGCCCAACAGATCGCCGCCGATGCGCCGGACCGCGTGCTCTCCCTCCTGCTGGTCGACACGGCGCTGGACTTTCCGGACAAGCCGACCTGGAACACCCGCATGGCAGCCGTGGCGCACGACGGCACCATCGCCCTGGCCGACGCCGTGATGCCGCGCTGGACGGTGGACCCCACCCTGCCCTCCTCCCTCGGCCTGCGCCGCATGCTGCTGCGGACCGACCGCACCGGCTATAACGGCGCCGCCGCCGCGTTGCGCGACGCAACGCCGCAGGATGTGGCCGGGCGAATCCACGCCCCCTGCACCATCCTGGTGGGCGAGCGCGACGTCGTGGTCCCGCCCGCCACCACCCAGGCCCTGCACGCCGCCATTCCGGCCGCCATGCTCGGCACCATCGCCGGCGGCGGCCACATCCCGAACTACGAAGCCGCCGAGGCACTGACCGAGGCCATGCTGGACCACTTTGCCCGGCTGGGGCTGGGGTAAAGGCGCGAGCTTGATCGGGCTTGGAGGAAGGCCGGGGAAAGAATTCCCCGGACCCCTTCTTTTTTTTGCGAGTTTGGCGAAGCGCTGCAGAACGAGAGGGAACGCTGCTTGATGATTTTATCAATGAGCCACGCGCGCTGAACCCTCAGTCGCCGGAGGTCCAGGACCTCCGGCGCACCCAACCGTGTTCCAGACCAAACCCCTCAACAGGCCACGCCCGAAAACTCGAAAAAAGAAAAGAAGGGGTCCGGGGAATTCCTTCCCCGGCCTTCTTCCCACGGCAGCACCCACAAACGCAAAACAGGGGCCCCTCCCGGGACCCCTGCCTACTCAGTCAAAAGCGTAATGTTACGCGACGGACTCAGGCGGCGCGCAGGGCCCGCGGCAGGTCGGCCACGGCCTTGTCGATCAGCGCCGCGTCGGCCTGGGCGTCCAGGCGCTCGGCGATCACGGTGCGGGCGGCGGCGGCGGCGATGTCGGCGGCGGTGTTGCGGACTTCAGCCACGGCGCTGGCTTCGGCGGCGTGGATGCGGTCCATCGCCATCCGCTCGCGGCGCTTGGCGGAGGCTTCGGCCTCGGCAGCGGCGGCGGCGGAAAGGCGCTCGGCCTCGACCTTGGCGCGGGCCAGGGTCTGCTCGGCTTCCACCAGCGCGGCGGCGCGGTCGGCTTCGGCCTGGCGCAGCATGGCTTCGGCTTCGGTGCGCAGGCGGGCGGCCTCATCCAGGTCGGCGCGGATCTTGGCGCCGCGGGCGTCGAGCGCCGTGGTCGCCTTGGCCCACACCGTCTTCGCCGCCAGGGCGACGAAGATGACGAAGGAGACGGCGACCCAGAAGGTCGGGTTCAGGTAGAAATGGTCGTAGTGGTGCATCTCGCCCTCCCTTACGCGCGGCCGCGGGTGGCCAGCTCACGCTGGACGGCGGCTTCGATGGCGGCCGGCTCGTTCAGGCCGGACAGGCGCTTGACCAGCGCATCGGCCGTGTCGGTCGCCACTTCGCGCAGCGCGCCCATGGCGGCGTCGCGGGCGGTGGTGATGCGGGCTTCGGCGGCGGCGATCTGCTCGTTCAGCTTCGCGTTCAGCACGGCGGCCTTGGCGGTGGCATCGGCCTGCGCGGCTGCCTGCGCGGCGGCGATGGCCTGCTGCGCGTCGGCGCGGGACTTGGCGGTCGCCTGGCGATGGGCGTCCATCGCGGCGTCGGCCTCGGCCTTGCTGGCGCGGGCGGCTTCCAGGTCACCCTGGATGCGGTTGCG
This sequence comes from Teichococcus aerophilus, assembly GCF_014490485.1. Classification (GTDB taxonomy): domain Bacteria; phylum Pseudomonadota; class Alphaproteobacteria; order Acetobacterales; family Acetobacteraceae; genus Pseudoroseomonas; species Pseudoroseomonas aerophila. Next base: position 6,140 of record NZ_JACTVA010000067.1, on the reverse strand, counting down.
GCGATCTTCCAGCACGCTGTCGAAGCGCGGCAGGACGATCTTGGCGAGCACGTAATACAGGATGCCGAAGATGATCAGCAGCCAGACCACCTGGGCCAGCATCAGCGGATTGCTGAAATCCAGCTGCGGCATGCCACCCGAGGCTTCGGCGGCTGCGGTGGAGCGGGCCTCCAGGGCGCCGTCGGTGATCGGCTGCGCAAAGGCGCCGACATTGACCAGCAAGGCGGCCATCATCCCGGCGAGGGTAACCGGCTTCATCATCTGCATCCCTGTTATTCTACGGCCTGAAGGCATCGGGCGCGGTGTCGCCACCGCGCCCGACAGGATCAGGTGAACAGGATCAGGAAGGCGATCAGCAGGGCGAACAGCGCGACCGCTTCCGTCAGGGCGAAGCCCAGGATGCCGATGGGGAACACGACGTCGCGCGAGGCCGGGTTACGGGCAACGGACGCGATCAGCGTGGAGAAGATGTTGCCGAGCGCGAGGCCGACGCCGAACAGAGCCAGCACGGCGATGCCGGCGCCGATCGCCTTGGCGGCAAGAACGATTTCCATCAGAGATATCCCTTCGTTTGACCTGATGTCAGAGTCCGCGAGACGCGAACCTGTAGAAACGTGGCCCCCTTGTGGGGACTGGCCCCGTTAGTGCAGGTGGACCGCGTCGTGCAGGTAGATGCTGGTCAGGATGGCGAACACGTAGGCCTGCAGAAATGCGACCAGCAGTTCGAACCCGATCAGAAGCACATTCACGCCGAGGGGCAGGACGGCCACGACAGGACCGATGGCACCCAGGCCGCCGAGGAGTACCACGAAAGTCGCGAAGACCTTCAGCAGCACGTGGCCGGCGACCATGTTGGCGAACAGACGGACGGAGAGGCTGATCGGGCGCGAGAGGTAGGACACCACCTCGACCGGCACGATGATCGGCGCCAGCCAGAGCGGCGCACCTTCCGGGAAGAAATAGCCGAAGAACTTCTTACCATGCAGCGCCAGGGCGACGATGGTCGTCACCAGGAACACGATCGCGGCCAGCGCGAAGGTGACGGCGATGTGGCTGGTATAGGTGAAGGCGAAGGGCAGCAGGCCGATCACGTTGCCGAACAGCACGAACATGAACAGCGTGAAGACGAACGGGAAGTACCGCTTGCCCTCATGGCCCACCTGGCCTGTTACCAGGTTCTCCAGGAACTCGTAGAACATTTCCGCCAGCGACTGCAGGCGGCCCGGCACCACGGCGCGCGGGGCGATGCCCATGGCCATCACGGCCACGATCACCACGGCGGCGGCCAGCATGTGGGCGTTGGATTGGGTGAAGTTCACCGCCGCGCCGATGGGCCCGAAGGCGTGGGTCAGCTCGAACTGGCTCAGCGCGTCGATCGTCTTGCCTTCGGCGGCCACGGTGGCTCTCCCGTAATCTTGGTCTGCGGGCGCTAGCGGGCGCTGTTGCGGGGGTTGATCAGTCGGTAGACGTTCAGCACCCCGGCGGCGCCACCTACCACGAAGAACACCAGGAACAGCCAGGGAAAACTGCCAAGCCACCAGTCGAGCAACCAGCCCAGACCGGCACCAGCAATCAGGGCCGAGACAACCTCGGTCCCCGCGCGCAACCCGATCCGCCACCCGCCGCCCGGAAGGGCGCCACTGGCTGTCGTTTCTGGCTTCTGTTCCAGTCCCTGCTTCTGCCGGGCCTGTTGGAGACGCCGCTCGAAATCGTTTTGCTCGCTCACCCTTGCTCCTGCGGTATCCCCGCTGGCAGGCAGGGCGGCTCGTAAGGGCGGGTTAAATTCATGTCAAGTCCGCGTGGCAGGCTTGCATGGCTTTGCGGTCATCCACAGGGGCGGTCCGTGGCCCGGAAGCAGGCGCCCCGGCACCCACCCGGCGGGCCGCGCCCGGTTCAGGCGACCTTGCCGGCCGCCTGCCTCCCGGCATCGAACAGCGCCTCCAGTTCCTCCGGTGGCATGGGCCGGCCGAGCAGGAAGCCCTGCACCGAATCGCAGCCAAGGCGGCGCAGCGCTTCCAACTGCTCCGGCAGTTCCACGCCCTCCGCCACCACCTGGGCGCCCAGCCCGTGCGCCAGCCGGACGATGGCATCTACGACGCGGACGCCGCTGCCATAGCCGGGCCGCAGGTCCCGCACGAAGGCGCGGTCTACCTTCACCACGTCGAACGGCAGGTGCTGCAGGTAGCTGAGCGAGGAATAGCCGGTGCCGAAATCGTCCAGCGCCACCCGCACCCCCAGAGCCCGCAGCGCCGCCAGGGCTTCCCGCGCCGCATCGGCATTGCGGATGAACACGCCTTCCGTCACCTCCACCTCCAGCAGCCGGGCCGGCACGCCGGCGGCGACCAGCGCCTCCTGCACCAGCACCAGCGCCTGGTCCCCGGCGAAATGCTGGGCGGAGAGGTTGACCGCCACCGGCACCTCCAGCCCCTGCGCCATCCAGGCGCGGATCTGCCCGCAGGCCAGCCGCAGCACCAGGCGGGAGAGGTCAGCCGCCAGCCCGGCTTCCTCGGTGATCGGCACGAACACAGCCGGCGAGATCATGCCGCGGCGCGGGTGCCGCCAGCGCAGCAGCGCCTCGCACCCCACCGGGTCGGCGCGGCCCAGGTCGAATTTCGGCTGGTAGACCAGGAACAGCTCCTCGCTCCCCCGCAGCGCGACGCGGAGGTCGGCCTCCAGCTCCCGCCGCTCGGTCAGCGCCGCCGCCATCTCGGGCGAGAAGCGCACGGCGCGGCCCCGGCCTTCGGACTTGGCACGGTACAGGGCGATGTCGCCACATTGCTGCAGCTCCTGCGCCGAGCGGCCGTGCAGCGGCGCCATGACGCTGCCGATGCTGGCGCCGGTATGCACGGTGCAGCCGTCGATGACGAAGGGCAGGCCGAGCACGCGCACCAGCCGGTTGGCCAGCCGCGCCACTTCCTCCTCCTCCCCCACATCGGTCTGCAGGATGGCGAACTCGTCGCCGCCCAGCCGGGCCAGGGTGTCGCCGCGCCGCAGGCAGGCGCGCATACGCTCGGCCGCCGCCAGCAGCAGGCTGTCCCCCGCCTGGTGGCCCAGGCTGTCATTCACGTCCTTGAAGCGGTCCAGGTCGATGCAATGCAGCGCGAAGCTGCGACGGCCAAGGCCGCATTCCTCCTGCCGCCGCGCGCTGGAAAGCGCGTGGCGCAGCCGGTTGGCGAACAGTACCCGGTTGGGCAGGTCGGTCAGTGCGTCATGCTCGGCCAGGTGGCGCACCCGCTGCTCGGCCGCCTTGCGGTCGCTGATATCCAGCGCGACATGCACCACCTGCCCGGCGCCGCCGGAATCGTCGGCCACCGGGGCGGCGGTGGCCAGCAGGGTCCGCACCTCGCCATTGGCGCCGGTGGCCTCGAACTCCATGAAGGGCGCCGGCATCTGGCGGCCCAGCGCCAGTTCCAGCGCGGCATCCATCGGCACGCCTAGCGCCTCCGGCGTACAGCCGATCACCAGCCGGTCCTCCCGCAGACCGTGGAAGCGGGCATAGGCCTCGTTGAAGAACAGGTAGCGGCCCTGGCGGTCATAGGCACTGACCATGGTGGGCAGGCTGTCGATCAGCACGCGCAGCGTCCGTTCGGCCTGGCGCTGCAGGCGGGCGGCGGCTTCGGCATTCACCAGCATGCGGTGCGCGCGGCGCGATTCCAGCCGCAGCAACAGCAGCAGCAGCCCCACCGAGGCCAGCAGCCCGGCCATGCAGCCCATCAGCGTCCAATGCAGGCTGCGCAGGCCGCCCATGGCATCGGCGGCGGCTGACTGGCGCTCCAGATGCAGTTGCTGCGCGGCCTGCCGCAGCAGCGACTCCAGCCGTTCCAACGCGGCGTCGATCTGCGCGTCGATCTCTTGGTCGCCGTCGATCAGCCGCGCCAGCCAGCCTTCCACCGGCGCCAGCAATGCGTGGATGTCCGGCATGCGGTCTTGCAGGCGGCCCATCTCGGCATACTCAGTGGCGCCGCTGCCGCTGCTGAACAGGTTCAGCCGGCTCAGCAGGATCTCGTATTGCAGCTTCACCGCGGCATCGCCGGCGTCGGGGTCGCCCAGCATGTGCCGGTGCAGCACCGACATCATGCGCGACAGCTCCACCTGCGCCTGGGCGGCCATCCACAGCCCGCTGCGCTGGATGCGCGCTTCCAGCCGGTACTGCTCGCTGATGCGCGCCAGGGACACGCCGAGGGAGAGCACGAACAGCATGGCGGCGATGACCAGCCCGCCCTGGAAGGCACGGCGGCGGCCGCCATGCGCGACGATCCATTGCAGCGCCGCCCCCCCGCTCCACCAGGGAGCCGGAGGCGGGGCTGCGCTCCCGGTCCATTCCGACATGGCGCTATCCGATCTCGATGCGGCGTAGCTGCCAGATGGACCGCTCGTACACCTGCGGGCTGGCGAGGTCCGGCCGCTGGGACCAGGGGAAGACCAGCCAGAGCGGCCCACGGTCCCGCACCCGCACCCGCACCCGCATGGGCGTACCGTCCAGCCGTGTGGCCAGCAGGGCGCCGTTCGCCGCCGCATCCTCGGGCAGCAATTCGGTGCCGTAGCGGTTCAGCGCTTCCGCCCGCAGGCGCGCGGGGGCATCGGCGCCGGCCGCCCGCAGCAGGCGGGCCAGCGTGACGCCGGAGAAGGACTGCACCTCGTGCGTCCAGGGCGTGACGGTGGCCAGATGCTCCAGGCCCAGCGCTTCCAGCGCCGCCAGCGAGAAATCCTGGCGGCCATGCCGCACCTGGCCCTGCAATGTCAGGATCGTGTCGGATGCGGCGGCGGCGGTGGGACGGGCGGCGCCGGGGAAGGACAAGGTGGTCAACATGCAAAGCAATGGGCGGCGGCGCATCCAGGCGGACTCCTGAGGCAGACCGCCCGAGACAGGTGCGGTCCTCCCCAACCTGCGTGCCACCCGTGAAGACGCGGTTAACGCGGCAGCCTCACTCCCGGCCGCCGCCTGGCCCGGAGCCCGGCTTCGCGCGCGACACGGCTGCGCCCAGGCGGTTCGCCGGCCCGCGCAACGGGCTTACGCCGCAGGGTCCGACCGTTCGCCGAAGCTGGTGGCGCCCCCCCCTTTCGGCCGCACCCAGCGCGCCCGCCCGCTACTGCCAAAGCGTTGAGATAAGCCGCAGAGCCTGGCTGTAACGGGCCGACGCGGCAGGCCGGCGCGCAGCCTTGCGCCACACCTTCGGCCCGCCCAGACCACGCCGGGCACGCTGAGAGCACGATGGCGTGGCGTGGAATCGCCAAAAAACTGAATCACGTGTCCAAACAAAGACCTAGGGTATGCTGCGCGAATGAATGGGCACGCAGAATGCTCTAGTGGCCGCCTTCAACCATCTCCACCGCCGCGCCCAGATCGACCGAGAGCAGCCGGCTGACCCCCCGCTCCTGCATCGTCACGCCATAAAGGCGGTGCATCCGCGCCATGGTCAGCGGATGGTGGGTAACGACGAGGAAGCGGGTGCCGGACTCGGTGGCCATGATCTCCAGCAGCAGGCACAGCCGCTCCACATTCGCGTCGTCCAGCGGCGCATCCACCTCATCCAGCACGCAGACGGGGGCGGGCTGGCAGCGGAACACGGCGAAGATGAGCGAGAGCGCGGTCAGCGCCTGCTCGCCGCCCGAGAGCAGCGACAGGGCAGACAATTTCTTACCCGGCGGCTCCGCATAAATCTCCAGCCCGGCTTCCAACGGGTCCTCGCTGCCCACCAGGGCCAGGTGTGCCCTTCCGCCGCCGAACAGGCGGGTGAACAGGGCGCGGAACTCGGCATCCACCCGGTCGAACACCGCGCGCAGGCGGTCCCGCCCCTCGCGGTTCAGGTGGCCGACGGAGCCGCGCAGCTTGGCGATGGCGTGGCCGATCTCGTCCCGCTCGCGGTCGATGCCGCCGATGCGTTCCTCGATCTCCTGCATCTCCTGCTCAGCGCGCAGGTTCACCGGGCCCATCTCCTCGCGCTCCCGCGCCAGGCGGTCGGCCTTGCGGCGGGCGCGCTCCTCGGCGGCCTCGGAAAGGTCCTCGGGCGGCGGCGGCAACTCGGCGGCCTCGCCCAGGCGCTCCGCCATGCGGGCGGCCAGCGCCTCGGCGGCGGCCTCGGCCTGGCGGACGGCGGCTTCGGCCCGCAACTGCGCCTCGCGGGCACTGGCGAAGGTGG
>NZ_JACTVA010000066.1 GCF_014490485.1 Teichococcus aerophilus | reverse complement strand
CGCGGTGCCGCCGGCGGTGCCGAGCGTGGCGCCGGGCGCTTCGCCCCCCGCATAGCGCGCCCGGAAGGCCGCGCACCCCGGCGCGATGAGGCCGAGGCGCCCCAGGGCCGCTTCCGCCCCGAGCGCGCCCAGGGTGAACGCACGCCGGGCGACCGCCGGCAGGGTGACCGTCCCCACGGCGACCGTCCCCACTCCGGGCGCACATATACTGATAACGCCCAGAGCGAGCGCCCGCGCGGTGGCCGCCCGCAATCCGCGCGCCCCCAGCCTGGCTACCCGCGCGCCGAGCAGGACGAGCAGGGTGCCGAGCGCGCGCCGCGCCAGGACAGCCGCCCCGCCTTCCGCCGCGATGATGCCGCCGGCGCCCCGCGCGGTCGCTTCCAGCCCGAGCGTGGCGAGCGGCCGGAAGGCCGCGCCACCCGCCCGCCCGGCCGCTTCCAGGACCGCGCGCCGGAACTGGACGTGCCGCCGCCGATGCCCCGCCTCTCCCGCGCACCGCGGGACCAGGAGATGGCGGCGCCCAACGGCTCGCTCTGGCTGTACGGGCAACATGCCGTCGCCGCCGCGCTGGCAAATCCGAATCGCCGCGTCCGCCGCCTGCTGCTGACCGCCGATGCGGAAGAGACCCTGGCCGAGCGCCTGCCCCGCCCCTGGCGCCTGCAGGCCGAGCGGGTGGAGAAGAACCGCTTCCAGACCTTCCTGACCGAGGATGCCGTGCACCAGGGCGCCGCCCTGCTGGCCGACCCGCTGCCGCCGGCGGACCTGGAGGACGCGCTGGCGGCCTCCAACGGCCCCGTGCTGCTGCTGGACCAGGTGACCGACCCGCGCAATGTCGGCGCCATCCTGCGCTCGGCCGCCGCCTTCGGCGCCGCCGCCGTGGTGATGCAGGACCGCAATGCCCCGCCGGAGACGGCGGCGCTGGCCCGTACCGCCAGCGGCGCGCTGGAAATCGTGCCCGTGGTGCGGGAAGTGAACCTCTCCCGCACCATCGTCACGCTGCAGAAGGCCGGCTTCTGGGTCATGGGCCTGGACGGCGCGGCGACGCGCGAGCTGGCCGAGGCCAAGCCGACCGACCGCCGCGTCGCCCTGGTGCTGGGCGCCGAGGATACCGGCCTGCGCCGCCTGCAGCGCGAGACCTGCGACGAACTGGTGCGCCTGCCCATCGTGGCGGAGGTGGAGAGCCTGAACGTCTCCGCCGCCGCCACGGTGGCCTTGTACGAACTGGCCCGGAAGGGCTGAAGGGCGGGACCGAGGGGCGCCCCTCCTCGGTCTCCCCTGGCAGGACAAGGTCCCCGCACCCGCGATCGGCCGGGCGTTTGCCTCGGCCGGGGTCGGTGGCTGCCAACTCCGTAAATAGCCTGAGCAGGTCGGGGCAGTTTTTCCTGCGCCGGTTTTGCCGATGTTGCTGTCTCTGTCAGGCACATCCGTGCGACGCACCGAGCCACCCTCGGCACGGACAGGAAAGGCCGGGGAAGGAATTCCCAGGACCCCATCTTTTTTCTGCGAGTCTTTCGGGGTGGCCGATGCCGCGTTGGCCTTTTCGGGCCAGGGGCGGGGCGACGCCTGGGGCTGCTGGTTCAGCCCAGGTGGCCCTTTCTCACCGCCGCACCTGCTGATCCTCAAGCCTCACGCCAACTGACAAAAAAGATGGCGTAAACGTATACGTTTACGCAGGGGGAGTTCCTTCTCCAGACCTGCCCCTCTTACCCTGAGCCGAAGGTGACCGGCCGAAAATCCATCCGCCCAGAATCGGCACCACCGGCGAGACCTGACAGCAGCGTGAACCGCGAGACAGCCACCGTTCACGCTTTCTCAACCCTTGGCCGCCATTGTGCGACAGCCGGCCCACGGAATCAGGGGCCGGGACCACTGCCAAAACGGCGCAGCAAGGGGATACCGCGATGCGGCCCGCCGAATGGCACCATCTTTCCGATACGATGCAGATCGAACTCTCCCGCCAGGCGCTGGAGCGTGCGGCCGAGACCCTGGCCTCCCATGCCGAATTGCTGGCGCGGGAAATGGAAGGTGGCTCGTTGCTCGACCAGGGCGGGCCGGAGGCGCTGCGCCTGTTCGCCGCCGTGGTGCGCGCCACCAATGCCAGCACCTATGGCGTGGCCGGCCACGCGTGACCCACGCCGTGGCAACAGGCACCGACAGATATCAACTAAGATAAAAGCGTATTTTATCATTCCATCGCTGGATAATGTCGATATCCTGAACCCACTCGACCTGGGGACACGTCATGGATATCGACCCTCCCGCCATCACTCCGCCCTGCGGCTTCCTGACGGAGCCGCCGGAGGTGGTGGATACGCCGATGCTGTTGAGCCTGTGCGCGGCGCTTCTCTTCGTCGCGGCGCAGCTCTGGTCCTTGGCGGGCTGAAACCCGCCGCTTCACCCCTTGCCGCACGCAGGAAGCAGGCGCATCGTCCCGCCCGATTTTCGGTGCTCCGGGAGTAATGAACGATGAGCGTGACTTCGACTGGCAAGAACAAGGCGCTGCAGGACCGGCGTGAATCGGCGGTGCCGCGTGGCCTGGGCATCCAGCTGCCCGTCTTCGCCGCCAAGGCGGAGAACGCCGAGATCACCGACATCGAAGGCAAGCGCTACATCGACTTTGGCGCCGGCATCGCCGTGGTGAACACCGGCCACATGCACCCCAAGGTGAAGGCCGCCGTCGCCGCGCAGCTGGAGAATTTCAGCCACACCTGCATCCAGGTGATGCCGTATGAGGGCTATATCCGCCTGGCGGAGCGGCTGAACGCCGTCGTCCCCACCCGCGGCCCGCGCAAGACCATCTTCCTGACCACCGGCGCCGAGGCGATCGAGAACGCCGTCAAGATCGCCAAGGCGCATACCGGCCGCAGCGGCGTCATCGCCTTCTCCGGCGCCTTCCATGGCCGCACGCTGATGGGCATGGCGCTGACCGGCAAGGTCGTCCCCTACAAGGTCGGCTTCGGCGCGATGCCGAGCGACGTCTACCACCTGCCCTTCCCCGTGACCTATCACGGCAAGGAAGTGGAGCAGACGCTCGACGCGCTGGACGTCATGTTCCGCGCCGACGTGGACCCGAAGCGTATCGCCGCCATGATCATCGAGCCGGTGCAGGGCGAGGGTGGCTTCTACATCGCGCAGGCCGAGCTGCTGCAGGGCATCCGCCGCATCTGCGACGAGCATGGCATCGTCATGATCGTCGATGAGGTGCAGACCGGCTTCGCCCGCACCGGCAAGATGTTCGCCATCGAGCATTCCGGCGTCGAGCCCGACCTGATGACCATGGCGAAGGCGCTGGCCGGCGGCTTCCCGCTCTCCGCCGTCACCGGCAAGGCCGAGATCATGGACGCACCTGGCCCCGGTGGCCTTGGCGGCACCTATGGCGGCAACCCGCTGGCCTGCGCCGCCGGCAACGCGGTGCTGGACATCATTGAGGAAGAGAATCTCTGCGCCCGCGCCAATGAGATCGGCGACCTGTTCGTCGCCCGCATCAAGCAGCTGCAGGACAGCAACAGCCTGAAGGGCGTCATCGGCGACATCCGCGCGCTCGGCGCGATGGTGGCGATGGAACTGGTGGCCGGCGGCGAAGCCGACCGTCCGGACCCGGATCTGGCCAAGGCGCTGGTGCAGCGGGCCGGCCAGAAGGGCCTGGTGCTGCTCTCCTGCGGCGTGCGCGGCAACGTCATCCGCTTCCTGGTGCCGCTGACGGCGTCCGATGCCCTGATCAACGAGGGCATGGATATCCTGGCCGACTGCATGCGGGAATGCGTGGCCGAACGCGCCGCCTGACCCTGTGACCCTGCTAGGCTCGCTGCTGCGCGTGGCAGCGGGCGGCGCCCTGCTGGCGGTGATCCTGCTGGCAGTGGCGCGCCTTGGGGTTCCGCCGGGGATGCGCGGCCAGGCCGGCATCCCCGACACCCTGCTGGCCATCGGCCTGGACAGGTGGCGGGATATCGCCTTGCTCGGCGCCGCCATCGCGCTCGGCACTTCCCTGCTGAACCGCCTGTTGCCCGAGGATACCGCCCGCGCCCTGCGCGGCGGGTTCTGGACAGGCTTAATCGCCATGGTCTTCATCCAGCAGGGCGCCACCTTCCTGCTGCACCACCTGTTCCACGCGCTGCCTGACCAGGGCTACAGCCTGCTGCCGCTGCCCGGCTGGTGGCACATGCCGCAACTGGTGGCGCTGGCCCTGGCCGGCGGCATCGCGGGCGCCGTGCTGTCCCTGCTGCTGCTCTGGCTGCCGGTGCCGGACCTGCTGGCCGGCCTGGCCTTCGGCACGTTCGGCCTCGCCCTGTTGGCGGGCGGGGTGCCCCTACCGGCGTGGCCGCTGCCGCCCCTGCCGCTGCCGCCGCTGACTGCGGAAAATCCCGGCTGGTGGGCCAACCTCACCGTCAATGGCGGCTGGGGGCTGGGCGCCGCCCTGCTGATGCGCCCCCTCGTCCTCCGCAGCGACGGCAGCGAGCCGGAGTAGGCACCGGCGGGCGGCCTACGGCCGACATTTGGCTCGGGGTGGGAAGGAAGGTCAGGGGAATAAATTCCTCTCAAACCTCATCTTTTCTGTCAGTCGGCGTGGGGCTTCAGGGCCAGCCGGTGCGGTCGTGGGCCACCTGGACTGAACCCTCTGCTTCCGGCGTCATCCCGCCCTTGGCCGCATCGGCGACCCCCCCGAAAAACTCGCAGAAAAAAGATGGGGTCCGGGGAATTCCTTCCCCGGCCTTCCCTGCCCAAAACTGAAATGTCGATCCGGCCCGGTCGGAGCGCCCATCCCCGTATCCGGATCCAGCGATGCCCTCGTTGCGGATCCGGGCGAGATCTCTCTCGCACAGCGCAACGCTTTCGCTCTTCGCCACGTTATCGGCGCGGCTGCCTGAAGCGCAGCGCATTGGACAACCAGCATCGAGGTGGTGACGCGCGGGATGGGCAGCAGGCCACGTCCCGTGCCGTCATGACAAATCAGGAATCGCAAGATGTCATCCGCAGCCTATACGACAATCCACACGGATGCCGCGCCGACCGCTGCTCTTGTGACCCCCCGCCGGGTGTCCTGGGGCGCTATCTTCGTCGGCACCATCCTCGCCATCGTGGTCTCGATCACGCTCAACACGCTGGGCGGCGCCATCGGCGCCAACATGGTGGATGCCACGCAGCGCGCCACGCCCGACGCGTCCAGCTTCGGCATTGCCGGCGGCATCTGGCTGCTGGTCGCCAACCTGATCTCCCTCGCCGTCGGCGCCTATGTCGCCGCCCGCCTGTCCGGCGCGGTGGAAAAGGGTGACGCCACGCTGCACGGCCTGGCCGTCTGGGCCACCGCCACCCTGCTGGCGGTGATGCTGGTGGGCAACCTGGCGGGCAAGGCGGTCTCCACCGCGGGCGCCGGCCTGTCCTCCGTCATGGGCGGCGTCGCCAGCGGGGCCGGCAATGCCGCTGCCGCCGCCGGGCGCGAGGCGTCCGACCGTACGGACAACTCCACCCTGCGCTCCCTGACCGACCAGGCGACGGACCGCGCCCGCAATGCGCTGACCGCCCCCAGCGGCGACCCGGCGCAGATGAACGCGGACCAGCGCAAGGCGGAGATCGGCCGTCTGGTCGGCCAGCGCGTCACCAGCGGCCCGCTGCCGCAGCAGGACATGGACCGCCTGACGGCCCTGGTCTCGGCCGAGGCCGGCATCAGCCAGGATGAGGCCCGTACCCGCATCCAGCAGACCGAGCAGCAGGCCCAGCGCACCCTGGACGAGGCCGAGGCGAAGGCCCGTCAGGCAGCGGACGCCACCGCCAAGGCGGCTTCCGTGGCCGGCTACTGGATCTTCGGCACGCTGCTGCTGGGCGCCATCGTGGCCGCCTTCGCCGCCCGCGCCGGCGCCCGTAGCGACCGCCTGTACCGCTGAGGGCGCAGCCGTTCCTAGGACAGGTCCGCCGCGCGCCATTGCGGCGGACCGCCCCCGGAATTCGTCCGGATCGTGCTGCCGGCAGCTTCAGCTTCCAGCAGCCACGCCTCGACACTCAGGAACGGCGACCGGGCGGGGGAAGGACACTTCGCCCGCCCTTTCCATGTCCGCTTCTTCAACAGAGGCATCGCCATGGCGCTTGTAAGCACCGTGGCCGTGAGGACGATGAGCCGTCTGGCCCCGGCGCGAGTGGACCGACGCTGCTTCAGCGCCGGGAAGCGGCCCGGCCTTGCGGCGGGGTTGGTGTCCGAGGCGCCGATCGACATTCGGCTCAGAGCGGGGAGGAGGGTCCGGGGAATGAATCCCCTAAACCCCATCTTTTTTTCTGTCAGTTGGCGTAGGGCTTCAGAACTACGGGATGGCGCCAGGGAAAAGGTTATGGGCCACCTGGGCTGAACCATCAGCCTCCGGCGGTCATGGACCTTCGGCGTAACCCGGTCCCGACAGGCTGCCGCTGCGGCGGCCGCACCCGGAAGACTCGCAAACGAAAGATGGGGTCCAGGGAAGTCCTTCCCCGGCCTTCCTGCTCCAGGCCGAACATCGATCTGGCGTCACCGCTGCCGGGCCCAGATCTTCCGGACGACCAGCAGCACCCCTTCCTTGGCCAGCCCGAGCAATCCCCCCGCGAGGAAGAACAGCGAGACCAGCATCAGCCAGCCCATGACCGCCATGGTGTACAGCAATCCGCCAATATCGACCCCGGCGACGATGCAGGGCTGGGCGAAACCTTCGTGCAGACCGCAGCCATTCAGCTCGGCAATCAGCCCGGCCAGAGCAACGGACGCAAGCGGTGCGATACCGATGAGAACCATCAGGATCAGCAGCCAGATGCGCCAGGGTACTCTGCTCAAGGCTTGGCCTTTCGGTATCGCAGCCGCAGCGTGCGCTGCGGGCAGTCACTCAAAGGGCAGGTTCAACGGCCAGAGTCAAAGCGGCGCGCTGCAGCCGGCCCATGGGGACGGCCCTGGCCGGCCAGCCAATGGCCTTCCGCTGGCCAGGGCAGCCACCGGCTGAAAGCGCGCCACTGGCTCGGCTTTGCTCCCTCCCCTGATGACACCCTCGCCGGAGGTGCTATGAAGCGCCTGCGAACGGCCAAGGGGAGAAAACCCGGCCGGACGGGCTTGAAAAACGCCCGCTGTTGAAGTTGAACGGACAGGCCGTTTGCCGGGTTAGCACAGCGGTAGTGCAGCGGTTTTGTAAACCGAAGGTCGGGGGTTCGATCCCCTCACCCGGCATACCCCCCTCTCCGCCCGCTGGCGCCAGGCCAGAGGCCGGGCCAAGGCCTTCACGGCCTCGCCCGGCCCCGGCTCTCACTCCAACGGAATGCGGTTGTCGCCCAGCACGGCTTTGTAGCGCTCCACCTCGGCCGCCACGAAGGTGCCGAATTCCGGGCCGCGCCGCGTGGCGGCGATGGTGCTGGCATCGGCCAGCATCTTCAGCACCGGCGGCGCCTTCAGCGCCTGGTCGATCGCGGCGGCGGCCGTCGCTACCACCTCCGGTGGCAGGCCGGCGGGGCCGAACAGCCCGACCCAGCTCATCGCATCGATATCGCCATAGCCCTGCTCCTGTAGTGTCGGCAGGTCCGGGAAGCGGCCAATCCGCGCCAGCGTCCCCGCCGCCAGCGGCCGCAGCCTGCCATCGGCGATCTGCGGCGCCACGGCACTGACGCCGTCGATCGCCATGCTCACCCGCCCGGCCAGCAGATCCGCCATTGCCGGCGCGCTGCCGCGATACGGCACATGCGTCAGTTCCAGCCCCGCCTTCTGCGCGAACATTGCACTGGCCAGGTGGTGCACGGAGCCGATGCCGGCCGAGGCATAGGTCACGCTGCCGGGCCTGGCCTTCGCCGCCGCCACCAGCTCCGCCGTGCTGCCGAAGGGCGAGCTCGCCGGTACCACCAGCATGTGCGGGTGCACCGCCACCTGCGCGATCGGCGTCAGGTCCTGCACCGGGTCGTAGGGCAGGTCCTTGAACAGGGCGGCCGCCACCGCATTCGGCGTCGAATGCCCCAGCAGCAGCACGGAGCCATCGGCCGGCGCCCGCACCGCGGCCGCCGTGGCCAGGGTGCCGGAAGCTCCGGTCCGGTTTTCCACCACGAAGGTCTGGCCCAGCGTGGCGGTCATCTGCTCCGCCATCGCCCGCGCCACAATGTCGGCGAAGCCGCCCGGCGCGAAGCCGACCAGCACCCGCACCGGCCGCTGCGGCCAGGGCGCGGCCTGGGCCAGCGCCGCCCGCCCCGGGCCCATGCCCGCCAGCCCCAGCCCCGCGAGCATCGCCCGCGCCGTAAAATCCCGTCTCAGCATCCGCGTCACGCTCCTCCACCGACGGGTGCTTCCACCGCGTCCGCCCGGCCGCCTGCACGGCATTTCAACCCTGGGCGGGAGAGTATGGGGGCTTGGGGGGAGGGGGAAGGTCGGGGGAATGAATTCCCCCGAACCCCCTTCTTTTTTCTGCGAGTTTTTTGGGCGCGGCTGTTGGGGCGTCAGCTTTGCCTCCAATGGCGGGCGGGGGGTTTTGGTCCGATGGCCCACGGTATTCCGCATGGTTCCGTCGCGTGCCGGTCCTGAAGCCTGACGCCAGCTGAGGGAAGAACTATGGATTTCAGGGGAAGGCATTCCCCTGGCCTTCCCTTGCCGCCTCCGGCCCGATGTAGCTTGGCCGCAGGCATGTTCCATGCATCAGCCTGACATGCTCCAGCCAGATCGAGAGATTCCTGATGCAGCAGCAATTGGAAAATTGCAGGCGCAGCCTGGATGAATAAATCAGGCCGCTGCTGTCACCAGTTCCGCCCCCGCACCCGCCAGACTCGCGAAAAAGAAGGGGTCTGGGGAATTCCTTCCCCAGCCTTCCTCTCCCGCTCCGTCAGCCCAACGTCGCCAGGAACTCCCCCAGCGCCACGTTGAACGCCGCCGGACGCTCGAAATAGGCGGAGTGGCCGGCATCGGCGATCTCGACGTGCCGGGCCCGCGGCATGGCGGCGGCCAGGAAGGGTGCGACCGGGGAGGCGAAGACCACGTCCTCCGCGCCGGTGATCCACAGGGTGGGCGTGGCGATGGCGGCCAGGGCGCTGGCCGGCCGGTCCCGGGTGCTGAACAGGCGGCGGCGCAGGGCGTCCTTGTCCAGCCCGACGCTCAGTTCGTCGATGGCGCGGTAGAGGAAGTGGGCGGCGGGCTGCTCCTCCGCGCCGCGCAGGCCGATGGCGGGGTGCACGCCGCGCGCGGCGCCCTGGCGGAGCGCGGCCTCGGACCGCGTGGCCCAGGCGGCGTGGGCGTCCAGCGCCGCGGCGCCGGCCTGGCGTGGATCGATCGGGCCGGAGGTCGCCGCCAGCACCAGCCCGCGCAGCACGCCAGGATGGGCCAGGGCGAAGGTGATGCCGGTCCAGCCCCCCATGGACTGGCCGACCAGCACCGGGTTCTGCAGCCCGAGATGCGCGATCAGCGCGGCGAGGTCCTCGGCATAGGCGGCGGGGTCGGGGCCGTCCGCCGGGGTGTCGGAGGGCGCGAAGCCCTGGTGGCTGAAGGTGACGCAGCAATGGCTGGCGGCGAAATGGCCGACCTGCTGCCACCAGGAGAGGTGGTTGCCGCCCAGCCCGTGCGCGAAGACCAGCGCCGGCCCTTCCCCGGTCACTTCGTAGTACAGCCGGCCGAAGGGGCGCGGGACGAAGCCGCGCTGGCGTGGGGCGGTGCCGCCGGGGACGGCGAAGGGCGGGGTGGCGGGCATGGGAAACCTCCGTGCTGTGCCCGTGCAGCTTGCGCGCACCGGCGCCGCGCGTCGATCCGTGCCCGTGGTGATCAAGCCCGCGAAGGGTGCTTGATGATGATAATGATTCTCACTATCACTCGCAACTGTATCGCCGAGCTATCGCTTCAAGCCCGAAGCGTCCGGGCGAATCGGAGCTTTCACCCATGGCATTCCCGCGGCCGCGCCTGCTGCTGACCCTCCTGGCCACGACGGCCCTCCATACCGTGGCGCTTTCCCCCATCCTGGCGGCGCGGGCGCAAACGCCACCTGCGGCCGGCGACGCCATCGCCCCCACGCAGCTGCCGCCGGTGAATGTGCGGGCCGAGCGCATCCCGGCCGCCGAGCGCCCCTTCGTCACCCCCGCCCCCGTCAGCAGCGTGACGCCGGAGCAGATCGAGCAAACCGGCAACGACCCGAAGCGGCTGCTGGAGATGACGCCGGGCGTCGCCGTCAACAACATCGCCTCCCAGCCCGGCGTGCAGGTCAATATCCGCGGCATGGAAGGCTTCGGCCGCGTCAACACCATGATCGACGGCGTGCGCCAGACCTTCCGCGTCGCCGGGCATGAAGGCGGCAGCTTCGCCTATATCGACCCGCTGTTCCTCTCCGGGGTGGAGATCGAGCGCGGCGCCATCACCACCGCCGGCGGCATGGGCGCGCTGGCGGGCTCGGTGAATTTCCGCACGCTGACGGCGGATGACATCATCCGCCCCGGCAACAGCGCCGGCGGCCGCGCCACCGTCATGGCGGGGGATAACGGCTACAACATCTCGGGCGGCGTCGTCGGCGCGGCGCGGGCGGGCAATGGCGTCAGCGTGCTGGCGGGTGTCAGCGGCCTCAACCAGTCGCGCTACGACAACGGGCATGGCGACACGGTGGAGAACACGCAGCAGAACATGCGCAACGGCCTGCTGAAGCTGGGATTCGAGCCATCGCCGGAACACCGCCTCACTCTCAGCGGCCGCGTCTACACCAATACCTTCAGCTCCAACTATTACGACCAGCGGATGCAGGTGAACACGCTGGCCGCTGCCTATGACTACAACCCCGGCAGCCAGTGGGTCGATCTGCACGCCAACCTTTCCTACAACCAGGCGCGGATGAACTGGTACGACCGCAACAACGGCAGCGGCTGGGGGACCAGCAGCGGCCGGTTGCTGACCGATACGGCCTATGGCTTCGACATCTCCAACACCTCCCGCTTCGCGCTCGGCCCGCTAGACGTGCGTTGGGACTACGGCGCGCAATACGCACAGAACGAGGTCTCCACCCGCAGCGGCGGCGTGAACCCGGACGGCACGCTGAAGATCGGCGGCGTCTTCTCCCAGACCACCTTCACGCGTGGCATCGTCGATGTCATCGCGGGGCTTCGCTACGACCATTACCAGCTGGATGGCGAAGGCTACGCGGCGCCGACCAACGCGCCCGTGCCCGTCACCGGCACCTTCCAGGCGGACCGGGAGGAAGGCCGCGCCAGCCCGAAATTCACCCTTTCCGTGCGGCCGGCGGAGTGGCTGCAGCTCTACACCTCCTATGGCTGGACCTTCCGGCCGCCGACGACGGCGGAGACGCTGTATTCCGGCGTGCATGCCGGCGCGACCTCCAGCTTCTATCCCAACCCCTATCTGCGGGCCGAACGCGGCCAGGGGGTGGAGGTCGGCTTCAACATCCTGACGCAGGACGTGCTGCGCCAAGGTGACAGCCTGCGCCTGAAGGCCGGCCTCTTCCGCACGGAGGTGGAGGACTTCATCAACCTGGTCAGCGTGCAGGACAGCCGCCGCAGCACCAAGAACTTCTACCAGAACGTCGCCGGCACCAGCACGCTCAGCGGCGTGGAGGTGGAAGGCGGCTACGATATCGGCGTCGCCTACGCCAACCTGTCCTTCACCCATACGGATATCGAGTACGCGAATGCGGCGGCGCAGAACTTCCTGCCGGACACTATGTTCGGCATCGATATCGGCGCCCGGCTGTTCGACCGCAGCGTGACCGTCGGCACCCGCGTGCGCGCCTATGGCAGCACCCAGGGCCGCTCCTCCCCCACCGCCGCGCCGACCGGCTCCTACACGCTGATCGACCTGTACGGCTCCTGGGCGGTGAACGACCGGATGCGCGTCTTCGCCAACGCCACCAACCTGGCCGACATCGCCTACACCCAGGCACTGTCCGAGACGACAGATAGCGGCCGTGGCCGCACCATCATCGGCGGCCTCACTGTCAGTTTCTGAGACGCGGCCTGCCGGACCCTGCCTTCTGGCTTCCTCTCGTCCAGGCCGCGTGCCGTGCCGGACGGGGACAGCCATCCGTGCCCGCCCGCAGCGCCCGGCCAGTGAGTGAGGCTGGCCGCGTGTGGCCATCGCCTACCGGCCGCACGCGGCCATTGAATGAGAATGAGTATCAATCCTATGTTTGACCCGTGGAGGGCCATGACGTGACCGAACAGGAAACCTTGCTGGGTGCGCCCGGCGCCCGCCTCCGCTCCGCCTGGCAGGCGGCGCGCGGCAGCCACCCGCAGGCCCGGGTGCGCGACATCGCCGCCATCCTCGGCGTGCCGGAAGCCAGCCTGGTCGCCAGCCAGGTGGGCGAGGCCGCGCGCCGCCTGGGCAGCGACTTCGCCGCCCTGATCCGCGCCCTGCCCACGCTGGGGGAGGTGATGGTGCTGACCCGCAACCAGCATTGCGTGCATGAGAAGGTCGGCAGCTTCGGCCGCATCAGCATCCCTGGCCATATCGCCACCGTGGCGAATGGCGAGGTGGACCTGCGCATCTTCCTCAACCACTGGCACCACGGCTTCGCGTTGGAGGAGGCGCTGCCGGAGGGCAAGACCCGCCGCAGCCTGCAGTTCTTCGATGCCGAGGGCGTCGCCGTCCACAAGATCTACGCCCGGCCGGAGACCGACCTCGCGGCCTGGGAAGCCCTGGTCGCCGCGCATCTGGCGCCGGCGCAGGATGACAGCTTCGCCCCCATCACCCTCCCCGCCGCCCCGCCGCTACGCCCGGATGCCGAGATCGACGTCGCGGCGCTGCGGCAGGACTGGCTGGCGCTGGAGGACACGCACGACTTCGCCCGCATGCTGCGCGCCCACAAGGCCGGCCGCCACCAGGCGCTGCGGCTGGTGGGCGAGGACCTGGCCTTCCGCCTGACCCCGGCCGCGCCGCGCGCGCTGCTGGAAGCGGCGGCGGATTCCGCC
This sequence comes from Teichococcus aerophilus, assembly GCF_014490485.1. GTDB lineage: Bacteria > Pseudomonadota > Alphaproteobacteria > Acetobacterales > Acetobacteraceae > Pseudoroseomonas > Pseudoroseomonas aerophila. The sequence continues at coordinate 8,020 of NZ_JACTVA010000066.1, read as the reverse complement.
ACGCCGATCATGGTGTTCACCCGCAACCGCGGCTGCATCCAGATCCACACCGGGCCGGTGCACAACATCAAGGTGACCGGCCCCTGGCTGAACGTGCTGGATGCGCGCTTCGACCTGCATCTGCGCGAGGACGCGGTGGCCGAGGCCTGGGTGGTGCGCAAGCCGACGCGGGATGGCTGGCTGACGGCGGTGGAGTTGTATGATTCCACGCAGGAATACTTCACGCTGTTCTTCGGCGGCCGGAAGCCCGGGCAGCCGGAGCTGGAGAGCTGGCGCGGCATCGTCGCCAGCCTGACGAAGGCCTGAACCCATGCGCCATCCCATTCTCTCCCGCCGCGCGCTGCTGGCCGGCATGGCCGCCACGACCGGAGCCGTCATGACCGGGGCCGCGCACGCCGCCACCGTCATGGATGCGGACCAGCAGCAGGTCGCCGTCACCGACCTCTCCCGCATCGTCTCCCTCGGCGGCGACGTGACGGAGATCGTCTACGCGCTCGGGCTGGGGGGGAATGTGGTGGCGGTGGATACCACCAGCCTGTTCCCGCCGGCGGTCGAGGCCCTGCCCAAGGTGGGCTACCTGCGGCAGCTGGGCAGCGAGGCGCTGCTCTCCCTCCGCCCCAGCGTCATCCTTGCCAGCGGCGATGCCGGGCCGCCGGCGGCGCTGCGCCAGTTGCGCGGTGCCGGCGTGCCGCTGCTGCACATGGCGACCTCCCGCCACCCGGCGGACGTGGCCGAGAAGATCTCCCTCATCGCCCGCGCGCTGGACCACGACGCCGCCGGCCAGGCGATGCGCGCCCGCTTCGAGGCGGAGCTGGCCCGGGCGCAGACGGAGGTGGCCGGCTTCCCCACCCGCCCGCGCTGCTTGTTCATCCTGTCGATGAATGGCGGCGCCCCCATGGCCGCCGGCGCCAACACGGCGGCGGATGCGATGATCCGCCTGGCCGGCGGCAGCAACGTCTTCGCCGAAACCCATGGCTACAAGGCCATCTCCCCCGAAGTGGCGGCCGCCGCCGCACCGGACGTGCTGCTGATGATGTCCCATACGCTGGAGGGCATCGGCGGCCCGGCCGCCGCCGCCGCGCTGCCCGCCATCGCGGTGACGCCGGCGGGGCGGGACCGGCGCATCGCGGCGGTGGACGGCAACTTCCACCTGGGCTTCGGGCCGCGCCTGCCGGCCGCCATCACCCAGATCGCCCGCCGGATGCGGGGCCTGGAATGAGCGCCAGCGCCACCGGCATCGGCCTGCGGTTGGCCGACAAGCGGCGGCGGGAACGCCGCTGGCTGCTGGGGGGCGCCGGCATCCTGGCCTGCATCGTAGCGCTGGCCGGCTTCGGCATCGGCGCGCTGGCCATCCCACCCGCCACGGTACTGCATATCCTGGCCGCTCAGCTCGGCCTGGCCGATGCCGCGGGCATCGACCCGCTGCACCGGCAGGTCTTCCTCGCCATCCGCGCCCCGCGCGTGCTGCTGGGCTTCGGCGTCGGCGCCTCCCTGGCGCTGGCGGGCGCCGCCATGCAGGGGGTGTTCCGCAACCCGCTGGCCGACCCGGGGCTGATCGGCGTCTCCGCCGGCGCGGCGCTGGCGGCGGCCTGCATCATCGTCATCGGCCCGCCGGCCATCATCGGCGCGAGCTCTGTGCTGCGGCCCTGGATGCTGCCGCTCTCCGCCTTCGGCGGCGGGCTGCTGGCCACCGCCGCCGTCTACCTGCTGGCCCGGCATGAAGGCCGCGTCGTCACCTCCGTCATGCTGCTGGCCGGAGTGGCGCTGAACGCGCTGGTCGGCGCCGCCATCGGCTGGCTGACCTTCGTCGCCACCGACGAGCAACTCCGCAGCCTCACCTTCTGGACGCTCGGCAGCGTCGGCGGCGCCAACTGGGCCAGCGTGCTGCCGACGCTCATCCTGGCATTGCTGGCGGCTATCGGCCTTCTCCGCCTGGCTCCCGCCCTGAACCTGCTGGCACTGGGCGAGGCCGAGGCGCGCTCCCTGGGCTCCGACCCCGCCCGCACCGCCCGGCTCGTCGCCTGCTTCGCCGCCGTGGCGGTGGCCGCCGCCGTGGCCAGCGCCGGCATGGTGGGCTTCGTCGGCCTCGTCGCGCCGCATCTGGTGCGGCTGCTGGTCGGGCCGGACCACCGGGTGGTGTTGCCCGGCGCCGCGCTGGCCGGCGGCACGCTGCTGGTGCTGGCCGATATCGTCGCCCGCACCGTGGTGGTGCCGGCCGAGCTGCCGTTGGGCGTCGTCACCGCACTGGTCGGCGTGCCGTTCTTCTTCTGGCTGCTGCTGCGCTCCAAGCGCACGGGCCAGAGCGAGTGAGCACCGCCGCACTCGCCCTGCACCAGGCCTCGCTGCGTCGGGGCCGCCGGCTGGTGCTGCAGGACGTCACGCTGCAGGCCCGGCCCGGCCGCCTGTTGGCCATCATCGGCCCCAACGGCGCCGGCAAGACCTCCGCCCTCTCCCTCCTCTCCGGTGCCGCATCGGCCGAGGCCGGCGAGGTGCTGCTGGACGGCGACCCCCTGGCCCGCATCGGTGCCGAGGCGTTGGCCCGCCGCCGCGCTGTCGTCTCCCAGGGCGCGCGCATCGCCTTTCCCTTCCGCGTGCACGAGGCCATTGCCCTCGGCCGCGCGCCGCACCGGGGCCGCACCACCCACCACCAGGACGCTGCCCTGGTCGAGGAAGCCATGGCGCGGTTCGAGCTGCTGCACCTGGCCGAGCGCAGCGTCCCCACCCTCTCCGGCGGCGAGCAGCAGCGCGTGCAACTGGCCCGTGCCTTCGTCCAGCTGGACCGCCCGGTGCTGGACGGCACCGCCCGCTGGCTGCTGCTGGATGAGCCCGTCACCGGGCTGGACCCGGCCCACCAGGTGCGCGCCCTGGCCGAGGCCCGCCGCTTCGCCGATGCGGGCGGCGGCGTCATCGCCGTGCTGCACGACCTCCGCCTCGCCGCGCGCTACGCCGACGACGTGGCGCTGATCGAAGGTGGGCGCTGCACAGTGCTCGACACTCCGGCGGTGGTGCTGACGCCGGAACGCATCCGCCTCGCCTTTGGGTTGGACGAGGCGTCGGTGGGGCTGTTTCTCACGGCATGACGCCGTTGCGCCGCCAGGGGGGCTCTGCCCCCTGGACCTCGCTTGGGTGGTTGAATCGCCCCGGGCCCCGCCATTCGTTTTCAGAGACTCAGGTGGGCGGGTGCGCCGAGTGTGCATGATCCGCACCACTGACGGCGCAGCCCATGCGGCCTCTGTGTGCAAAGGCCCAGAGCATGATGCGTTCACACACCATGCTCTCCGTCGCTGTTTGACCGGGTGATTCAAGCCTCCGGTGATTCCGCCTCAAGCCATCACGTTCTAAGGCTGGTCGACATTCGACAGGGGGAGAGAAGGCCAGGGGAATGAATTCCCCTGGAACCCCATGTTTTTTCTGTCAGTTGGCGTGGGCTTCAGGATTGGCGGGTGCGGCTATGAGCAAGAACGTGAGTCATTCGGGCGATCGACCGGCCTCCAGCTGTCACGAACCTTCGGTGTAAACCGGTCTGGCCCAAAATGGCCGACGCCCCCCCATCCACACCCGAAAGACTCGCAGAAAGAAGAAGGGGTCTGGGGAATTCCTTCCCCAGCCTTCCTCCCATCTTGCCGCTCAACGCGTCAGAACGTCGCCTTCACCCGTAGCCCCGCCACGAAGGCATCCCGCAGCGGGCGCCCGGTCGTCTCGTTCGCTTCGTTGGCGGCCGGGTGCAGGATCCATTGCGCCATGGGCCGCAGGCTGAGGCGGTTGGGCAGGATGGCGATGTCGTAGTTCGCCTCGATCACCGCCTCGCCATCCCGGCGCGGGTAGGCGGGGTCGTCGAAGCGGGCGATGTCGGTATCCAGCCCGCGCGCGTCACCGCCGATGCGGGCGTAGGACACGCCGAGGGACGCCGTATCGCCGTTCTGCCCCAGCGGATTGGCCCAGGCCAGGCCGGCATCGGCCTGCCAGGTCACGGCGTTGCGGTTGGCTGGCTGCACGAAGCCGCGGGCGAAGGCGGCGATGCTCTGCCCGCCCTGGCGCCACAACGTGGCCTCGCCAATGGCGTAGGCGCCCTGGTTGTCCCGGTAGCGGCGCGGATTGCCGCTGGAGGCAGGGTCCGCCAGGGACAACCCGTCATCGGCATAGCGCTGCGCCGCGAAGTCGCCCCGCGCATGGTGCCAGAGGCCCAGCTTGCCGACCCAGGGGCGCGGCCCTTCCTCGCCTTCCGGCAGCGATGCGCCCACCACGGCTTCCAGGATCATGAAGCTGCCACCGGTGAAGCTGAAATTGGTGCCGTAGCGGTTGTGGCGCTGCGGGTCCGTCTCCTCGCCCCGGTTACCACCGGGGTCGCCGGCATAGAGGCCCATGCGGACGCCGCTGCCCCCTTCCGGGTCCCCCAGCGCCAGGCGGATGCCCGGCGCGGCGAAGGGATACGCAACTCCACCGCTGGGCAGACTGGTGGCCAGCGCCACCGGCCAACCGAACGTGCCGTTCACCAGTTTCCCGGCGGCCTCCGCCGTCGCGAACTCCGCATCCACCGCCAGTTGGCCGAAGCGGATGGAGCCGAAGCCACCGAACTGCCGCTGCAGCCACAACTCGTTCAGGCGAAGGGTCGGCAGCGCCTCGGCATTGCTCAGCGGTGCCAGGCTGCCGGTCAGCGCCTGGGTCGGCTGGCGGCCATAGATGCCGATGGCGCTGGCGTTGAAGCTCCACCCCTCCAGCGCTGGAGACACCAGCGTAGCCAGATCTGCCTCCAGCCCCAAAGTCAGCTGGCCGAGCGCCGAGGCATCCCGCCGCAAACCACCCCGCAGATTGACGAAGCCATCCGCCAGCAGGCCCGCGCTGGCACATAACCCCGGCGTCAGCGCATGGCCCGTGCTGCACCCCGCCTCCTCCGCCGCCTGGGCGGACGGGGCCGGCACCAACGCCGTGGCGGCCAGCAAAGCCATGCCCGCCAAGTGCGCGGGCCGGGATGTGATACGCATGGCGATACCCTTTCCAGAGCCTGACCGGAATCCGTGAGCGTTATAATGTTACATCTGCGGCGCTGTCGCGGGTGGGCGGCGCAGATGGGGAATTTGTCATCTGCGGGGCTAAACCACGTGGCAGAGGGAAAAGGCTGGGGAAGGAATTCCCCAGATCCCTTCTTTCTTATTTCGAGTTTTGCGGGCGAGGCTGTGGAAAGGATGGCCTTGGAGGACGGCTGGGTGCCCCGGAGGTCCTAGACCTCCGGCGACTGACGGTTCAGCCCGCGTGGCCCATTTTCATATCATCAGAAGCGTCCGCTCTCAGTCCTGAAGCGCCACGCCAAATTCGCAGAAAGAAAAGAAGGGGTCCGGGGAATTCCTTCCCCGGCCTTCACCTTCCCCGCCATGGCAAGCCCAACTCGCAGCGCCTCAGAGGGTAGCCGCCGCGCGCCGGCGGGCGCGGCGGGCTGCCAGCAGGCCATGCTCCGGCGCCAGCACCAAGGCCACCGCGAAGAGCGTGGAAAGCACGACGACGATGCTGCCGGCGGGCGAGACGTTGAAGTGGTAGCTGGCCAGGATGCCCAGCAGGTTGGATGCCACGGCGGCCGCCACCGCGATGGCGGCCATCCGCCCGAAGCGGTTGGCCAGCAGGTAGCCAATGCAGCCGGGCGTGATCAGCAGCGCCACCACCAGGATGACACCGACGGCCTGCACCCCCGCCACCACGGCGGCCGAGAGCAGGGCGAGGAACAGGATGCGCAGGGCGGCGACATTCAGGCCGATGCCGCGGGCGTGCACGGCGTCGAAGCAGAACAGCACCAGGTCCCGCCCCTTCACCGCCAGCACCAGCAGGGTCAGCCCGCCGACGATGACGGTCTGCCACATCTCGTCCGGCTCGATGCCCAGGATGTTGCCGAACAGGATGTGGGTGACGTGCGCCTCGGTGGTCAGGAAGGCCAGCAGCACCAGGCCGGCGGCAAACATGCCGGTGAACACCACGCCGAGCGCCGCATCCTCCTTCACCCGGCTATGGGTCTGGATGAAGCCGGCACCCAGCGCGCAGGCCATGCCGGCGATGAAGGCGCCGATGCCGAGCGGCGCGCCGATGGCGGAGGCGATGACGACGCCCGGCAGCACCGCGTGGGAGATGGCATCCCCCAGCAGCGACCAGCCCTTGAGCACGATGAAGCAGGAGAGCAGGGCGCAGGCGGTGGCCACCAGCGTGCCGGTGCCGATGGCCTGCAGCATGAAGCCATGGGTAAAGGGGGCCAGCAGGGCGTCGATCATGCCAGTTGCCCTCCGGCTTGGTCCTGGGCCTGGTCCTGCGCCCGCCGGCGGGCGCGGCGCCCGGCCAGCAGCCCGTGCCGCGGCGCCACCACCAGCACGACGAGGAAGATCGCCGCCTGCAGGCTGACGATGACGCCACCGGTGGAGCCATCGAGGAAGTAGCTGAGATAGGCGCCGGCGAAGGCGGTGGCGGCGCCCATGGCGGTGGCGATGCCCATCATGCGGCCGAAGCGGTCGGTCAGCAGGTAGGCGGTGGCACCCGGCGCCACCAGCATGGCGATGACCAGCACGGCCCCCACCGCCACCATGGCCGCCACCGCGACGGCGGCGACGGAGCCGAGCAGCAGCATCTGCAGCAGCCGCGTATTCAGCCCGATGGCCTGGGCGTGCGTGGCATCGAAGGCCCATAGCACCAGGTCCCGCCCCCGCAGCGCCAGCACCGCCAGCACGCCGCCGGCGACGATCATCATCTGCAGCGTATCCTCCGGCGCGATGCCGAGCACGTTGCCAAAGATGATGGTGCGCAGGCGGATATTGCTGGGGAACAGCGTCAGCAGCACCAGCCCCGCACCGAAGAAGGCCGTGAAGACGACGCCGATCGCCGCATCCTCCCGGATCCGGCTGTTGCGACGAATAAAACCCATGACCCAGGCGGCCAGCAGGCCGGAGGCGAAGGCGCCGAGCGCGAAGGGCAGGCCCAGGATCCAGGCCAGCGCCACCCCGGGCACCACGGCGTGGGAGAGTGCGTCCCCCAGCAGCGACCAGCCTTTCAGCGCCACGAAGCAGGACAGCATGCCGCAGATGCCGCCGATGGCCGCACTGACCAGCATGGCGTTGCGCATGTACTCGTATTCGAAGGGGATCAGCATGCCGGCTATTCCAGCGGCTGCAGGCGGCCGAGCACGCGGCCTTCCGCATCCAGCACCAGGGACTGGCCTTCGCCACCGGGCGCCAGGGTCAGCCCCGCCGCCGCCTGCACGGCGCCGGAGCCACCGAAGGCGCGCGCCAGGTTGGCGGGGGTGAACACCGCCTCCGTTGGCCCGGCCGCCAGCACGGTGCCCTTCACCAGCGCCACCTGGTCGCAGAATTGCGGCACGCTGGCGAGGTCGTGGGTGGAGACCAGGATGATCCGGCCTTCCTCACGCAGTTCCCGCAACAGCTGCATCATCTGTTCCTGGGTGGTGACGTCGACGCCGCCGAAGGGCTCGTCCAGCAGGATCAGCCGGCCATCCTGCGCCAGCGCGCGGGCCAGAAAGACCCGCTTCTTCTGCCCGCCCGAGAGCTGACCGATCTGCCGCTCCGCATGCTCCAGCATGCCGACGCGGGCGAGCCCGGCCTCCACCGCCGCGCGGTCGGCGGCGGTCGGGATACGCAGGCGGTTCATGTAGCCGTAGCGGCCCATCATCACGACGTCCCGCACACTGACGGGGAAGGCCCAGTCCACTTCCTCGCTCTGCGGCACGTAGGCGACGTGGTTCTGCCGCTGGGCCTCCCGCACCGCCTGGCCGCCGATGGTCACGCTGCCGGCGGCGGGGCGCACCATGCCCATGATGGCCTTGAACAGGGTGGACTTGCCGGCGCCGTTGACGCCCAGCAGGCCGCAGATGGTCGGCTGGTCCAGCCGCAGCGTCGCGTCGCGCAGCGCCACATGGCCGCTGGCATAGGCGACGCTGATGCCCTCCACCGCCAGGCGCGGCGTCCAGCCCGCCGTGCCGCCGGCGGCAGCGGCGCGGCCACCGGCCCAGCGGGCCAGCCAGCCGGTGGGCCGG
>NZ_JACTVA010000065.1 GCF_014490485.1 Teichococcus aerophilus | reverse complement strand
GTGCGCGGTATTGGCGGCGGCGGCATTGGCGCGGGCGGCGATGGCGGCGGCCAGGGCGGCCGGCGCCGCGGCGGCATTCGCGGCGTTGGGCGAGTTGGCGGCCAGCGCCGTCGGCTGCTGCCCCGGCACCGGGCCGAACAAGCTGACCGGCCCGGCGAAAGCCACGGCCACCGGCATGCGGCGGTCCAGCTCCTGCAGGCGAACGAACTGCGTCGGCGTCATCGTCTCCAGCGGCAGGTGCTTCTGCGCCACCTGGCGCAGCCGCTCCGGCTCGTTCAGCAGGGCCCACTCTGCCCGCAGCACCTGGGTGCGTTCGCGGGCCTGATCGATCTTGCGCGTCAGCTCTCGGGCCTCGCGGTCAAGCTGACGGGCGGAGTCCTCGGCCCGGTAGACGTTCCAGCCCACGACGCAGAAGGCAGTGATGGCAATGACGGTCAGGGGGCGGAACATGTTGCCTCCTCCAGCTTCTCGAGGGCCCGCAGCCGGGCGGAACGTGCACGTGGATTGGCCGATGTCTCGGCTTCGCCTGGTTTTTGGGCGTTGGACGTCACCAGCCGGAACGGCGGCTTGGCCTGCCGTTCCAGCGAGACCGGGATGTGCCGGGAAACCCCCGGCGCACGCCCCGTGACCTGTTGCATGAAGCGCTTCACCAGCCGGTCTTCCAGCGAGTGGAAGGCCACCACCACCAGCCGCCCGCCGGGCGCCAGCAGCTTCACGGCGGCGGCCAGGCCGCGCTCGACCTCGCCCAGCTCGTCATTCACCTTCAGGCGCAGCGCCTGGAAGGAGCGGGTGGCGCTGTCCTGGCCGGACGGGTCGCGCGGCATGCAGGAATGGATGATGCGCACCAACTGGGAGGTGGTCTCGATCGGCGCCTCGGCCCGCGCGGCGACGATGGTGCGGGCGATGCGGCGAGAATGCCGCTCCTCGCCCAGCTGCCACAGGATGTCGGCCAGCTCGGCTTCCGGCAGGCGGTTCACCAGGTCGGCGGCGGAGGGACCGGACTTCTCCATCCGCATGTCCAGCGGCCCGTCAAAGCGGAAGCTGAAGCCGCGCTCCGCCTGGTCGATCTGGAAGGAGGAGATGCCGAGGTCGAGCACGATGCCATCCAGCAGGCCGGCGCCCTGTTCCTCCATCAGCTCCAGCATGTCGCCGAAGCGGCCCTGCACCAGGTGCAGCCGGCCGGGGAAGCGCGCGGCGACGGCAGCACCGCGCGCGATGGCGTCCGGGTCACGGTCGATCGCATGCAGGGTGCAATCGGCGGAGGACAGGATGGCGCTGGCGTAACCGCCGCCGCCAAACGTGCCATCCAGGTAGGTGCCGCCATCGCGGGGCGCCAACGTTTGCAAGACTTCCGCCAACATCACAGGGATATGACCGCTCATGCCGCACCCCCTGGATTCGTGGGAAGGGCAGAAGATGTGGCGCGCATGGTCAGGCCGCGTTCCTTGGCCCGGGCCCTGGCTTCCTCGGTATGGCGCTTGGCCGCCGCGGGCTCCCAGATCTGGAAAATGCGGCCCAGGCCGACGAAGGAGAGCGTCTCCCCCAGCCCGGCATGCGTGATGAGTTCTTCAGGAAGCAGGATGCGGCCCTCGCCATCGGGGCGCATGGGATAGGCGTCGGCGAAGAGAGCCGCTGCCATGTCGTCCTGCGCGTCTGAGAATACGTCGAACTGGTCGAGGCCACCGGCCATCGCCTCGAAGGCCGGCATGGGCCAGGCCTCCAGGCACGGTGCGCGGTGGGACGGGCGAAGGACGATCTCCTCGGTCCCGAGACGCGCCAACTCGGCGCGAAAGGGGGCCGGCACGGACGTGCGCCCCTTCCGATCCAACCGATTGGTGTGCGTCCCCATAAACCGGGCCATTCGCCGCTCATCCCCCTTTGCGGCATGCCTTTCGGCACCATCAAGATCGGGAAGCGGCCGGCGAGGTCCCCCGACCTCACCGGCTCACCCGACCATCCCCTGCACTGATCCTTGGCCCCCCCGAGCACTCGGATCGTTCATGGGATGACATGGGATATCATGGGTTACTCCCGGTCATCAAGCGATAAGCGGGACCGGTACAGAACATGAAAGCATGAAAAATCAATCCCTTGAAGCAACGGCTTCAAGGGAATCCTAATAAATGCTTCAAAACGTATCGGTGAGCGTCAGACGGCCTGTAAGCCGGGTTCTGTCCGCCCCATGGACGCGAATCCATGGAACGAGGCGACCATTCCTCTGGGACTCGACTTACGCCGAGCCTCTCGCGGCCAACCCGGGAAACGGGGCGGAAATGCCCCTGCGGTCGGTACCCTTTCGGGCCATCCCGCCGGTTTCCCCTATTCGGCCTTGCTCCCGGTGGGGTTTACCCTGCCGCCCCTGTCGCCAGGGGCGCGGTGCGCTCTTACCGCACCGTTTCACCCTTTCCCGCAGGGCCGAGGCCGTGCGGGAGGTTTGTTTTCTGTGGCACTGTCCCTGGGGTCGCCCCCGCCGGTCGTTGACCGGCACCGTATTTCCGTGGAGCCCGGACTTTCCTCCAGCACGGGATCGCTCCCATGCCAGCGGCCGCCCGGCCGTCTGACGCGGCGGTCAACTGCGCTGCAAAGCCACCGAAGTCAACGGCCTGCCACTTCAGCAGGAGAAAGAAAGGCTGGGAGAGGGAGATTTCAGACGCCGTCGGATTCTCCGTGGCCTGACCTGCAGCTTCGGTATTCGCGAGGTCTGGCCTGACGGATTCGCTGTTTCCCGACCGGTCTGGCTTACGCTTGCGGCGGCCAAGCTGCCGGTGGATTCGCTCATGTCAGGGCTGCACCTGGCAACATCGCGATGCGTGCGGTCCCGTCGTCCCGCCCGTTGCAGCGACACTACTGGTGAGCGCCCTGACAAGTCTGCCGACGCGATTCGGCTTGGCCATACCGGCCAACACCATGCCCCTAGAGACTGTTTCAAAAGCCTGCCGGGGCGGGCGCTGCGGTCTTGTCCGCACCAGCTTTGTCGGCGGCTTGGCTCAATGTCCCTTGCATTGGGGCCTGTGCCACCTCCGTGCTGGCGCGAAAAACTCCGACCGTGCCCTCAGCCAGCAGACTTTTGAAACAGTCTCCTAGCCCGCGAGGCTCTCTGGCGCCGCCGCCCCGGCTTCCACCAGCCGCGCCACGGCTTCCAGCCGGGCCAGGGTGCCCGAATCGGCCTCCCCATCTACCGACTCCTGGCGCCAGTGGCGCTGGAAGGCCACCAGGGCCACGCGCGGCTGGGCCGGGTCCACCGGGTAGCCGATGCGCGCCAGCAGGGCTGCCGCCCGCGCCAGCCCGCCCTCCGGCCGGTCCCGGCCATCGCCATCCACCCCCGCCGGCCACAGGCCGATGCCGTTGGCGGCGAGTCCCTCCCAGTCGAACAACTCGCCCGGGTCCTGCTTGCGGTCCGGCGCCACGTCGCTGTGGCCGACCACGTTGCGGGCGGGAATCGGGTGGCGGCCCAGGATCTCCAGGCACAGATCCGCCACCGCGGCCATCTGCAGCGCCGGGAAGGGCCGGTAGCCCCATTCGTGGCCAGGGTTGACGATCTCGATCCCGATGCTGCGGGCGTTCAGCAGCTCATGCCCGCGCCAGAAGGATTTGCCGGCATGCCAGGCGCGGCGCTCCTCCGGCACCAGCCGCCAGACCATGCCGTCCTCCTCCACCAGATAGTGGCAGGAGACGCGGGGCAGGGGCGCGGGTGGCTCCAGGTCGCACAGCCGGTCCAGCGCGGCCTTGGCCGTCTGCATGCCGGTATAATGCAGGATCAGCGTATCGATCGGCGTGCCGGCCGGACGCTCGTCGTGATTCGGGCTCCAGCGGTCGCGGATCACAGGTTGCGCGCCCGTTTGATGCGGTCCCACGCGGCGTTGATCTCCGCCACGCGCCGATGCGCGCCCTGCAACAGGTCCTCGGACACGCCGCGCGAGGCGAGGCTGTCCGGGTGATGCTCACGCATCAGGGCCCGCCAGGCCTGCCGCACCTCCTCGTCCGACGCACCCTGGGGCACGCCGAGTACGGAATAGGGGTCCACCCCGATCGGCTCCACCGCGCGGGCCTGGCCGGTGCTGGCTCGCTCCCCGGCCGCTTCGTCCAGCCGGAAGGCGGTGCGGACCTTGGCCAGGAAGATGGCCTCCCCACGCGTCAGCGGGCCATCGGCGCGGGCGATGTGGTGCAGGGCGGTCAGCACCTCCTCCAGCATCTGCGGCGTATCGGCGAAGACCAGGCCCATGCGGGTGGCGAAGGGCTCGTAGCCGCCGGTTTCTTCCCGCGCGCGGTCGAACAACACGCCGACGTCGCGCATGTTCTCGTCCGGGATGCGGAAGACGCGCTTGAAGGCGTCGATCTCGATGCGCTTCACCGGCCCGTCGCTCTTGGCCAGCTTGGCGGAGAGCACGATGACGCCGATGGAGAACAACTGGTCCTTGTTGTGCAGCCGGGCGGCCAGTTCCGGGCGCGGGTCGATATCCGGCGCGCGGGTGGTACCTTCATCCGCCGCATGGCCCATGGCCGCGCCCATGACGGCGCCAAACGGCCCGCCCATCGCGAAGCCCGCCACGCCACCGATGATCTTGCCCCAAAGGCTCAAGGCCGGCTTGCTCCTCGACGTATCAATCCCTGGACCCCTACCATGCCGCAACGCACGCTGCCATGCCGGCTTGTGCCGCAAGGCGGGAATCCGTGCGTGCCCGTCATGGCCCAGCCGGCCACCATCACGCGGCGCACGCCGGGCGACCATCCCCCGCGCCGCCTGTCCCGGCAGCCTGCCGGCCGAAAGCGCGGCCATGCGTTCGCACAGACACACGGCGGTGCCACCGGCGATGTTGGCGCGGGCAGGAGCGACGCGACCGGCCCGGCGGAGTTTTGAAACCGTCTCTAAAGCCCCCTTCCGCGAAACGGGTTGCAAGCCGCGCCGCCGGGCGCCACACCCCGAACGGAGTTGTTGAGAGTGCTGGGACCGATGGACGAGGCCGTGGAGGCGGAAGGCGTGGGCGTTTGGCCGTGTGGGACCAAGCGGGGCACCGCCTTCACCAGCATCGCCACGCGCTCCTCTCAGGCCCGTCCCGCCACCCTTCCTGAACGCGGCCGGGCGTTCCCAGGCGCTGTCCTGGCCATCCCCTGCATCCCTCCGCAGCCCGCACCGAAATCCGTGCGCGCCAGACGGGGGGATCTGTCCCGCTGATGCCCTGGCCTCGCCGCATCGCCTATGGCCTGCTGGCCACCTTGCCATTGGTGCTGGTCGCCGCGCTGTGGTTCGGCCCGCATCTGACCGACTGGAACGAGCACCGGGACCGCCTGGCCATCCTGGCCGCGGCCCGGCTCGGCCAGCCGGTGAAGCTCACCGGCCCGGTGGAGCTGGCCTTGCTGCCGCAGCCGATGCTGGAAGCCGGCGGCGTCACCATCGGCGGGCCCGGCAACGGCCTGTCCATCCAGGCGCGGGCGCTGCGGCTGCGGCTCGACCTCGGCGCCCTGCTGCGCTTCCGGCTGGAACCGCGCGAGGTGGTGCTGGTCGGCGCCGAGATCCAACTCCCGTGGCCACCCACCTCCGGCCAGCCCTTCCGCCCGCCGCCATGGCTGACCGAGCTGCGTGGCCGCATCGAGGATTCGCGCATCGTCATCGGCAGCGTGGCGCTGGAGCGGGTGACGGCCGAGCTGGCCGCCGGCGCCGCCACCGACGCCCTGAAGATCGACGGCCGCTTCCGCTGGCGCAACCAGGACGCCACCTTCCAGACCACGCTCGGCCGCCCGGGCTGGGACGACGCGGCGCCGATGGACCTGACGGTCTCCGCCGCCAATGCCTCCCTCTCCACCAGCGGCGTGCTGCTGCCGGAAGGGGGGTTCGAGGGTACGCTGCAAGGTGGCGGCAGCGACCTCTCGGCCCTGGTGCCCGGCCCGGCCGGCAGCTTCCGCCTGCGCGGCCATATCAGCGCCGCCGCCGACCTGCTGACCGCCAGCGACCTGATGATGGACATCGCCGGCAGCCCGGTGCGCGGCGTCACCACCCTGCGGCTGGCGCCGCAGCCACGGCTGGATGTCGCGCTCATCACCGGCCGGGTGGCGCTCGACCCCTGGATCGCCGCCTTGCGCAGCGCCGGCCGCCCTGCCTTGCCCTTCGGCCTGGACCTCTCGGCGGAGGCCGCCAGCTTCCGTGGCCAGACCCTGCGCCGGCTGCGCGGCGCGGCGCTGCTGGAGGGTGACAGGCTTACCCTCTCCGACGTCAGTGCCGTCCTGCCCGGGGATACCGAGGTGGAGCTCTCCGGCGCCACCACCGGCCGGCTCGGCGCCAATGGGCGGCTGGAAGGCGCCATCCGCTTCCGCGGCACCGCGCTGCGCAGCACGCTGATGGCGCTGGGGCTGGACCTCAGCGCCACCGAGCCCACGCTGCTGCGCCAGGGCGAGGGCCGGATGCGGCTGGTACTGGAGGAAAGCCAGGCCAGCATCCCTGAATTCGTCGCGACGCTGGATGGCGCCCGCGTCTCCGGCGCCGGGCTGCTACGCTTCGGCACTCGCCCGGCGCTCGGCCTCGGCCTGACCTTCGACCGGCTGGACCTCGACGGCTGGCTGCCACGCGGCAGCGACCCCCTGGCCCTGGTGCTGCGCCCCGGTGGCTTCGACGCCAATCTGCGCCTGGCCGCCGAGCGTGCCAGCTGGCGTGGCGTGATGGTGGAGAAACTCTCGCTCGACGGTGCTCTGGAGGCCGGGCGGCTGACAGCCCGGCGGGTCGCCGGCAAGGTGGCAGGGGCCGATATCGCCCTCAGTGGCCAGCTGGCGCCCGGCACCGCCGCCAACACCCCGGCCCGTCTGACCGATGGCGCACTGGATATCGCCGCGCCGGTCGGCAAGCCGTTGCTGGCCCTGCTGCCCGGCAACTGGGAGGAAACCGCGCCGCTGGCCGGCCAGCCCCTGGCGCTGCGCCTTTCCGCCAGCGGCCCGTTGAATGCCCTGGCCCTGCGTGGCGGCCTGGACATGGGCGAGGCCCGCATGGAGGCCAATGGCACGCTGGATACCCTGTCACCGCGCTACGCCGGCAACCTGACCCTGCGCCACCCCGGTGCCGCCCGGCTGATGGCGGAAGCCACTGGCCTGCCGGCACCGGCCTGGATCGGCGATGGTTCGCTCTCCCTGATCTCCAACGTCGCCCTGACGCCCACTTCTGGCCAGCTGGAGAGCTTCGACCTGGTGGCCGGGGAAACCCGGCTGGGCGGGCAGCTGGCGCTGGCCACCGCCCGTGCCGCCCGCCCGCGCCTGACCGGGCGCATCAATGCCGAGGCCCTGCCGCTGCCCGGCCCTGCCAGCCCCGGCACGCCGCTGAACCTCGCGCCCCTGAGCTGGCTGGATGCCGATATCGTCCTGGCCGCCACCCGCGTGCTGCCGCCGCGTGGTCCGGTGCCGGAACAGGCCAGCGCCACGCTGCGCCTGAACGGTGGCATCCTTGGGCTGGATGGCCTGCAAGCACGCGTCAACGGGGGCCGCGTCGAAGGCGGCATCCGGCTGGATTCCACCGCTACGCCGCCGGCCCTGTCGGCCCAGTTCAAGCTTGGCGGTGTCGGCCTGCACAGCGCGCTGACAGGCCTGCCGATCGACCTCAGCGCCGGGCAGGTGGAAGGCGAGATGGACCTGCGCACCACCGGTCACAGCCCCGAAGCGATGGTGGCAGGGCTGGAAGGCAGCGCGCAGTTGGTGGTGCAGGGCGGCGTGCTGACCGGCACCGACCTCGGCGGTGCCCTGCGCGCTACCGAGGCCCCGACCATCACCGCTGCCGAAGCCGCGTTGCGCAAGGCCCTGCTGGATGGCGCCACGGGGTTCGAGCGGCTGGAAGCCCGCCTGCGCATCGCCGCCGGGCGCATGGTGGTGGAGGACGGCACCCTCTCCATCGGCGAACAGGCCGCCGCCACCCTGCGTGGCGACGCGGACCTGGCCCATGGCGGCGTCAACCTCTCGCTCTCCGTCCCATTGGTGAACGGCCCGCCGTTGGGCCTGACCATGACTGGCCCGCTTTCCCAGCCCCGCCGGGTGCCGGACCTGGCGGATTGGCTGCGGTGGCGGGCGGAACAGCCGTAAGACTTGGGGGTGGGGAAGGCCGGGGAAAGAGTTCCCCGGGCCCTTATTTTTTTCTGCGAGTCTGGCGAAGCGCTTCGGGACTGAGAGCTGGACGCTTCTTGATTTTAATAATGGGCTGCGCGGGCTGAGCCCTTAGTCGCCGCAGGTCCAGGACTTCCGGCGCACCCAGCCGTCACTCAGGCGCGACGCATCAGCAGCCCTGCGCGGAAAACTCGACAGGTAAAAGAAGGGGTCCGGGGAATTCCTTCCCCGGACCCCTTGTCTCTCCCGAGCCCGCAAGCCGCTATTCCCCTCGCGTCGCCGTGGCCGTCTCCAGCGCGTACACCCGCAGGGCACTGGTCAGCGGCACATCGGTTTCCAGTCGCGCTTCGTCCACGGTCTGCAGCAGCCGCACCAGGGTGATGCCCTGTGCGGCTGCAAGCTGTTCCAGGGCGTGCCAGAAGGCGGGCTCCAGCGCCACGCTGGTCCGGTGCCCGGCCAGCGAGAAGGAGCGCTTCTCCAGATGCACGCCCGTCACGCCAGGGTCAGCCGCCGCCGCCCGGCAGGGTGGCGCCGGGGGTGACCATCTCCTCCGGCTTCACCCAGGCGTCGAAATCGGCGGGCGAGACGTAGCCGAGCTGGTCCGCCGCATCGCGCAGCGTCAGGTTTTCCTTCAGCGCCTTCTTGCCGATGGCGACGGCCTTGTCGTAGCCGATGCGCGGGTTCAGCACCGTCACCAGCATCAGGGACTTCGCCAGGTTCTCGGCGATGCGCGGCAGGTTCGGCTCCAGCTTGTCCACCATGTTGTGGGCGAAGGACTCGCTGGCATCGGCCAGCAACTGCACCGATTGCAGCACCGCCTGGATGATCACCGGCTTGAAGACGTTCAGCTCCAGGTGACCCTGCGCGCCGGCGACGGTCACGGTGGTCTGGTTGCCCATCACCTGGGCGCAGACCATCGTCAGCGCCTCCGACTGCGTCGGGTTGGTCTTGCCCGGCATGATGGAGGAGGACAGGCCATCCGCCGGGATGAACAGTTCGGCGAAGCCGCTGCGCGGGCCGCTGCCCAGCAGGCGCACATCGTTGGCGATCTTGTTGCAGGATACGGCCAGGACGTTCAGCGCCCCATGCAGCTCGACGAACGCGTCATGCGCGCCCATGCCCTCGAACTTGTCGGGGTTGGGGGTGAAGTCCAGCCCGGTCAGGGCGCTGATGCGCTCGCAGAAGGCGCTGTCGAACTTCGCATGGGTGTTCAGTCCGCTGCCGGTGGCGGTGCCGCCCTGGGGCAGCTTCAGCAGGCGGGGCAGGGTGGCCTGCACGCGGTCGATGCCGTGGCCGATCTGGCTGGCCCAGGCATGGAATTCCTGCCCCAGAGTCACCGGCACCGCGTCCATCAGGTGCGTGCGGCCGACCTTTACCACGCCGTTCCATTCCTCTGCCTGGCGGGTCAGCGAGGCATGCAGCACCTTCAGCGCCGGTACCAGCGTGCGCGTCACCGCCTCGGCGGCGGCGATGTGCATCACGGTCGGGAAACTGTCGTTGGAGGACTGGCCGCGATTGACGTGGTCGTTCGGATGCACCGGCTTGCGGCTGCCCAGCGGCGAGCCGAGCATCTCGTTGGCGCGGTTCGAGATGACCTCGTTGGCGTTCATGTTGGTCTGGGTGCCGCTGCCGGTCTGCCAGACGGGCAGGGGGAAATCGGCATCGCGCTGCCCGTCGGCAATCTCGGCGGCGGCGGCGGCGATCGGGTCGGCGATCTCGGCGGGCAGTTCGCCCAGCGCCTTATTGGCCCCGGCGGCCGCCTGCTTCTGCAGCCCGACGGCGCGGATCAGCACGCGGGGGAAGCGTTCCGTACCGATGCGGAACAGCAGCCGGGCACGCTCGGTCTGCGGGCCCCAGTAGCGGCCTGCCTCGATCTCAATGGTCCCGAGGCTGTCGGTCTCGGTACGGGTCTGTCTGGTCATCGGAAGTGCATCTCCCCGATACGGGTGGCGCCGGCACCATGCAGATGGGCCGGCAGACGACGCCTTCGGCGGGCAGCAAGGGGTGCGGCCTCAGCGCCTTGGTCTTCGCCGATATGGGAAGCGGCGTCGAGGTCGGAAATGCAA
Source organism: Teichococcus aerophilus (assembly GCF_014490485.1). Classification (GTDB taxonomy): domain Bacteria; phylum Pseudomonadota; class Alphaproteobacteria; order Acetobacterales; family Acetobacteraceae; genus Pseudoroseomonas; species Pseudoroseomonas aerophila. Next base: position 10,773 of record NZ_JACTVA010000065.1, on the reverse strand, counting down.
AACCCCCGGGGAAGTTCCCTCGGGGGTTTCGACAGGTCAGGGGCGCAAGGCGCTTACCAGTAGGGGCGCTCGTAATAGCGCGGCGCCGGTACGTAGCGCGGTGCCGGCGCGTAATAGACCGGCGGGGGCGGCGCATAGTAGGCCACCGGAGGCGCCTCGTAGACCCGCGGGGCCTCGTAATAGGCCACGGGCGGCGGTGGCGGTGCGTAATAATAGGCCGGCGGCGGCGGCGGCGCGGATTGCGCGGCACCCGCCACCAACGCACCCACGGCCAGGCCACCCACGATGCCGGCGACAACCGCGCCCGGGCCGGGGCCGCGGTGGCGATGCCAGCCCTGCGCCTCGGCGGCCGGTGCGGCGGCCACAAGGGCCATGCCGGTCACGGTGGCCAAGGCCAAGGCACGAATGGATTTCTTCATGACACCCTCCTGGGCTCGATCGTCACTAATATAGCGCCGATCCGCGCAGGATTGTGGCAATCGGGGGGTAAGATCGTGGTGAGGAATATTACCGGCTGTAAGTCGAGACCTCGATCAGGTTGCCATCCGGGTCGCGGCAATAGACGGAGGTGATGGGCCCCAGGGCGCCGACCTTCGGTGCCGGCCCGTCCTCGATTGTCACGCCGCATTCCTGCAGGTGCGTCACGATGTCGTCAGGCCCCACGGCGACGATGAAGCACAAATCCATCGTGCCGATCTCGGCATTCCGGCTGCTGGACCAATCCACCTGGTCCGAGGCCGCCGGGCGCAGATTGATCTTCTGGCCGCCGAAGCGCAGCGCGGTGCGCAGCTTCTCGCCGAAGGCTTCCCGCTCCATCCCCAGCACGCGCTGGTACCAGGAGGCGGAGATCTCGACGTCCCGCACGGTGATGACCAGGTGGTCCAGCCGATCGACGGAAAAACGCATCAGACAATGTCCCCCGGGCGCCGCGAGAGGCGGGCCGTCACCTGAATCTCAATCTTCATCGCATCCGTCTGCAGGCCGGCCTGCATCATGGTGGCGGCCGGCCGCGCCTGGCCGAACCACTTTCGGGTGATGGGCCAGCAGGCCTCCCAGTCGTCGCGGTCGGGCAGGATGAAGGTCGCGCGCACCACGTCGTCCATCGTCGCGCCGGCCTGCTTCAGGGCGGCGTCGATGTTGCGGAAGGTCTGCTCGCATTGCGCCACGACGTCGTCCGCGATCGTCATGGTGGCGTAGTCGTAGCCCGTGGTGCCGGAGACGAAGACATAGTCCCCATCCACCACGGCGCGGGAATAGCCGATTTCCGCCTCGAAGCGGCTGCCGGAACTGATCAGGCGGCGGGTCATGATCATGCCTCCGGGCCCGCGGGGCAGGGCTGGGCGCGCAAGTGCCGCGCGGTGGCGGCAGGGAAGGCCGCCAGCTTGCCGGCGGGCCGGATGGGGCGCGCCAGCAATTCCCCGCCGCAATTCGGGCAATGGCCGCCGAGGCGCTCGGCGGCGCAGTCCTGGCAGAAGGTGCACTCGAAGGAACAGATCAGCGCCAGCCGGGATTCGGGCGGCAGGTCCCGGTCACAGCACTCGCAATTGGGCCGCAACTCCAGCATCCGCATCTCCGCGACAGGATTTGCCGCCGGGGCACCGGCGGCGGGGGAACGGGCAGCCGGGCCGGACGAATCCGGCCCGGCTGCGTCTCGGCTTTACTCCAGCCCGTCGTAGAAGTCGTTGCCCTTGTCGTCCACCACGATGAAGGCCGGGAAGTCCTGCACCTCGATGCGCCAGACCGCTTCCATGCCGAGTTCCGGATACTCCAGCACCTCGACCTTCTTGATGCAGTCCTGCGCCAGCCGGGCGGCCGGGCCGCCGACGGAGCCGAGGTAGAAGCCGCCATACTGCTTGCAGGCGTTGGTCACGGCCTTGGAGCGGTTGCCCTTGGCCAGCATGACCAGGGAGCCCCCGGCCGCCTGGAAGGCGGCGACGTAGCTGTCCATCCGCCCGGCGGTGGTGGGGCCGAAGGAACCGGTCGGCATGCCTTCCGGCGTCTTGGCCGGCCCGGCGTAGTAGACCGGGTGGTCCTTCAAGTACTGCGGCAGGCCCTCGCCACGGTCCAGCCGCTCCTGCAGCTTGGCGTGGGCGATGTCGCGCGCCACCACGATGGTGCCGGTCAGGGAGACGCGGGTCTTCACCGGGTGCTGGCTCAGCGTGGCGCGGATCTGCTCCATCGGCTGGTTCAGGTCGATATTGACGACCTCGCCGCCCAGGATCTCGTCCGTCGTCTCGGGCAGGAAGCGGGCCGGGTCGTGCTCCAGTTCCTCGATGAACACGCCTTCCGGGGTGATCTTGGTCTTCACCTGCCGGTCGGCGGAGCAGGAGACGCCGATGCCGATGGGCAGGCTGGCGCCATGGCGCGGCAGACGCACCACGCGCACGTCGTGGCAGAAATACTTGCCGCCGAATTGGGCGCCGATGCCGATATTCTGCGTCAGCTTGTGGATCTCGGCCTCCAGCTCCGGGTCGCGGATGCCGTGGCCGGCCTTGCTGCCCTGGGTCGGCAGGCCGTCCAGGTAGCGGGTGGAGGCCAGCTTCACCGTCTTCAGCGTCGTCTCAGCCGAGGTGCCGCCGATGACGATGGCCAGGTGGTAGGGCGGGCAGGCGCTGGTGCCCAGCGACTTGATCTTGTCTTCAAGGAAGGCCAGCAGCTTCGGCTTGTTCAGCACCGCGCGGGTCTGCTGGAACAGGAAGGTCTTGTTGGCCGATCCGCCGCCCTTCAGCACGAACATCATGTGGAACTCGTCCGCATGGTAGTCGCCCGGGTTGGCATAGATGTCGAACTGCACCGGCAGGTTGTTCCCGGTGTTCACCTCGTCGAACACCGTCAGCGGCGCCATCTGCGAGTAGCGCAGGTTGGTCTCGGTATAGGTGCGGTGGACGCCGTAGCTCAGCGCCTCCTCCTCATCGCCCTCGACCCAGACGCGCTGGCCCTTCTTGCCGAAGACGATGGCGGTGCCGGTGTCCTGGCACATCGGCAGCACGCCGCCGGCGGAGATGGAGGCGTTCTTCAGCAGGTCCAGCGCCACGAAGCGGTCGTTGGCGCTCGCCTCCGGGTCCTTCAGAATCTTGGCCAGTTGCTCCAGGTGCCCGGGGCGGAGGTAATGGCTGACCTCGCGGCACGCGGTGAACGCCAGTTCCTCCAGCGCCTTGGGCGACACTTTCAGGACGGTCTTGCCCTCCACCTGCACGGTGCGGACGCCCTCGATATCCAGCTTGCGCCAGGCCGTCTTGTCCTCGCCCAGCGGCAGCATCGGGGAGTAGCGGAAGCTCTCCGGGCGCTGGGAGACCGGCATGCCGGCATCGGTGTCCTGGATCGGCGTATCGGCCAGCGGCGCCGCGGCCTGGTTGGCCGCCGCGCTGGCGGCGGCAGGGGTGTCGAGGGCAGGGGTCATCGGGCGCGCTCCGGCAGGGGAGAAAGTTCGGAAGAGTCCCGGCGCCGCCTGGCAGGGCAGCGTCGCTAGAGGGCGGAGGTAGCGCAGCGCGGCCGGCAAGCCAACCCAAAGGCGGGGCCTGCACCCCCGGCCGCCGCAGCCGGGGCTGGACAACCGGCCCGGAGATGCGCCTTGCTCACGCATGCAGCGTGGCCGCAGGCGCGCGGGCCAGGCTGAGGCGCCCACGGCGTTCCGCTCCCGGCGATCCTGCCTCAGCGGTCACGCCCACCGGCAGAGGAGAACCGCCCATGGCGACACGACCGGATGCGATCCTGCTGGGGGCGGGCGCGACGCCGCAATGGCTGGCGCTGAAGCTGGCCAACCGCCACGGGCTGGTGGCCGGCGCCACTGGCACCGGCAAGACCATCACCCTGCAGGTGATGGCGGAAGCCTTCTCCCGCGCCGGGGTGCCAGTGTTCTGCGCCGACATCAAGGGCGACCTGGCCGGCATCAGCCAGCCCGGCGCCCCCAACCCCAAGGTGGAGAAGCGCGCCGCCGGCACCGGGGTGGAGGATTTCGCCTATGAAGGCGCCCCCGTGGTGTTCTGGGACGTCTTCGGCCGCTCCGGCCACCCGATCCGCGCCACCGTCTCCGAAATGGGGCCGCTACTGCTGTCCCGCCTGCTGGAGCTGAACGACACGCAGGAAGGCGTGCTGAACATCGCCTTCGCCCTGGCCGACGACGAAGGCCTGCTGCTGCTGGACTTCAAGGACCTGCGCGCCATCCTGGCCCACGTGGCGGAGCGGGCTTCGGAGCTGTCCGCCCATTACGGCAACATCAGCAAAGCCACCATCGGCACCATTCAGCGCCGCCTGCTGGTGCTGGAACAGCAAGGCGCCGAGCATTTCTTCGGCGAGCCGGCGCTGGAACTGACCGATCTGATGCTGTTGACCCCGGATGGCCACGGCGCCGTGAACGTCCTGGCCGCCGACCAGCTGGTGCAGAGCCCGCGCCTCTACGCCACCTTCCTGCTCTGGATGCTGTCCGAACTGTTCGAGGAACTGCCGGAGGTGGGCGACCTGGAGAAGCCCAAGCTGGTCTTTTTCTTCGACGAGGGGCACCTGCTGTTCAAGGATGCCCCCAAGGCGCTGCTGGAGAAGGTGGAGCAGGTGGTGCGGCTGATCCGCTCCAAGGGCGTCGGCGTCTATTTCGTCACGCAGAACCCGCTGGACGTGCCGCAGGCGGTGCTGGGGCAACTGGGCAACCGGGTGCAGCACGCGCTGCGCGCCTTCACCCCGGCCGACCAGCGCGCCGTCCGCGCCGCCGCCGAGACCTTCCGCGCCAACCCCGCCTTCAATACCGAGACCGCCATCACCCAGCTGGAAGTGGGCGAGGCCCTGGTCTCCACCCTGCAGGAAGGCGGCGTCCCCAGCGTGGTGGACCGGACGAAGATCCGCCCGCCGCAATCCCGTATGGGCACGGTGACGGAGCAGGAGCGCGCCGCGACGCTCGCCGCCAGCCCGCTGAAGGGCCGCTACGATACGCTGCAGGACCGTGCATCCGCCTACGAGATGCTGCAACAGCGGGCCGGCACCGTGGTGGAGGACCCGCGCCCCCGCTCGCCCTGGGGACAGCCCGATGCCGCGCCGGCGCCGACGCGCCCGAGCGACCCCTGGGGGCGGAATGGCGGCATGGCGGAACCACCGCCGCAGCCGCAACGCCGTTCCTCCCGCGCCAGCCGGCAGCCGGCGCCGCAGCCACAGCAGGGCAGCGGCAGCATCCTGACGGATATTCTGATGGGCAATGGCGGCGGCCGCCGGCAGAGCCCGGCCGAGGCCCTGGCCAAGTCCGTCGCGCGCGGCATGGGCTCGCAGATCGGCGGCTCGGTCGGGCGGGCGCTGGTGCGGGGGATCCTGGGGTCGATCCTCAAGCGGTGAGGGGGAGGCCGGGGAAGGAATTCCCCGGACCCCATCTTTTTTCTTCGAGTCCGGGTGCGGCTGGAGGACCAAAGGTGCGCATCGGGCGAGCGGGCGTGGGGCAAGATTCCAGGGCTGCGTTACGGCATCCTGACAAGAAAAGGCCGGGGAGTGTCCTCCCCGGCCTCAGCGCTTCGTGCGTGCCGTTAGAGCGTGATGGCTTGAGATGGAATCACCGAAAGCCTGAATCACGCTATCAAACAACGGCATGGAGCCTGATGCGTGAACGCGTCTTGCTCTATGGCTGGGTGTCAGTCCCGCGCCGGGCGGCGGCGGAAAGCGTCCAGGCTGACCACCTGGGCCGGGGCCTCGGCGACGGCCTCAGTATCCTCGGCGGCGTCGGGCTCTGGGTTGTCGGTCTGCTCGGCTTCCCGCACCGGGAAGGCGGCGGGCTGGATGACGCTGTCGGCGTTGTCCTGCGTCTCGTCTTCTTCCGGCGGGCCGAACCGCAGGCCGATGCGCACATGCGGGTCCCAGAACGCGGTCATGCTGGCGATGGGGATCATCAGCTTGGCCGGCACGCCGCCGAAGGACAGGCCGATCGAGACCATCCCCTTGGGCCGGTCCACCTTCAGGTCCCAGAACTGGTGCTGGATGACGATGGTCATCTCTTCCGGGTAACGCGCCTTCAAGTGGCCGGGGATGGAAACCCCGGGGGCGTCGGTGCGGAAGGTCAGGTAGAAATGGTGCTCGCCGGGCAGGCCGTGTTCGCCCACATGCTCCAGCGCCCGCAACGCGACCTCGCGCATCGCGTCCTCGGTCCAACGCTCGTAGGGGAGGAGGCTCTCTACCGGCTTCGCGTCATTCGTCATCACAAGTCACCCTGAGTCGATGCAGAATAGGGACGGCACCGGGTAGCGAAAAGGCATGATCGCAAAGGAAGTGGGGGGATTCTGTTGCCCTGCTCCCCCCGGGCAGCGCTTACCTATGGTTAGGCAGCGAGCGCCATGGTCTCGCGACCATTATCGTTGGCACTTGTGAAATAGCCCGATAACGGCGGTACAATGCCGGGCAAAAGATACGTCTTTACCGCATACGTCGAAGCTGTTTCGTCCCCATCGGCCGCCATACGATCCCTGGCGGGCTAGATTGGTGGAGACGCCGGGCACTGCCCCCGGGTCCGAAATGCTTATTCCACGTACCGTTTATCACCATAGCCACCCGAAGGTAGGCAGAGCCGATATAGGCGATCGGCGCACGGAAATCGAGGGGCCGCGCGCGCTTTCCGTCACGCCGCCCCTTTTAACGCACGCTGACCTGCGGTCTCCCACCCAACAAATGGGTTCCCGGAGGCCCCATGCCTTTGGCGGGGAGAGCGCGAGAGGGGCAGCGCCCCTCGAGACGCCACCCCCCCCGCGCTTCAGCCCTTGCGCAGGGACGTCTCGACGATCCGCGCATACAGCGCCGCGCCATAAGGCGTCGTCTCGTCGTTGAAGTTGTAGGCCGGGTTGTGCGGCGTGGCGCCCGGCCCGTTGCCGACATGGATGTAGGCGCCCGGCACCTTCTCCATCATGAAGGAGAAGTCTTCCGATCCCATGCCCGGCTCCTTGTTCCGGGCCACGTTGGCGTCGCCCACCAGTTCGGCGGCCGCATCGGCGTAGGCGGTGGTCAGCTCCGCGTCGTTGATGGTGGGGGCGAAGATCAGGCGGAAATCCAGCTCCGCCGTGCAGCCCAGGCCGGCGGCGACGCCCTCCGCCACCCGCTTCAGCCCTTCCTCGATCTGCGTCGCCACCTCGCGCGAGAAGAAGCGCGCGGTGCCGGAGAGGGTGGCGGTATCGGGGATGACGTTGAACGCATCGCCGCCCTGGATCTTGGTGACGCTGATCACCGCCGGGTCGAAGGGCGAGAGGTTGCGGGCAGTGATGGTCTGGATGGCGGTGCCGATCTGGCAGGCGGCGATCACCGGGTCGTGGCTCACCTCCGGACGCGCGCCATGGGCGCCCTTGCCGTGGATGGTGATGTCGAAGAAGGCACCGCCCGCCGCCGTGGCGCCGGGGCGGATGCCGTACTCGCCCACCGGCATGCCGGGGCGGTTATGCATGCCGAAGATGGCATCGCAGGGGAAGCGGTCGAACAACCCGTCCTCCAGCATCGCCAGGGCACCGCCGCAGCCTTCCTCGCCTGGCTGGAAGATGAAATGGACGGTGCCGTCGAAATTCTTCGTCTCCGCCAGGTACTTGGCGGCGCCCAGCAGCATGGTGGTGTGGCCGTCATGGCCGCAGGCATGCATCTTGCCCGGCGTCTGGCTGGCATAGGGCAGGCCAGTCTTCTCGGTCATCGGCAGGGCGTCCATGTCCGCCCGCAGCCCGACGGCGCGGTTGCCCTGGCCGGAGCGCAGCACGCCGACCACGCCGGTCTTACCGACGCCGCGATGCACCTCGATCCCCCAGGATTCCAGCATCGAAGCGACGATCCCGGCGGTGCGGTGCTCCTCCAGCCCCAGCTCGGGGTGGATGTGGAAGTCGTGGCGGATGGCCGTCAGTTCGTCCTGGTAGCGGCGGATATGGTCAATGACGGACATGGGGCGGGACTCCTGGCTGTGTCGCGTGCACCGGCATGCAAACACCAGGACAGCAGCGCGGCAAGGCAGTGGATTGTGGGATACGCGCTAGCGCTTCATGCATGCGGCGCAATTTGCCCGAGCTGGATTCGCGCCCATGACTGTCCGCAGACTGACCCCGGAAGACGCCGCCGCCTTCAAGGCCATCCGCCTGGAGGCCCTGGAAGGCTACCCCGGCGCCTTCACCCAGAGCTATGCCGAGGCCGAGCGGGACGAGGTAGCCATCTATGCCAACCGCCTCGGCGCTGGGCCGGATGCCGTGTTCGGTGCCTTCGTGGAGGGTGAGCTGATCGGCACCGCCGCTTTTTCCGTGCGGAAGGGCGAGAAGATTGCGCATGAGGGCCTGCTCTGGGCCGTCTATGTCCGCCCGGGCACGCGCAGCCGTGGCCTGGGCCGGGCGCTGGTCAGCCAGGTGCTGGAGCACGCGAAACCGCGTGTGCTGATGCTGCAGGCGACCGTCGTCTCCGATAACCCTGTGGCACAGGCGCTCTACGCATCGCTCGGCTTCGAGACCTATGGGGTGGAGGCATCCTCGCTGTTCGTCGAGGGGCGGCTGATCGACGACATCCACATCGTCCACTGGCTCGGCCACACGCCGGATGCCTGGCCCCTGGCCGCCGCGGAGTAGAGGCTGCCCGGCTCCTCCGCCTGCGGGATCTGAGGCGGGGACGCACCAACCCGCCTCGCTGCCTGCCTGCCGCCGACCCCAAGCGATTCGAGCGCTGGGAAGCCAAGCTGGCGCCCGGGGCACTGTGACTGCGCCGGCGGGGTGACGGCCGGACCATAGTTTCTTACTCGCAACGGATAGCGTGCTTTGCCAGCCCCCACACGATACAATGGCCCAAGGCGGTCTGGGGCCCAAGGCGGTCTGGCGCCCAAGGTCTGGCGCCCAAGGTCTGGCGCCCAAGGTCTGGCGCGTGGAAGGCGGCAAGCATGGACAGCGACCGGGTTTTCCGTGGCTCCATCCCGGCCTTGTACGAAGAGTACCTGGTCCCGGTGCAGTTCGAGACCTATGCGCAGGAGATGGCGGCCCGGCTGCACGGCGTGCCGCTCGGCCGTGTGCTGGAGACCGCCGCCGGCACCGGCGTCCTGACGCGCGCCATGGCGGCGGCCCTGCCGGCGGAGGTCACCATCGAGGCGACGGACCTGAACCAGCCGATGCTGGACGAAGCCGCCCGCCGCTTGTCCTCCCGGCGCGTGTCCTGGCGGCAGGCGGATGCCCAGGACCTGCCATTCCCCGATGGCGGGTTCGACGCCGTGCTGTGCCAGTTCGGCGCCATGTTCTTCTCCGATCGCCCACGGGCCTTCGCCGAGGCGCGGCGCGTCCTGCGGCCAGGCGGCCGCTACCTCCTCAGCGTCTGGGACCGGATCGAGCAGAACGAGTTCGCCGACGTGATGGTCAATGCCGTGGCAAGGCTGTTCCCGGAGGACCCGCCGACCTTCACTTCCCGCATCCCCCACGCCCTGCACGACACCCGGCCGCTGGTGGCGGAGCTGAAGGCAGCCGGCTTCGCCTCGGTGGCCGTGGAAACCGTCGAGCGCACCAGCACCGCCCCGGATGCCCGCTTCGTCGCCATCGGCAAATGCCAGGGCACGCCCCTGCGGCACGAGATCGAGGCGCGGGACGCGACCCGGCTGGCGGAGGCCACGGAGGCCGCCGCGGCGGCGGTGGCGGCGCGCTTCGGCGACGGCGCCATTCGCGGCAAGCTCCAGGCGCATGTCCTGACAGCCATCCGATAAGGGTGCGGGGGCCGATCGCCGCCGCGCCGCCCAGACCCGCGACAGAGGTTCTTCACGCCCCGCCCCGCAGCCTGTATCCACCCCCCCGATGACGTTGGGGGCGAGCATGGAACTGACCGAGGCGCAGCAGCAGGAACTGGCGGACGCGAAGGCCGCGCGCGCCGAGACCCGCCGCCCCACCGTGCCGGCGCTGGAAGCCATGCTGTTCGACCCCCTGCCGGTGCTGGACCACGGCTTCGTCCGCGTCATCGACTACATGGGCGACGACTCGGCGGTGGTGCAGGCGGCGCGCGTCTCCTACGGCCGGGGCACCCGCGCGGTCAGCGAGGACCGCAACCTCATCCGCTACTTGATGCGGCACTGGCACTCGACGCCGTTCGAGATGTGCGAGATCAAGTTCCACGTAAAGCTGCCGATCTTCGTGGCGCGGCAGTGGATCCGCCACCGCACCGCCAACGTGAACGAGTATTCGGCCCGCTACTCCGTGATGGACCGGGAATTCTACATCCCGGCGCCGGAGCAGCTGGCGGCACAGTCGGCCAGCAACCGCCAGGGCCGTGGCGACGTGCTGGAAGGCGAGGACGCCGCCCGCGTGCTGGGCCTGCTGCGCGCGGACGCCAACCAGACCTACGACCACTACGAAGAAATGCTGAACGAGGACGAATCCGGCGCCCCGCGCGACCCGGCCCGCCAGGGCCTGGCGCGGGAACTGGCGCGGATGAACCTGACGCTGAACACCTACACCCAGTGGTACTGGAAGACCGACCTCCACAACCTGCTGCACTTCCTGCGCCTGCGTGCCGACGCCCATGCCCAGTACGAGATCCGCGTCTATGCGGATGCGATGCTGCAGGTACTGGAAGCCTGGGTGCCGGCGGTGGCGGAGGCCTTCCGCGACTACCGCCTGGGCGCCGCCACCCTGTCCTCCCAGATGCTGGTCGTCACCCGCCGCCTGCTGGCGGGGGAGGCGGTGGAGCAGCCCGGCAGCGGCCTCTCCAAGCGCGAGTGGCGGGAGCTGATGGCCGTGCTGGGCCGGGAGGGCTGAACCCTGGCCGCGGCGCCGCCCCCGCGCCCGCCCACTGGTGCGCCGGCCGGTGCGCGCCCGGCCAGGGCCGCCA
>NZ_JACTVA010000064.1 GCF_014490485.1 Teichococcus aerophilus | reverse complement strand
GCGACCTGCGCAACGTGTGGGACCCGGCGCAGATGCGCGAAGCCGGCTTCACCTACGCCTCCATCGGCCGGCCCTGACGAGCTGCCTCAAGAAACCGACGTGTGAGACTAACGAAGGAACACCGGATGACTGCTTTCCGCCACGACTTCCACCCCACCTCGCTGCGCGAATACGACATCCGCGGCGTCATTGGAAAGACGCTGTCCGGCGCTGATGCCTTCGCCATCGGCCGCTGCTTCGGCAGCATCGTCGTGAAGGAAGGCGGCAAGAAGGTCGCCGTCGGCTATGACGGCCGCCTCTCCTCGCCCGAGTTGGAGAAGCAACTGGTCGCCGGCCTCGTCGCCTGCGGGCTGGAAGTGGCGCGCGTGGGCTGCGGCCCGACGCCGATGCTCTACTTCGCCTCCTACGAGCTGAAGGCCGATGGCGCCGTCATGGTCACCGGCAGCCACAACCCGCCGGACTATAACGGCTTCAAGATGATGCTGGGCAAGAAGCCCTTCTTCGGCGCCCAGATCCTGGAGATCGGCCGCATGGCCGCGGCCGGGGACGTGGTGGCCGAGGCTTCCGGCTCCTCCACCCAGGTCGATGTGTCGGACGCCTATATCGCCCGCATGCTGAAGGACTACGACGGCGGTGACCGCGCGCTGAACGTGGTGTGGGACCCGGGCAATGGTTCGGGCGCCGAGATCACCAAGCGCCTCGTCGCCAAGCTGCCGGGCAAGCACACCGTCATCAACGGTGAGATCGACGGCCGCTTCCCCAACCACCACCCCGACCCCACCGTGCTGAAGAACCTCGAGCAGATCATCGCCGAGGTGAAGAAGCAGGGCGCCGATCTCGGCATCGCCTTCGATGGCGATGCCGACCGCATCGGCGCCGTGGATGGCGAAGGCAACATGCTGTTCGGCGACCAGTTGCTGGTCGTGCTGGCGCGGGACGTGCTGAAGGCCCACCCCGGCGGCACCATCATCGCCGACGTCAAGGCCAGCCAAGTGCTGTTCGACGAAGTGGCCAAGGCCGGCGGCACGCCGCTGATGTGGAAGACCGGCCACAGCCTGATCAAGGCGAAGATGGCGGAGACCAAGTCCCCGCTGGCGGGCGAGATGTCCGGCCACATCTTCTTCAACGACAAGTGGTACGGCTTCGACGACGCCCCCTACTCCGCCATCCGCCTGCTGGGCATCATCGCCCGCGCCAGCGAATCCCTGGCGCAGATGCGCGACGCCCTGCCCAAGGTGATCAACACCCCCGAGCTGCGCTTCGACTGCCCGGACGAGCGCAAGTTCGGCGTCATCCAGGAAGTGAAGGCCCGCCTAGCCGCCTCCGGCGCGCAGGTGGACGATGTGGATGGCGTGCGCGTGCTGACGGAAGACGGCTGGTGGCTGCTGCGTGCCTCCAACACCCAGGCCGTGCTGGTCGCCCGCGCGGAAGCCAAGACGGAAGAAGGGCTGGACCGCCTGAAGGCCCTGCTGGCCGAGCAGGTCGAAGCCTCGGGCCTCGCGGCGCCGGATTTCTCCGGCGAGAACGCCGGCCACTGACGCGTAGGGGTAGGCCGGGGGAAGGAATTCCCCCGGCCCTCCATCTTTTTCCTGTGAGTCTTTGGCCCAAGGGCCAGACGGTAGCGCCAGCTGGCGAAGCCACATTCAATCCAAAAGGCCGCGCGGGCTGAACCATCAGTCGCCGCGGTCATGGATCCCGCGCCGCCCACATCCAAACAAGCGCCGCTACGAACTCGAAAAGATAAAAGAAGGAGGCCTGGGGGAATTCATTCCCCCAGCCTTCTCCTCCCCCTGCCACGAACTGAGCGGGTGGATTTGCACACGCCTCCCCCTGCCCTAGCATCGCTCCGACCCCAGACCGGAGACCTCCCATGCCCCAGCACCCCCCCGCCGAGCCCGGCATGCGTGAGGACGAGGTCGACACCCCCGCCCTGATCCTGGACCTGGATGCGTTCGAGGCGAACCTGGACGCCATGGCGGCCTTCCTGGCCCCCACCGGCGCCAAGCTGCGCGCCCATGCCAAGACGCATAAATCCGCCGTCATCGCCCTGCAGCAGATGCGGCGCGGCGCCGTGGGCCAGTGCGTGCAGAAGGTGGCGGAGGCCGAGGCGCTGGCCTGGGGCGGCGTGCCGGACATCCTGGTCAGCAACGAGGTCGCCTCCCCTCGAAAGCTGGCGCGGCTGCTGGCACTCTCCCGCATCGCCGACATCGCCGTCTGCGCGGATGGGGAGGAGGGCATCGCCATGGCCGAGCAAGCGGCGGAAGCGGCCGGGCAGCGGCTGCGCGTGCTGGTGGAGATCAGCGTCAGTGGCAATCGCTGCGGTGTCTCGCCCGGCCCGGAAGCGGTGGCACTCGCCCAGCGCATCGCCGCCAGCCCACACCTGATCTTCGGTGGCCTGCAGGCCTATCACGGCAGCGCCCAGCACCAGCGCACGCCGGAACAGCGCGCCACCACCATCGCCCAGACGGTGGAAGATACCCGCCGCACGGTGGAGCAACTGCGTCAGCAGGGGCTGGAATGCGGTATCGTCGGCGGCGGTGGCACCGGCACCTTCCGGCATGAGGCCACCAGCGGCGTCTATACCGAGATCCAGGCCGGCTCCTACGCCTTCATGGATGCGGACTACGCCGCCAACGAGGACGCGCCGCCCTTCCGCCACGCGCTGTTCGTGCTTTCCCAGGTGATGAGCACGGCGCGGGCGGGCTTCGCGGTGCTGGATGCCGGCCACAAGGCGGTGCCCACCGATTCCGGCTTCCCCAAGCCCTGGCAGCGCCCCGGCCTGGACTATACCGGCGCCTCGGACGAGCACGGCCAGCTGGCGGTGCGGGACGGTGCGGCTCCCAAGCTGGGCGAGAAGCTGCGCTTGGTCCCCGGCCATTGCGACCCGACCGTCGACCGTTACGACTGGTATGTCGGCGTGCGCGGCGGCCGCGTGGAGTGCCTGTGGCCGGTTTCCGCCCGCGGTGGCATGCAGTAGGCGACACGCCGCAATTTCTCGTTACGCAACGATGACGCGCCTGGGTTGTTGAAAAACTACGAACACCGCAACACCAACGATCCGGGAGACCGCCATGTTCATCGCCCCCTTCGCCCGCCTCTCCCAGCAGGACCAGACCGCTATCAACCGCCTGGGTGCACAGGAAGCCGCCCGCCAGGCCGCCCTGCTCCGCGCGCCCGGCGACACCAGGAAGCCCGCCCAGCCGCCCCTGATGGCGGTGAAGTTCCAGAGCGCCCTGCGCCGCGAAGGCTGGACCGACAGCAGCCACTGACGCGCCGCCAGCCCGGCCGGCTGGACGTACTCGTAGCGTTTAGCGCATGGGCGTCGCCGTTATGGTGGTACCCGTGCGCTGCTGCGTTTGGGAGGTGAGCTTTTGAAGGCGACGGAGAAGGCCGGGGAAAGAATTCCCCGGGCCCCTTCTTTCTTTTTGCGAGTTTTGCCGGAACAGATACGGCGACGTCGGGGCTGCTTGGCATTCCGCAGATCTGGACGTTGAACGCGCCCCTGCATGTCTTGATCGCGCGACGGTTCGTCGATGGCTTCGACCTGCCACTGTCGCGCACCAAATCCCAGGCGAGCGTGTGTCAGTCAGCACTGTTCCATTTTAATATTCAGTAGATCCACACTCAAACTCGAAGCCAACGAAACTCGAAGAAAAAAGAAGGGGTTCGGGGAATTCCTTCCCCGACCTTCCTTTCCCCATCGCGTCCGATGTTCAGCGCAGCGTCGGGTCCAGCCTGTCCCGCAGCCAATCGCCCAGCATCGAGACGGACAGCGTCGTCAGCACGATGATGCTGGCGGGTGAGAGCAGGATCCACGGCGCGCGCGTCAGGTACTCCCGCCCGTAGCCCACCATGTTGCCAAGGGAGGTTTCCGGCGGCTGCACGCCGAGGCCCAGGAAGGACAGCCCGCTTTCCAGCAGGATGATTTCCGGGAAGGCCAGCGTCATCGAGACGATGAGGGTGGAGGCGATGTTCGGCAGCACATGGCGGCCATAGACGCGCCAGGGCGAGGCCCCGAGTTGCTTCACCGCCGCCGCGTAGCCTTGCGCCCCGGCGCTGATGGCCAGGCCGCGGGAGATGCGGGCATAGCGTTCCCACCCGTGCAGACCCAGCAGGCAGACCAGCAGCGTCAGGCTGGAGCCGAAGAAGGCCAGCACGGACAGGGCGAGGATCAGGAAGGGCATGCTGGCCTGGAAGTCCGCCAGTGCCAGCACTACCTGCTCGACGAAGCCGCGCAGATGCGCCGCCAGGAAGCCCAGCAGCGTGCCCACCGCCGCACCGATCAGCGTGGCGCCGAAGGCGATGAGCAGGCTGAGGCGGATGGAGTAGAGGAGGCGCGCCAGCACGTCCCGCCCCAGCTCATCGGTGCCGAGGACGTGGCGCCAGCTGCCGCCCATGAAGACGGGTGGCTGCAGCCGGGCGCGCAGGTCCAGCGCCGTGTAGGAATAGGGCGAGAGCCACTGCACCGCGGCCGCCACCACCAGCATGGCGACGATCCAGCACAGCGCGAACACCACCATCGGCGGCATGCCGGCCCGCTTGCGGGTGGTGGTGCCGACCGGTACGGCGGGGGAAAGGGCGATGCTCATGCCGTTACGCCTTCACGCCAGACCGCAGGCGCGGATCGAGGAAACCATAGAGCAGGTCGACGACGATATTGGCCGTGACCATCGTGGCTGCGACCAGAAGCAGGATGCACTGCACCACTGCCAGGTCCCGGTTGGCCACCGCCACCACGAGCAGGCGGCCGACGCCGGGCCAGGAGAACACGCTCTCCACCACCACCGCGCCCGCCAGCAGGCTGCCGACCATGAAGCCGACGATGGTGACAGTGGGGATGGCGGCATTCGGCAGCGCATGGTGGCGCACCACCGCGCGCCAGCTGACACCCTTGGCGCTGGCGGTGCGGATATAAGGCTGTCCCAGCACTTCCAGCATGGCGCTGCGGGTGAAGCGTGCCAGCACCGCGGCACCGCCGGCGCCCATGGTGATGATCGGCAGGATGGCGTGCCGCCACCCTTCCTGCCCGCCGGAAGGCAGCCAGCCCAGTTGCACCGCGAACACCAGCACCAGCAGCAGGCCCAGCACGAAGGACGGCACGGTGAAGCCGGCGACGGCGGTGATCATCACCGCGCGGTCCAGGAAGGAATTGCGGTGCAGCGCCGCGAAGATGCCGGCGGGGATGCCGATGCCGATCTTCATGATCAGCGCCGGCACCGTCAGCGCCAGCGTGGCGGGAATCCGCTCCGCCACCAACTGGATCGCCGGGCGGCCGTCGCGCATGGACTGGCCGAGATCACCATGCAGGATGGCGCCGAAATAACTGAGATACTGGTTCCATAGCGGCTCATCGAGCCCCCAGGCCTTGCGGAATGCCGCCACCGCTTCCGGCGGCGCGTCGGCCGACATGATCAGCAGCGCCGGGTCGCCTGACATGCGCAAAACGATGAAGGCGAAGGTCACCACCAGCCCGATGGTCAGCGCCGCCCGCAACAGCCGGATCGAGAGAAAGCGGAGCATCAGGCAGCCCTTTTCGTGATGGCGGTCTCGCCATGCGCCAGGTGGCAGGCCACCTTGCGGCCATCCGGGCGCTGCACCAGCTCCGGCACCACCTGCGCGCAGGCGGGGATGGCGGCGGCGCAGCGCGGGTGGAAGGCGCAGCCGCCGGGCCGCGCCGCCGGGCTCGGCGGGTCTCCCTTCAGCACGATGCGCTTGGCATCCCGCCGCGACGGGTGCGGAATGGCCGAGACCAGCGCCCGCGTGTAGAAATGCGCCGGATCGCGCAACACCGCGTCCGGCTCCCCCTCCTCGACGATGCGGCCGAGATACATCACCGCCACGCGGTGGCTGACCTGCCGCACCACGCGCAGATCGTGGCTGACGAACAGCAGCGCCAGCCCATGCCGCGCCTGCGCCTCCGCCAGCACGTTCATCACCTGCGCCTGGATCGAGACATCCAGCGCGCTGATCGGCTCGTCGGCGACGATCAGCTCCGGGTCGGTGGCCAGGGCGCGGGCGATCACCGCGCGCTGCCGCTGGCCGCCGGAAAGCTCGTGCGGGTAGCGCGCAGCGTGTTCGGCCCGCAGCCCCACTTCGTCGAGCAGCGCCGCCACGCGCGCGGCGCGGTCGCCCCGGCCGTGGATGATCAGCGGCTCCTCCACCTGGGCGCCGATCGGCAGCCGGCGGTCCAGCGCTCCCAGCGGGTCCTGGTGGATCATCTGCATGCGGGCGCGCAGCCGGCGCCACTCCGGCGTGCCGGCGGCGGGCATCGGCGCGCCATCGAACACCACATGGCCTTCGTCCGGTGCCTCCAGCCCCAGCACCAGCCGCCCGGTGGTGGACTTGCCGCAGCCGGATTCACCGACCAGCCCCAGCGTCTCGCCCTTGCGGAGATCGAGCGAGACACCGTCCAGCGCCCGCACCGGCGTCACGCGGCCGAACAGGCCCTGGCGGGATTCGTAGGCGCGCACGAGGCCTTCGGCGCGCAGCAGGGGTGCCGTCATGCGCGGGCCCACCTTTCCATCGGATATATCACAGCGCGTATTCGCGCGGGCGCGGCGCATAGGCCGGGCGCAGGCACGCCACCACGCGCCCGGGCTCCAGCACATGGGAGGGCGGCACGCCGGCATCGCAATCCGGCCCCGCCTGCGGGCAGCGCGGCGCGAAGGCGCAGCCGGGCGGCATGCGCGCCGGGTCCGGCACCTGGCCGGGAATGGCCACCAACCGCTCGCGCGGTCCTTCCAGCGGCGGCAGCGCCGCCAGCAGGCCGCACGCATAAGGGTGGGCCGGGGCATCGAACAACGCCCGTGCCGGCGCCTGCTCCACCACCCGGCCGGTATACATCACCAGCACCCGGTCGCAGGTCTCGGCAACGACGCCCAGATCGTGGCTGATCAGCACCAGCGCCATGTTCTGCTCGCGCCGGATCGCGTCCAGCAACTCCAGGATCTGCGCCTGGATGGTCACGTCCAGCGCCGTGGTCGGCTCATCCGCCACCAGTAGTTCCGGCTGGCCGGCCAGCGCCATGGCAATCATGACTCGCTGGTTCTGCCCGCCGGAGAGCTCGTGCGGCCAGGCATCCAGCCGCCGGCCGGCATCGGGGATGCCGACCTGGTCGAACAGCCGCCGCGCCTCCGCCCGCGCTGCGCCGCCGCGCAGGCCGCGGTGCAGGCGCAGCGCCTCCTCCACCTGCTTGCCGACGCGGTGCACCGGGTTCAGCGCGCTGGCCGGGTCCTGGAAGATCATCGCCACCTTCCGTCCGCGCACCCCCTCCAGCGTCGCCGTGGGGGCACCGACCAGTTCGGTCCCCCCCAGCTTCACGCTACCGGAAATGCGCGCCTTGGCGGGCAGCAGCCCCAGCGCGGCCAGCCAGGTGACGGACTTGCCGCAGCCGGATTCCCCCACCATCCCCAGCGCTTCCCCGGGATGGATGTCGAGGGAGAGGCCGCGCAACGCCGGCACGCCATCGAAATCGACCGCGAGGCCGCGCATGGAGACAAGCGGAGCCATGGCGATCACCCGCCCCAGTTGCCGCGGCGGAAATCCATCGCGAAGGCGGGCGAGGCCTTCCAGGCGATGTCCCGGCGCTTGGCGGTGAAGGTCGCGTTCTGGTGCAGCACGGTGTAGGCGGGGTCCTCGCGTTCGGCGATTTCCAGCATGCGGCGGAACACCACCTTGCGGCGGGCGCGGTCCGTCCCGGTCTCCAGCTCGACGGAGAGGCGGTTCATCTCGTCATTGCTCCACTCGCCCACCTGCTGCTGCTGGCCGTTGGGCCCATGCTGGCTGACCAGGGACGAGACCGGATCGTTGAACGGCGCGCTGTTGGACCAGTCGCGCACCGCGCGGGTCGGGCTGCGCTCGAGGATCTGGGACCAGTTCTCCTTCATCTCGATCTGCACGTTCAGGCCGACCTGGTTCCACATCTCCACCAGCACCTGCGCCGTCGGCGTCTGGTTGGTGTAGTAGTTGTTCAGCAGGCGGTACGGGATCGGGTCACCCTTGTAGCCGGCTTCCTTCAGCAGGCGGCGCGCCTCGGCCTGGTCGAATTTCGGCACGGACCAGTCGGCGATGAACATGTCGTCGTAATACGGCCACTGCAGGCCCTTCGGCACCTCCGTGCGGTTGGACCACAGGCTTTCCACGATCGCGTCGCGGTCGATCGAATGCGTCATGGCGCGGCGGACGCGCGCATCCACCAGCTGCGGGTGGTTCTTGTCGAACACCGTCAGGCGGTGGTTCAGGATGGTGCCGCCCTGCACCTCGAACTTGCGGTCGGCCTCGATGCCACCGATCTGGTCGGGCGGGATGTCGCAGGCGAACTGCGCCTCGCCCGTCTTCAGCATGTTGATGCGCGCGGAGACCTCCGGCACCTCGACGAAGCGGATCTGCTTCACCGGCGGCCGGCCACCCCAGTATTCGTCATGCGCCACCAGGGTCAGGGACTGGTCCGGGCGGAACTCGGCAACCTTGTAAGGGCCGGTGGTAACAGGCTTGCGCGCCCAATCGAACCAGGTCTCGGCCTCGACGTAGGCGCGGCGGCTGATGATCTGGCTGCCGTAGCGGGAAAGGCGGCCTTCCAGCGTCACGTCCGGCGTCGCGTTGTGGAAGCGCACCGTGTACTTGTCCACCGCCTCCACCCGCTCCAGCGCCGGCCAGGAACGGCGCGCCACGGCGGGCACTTCCGCCGGCAGGTCGCGGCCCGCGCGGGTCGGAATGCCTTCGCCGCGCACCTGGATGGTGCGGCCCTGCGCCACCGGCAGCGTATCGCCGAACATGCGGGCGGAGCCGAAGGAGAAGACCACGTCCTCCGCCGTCATCTCGTCACCGTTGTGGAACTTCACGCCCTGGC
This sequence comes from Teichococcus aerophilus, assembly GCF_014490485.1. Classification (GTDB taxonomy): domain Bacteria; phylum Pseudomonadota; class Alphaproteobacteria; order Acetobacterales; family Acetobacteraceae; genus Pseudoroseomonas; species Pseudoroseomonas aerophila. The sequence goes on along the minus strand of NZ_JACTVA010000064.1, from coordinate 12,367 downwards.
GCAGCTTCAGCTCGATGACGCTGTCGGAGATGCGCGTCCACTCGGTCGCCAGTTCCGGCACCGCCTTCAGCTCGCCCATCCAGTCGCGGCCGATCAGCCCTTCCCACAGGGAGGAGAAGAACACCCGCTCGCCCACATTGGACTGCTCGCGCAGCACTTCCAGCGTGTTGCTGTTGCTGATCTTCTGTACGGCGATGGTGATGCTGGGGCGGTTGTCGGCCTGCGCCAGCGCGAAGCGCGGCAGGATCAGGCTGCTGGCGGCCCCACTGGCGACGAGGCCGAAGGCCCCACGACGGGTCAGGTTCATGCTCTTCTCCGATGTCATCAGCGTTGTTCCAGGCCGCGCGGCGTGGAACGGAAATGCGTCAGCGTCCGCTCGGCATGCTTCAGCCGGTGGGACAGCGCCTTCTGCGCGTAGTCGCGCACCAGCGCGGCATATTCGGGCTCGTCCGCCAGGTTGCGGAACTGGTCCGGGTCCGCGTTCAGGTCGAAGAACAGCGGCGGCAGCGCGGCGAAGTGGACGTATTTGTAGTTGTCGTCCTGCACCACGGTCAGGCTGCTCTCATCCATGTGCAGGCCCAGCTCGCGCTCCGGCTGGCTGTAGTGCACATCGCGGAAATCGTATTCGTAGTGCAGGAACTCCCGCCAATCGGCCGGCGTGTTGCCTTCCACCACCGGCAGCAGGGAACGGCCGTCGCTGTTGCGCGGTGCCTCCCCGCCCAGCCAGTCCAGGATGGTCGGCATCACGTCCACGCTCTCGGTCAGCGCGCTCTCGATGGTGCCGGCGCGCGCCGCCGCATCGGGGTTCTTCACCACCAACGGGATGCGGAAGCTCTCGTCGAAATACCCCAGCTTGCCCAGCAGGTGGTGGTCGCCGAGTTGCTCGCCATGGTCGCTGGTGAAGACGATCATGGTGTCGTCCCACTGCTTCGTCTCGTCGAGATAGGCGAACACCTCGCCCAGGCAGTCGTCGATCTCCTGCATCAGGCCGCAATAGGTGGCGCGCATCTGCCGGATCTCGGCCTCGTCCATCGAGGCGCCAGCACCCGTGGCACCCTTGAAGAACGAGCCCTGGTCGATGCTGCGCAGGTAGAAATCCAGCATCGGGTGCTGGCTGCCCTCCTCGGCCGGCGTCGGCGCCCGCTTCAGCGCCGGCATGTCCTCCGGCCGGTAGGTGGTGTTGTAGGGCGCGCAGGCGACGAAGGGCGGGTGCGGCCGCCAGTAGCCCAGGTGCAGGAACCAGGGCTTCTCGCCCTTGCCCTTCAGGTAGGTCAGCGCCCGCTCGGTGAAGTAGGCGCTGTCCGAGAGCTCCTTCGGAATCCGGCAGGGCTTGGCGGTGGCGCCGGGCTCGGAATCCTCGCCCTCCGGCAGCCAGATGTTCTCGCGCTTATCGGGCAGCGCGTAACCTTTCTGCGCCAGCCAGCCGAAATACCCATCCATGTCCGGCTCGAACGCCCCGACACTCCGAAAACCTTCCATCAGGTCGCCCAGCATGGCGAAGCGCGGGTCGCGCTCCCCGGTCGCGCGCGGGTCCGGCGTGGTGGTGGTGTAGCCGATCAGCGCGGGGTCGTAGCCGACGCGGCGCAGCGCCTTCGCCAGGTTCATGTGCCGGCTGTCCAGCGGCACCGTGTTCTGCACGGCGCGGTGGTTCATCAGGTACAGGCCGGTCAGCAGGCTGGCCCGGGCGGGGCCGCAGGGCACGGCGGTGGTCACGTGGTTGCGGAAGGTCACGCCCTCGGCGCACAGCCGGTCCAGATTCGGCAGGCGCAGGAAGTCGGCGCCCAGCACCGGCATGAAATCCGCCCGCCACTGGTCCACCACGATCAACAGTACATTGCGGCGTGCCGCCATTCCCCGAACCCCATCCTCTCGACGCGGCCGGGGCTTAGACGCCGGGTGCTGCCGTTGAATGACGGATCGGCGACGTTCCGATGACACCGCAAACGAATCGGCCACGCCAGCGCCGCCGGGCCGCGCCGGAACCCCCGGCGTCTTCCCGAGTTCAGAAAGGGCCAGGCGCATCCACGCAGGCCCGCCGCGCCGGCGCCTGTTGCGGTTTCGATTCATCCAGGGTGCGCCACGGAAGGACGCCGCCCTCTGCCACGCCGGACCTCAGAGATGCGCACCACGCCGCCGCCCCGTGAATTTCAGCCAGGGGCGCCGCGCCACGCCATTTCCTCCGGCGGCGCGGCGCGCGGGGCGGCAGAACCCTTGACCTGGAACGCCGGGCGGCGCATCGCCTATTATTACAGTCCCCACAGCCCAGAGGCCCTCACACCCCCATGCTCGCACTGCGCGTCATCCCCTGCCTGGATGTGAAGGACGGCCGCGTCGTGAAGGGCGTCAACTTCGTTTCCCTGCGCGATGCGGGGGACCCGGTGGAACAGGCCCGCACCTACGACCGCGAGGGGGCCGACGAGATCACCTTCCTCGATATCGGCGCGACACATGAGAACCGCGACACCATCTACGACGTCGTCTCCCGCACCGCCGCCGAGGTCTTCATCCCGCTGACCGTGGGCGGCGGCGTGCGCAGCGTGGAGGACGTGCGCAAGCTGCTGCTGGCGGGCGCGGACAAGGCCAGCATCAACTCCGCCGCCGTCAACGATCCTGACCTGGTACGCCGCGCGGCGGAAGCCTTCGGCAGCCAGGCCATCGTCGTCGCCATCGACGCACGGCAGGTCGCGCCGGGCCGCTGGGAAGTCTTCACCCATGGCGGCCGCAAAGGCACCGGCATCGACGCGCTGGAATGGGCAAAGCAGGTTGCCGCCCTCGGCGCCGGCGAATTGCTCGTGACCTCGATGGACCGGGACGGCACCAAGTCCGGCTTCGACCTGGACCTGCTGCGTGCCATGCGCCAGGCGGTGCGGCTGCCGCTCGTCGCCTCCGGCGGCGTCGGCACCGTGCAGCACTTCATCGACGGCGCGCTGGCCGGCGCCACCGGGCTGCTGGCCGCCAGCGTGTTCCACTATGGCGAGATGCGGATCGCGGATGCCAAGGCCGCCCTCGCCGCCGCCGGCCTGCCGGTCCGCCCTATCGCCGGCCGCCCGCTCCCCTCTCCTGTGAAAGTCGCCTGAGCATGGCCAAAGACAGCAAGAAGAAAGCCCCGGCCAAGGCTGCCGCCGCCACCAAGGCCGTGGCGAAGAAGACCGCACCCAAGAAAGTCGTGGCCAAGAAGGCGGGCCTGCCCCTGCCGACCGCACTGCCCCGGCCGCTCGGCAAGGCCAAGCCCACCAAGGCGCTGCGCAAGGCCGAGGCCCGCCACCTGCTGCCGCTGGAAGTACCCACCGATTCCCGCGCCGAGGTGCTGGACCATTTGTGGGAGACGATCGAGAGCCGCCGCCTTGCCGGCGATGCCACCATCTCCCACTCCGCCCGCCTGCTCGCCCGTGGCACCGCCAAGGTGGCGCAGAAGCTGGGCGAGGAAGCGGTGGAGTGCGTGATCGAGGCGACGCTGGGCAACCGCCAGGAAACGGTGCTGGAAAGCGCCGACGTGCTCTACCACTTGCTGGTGGTGTGGGTGGATGCCGGCATCCGGCCGGAGGAAGTCTGGGCGGAACTGGCCCGGCGCCAGGGCATTTCCGGCATCGCCGAGAAGGCCGCCCGCCCCAAGGGCATCATCCGCGCCGCCCAGACCACCAAGCTACCCTGAGCCCCTGCCCGGCCTTGGCGGCGCCAGGGCCGGGCAAAGCAACGCCACTACCCCGAGCCGCAGCCAGCGAAGGAACCCGCGCCATGCCCGTCTCCGGCCTCGCCCCCTACGACGAAGGCAACATCTTCGCCCGCATCCTGCGTGGCGAGATTCCGGCCCGGAAGGTGCTGGAGGACGACTTCGCCCTGGCCTTCCACGACATCGCCCCCCAGGCGCCAGTGCACGTGCTGGTGATCCCGAAGGGCCCCTATGTCTCGGTGGCCGATTTCTCCCGCAAGGCCAGCCCGGCCGAGATCTCCGGCTTCTGGCACGCGGTGGCCGAGACGGCCCGCAAGCTGGGGCTGGAAGACGCCGGCTTCCGCGTGTTGACCAACATGGGCCACGATGCCGGGCAGGAAGTACCGCACTTCCACGTGCATATCTTCGGCGGCCAGCCGCTGGGCCCCATGCTCGCGGCAAAGGGGTAAAGCCGGCAGGGGGCTTGAAGCGCCCCCTCCGCGCTGCCATCCATTCAAGCATGGATGCTTCCTTCACAGCGGCCGAGGCGCGCGCGGCGCTGGACGCCGCCGGGCAATTGCCGGATGCCGAGCTGGACCTGGCCGCCGTCGCCCTGCAATTCGCCCGCATCGACGCGCCGGAGGCCGATGCCGCCGCCGCCGCCACCCACCTGTCCGAGCTCGTCCGCCAGGCCGTCGCCATGGCCATGGCCGACCCCGAGGCCGATGCCGGGGACCCTGCCCGCCGGGCCGCCGTACTAGGCACCCTGCTGCACGGCCATTTCGGCTATGCCGGGGACCAGGACAGCTATGACGACCCCGCCAACGCCAACCTGATCCGCGTCACCGAACGCCGGCGGGGCCTGCCCGTTGCCCTCGGCCTGCTCTGGCTGCACGCCGCCGAGGCCGCCGGGTGGGAAGCCCATGGGCTGGACTTCCCCGGCCACTTCCTGCTCGGCATCGCCGGCGCGCGCGGCATGGTGGTGGTGGACCCCTTCCATGGCGGCCTGGTGCTGGAAGCCCCCGCCCTGCGGTCCCTGCTGAAGCAGTTCGAAGGTGAGCAGGCCGAGTTGCGCCCCGGCCTGCTGGCCGCCATCGGCAAGCGCCCGGTCCTGCTGCGCCTGCAGAACAACCTGAAGCTCCGCCGCCTGCGCGCTGGCGACATGCCCGGCGCCCTGGCCTGCACCGAGGACATCCTCCGCCTTGCCCCGCGCGAGGCCCAGATGTGGCGCGACGCCGCCATCATGAACCAGCGGCTGGACCGCATCGGCGCCGCCCTGGCCTGCCTGGAACACTTCCTGGCCCTGACCCCGGAAGGCGAAGCGGCCGAACGCGCCCGCGCCCTCGCCGTTGAACTGCGCCAGCGGCTGAATTGATCTTCCAGGGCTTTTCGCGTGTTCTTGAGAGGGGCGCTGCCCCTCTCCAACTCTCCCCGCCAAAGGCCTGAGGCCTTTGGAAACCCATTCAGGGTTAGGCCGGACGGAGAGGTTATTTAGGAAAACGTCGTTAAAATAATGATTTAATCGCGCTCTGACGGCTGCACCGTGAGCCCAGCCGAGAAGAAATTCCCGCCTCAGTGACCAGACAAGGACACCAGGCTGTGCTGGAAAAAGCCTCGGCCAGTTGCAGCGGCTGAGACAGCACGCCCGTCGAACCGTCAGCCCACCGCCGCTCGAGACCACCCGGCTATCCAGGAGCTCCAACAAATGGCGGGGTCTGGGGTGGCCCTGCCACCCCAGCGGGGTCCAGGGGCAGCGCCCCTGGCCTGGCCACGCAAAGCACCAAAGGCAAAGAAAAAGGGCGGCCAGGTCACCCCGGCCGCCCCATTTCAGTTCATCACGCCGCTTCGCTGTCGCCGCGGCGGGAGTGCTTCTTGCGCTCATGCGGGTCGAGGTAGCGCTTGCGCAGGCGGACGGCCGTCGGCGTCACCTCCACCAGCTCGTCTTCCTCGATATAGGCGATCGCCTGCTCCAGGCTCATCCGGCGGGGCGGGATCAGCAGCAGGGCCTCATCCTTGCCGGCGGCGCGGATGTTGGTCAGCTTCTTCTCGCGGATCGGGTTCACGTCGAGATCGTTCTCGCGCGAATGCTCGCCCAGGATCAGGCCGACATAGACCTTGGCGCCCGGATCGACGAACAGCGTCCCGCGCTCCTGCAGCGAGAACAGCGAGTACTGCACTGCCTCACCGTCGGAGTTGGAGATCAGCGAACCCTTCACTCGGCCTTCGATCGGGCCGGCCCAGGGCTGATAGCTGAGGAAGATGCGGTTCATCATGCCGGTGCCACGCGTGTCCGTCATGAACTCGCCGTGGTAGCCGATCAGGCCGCGGGAAGGGATGTGGAAGGTCAGGCGGACCTTACCACCGCCGGACGGACGCATGTCCTGCATCATGCCCTTGCGGATCGACATCTTCTCCACGACGACGCCCGAGTATTCCTCATCGACGTCGATGACGGCTTCCTCGTACGGCTCTTCGCGCTCGCCCGTCTCCGGGTTCACCTGCGTCAGCACGCGCGGGCGGCCGATGGTCAGCTCGAAGCCCTCGCGGCGCATCTGCTCGATCAGCACGCCCAGCTGCAATTCGCCGCGGCCGGCCACCTCGAAGGCGTCCACTTCCTCGGAGACCTTCACGCGGATGGCGACGTTGCCCTCCGTCTCCTTGAACAGGCGGTCGCGGATCTGGCGCGACGTGACCTTCTTGCCCTCACGACCGCCCAGAGGGCCGTCATTGATGCGGAAGGTCATGGACAGGGTCGGCGGATCGATGGGGATCGCGTGCAGCGGCTCCGTCACTTCCGGGGAAGCGATGGTGTCGGGGATCGTGGCATCGGACAGGCCGGCGATGGCGCAGATGTCGCCTGCCTGCACTTCGTCCACCGGCACGCGGTCCAGGCCGGAGAAGGTCATCAGCTTGGTCAGGCGGCCCGTCTCGACGACCGAGCCATCCTGGCGCAGCACGCGCACCGGCATGTTGGTGCGGGCGGTGCCCTGCTCGATGCGCCCGGTCAGGATGCGGCCCAGGAACGGGTCGGCCTCCAGGATCGTCGCGTTCATGGCGAAGGGCTTGTCGGCCTCCACCGTCGGCGCCGGCACGTGGCTCAGGATCAGGTCGAACATCGGCGACAGGTCCTTGCGGGGACCGTCGATCGTCAGGTCGGCCCAGCCCTGGCGGCCGGAAGCGAACATCGTGTGGAAGTCGAGCTGCTCGTCCGTGGCGCCCAGCGCCGCGAACAGGTCGAACACCTCGTTGTGCACCTCGTCGGCGCGGGCGTCCTGGCGGTCGATCTTGTTGATGACGACGATCGGCTTCAGGCCACGGGCGAGCGCCTTGGTCAGCACGAACTTCGTCTGCGGCAGCGGGCCTTCGGCGGCGTCGCACAGCACGATCGCGCCATCGACCATCGAGAGGATGCGCTCCACCTCGCCGCCGAAATCGGCGTGGCCCGGCGTGTCGACGATGTTGATCTTGACGCCCTTCCACTCGACAGCGGTGGACTTGGCGAGAATCGTGATGCCGCGCTCACGCTCCAGGTCGTTACGGTCCATGGCGCGCTCGGCCACAGCCTGGTTGGGGCGGAAGGCCCCAGCCTGCTTCAGCAGGTTATCGACCAGCGTAGTCTTGCCATGGTCGACGTGAGCGATGATGGCAACGTTGCGCAATTCCATTAGGCGGGCAGTCCCCGGGGCTGCGCCGCCTGCGCATATGACCCGACGCCCCAGCCACCAGAGGTGTGGCGGGGCCGGGCGGGAGCGGCCGGGCGGCTTGTTGTGCGGCGCACAGATAGGGGTTCGCCAGAAAAAAAGCGAGCCTTAACGACATCCGACCCCGGCGGAGGCTGCAGGGCAGCCCTGCCGGGCGGCTGGCGGCACGCTACAGGTGGTAGACGATACCGCGCGTATGCAGCGTATCCGAAGGGTCGAACCGGTCAACCACGCACTGGTGCATGGCAGGGCGCATGCCGTGGGCCATGCGCAGCGGATTCACCATGCCCGGCTGCACCACCTGCGGCTTCGGCTCGAACCACGCCTGGCCGGCGGCCGATTCCATGTCCGGTGCCGGCGGCGCGGTGCGGCGGGCGGCCACTTGCCGGTGCCGCGGCAGCCGGCCGGCCAGGCCGACCTCGGCGCAGCCCGGCGTGTCCGGGTCTAGCTGCGCGGTGGGACCTGCCGCCGGTGCGGCGGGGGCGTCCGTGATGATGGGGGCTTCCACAAGCTGGAGAGGCGCGACTCGGGGGGAGATCGCAGCCTGCTCGGGGGCAGCCTGGGGGGCGGGGCTGACGGTGGGCGGCGTCGTCGCCAAGACCGTGGCAAAGATCGCAGCCGCCATCTGGGGGAAGGACGACGGGCTCATGACCTTATCAACTCGGCACAGGGCGCGTTGTTCTCGGCGGCGTGGTATCTTTGCCGTGAGGTGAAGCCGAAGGCGCCCTTCCGTGTTGGGGGGGAATGCCGCGCTAGGATGAGGAGGGCAGCCGCATGAGCGACAGCACCGACGACGACGAATTCGACCTGGGGATCAGCCTGGAGACGGTGGCCACCGTGGTGGACCATATCCGCGCGATCCAGCAGGACGAGGATGACGACGCGATCGACCCGGACGACGAAGGCCCGGAGGAAGGCGAGGATGATTTCGACGAGGACACCCTTGCCGCCTTCATCGAGGAGCTGAACGAGGACGAGCAGGCCGCCCTGGTGGCCCTGGCCTGGACCGGCCGTGGCGATTACGAGGCCGAGCAGTGGGACGAAGCCATCGCCCTGGCGAAGGAGCGTGGCGCCGGCCTGAGCACCGCCGAGTATTTGCTGCAGATGGAAATGGCCGGGGACCTGCTCTCCGAGGGCCTCGCCGTGTTCGGCATCTCGGTGGAAGACGTCGAGCGCTAAACAGCGCGTCGCCTCCGGCCACTCACGCCGGAGGACACGACCCGGGCCACGATCCCTCGCTCACCCGGTGTGGGCGCCTCCGTCGGCCCGGTGCCGCCGGAGCAAGGAAGGGGGCAGGCGGTGCCTCGCCTGCCCCCTTCCCCACGGCCTGGCGGCCGAATGCGGTGTCCCCGGCGCGCCGGCCCTTGCCGGCCCGGCCCTGCGGCCCCCTCGCCGCTTCCGCACGACCGGTTCGTGAGCCGGAGACGCGTCCCCGACCTTTACCTCTCGGCCGCCGTCAGCCCCCGCCCGCCGCGTCGGCCAGGTGCGCCGCGCCTCTCTGACCGCGCCTCAGTCGCCCGCCTCGGCCGCCGCGATATGCGGCTTGTCGGCGGAGGATGGCGCATCGCCCAGCGCCCGGGCAATCACGCCGCCCACCAGCGCGCCGATCAGCGGCGCCAGCCAGAACAGCCACAACTGCCCCAGATACGCACCGCCCGCGAAGATCGCCGGCCCCGTGCTGCGCGCCGGGTTCACCGAGGTGTTGGTGACGGGAATCGAGATCAGGTGGATCAGCGTCAGCGCCAGGCCGATGGCGATGGGCGCGAAGCCGCCCGGCGCGCCCGGCGCCGTGGCCCCCATGATGATCACCAGGAAGAAGAAGGTCGCCACTACCTCGATCGTCAGCGCCGCCGTCAGGCTGTACTGGCCCGGGCTGAGCGGGCCGTAGCCGTTGGAAGCGAAGCCCGCCATCTCGAATCCCGGCTTGCCCGTGGCGATGAGATACAGCACCCCCGCCGCGACGATGGCACCCGCCACCTGGGAAATGACATAGGGGACGATGAAGGCCGATGGCACGCGCCCGCCCGCCCACAACCCCACCGTGACCGCCGGATTGAAATGCGCGCCGGAGATCGGCCCGACAGCATAGGCCATCGTCAACACCGTCAGGCCGAAGGCCAGCGCCACGCCGGTAAACCCGATACCCAGTGCCGGGAAAGCGGCCGCCAGCACGGCGGCGCCGCAGCCACCGAAGGTGAGCCAGAACGTGCCCAGGAACTCCGCCGCCATGCGTTTTTGCATGGACATTTTAACCTCCTGTCGCCGGCGTCAGGCACCGGTGCGCCAGCAGGGCAGTGCGGCCAAGATCGAGTCAATTAAGCCATTACGGTACGCAAACAACTTTCCGCGACAATAAGTACGATAACGAAACTAATTTCCGCTCGTCGAATCTTCTCACGCGATCTCCCGGATCAGCTTGCGCCGCACCGCCACGCCGAAGCTCTCGAAGTCGTCCGCCACCACCATGAACGCGCCCTCACCGCCGATCACCGACTCGCGGTAATACTGGTCCAACGGCATGGCCGGCATCCGCCCGAAACTCGGCCGGTCATTGACGATGGGCAGGCCGTTGATCACCACCCCGTGCGCCACCAAGCGGTCCCGCACCGCCTCCGGCGGCGGCCCGGAATTGTTCACCCCGTCGCCCGAGACATCGATCACCTGCCGCGTCCCCTCGAACGGCGCCTGCTCCAGCACCGTGCCGCTGAATTCCAGCGCGCCGGAGATCGAGGTCCAGGAGAGCGACTGGCGCGGCGCCTCCGCCAGCGCCTCAGCCCAGGCCTGCGCGTCCCGCCGGCTGGCGATGCGCCGCCACGGCAGCACCAGCCGCTGGTATTCCGATCCCGCCCATTCGACATAGGCGAGGCCGACACTGCCCAGCACGCCGCCCAGCATGGCCTCCACCACCTTCGGGTCGGTCACGCCATTGCGGTAGCCCTCCCGCTGCAGCCGCGCCTCGTCCTCGTCGACGGAGCGGGAGACATCGACAGCCAGGACCAGCAGCGTATCGACCGGCTCCTCCGCCCGCGCGACGGCGGGAAATGCCGCGAGGCCCGCGGCTGCCAGCAGGGAACGTCGGCGCATCGCCTGTCTCCTCTCCTGCAATCGCGTGGCGGCTAGGCAAAATCGCCGGATGTCGCATCACACGATCAGATCGATGCCGGGCAACCCGAGGCTTGGGCGCGGTACACGCACACGCTGGCCCCGGCACCTGGCAGGCGGAGGGCCTGGGCGCTCCGCGAAAGACCAGCAAACCGAAAAAACCACGCTGATTGCAACGATTTCCCGCATCGGGGGCCAAGAATCCGCCGCGCGCCCGGCCCGGCAGCCATTGCGGCCCGCGCCCGCGCGCGCCCATATGCGGCGCATGGACCTCGACTTCACCGATGCCGAGCTGCACCGCTACTCCCGCCACATCCTGCTGCAGGATGTCGGCGCCATCGGGCAGGCGCGGCTGCGGGCGGCGAAGGTCCTGGTGGTCGGGGCCGGCGGCCTCGGCTCGCCGCTGGCGCTGTACCTGGCCGGCGCCGGCATCGGCACCATCGGCCTGATCGACGACGACCGGCTGGAACTCTCCAACCTGCAACGCCAGGTGGCGCACGACACCGGGCGCCTCGGCCGCAACAAGGCGGACAGCCTGGCCGAGACCCTGCGCCGCCTGAACCCGGAAATCCGCGTCGACATCCACGCCCGCCGCATGGACGCGGCGGCGGCGGCGGAACTGCTGCCGCGCTACGACCTGGTGTGCGACGGCACCGACAACTTCGCCACCCGCTTCCTGCTGGGCGATGCCTGCCACCTGCTGCGCCGCACCCTGGTCTCGGCCGCGGTGCTGCGGTTCGAGGGGCAGCTCTCCGTCTTCAAGTCCCACGTCCACGCGCCCTCCGGCGGCCTGTTCCCCTGCCACCGCTGCCTGCACCCGGAACCGCCGCCGCCGGGCCTGGTTCCGAGTTGCTCGGAAGCCGGCGTGCTCGGCTCCGTCACCGGCGTCATGGGCACGCTGCAGGCGACCGAGGTGCTGAAGGAAGTCCTCGGCATCGGCGAGACCATGGCCGGCCGCCTGCTGCTGTGGGACGCGCTGGACACCCGCTTCCGCAGCATCACCCTGAAGCGCGACCCCGCCTGCCCGCTCTGCGGCCCGCACCCAGCCATCACCGACCTCTCCGCCCATGCCGGCACGCAGCAAGCCACTTGCGCCCTGCCCGCATGAGCGCCACCGCCTCGCCGGCCCCCACCCTCGGCATCCTGTTGCGCTCCGGCGGGCATGACGCCGCGCATTACGCGCTGGTCGCCGCCACCGCCGCCGCCGCCATCGGCCGCGATGTCGTGCTGTTCGCTACCAACCAGGGCTGCCAGCTGCTGCTGCGCACCCCCCCGTTGCTGGACGACCCGCGCGAGGCGCTACTGGCGAGCCGTGGCGTCGCCACCCTGGCCACCCTGCGCGAAGCCGCGCTGGAACTCGGCATCCGCCACATCGCCTGCGAGGCCGGCCTGCGCGCCGAGGCCATCGCCGCCGACGCCCTGGCCCCCGGGGTGGAGACCGCCGGCATCGTCACCTTCCTGGCCGCCGTCGGTACCGGCCAGTTGCTGGCGCTGTGAAGGTGCCGGCCGAGAGGGCGCCCGCCGGCCTGGCGCGGCTGTTGGGTTTGCGCAGCGATCGCCAGCAGGGCTTGACCCGGCGCCCGCATTTTGCGCGTGATCCCGCCATGCCACGCCTCCGCCCGATCGCCTCCACCCTGCTCGCTGTTCTCGTTCCGACCCTGCTGGCAGGGGCGGCGCTGGCGCAATCCAACCTGGGCGGCGCCCAGCCACCCGGCCAGACGCTGCAGCCGCCGCGCTCCACCCTGGCGCCGCCGACTCCGCCGCGCGCCACAGCACCCGCCGCCCCCACGCCGCCGCAAGGCCAGACGCTGTCCCTGCCGCCACGCCTGCAGAACCAGCAACCCCAGCGCCCGCCCGCCACGCAGAACCGTGCGCCCGCCGCCACGCCCACGCAGCGCCCCGGCACCCCGGCAGC
>NZ_JACTVA010000063.1 GCF_014490485.1 Teichococcus aerophilus | reverse complement strand
AGCACGTCGGAGCGGCCTTCCCGCCGCAGCCGGGCTACGGCGGCTTCCACCTTGCGGCGGGCATCGGGCTTGTCGGCAGGGGCGATGCTGTCTTCCAGGTCCAGCTGGGTGGCGTCGGCGCCGCGTTCGCTGGCCTTGGCCAGGAAGCGCTCGACGTTGACCGGTACGAACAGGCCGGAGCGCCTAAGCCCCGCCATCACCGCCAAGGCCGAGATCGGCTACACCATCGCGCTGCCGGGCACGCTAGGTGACCTCGCGCCCCATGCCGGCGTCACCATATTGGCCGCACCTGGTATGACGAGGCCAGTACCGTCGGGCAGGATGCCTATACGCTGCTGGATGCCGGGGTGAGCTGGAACCGGCCCTCCGGCAATTCTTTCAACATGTTCCAACGCCGTACCGTGGAGATCATCGCTATCAACCTGCGAGGGCGGTGCGGGCTATCAGCCAAATGGGCAGTATTTACATAACGTTAATTATGCGTCATGCGGCTGGCGTGAGATCGGCGTCCCACAAGTCAGCAGCAGTGCCCTCGAGGCATCAGAGCCGAAGAGATCCACAGCAGCTCCCCCGGCTTGGTACGATCATGCAGGCCCTACACACAGCAGTGCGGCGACGACCTGCCTTCGTCGGTGTCGGGGCAGCTCGATGGACAGCGCTGCGGCGATCCAGGACAAGGCACAGAAGCTGGACCAAGCGCGGGCACCCGTCGAGGCCCAGCGGTTCGTATCGCTGCCCAACGACAATTCGCCGAAGACGGGGATTAGAATCCGCCTTACCCAACGCGTTGAGTAGACACTAGCGGAGCGCTTGATGCATCCGCCTGCATTCTCGCTGTGACGGCATCGCTTTCGAATTTGGTCGCTAGCGATAGAGCGGGCGGCGCTCCGGCGGAGATTACGGCTCAGAAAGCAACTGTCATGTTCCGGATCCTGCGTAACTCCAACCTGACGCGGCTCGGCGCTGGCTCAAACTGAACATACTCCCAAGGTAACCAGTGGAGATAATCGACCGTCTCTCGTATGGAGAAGCCCCAGATCGTGCGGAAGTCTGAAGGATGCTCCGTATCAGGTGTCGCAGAGCGTAATCTCTGCTGTGCCACCAAGGGACGCATCTTTCAAAGATGTAGAGCTAAGCTTAGGCGCCATGGAAGCATGGTTTGCTCCGATGGTTCGCTCCCTCTTAGTGTAAAATCGAATTAGTTATAGTCTCGCGCCAAATTTTCCTAAGATCGGCCCACATTTTCTTCACGTTCATCCCGTTTTCCTCCACGGTTTGTCTCACCAGCCGGTTGCGGCGCTCGACGCAAGTCGACTACCGAAGGAGGCACGGCCCGTGCAACTCTTGATGCAGGTCCTAGCGACTTCTGTTCAACAGAAGTCGATCTGCAATCCATAAGTCTTACGATCCCCGCTTGAGACTCGGCTGACATACGGAATCGTCGGCCAGCGAGGAAGCGTGCGGAGCTGAATATTGCACACTCTGGCAGAAGCTCGCTCGCCCGCAGATAGGCGGCATTGCGGCTCCACGCCCGAAAGACGGCCAATGTCCGAATTCCTTTCTGTATCTGCCTTCATAGTCACTTATCGGCGTGCGCCACTGCTCATCCGGTTATTGCAGAGGTTTCAGTCGAACGTGTCGTCGCCACAGCGCGTATCGAAAGTGGTATGCATATTTTTGCTGTCGGCGATAATTCGGCGAGCGGCTATCGGAAACGCTCCCCGGCACGACCCCGGCCCCTCGTAATGTTTTTCAGCCCTTAATAATGCGAGTCAGCTCTGGTTCGGCGCTATCGGCAAAGACTTCGGAAATTTCCTGGCTCCGGACGAGATGCGGCGTCTCCGCCGGGGATATCAGCAACGACACCTCCTTGCCCATGCGCAAGGTATCGTCGACGCAGATTATGTTCCTAAGAGTGGCGACATTTCGAGTCTCTGTCGGTCATAGAATTTTGATGACGGAGGCGCTTCTAGTCGAGTTCGTTGCTCTCGGCGAGAAACTTGCCGAAGGCATGATCTCATCTTGTCCTGCCGCCGCACCTCATCCGGCGCCGCAGACCGCTTCTCCGATGATTGCGGAGGCTCGGTCACCAGCCCAGTTGCGTGTGTTATCGCGGTATTCGCATCATGCCATCACTCTCGCTCGGTCGTTCGCAGAGTGCTCCTCCCACGGTCGCCAGAATGATCCCGCATTCAGTGCGGAAAAGGTACGTGAGCGCGTTAATGTGCCGGACGATGAGATTGCCGAGGCCGTTGATGAACTCGAGCGCGATGGGTTGGTCTACCGCCGTCAAAGCCTTGGAATGGGAAAAATTGGCATCCACGAGTTGGTGCCTAAGCCCGGATTCTTTCAAGTTTTCGACCCGGCCTTTGGCATCGGCGACCCTGTCGCTGATGCGCGCTTGGTCGCGGCAGCACTGATCGAAGGCGGAGAGCACGCGGGCAGTTGCGGATCTCACCGGCAAGCTTGGATGGAATGCCCGGCGCATGAACCCCGCACTCACGGTTCTCATCTCGCGTGATCTGGTCATGGAAAGCAGGGAAATCGATCCCCTCCTTTCTTCTTCTTGGATCGCACAGAAGGCAGGCTTGCGGAAGTTCGCGCAGCACCGTTGAAGGTAAGTCCAGGAATAGCCTCAGTACCACCTCCGGTAGCTCGGTTGTGATGATCTGCCGACCGCAAAGGTCCCGAACTTCCATAGAGGTGACATTGCATTGCCCCCGCGCCGGATTTTAGGGCAGCCGCTGGCGGCTGGATTCGACGGACCAGCATGCTTGCAGGATCGGCAGGAGCACCGCAGACGTAACCACGATCATCTCCTCAATGGCTTTAGCATCCGGCACGGTTTCCCGGGCATGCCGGTCACCCTCATGGCGCAGGACCATCGAGGACGGCCGACTTACTGTGGTCGCGCCGACATCTCGCGCTTCCTCGCAAGAGTGCCGCTCACGGCCATTCCCTGGCGCGAATACACCCTCAGCTGATCAGGAAACCCATACGATGTGACCTCCTCGCCTCTCTAATCCGCCTCGGCCCCCGAAGCCGCCGGACCGGTTGCAGAACATGCAGACCCTTAGGCCCCTGGGTAAAACTCATTGGGTCCGGGCGCATTGGCGTTACGACTATCAGCACCGGCAGTGGGAGTGGGTGCTTGGGCATTGAACGAAGTAAGCCGGCCTGGGGAGAGCTGACGATCTGCGCTGCTCTCCCCGCCCCTACATGCCCATGCCCTGCCCGCGGCTGATCCCAAGGCGCTGCCGCTCGGCTGTCCTCTGCCGCTCGTGCTCCGACACCGCCCGCTCCGCGTCCCGCGACACCGACGTCACCCGGCCGATCGCCGCCAGTCCCTCGCGGGGCCGCGGCCGCCCGTCGGGCATCTCCGCCTCCTGACCCTGGGCGGCCTTCCGGGCACCCTCCCGGCCCAGCCGCTGCTCGGCCGCCGCCGTCACCGCCCGCAGCTCGGCGTGGACCGCCGGCCGCTGCAGCACCTCGCGCTGCCAGGCTTCCGCGACCGCCGGGCTCTGTTCAGACCGGGGTGCCGCCAAGCGAGGCCAATATGCCCGCCCGGCCTTCTGCCGCTCTTCCTCCTGCTCCACCGCCTCCAGCGCCGCCCAGGCCTGAGGGCTCAGCCCCGGTACCTCCACCGCATCCCGTTGCCGCTGCGCCGCCACCTCGGCGAGATAGGCCGTCCCGGCCCGCTCACGCTGCTCCGCCTCCCTTAGCAGGCTGGACGGCACCTGCCCTGCCGCGCCCAGCGCCGCCACCCGCTCCGCCTTCGCCTCGGAGAACGCGAGCAACCCGCCCGACCCGCGCAGCCGCCCCAGCGCCGCCGGCCCCGCCTCCCGCAGCCGCCGCGCCGCCGTCTGCAGGTCACCTCCCGTGTCGCGCAGCAGCGCCGCCAGTGTCTCCTCCGCCTTGTCCGGATCGCGGTACGCCGTGATCAGCCAGTCGCGCCGGTCCAGCACCTCTCGCCGGACGCGCAATTCCTGCTGTACCACGGCCGCCACCTCCGCCGGCGTCGTGCCCCGTCCCAGGCTGTCCCGGCCTTGCGGATCGCGATGCGCTGCCAGCAAGGGCCGGGGCTGTTCGTCCGCCCGGCTCGGCGCGCTGTCCCGTTGCCGGGGCGGTGCCGCCCGCGCCACCACGATCCCGCTCCCGGGCACCAGCGGCCGCAGCCCCCGCCGCGTGGCGTACGCCGCCGCCGCCTGATCCCGCGCCTGCTCCCGGCTCGGACGGGTGGCGCGCCTCACCCTGTCCGTGTCTGCCACCCCGCCATAATCGAGCGCGGTATCCTTGGCCCGCTCGCGTGACAGCGCCCGGATGAGATGCTCGCGGGAGATGTGTTCCTCCCGGCTCCAGTGCACCGCCACCCCGTCCCGGTGCCGCGTCAGCGCCACATAGGCCATGTGCCGGTCCATCCCCGGCGTCGCCAGCACATGCGCCCGGTCCACCGTCACGCCCTGCGCCTTGTGTACTGTCGAGGCATAGCCATGCGTCAGCTCGGCATAGTCGCGCAGCGGGACGGTCACCGCACGGCCCGACCCGACCCCGTCCTTCCCGTCGAGCCGCACCAGCAGGCGCGCGTCGCTCCCGTTCGCCACCCCGCCCTCGATCCGCACCAGCGTGCCCAGCGTGCCGTTCTTCACGCCGAGCGACCGCTCATTGCGCAGGAACATCACCCGCTCGCCCGCCGCAAAATCCCGGGACCCGCCGGCCGTCTCCAGCTGGCGGTCCGGCCCCGTCAACATGCCCGCCTCCCGCAGCGCCGCCCGCGCCCGGGCGTTGAGCGCCGCCACGTCTGCCCGGGTATGCGCCAGCATGACCTGACTTGTGGTCGCTGTGCCCGGCCTCTGCGCCGCCATCCACTCCGCCACCAGCGCACTCCGCGCCGCGTTCGCGCTGACGTGCTCCCGCAGCATCCCGGCCGCCGCGTAGCGCGCCAGCGCCACTGCCGTCCGCCCCGTCGCCAGCTCGCCCGTCGCCGCGCGCTGCCAGTCCGCGCGCTGCCGCCGGACTTCCGTCACCTCGGCCGCGCCGACGCGCTCGACGACCGCTCGGAACGCCGCCCCGGCCTCGATCGCCTGCAACTGCTCCGCATCTCCCACCAGCACCACCTTGGCACCAGCGTCCCGGACCCGGGCCAGCACCCGTCCCAGCTGGCGCGATCCCACCAGCCCCGCCTCGTCCACCACCAGCACGTCCCGCGACGTCAGGCTGTCCCGCCCCCGCTCCCAGGCATGCTCCAGGCTGGCGATCGTCCGGCTGGGAATGGCCGATCCCTGCTCCAGATTCTCCGCCGCGATCCCTGACAGCGCCGCGCCGCGCACCGTCAGCCCCTCCCGTGCCCAGGCCGCCCGCGCCGAGGCCAGCAGCGTGCTCTTGCCGGCACCCGCCGTTCCCACCACCGCCACCAGATCCTGAGCCGCCAGAACCCGCTCCAGCGCGGCGTCCTGCTCGCCGGAGAGGACGATCCCGGCGCGCCGTGCCTCGTCCGTGGCGGCCCGCTGCCCGGACCGCCCTACCGTGTGTCCGGCGGTGCCCGCGAGATGCAGCGCGTCCCGCTCCAGCCTGCGCTCCGTCTCCAGCATCGCCCGGGTGGTGAACCGGTCCCGGCCCCGGCCGTCCTGCCCCAGCCGCACCCGCTCCGGCGAGGCCTCCACCCTGGCCATCACCTGCGCGAACTGCGCCGCCCCCGCCGAATGCCGGGAGATCAGCCGCGCCAGATCCTGCCGCGTGAAGGTACTCTGCTGTCGTGTGAGGATGTCCAGCGCCCGCTCCGGCTCGGCCAGCAGCCGCGCGCCGTTCCTGCGCGCGATCGCGTCGTGCTCCGCACGGCGTTCGGCGGCCTCGCCGCGTTCCGCCCGCCGCATCCCCGCCGGCCCGATCTTGTGCTGC
Source organism: Teichococcus aerophilus (assembly GCF_014490485.1). GTDB lineage: Bacteria > Pseudomonadota > Alphaproteobacteria > Acetobacterales > Acetobacteraceae > Pseudoroseomonas > Pseudoroseomonas aerophila. Next base: position 16,554 of record NZ_JACTVA010000063.1, on the reverse strand, counting down.
GGCTCCAGCGGAATGCCCTGCGCCGCCAGGCTGCGGTGGTCGATCCGCACATCATGACCGAGGCGGACCAGCCGCTCGTTCGCCAGCTCCGCCCAGCGCGCACGCCAGCCTTCCAGCAGCGCCGTGCTGTTCCACGCCCGCTGCTTCGCACCGAACCCCGCCGGTCCGGCCTGCCGCATCGTCAGCAGCACATGCGCGTGCGGCTTCGTCTCGCCGTCCTCGCCGATCGGGCTGTGCACGCAAAGATCGGCCACCATGCCGTGCGCCACGAACTGCTCGCGCACGAAGTCCCGCGCCAGCGCGAGACCCTCCGCCTGCGACAGCTCCCGCGGCAGCGCGAACTCCACCTCACGCGCCAACTGCGCGTCCTTGCGGCGTTCCCCCGCCTCCACCGCGTTCCACAGCACCGCGCGATCGGCCCAGGCCGCGGGCGCGCCCTCCGGCAGCAGCACTGCCGCATACACGACGCCAGCCTTGGCGGTGAAATCGTGCGACACGCCGGTCCGGGCATCCTCCAGCCGCGAGGCCGCGCGATAGGCCGCCGCCGCCACGACCGAACGGCCGGATCCGCGCGAGATCACCTGGGCGGAGAGGTGATAGATCGCCATGCCGCGAGACTGCGAAATCGCCGCCGTCATGAGAACCCTTCGCGAGGCCCTCCCGACTCACCTTTCCGCGACGTCGCCGTGGCGACGTATAAGCGCGCATTTCTCCGCTTTGCTCCGGGCATGACGGGTGGCATGGATTGACCCTCAGCCTCCCCAATCCTCGCCTCATTCACCGTGCTCCAAATGGATGCGGGCAAAGCCGCGTGACCCCGCACGGTACCTCCCTGACATCGTCCGGGCGCGGCCGCATGCTGCCGGCGTTGTCGCCACGAACGGAGATCATTGATGTGGGAACCCTACCTGCGGGCCGTACTGCCCGACATCACCGATGCGCATCGCCAGCGACTTGAGGCCCTGCTCGGCAGCCCCCTGCCCGACCGCTACTGGGACCTCGCCTGCCAGCATCAGGGTGAGGGCCTCAACGAGGAAGTCGTCGCCGACCCGCAATTTGCCACGCTGATCCTGCTGCTGGTGGTGCCGCCCGGATTGCTCGACGCGGCCAACGCCAGCTACTGCGTCGAAACCCGCTTTCGGCAGATCCAGAACCGCTACCCCGCCGGCCTGCTGCCCTTCGCCGATGATACCGGCGGCAATGTCTGGGCCTTCGACACCCGGACCCGGCCCGGTGATCCTGCCGTCGTCTTCATCGACCACGAGCACGCCGGCGAGGACGGGATCTTCCCGGTCGCCCCCGACTTCGATGCCTTTATGGCGATGCTCGAGACCGGCATGTAGCGGACGCGGCACGGTCCGCCACCAGCCGTTGCGACCGCGTTCCCACTGCATCGTGAGGCCACCCGACCGGCACGCTGTGGCAGGCAGGCGCTGGGAGCCCGGATACAACGCGGAGCGATACGGGATCGCACGCCGCCGGGATGCACAGGGAGATCGCCCCATGGCACCACGCCGCCCCCGCGATATCGACGCTGAGCTGCGCGCCCTTCAGGACAAGGCAAAGCTCCTCAGAACCCGCCAGAAAGCCGAGCTCGGCGAACTGCTGCTGGCCACCGGCGCCGCCGACAGCCTCGATCCCGACGCGCTCGCCGGCCTGCTTCTGCACGGTCTCGAGCAGGCCAAAGGAAACCCGCAGGCCGCTGAGAGCTGGCGTCAGCGGGGCGAAGCCTTCTTTCGTCGCGAGCGCGCCGGCACCCATGGTTCCGGTGGAACCAAAGCCACGCCAGCGGCTCCCCGCGCTGCGCGCCGCGATGCGGAGGACGCGGCGCGCCCGGCTGCGGAGTAGCCAGGCCATCGCCCGCGCCGAGGCCGCCCGGGCCCGCACCGAGACCCGCGACTGGGCCCTCGCCCGCCGCGAGCGCACCCGCCATCTCATCGAGCTCGGCGGCCTGCTCTCCAAGGCCGGCCTGATCGACCTCACCGACGACGACCGCGCCACCCTGCTGGGTGCCCTCCTGGAACTGGCGGGGCGGCTGCGTGACGGTGACGCGGACGGCACCACGCCGGCTCAGCTCCGCGCGCGTTGGCGCCATGCCGGGCTGCGTGCCTTTCACGCCGGACGCGAGGCGGCGGACGGCACCAGGGAGGGCGGCCTTCCATGACCGCCGTGCTGCTGGGTGCCTGGCGTCTCGCCATCGCCCTCATCGCCTTGCCCTTCGCCCTGATCGGCTGGCTCTGGGCCTGCGCCCGCACCGCCGGATCAGGGGCCATCCTCGGCGGCCTCCTCGCCCTGCTCTGGGACGCCGCGATCCTGCTGGAGCCGCCGCATCCGAGCCACGCTGTGATCGGCCTGCTGCTCGGTGGCCTCGCCGGCCTCGGGCTCGCGCTGACGGGCTTCTCCTCCGGTCGCGGCAGCGCCGGTGCCTCGCACGGCTCCGCCGCCTGGGCCTCGCCCCGGCAGCTGCGCCGCGGCCTCGCCGCCCCGGCATTGGCCAGCGACCGTGCCGCCCTCTCCGTCGGCCGCGCTCCCGGTCGCCGCGGTGGTCTGCTCCGCCATACCGGGCCCGCGCATCTGCTGACCGTCGCTCCCACCCGCTCCGGCAAGGGCGTCGGCACTGTGCTGCCCAACCTGCTGCTGGCCGACCGCCCGATCCTCTGTATCGATCCCAAGGGTGAGAATGCCCGTATCAGTGCCCGCGCCCGGCGGCGCTTCGGGCCAGTGCATGTGCTCGATCCCTTCGGCGTCTCCGGCCAGCCCGCCAGCGCCTTCGATCCGGCCGCCCTGCTCGACCCCGCCTCGCCCGACCTCGCCGACGAGGCCATGACGCTCGCCGAGGCGCTGGTGTTCGACCCGCCCGGTCAGGTCTCCGAGGCACACTGGAACGAGGAGGCCAGGGCACTGATTGCCGGCCTGCTGCTGCATCTCGCCTGCCGCGGAGCCCCGCGCCGCCGTGGCCTGCCGGAACTTCGCCGCCTGCTCACCCTGCCGCCCGACGACTGGCAGGCCCTGCTGCGCGCCCTGCTGGCCGATACCAGGGCCGCGGGCGGGCTGGTCTCCCGCGCCGCCGCGCGCCAACTCGGCAAGGCCGACCGCGAAGCCGCCGGCGTACTCTCCGCCGCCCAGCGCCACACCCACCTGCTCGACAGTCCGCGCCTCGCCGCCGCCCTGAGCCGCGCTGACTTCCAGTGGGACGACCTGCGCCACGGCAGCGCCACGGTCTTCCTGGTCCTGCCACCCGACCGGCTGAGTGCTTATTCCCGCTGGCTCCGCCTGCTGATCGCCCAAAGCATCCAGCAACTCGCCCGCACCCCGCAGCGCCCCGGCACCCCGCCCGTGCTGCTGCTGCTCGACGAGTTCGCCGCTCTCGGCCGCCTTGAGCCGGTGCTGCAGGCCTCCGGGCTGATGGCCGGCCTCGGCCTGCAGCTCTGGCCGATCCTGCAGGATCTCGCCCAGCTGCGCGCCGCCTATGGTGCTTCCGCCAGCACCTTCCTCGCCAATGCCGGCCTGATCCAGATCTCTGCCCCGGCCGACCTGGAGACTGCCCAGTGGCTTTCCCGGGTGCTGGGTGACCGCACGGTCGCCTTCCAGACCCACGGCAGTTCCGTCACCGCCTCGGACAACCCCCAGGGCCACGGCTCCGCCAGTCACAGCAGCAGCACCCAACTCGGCGGGCGCCCCCTGCTGACCCCTGACGAGGCCATGCGCCTGCCCCACGACCAGCAGATCCTCCTCCGCCCCGGCCAGCGCCCTGTCCTCGCCGACAAGCTCCGCCACTACCAGGACCCGGAATTCGCCGGCCTGTTCGACCCCTGAACCAGGCAGGCCCTGGTCCTGAACAGCCAGGCCCGTCCCAAGGCACAGCACGGGCCTGGCGATACCCTTCAACCCTCCGGCGGCAACGGCGCACCACCCGCATCGCCGCTCCGGCCGCGCCCGAAACCTCGCGGTTCCGGGCGCTTCGCGTTGCTGGCCTTGGCTGGCCCGGGGCCTCACCAGACAGAAAGTCCAATCCGTCTAGTCTCACAAAACAGGGAGATTTGATATCGAGGGATGACGTTAGAATGGCGGAATATCGGAATGCGGCCTTTCGCCCGAATGAATTTCTCAAGCGCCCCATCTGCTCGGCGATCTGGGGCTCACAAAATTAATGGGCCTTGTCTTAATTCCTTCGAAATACCTGATGGAAGCTGTCGACCATAGGCTGAGCCAGATATCGGAAGAGGCTACGGCTCCCTGTCTTGATTTGAATTTCTGCCGGCATGCCCGGCCGGAGATCGATACCCCGAAGAGGTACGAATTGATTTTCAACAATTTCTACTTGAACTTGGTAATAAGCATTGCGGCTTCTCTCATCAACTGTGACGTCATTCGCAACACTGATAACTCTGCCATCCAGGAACTGTAAAAGGCGTCGTTTGAAGCCCGGCAGTCGTATCTCTGCTTGAAGTCCCGGGCGTACTATGTCGACGTCGTTGGGCGAAAGCTGCACTTCGACCACCAGCCGATCATGTGTAGGCACAAGATCCATAACCTGCTCACCGGGCCTTACCACAGCTCCAACATTAAAGAAGCGGCTTGCAATGACCGTTCCATCTTCCGGTGAAATGACCTCGCGGCGCCTTGCAATATCTTGTGCAGCCCGAAGCCTATCGTCGATTTCATTAAGCCGAGCCCATACGTCGCGTGCCTCGGCCGCTACATCAGCTTGCCGCTGATTGCGAACTTGCTGAATCTGGCTTCGAGCTTCTTGTACAGAAGCTATAGCGCGTTCTGCTTGTCCAATTAGATTCTGTAAGTTCCCTTCTACTGAGGCGCTGTTACGCTGCAGTTCGAGCAAACGCGTGACGCGTTCCAAGCCTTGGGCGACTAAGTTACGTACGTCCCTTTCCTCCCGGCGGAGCAGTTCTAACTGACGCTTCTGGCTATGAATTTGGGCTCTCGCTGAAGCTAAGGCTGCCTCATGTTGAGCGATACGATCCGTTAGAATCTGAAGCTGGCTCATCAGACTCGCGAGCCGCGCACCAAACAGCACTTGCTGCCCGTCTACTGCTTCAATATCCCTCAGATCGGCAGATAAGTGAGAAAGTTGCGCAAGCCCGATATTCTGAGCTACATCTGCTTCGGCACGCAAGCGGGCGGATTGCGCTAATAGCGCCCAGCGCTGCCCGCGAAGCACCTCAAGATCAGCTTCAGACTGCGCATTATCTAAGCGCATCAGAACTTGACCAGCTTTTACTAGGTCGCCATCCCGCGCGAGGATATCTCGCACGATGCCTCCCTCAAAATGCTGTATAATCCGGCGCTTGCCCTCGCTACGGATTTGTCCAACAGCAATGGCTGCCTCTGTCGGCGGACCCATGGTTGACCATGCCGACAGACCTCCGAAGAAGATGACCAAGGCAACGATCCCAAAGCAGATGACACCGCCAGTCGTCTTTTGGTCATCCAGAGGACCACTGGCGGTACAAGAATGCGACGTCGCTCGGAATGGCCATGAAACAGATCGAGGTCTCGGCATATCCCGATCGATCACGTAACTATTCCCTGCATCTGAAACTTGGCAGCTTGTGCAGGCGGCGAGGTTGGCCGAGCCGAAACAGTGAGTTGTCGTAATACCTCGGTTCGCGGACCGAATAAATCAATGCTGCCGTCCCGCAGGACGAGCACCTTATCAACGACTTGCACCAGAGCGGGTCGATGCGACACCAGGACAACTGTAGCGCCCCGAACTTTTAGTGATTCTACAGCCGCTTGTAGCGTTGCCTCGGCATCGCCATCAAGGTTGGAGTTAGGCTCATCTAACACGACGAGCTTGGGAGCACCGTACATCGCCCGTGCCAGCCCGATTAACTGCTGCTGCCCTCCGGAAAGATGCTTGCCGCCCTCACCGATCTCAGTGTCATAACCTTGTGGAAGCCGAAGGATCATCTCGTGACAGCCGGCCATTTTGGCGGCAGCAAAAACGTCGTTAGGTTTTGCATCGGCCATTCGCGCAATGTTTAGGTACACACTACCGTCGAAGATCTCGATATCTTGCGGCAGGTATCCGACATGTCGACCAAAATCCTCGCGTTTCCAAGTGAAAACGTCAGCACCATCTAGCCTAACATGACCTGTAGCTGTCGGAAGGGTGCCGATCAGCATCCGGATCAACGTGGTCTTTCCAGCGGCAGAGGGTCCAACGATTGCTAGGCTTTCACCTGGCTCCAACGCAAAGGTGATGCCCTTGATAATCGGTTCTGCTTGGCCTGAAATATTGTAGGTCACACGATCAAAACTGATTCGGCCCTTGGGGTCTGGTAGCACTAGTCCAGGTGGGCGGATCCTTGACAAGGATAGGAAAGCCTGCAAGCGCTTCAAAGCCTGCTGGCTTTGCACTAAGCCCTTCCAGCCGCCGATTAGTTGCTCAACGGGCGCAAGCGCACGGCCCATAATCATAGAAGCGGCCATGGAGGCGCCTGACGTTAGATCCTGGCGCAACGCTAGATATGCACCACAACCAAGAACTGCCAGTTGCACAGCTAAGCGAAAAAACTTTGTGGCCGAGAGAACGATAGCGGCACGGTTGGAAGCCTTATGCTGCAGTTTGGTGTTTTTTTCGATGCTTTCTTGCCATCGGCGCATGACGGCGTTGACCATCCCCATGCTATCGATGACTTCGGCGTTACGCACGATTGCATCTGCTCGTCGTTGCGTAGTCTGCGCCACCGTACTGGCTTGCCTTAGCAGCGATGACGTCGAAATCTCGTTCAGCAGCGTTAGCCCGAACAGGGCCCCAGCACCTATCGTAGCAATGAAGCCCAATACTGGATGAAGCATGAAAACTGCAGCCAGATAGATAGGTATCCAAGGTACGTCGTAGACGGCCAACGCACCGGATGAACTTACCCAAGACCGGTACACAGCTAGGTCTCTTAGTGCTTCCATGCAGTAAGGTTGACCGCGTAGCTTTGCCTCCAATGCTCGCTTGAACCCTTCCGGAGCAACCCGGGCTTCAATCCAGAGGGCAACACGCTGCATCACCTGGCTGCGAACGGTCTCGAGAACTGCCAGCAACATGATTGCACCCAAGGCAATCAACGTCAGGAACAAAAGTGTATCTACGCTGCGAGTAGCCAGCACGCGATCGAACACTTGCATCATGTAGATCGAGACTGTCAGCTGCAATAGGTTTACGGCGCCGCTGAACAGTCCAACAGCAAGAAAATCTTTCCTACAAGACGCTATTGCACGTGACAGGAGTGAGGCTTCGCGAGGCCCGACGATCCCCTCCCGATGCATCATACCTTCCTACCGGAAAATACTAGAATGGAGGAAAGGAAACATCTGTTGTGGATCAACATATCGGGCCGTCCTTTTGCCAACCTCACCTATTATTTCAAACCTTACTTAAAAATTTGCTGATAGACGCGCTTCTATCCATCCGGTCGAGCTTCCTTGCCAACCCAGACGCCGCACCCCGTGTCACCGCCAGCGTCTGTCAGCGCCTGATCATTAGCCTATCTGCTGCGGAGGCAGCGGCACTTCATCGCTAGCACCGCGTGGAACGACGCGCCGCTTTGGTCCATGCTGGCGAAGTAGGCCGAACGGCTGGCCGGCGGCCCAACCGCCTGGCTGGTAATCGATGATACGGGGTTGCCCAAGAAGAGCATGATGTCGGTGGGTGTTGCGCTGCCTTGCTGCGGACTGCTCGGCAAGAAGGGGAATGCCAGTCGTCGGTCTCACGCACTCTGGCGCAGGGTGACGTGTTCCGGTCGGGTTTCGGCAGCCTACGGCGCCAGTACGGCGTTCGTCCAGGGCCTGGAGGCCCGGGGACTGCACCTAGCGGTGGAAATCCCGCGCAACCAAAAGGTCTACAGCGCTGGTGTGAGGCTGGTGGCGACGCGGGGCGCGGGCGAAAGCCGTACTGAGCGAGGAACCGCTGGAGGCAGAGAAGTCTTGGCCACGCAGAGCTGGCGCCGCATTGCCTAGCGGCAGGGCAGCAAGGGTGCGTTGGCGGCTTGGTTTCGCGATACGTATCCGGCCGAGCGACGGTGCGGTGCGGGGCAACAACTGGCACCTGCTGGGCGATGTAGCCTGGCTGGCTGGCGAGTGACGGACAGGCGGAGGGCGGACATACTATCTCAGGAACCTGCCTGCCAACACGCTGCTGCGAGCGCAGGCGGCTGCCATCAAGGGACGCTGAGTGCGCGAGCAGGCGCATCAGCAGCTGAAGCAAGAACTCGGTCTCGGGCACTCCGAGGGCCGCTCCTGGACCGGCCTGCGACAACATGTGCTGATAACGTGCATCGCCTGCGCCTAGCTGCAGAACCTCCGCCTCGTCGAGCACCGCCGGACGAGCCAGGGGAAACATGCGGACCCCAATGCCGAGCCCGCCCATCGTACGATGCGCCATTGTCGACCGGCCGTTCGGCCAATTGGCCACGCCAGCCCGATGTTCGCGCTGCCAACGCAGGTTCCTATTACGTCATCATAAAGTGCTCAGGTAGTGCTACACTTTCTCTACCATCTGCCTCATGTGCTCAGTACAAATCCGAATCGACGAAGCCTGGATCTAGCGTGAAGGTCCTGGCTGTGGTGTGCTCTCAATCAAGGCTCTCGAGCTGGCTTGAACCCACATAAGAATTCGATAATTTCTCAATTTCATGATGTAAAACATAGTATTTAGGGACAATATTTATGCATCTAGTCAAACCCGACGGCGATATTATCATGGCGCAGTCAGCCGATTCAGTGAACTACTACACAATGCTTCGGGTAACTTCACGCGTTAGTCGCGCATACTGCATTGCCCATAGTATTAACTATATCTGTTATTATGGTATTATCCGAGGTTTTCATCCTTGGCAGGCTTGCTACAACCGCATCTACATGCTCGCCAATTTGATCGAGCTTGGCTTCGAAGGCTGGTACGTCCATCTGGATGCAGATGCTTGGGTCCAAGATGCGACCTACGATCTGCGAAGCTATTTTGAGGGTCTGCCGGATACGTCATTTGTCTTCACTCCTGGAGGAGAAGGCGGTGTCTGGGACGTTAACGACGGCGTCTTTTTTGCCAACTGTGCCCATCCGGATACCCGAGAAGTCGTTCGTTCCTGGAAGGATCGTGCAATGGCGATCAGTGCCGAAGAACTACGTGACGCATCCGAGTGGTATCAGGTGCATTGCGACCAGCGACTGCTGCATGAAATCTTACAGCGCGACGACCATAAACTCTGTTCTGCGATTCGGTATGAAGATCCTCGCTTTTTCAACGGTCCCGGCCCTGGCACGCGATTTATCCGACAGGTTTTGCGTGCAGCGTACGATAGTCCGGAGAAGCGGTGGGATCAGATCGAGCTCGGCGCCGAACGGGCTCTGGCTTCCCATGCCGCTTCGACAGACGAAGCCATCGGCACATTCTGCGCTCTTGCCCGAGCGCTGAACTTGCCCATTCCCTTAGAGCGTGAAGCCATACGGGATATCATGACCGACAGCTCCTCATTGAGGACTTTCCTACGGAAGCATCTGGCGCAGTAGGCACCTTAGCAATGGGAATGCCAACTCTGAGAAGAGAGCATGGCAGTTCCCCGCTCCCGATAATGACAGAAACTGTTATGGACTTGCGGCCAGTTGAGCGGCTTGCTTGAGCATGAGACAGGCGAAGAGATGGAGATCAGCAAGAATAGTGGCGTAGTGCTCGTAGTCCTTCACCAGCCGCCGAAAGCGGTTGGCCCAGACAAACGGCCGCTCGACGACCCAGCGCCGCGGTAGCAGCACGAAGCCGCGCTTGGCCTCCGGCAACTTCACGACCTCCAGTTCGATGCTGTGCGCCTTGGCAGCTCTGGCAGCCTCGGCAGCCCGCGCGCCGGTGTAGCCCTGGTCAGATCCTCGGCCAGGGCTATGAGGCAGCCTGCCGCCAGCCAGCGCCGCGCCTGCTGATAGACTGCCCAAGGCGGCAGGTCGTTCGGCGTCCAGCGCTAGGGTGCGCCGGTCTTGATCACGTAGCGCAGGCCATTCAACGCCTCGCGCAGGCTGTGCTCGCGCTGCCCGGCCGCCTCAGGCAGCAGCGTCAGGTAGGGCGCGACCAGCGCCGTAAGCGCTGCCTAGAGACCCTATTCGGCGGCGCTTGACGTTTGCTGACCGGCTCTGGCCCATCACTATGGCATGATTTCGTCGATGCGGCTGTTGGGCCAGCCATTCACGAGCCGGGTGAGCAGATCGGTGAAGTTGCGCTGCGGATCGACGCCGTTCAGCTTGCAGGTCTCCGCCAGCGAGGCGATGGCAGCTCAGCGCGCGCCACCATCGTCGCCGCTGGCGATCAGGGCGTTCTTGCGGCTGAGGCAAATAGGGCGGATTGCCCGCTCCACGACGTTGGTATCGGCTTCGATGCGGCCGTCGTCGAGGAGCCGCTCCAGCCCCGTCCGGTGGTTCAGCGCGTAGCGGGTCGCCTCCGCTGTCGGACTGCTCCGCGGCAGACGCCCGAGCTGGATTTCGAGCCAGCTGAACAGCTTCGCCACCAGCGGCCGACTACGGACCTGGCGCATCGCCAAGCGCTCCGCGGACGAACGGCCGCGGATCTCAGCCTCGATGGCATAGAGAGCAGCGATCCTTTGCAGGACCTCGGCGGCGATCGGCGACGCGCCGACTTTGACCAGGTCGTAAAATCCACGCCGGACTTGCGCCCAGCAGGACGCCAGCGTCACCACCCCGGCCAGTGCCTTGTAGGCGGCGTAGCCGTCGCACTGGACGATACCGCGGTAGCCTGCCAGCAGCGCTCTGGCATGCTCCTGCCCGCGGCCAGTGCGTAGCGGAACACCACGGCCGGTGGATCCGAGCCACCCCAGGGTCGGTCGTCACGCGCCAGCGCGCAGGCATACGCCTTCTCCACCTTCCCACGTCCCGGACCGAGCACCGGCAAGGTGGTCTCGTCGGCGAACAGCCAAGGCGAGGCGAGCCGAATCTCGCGCAGGTGCCGCACTACCGGCCGGATCTCCTGGGCGGCGATGCCTAGCCACGGCTAGCACCTCGCGCCCAGCATCCGGCCTTGTCGCGCCAGCAACTGTGCCTGGCGGTACAGCGGCAGATGGCCGGCATAGCGGGCCACCAGCACCTGGGCGACGGTCGCCTCGGTCGGCAGCCCACCCGGCACCAGCCGCTCTGTAGCGGGCGCCTGCAGCACCACGCCAGGTCAGGCGCGGCAGGCCAATTTGGGGCGCTTGGTCACCAGCACCCGAAACTGCGCCGGCAGCACATCAAGCCGCTCGGCGCTGTCGGCACCGATCTCCACCAGCAGGCCATCACAACAGGGGCAGGTCTCCCGCTCGGGCAGCAGCACCTGCTCGATGCGCGGCGCAAGTGCGCAGGCAGCTGGCCACGGTTGCCGCGGCGGCGCTTTGCCTGGTGTTCCCGCAGCGCCTTCGAGTGCTGACCCGCCTCAGCCTCGCTGGGCGCCAGCGTGGCCTTGATCTCCTCGAACGCGAACAGCAGCTGGTCTTCCGGTAGCCGCTCCGACTCCTGCCCGAACTGCCGCCGCTTCAGCTCAGCCGCAGATGGTGCAGCTGCTTGTTCCGCGCCGCCCGCCCGTCGCGCTCCGCCATGGTGGCGTCACGCTGCTCCAGCGTTGCCAGCAGCAGCGCCCGCAGTGCTGCGGGAACCACCGGCAGGCTCGGCATGTTATCCGCAGCATCCATCACGTCAGCGAGTCTACGCAGGCACGCCCCGGTGCGGGAATCCGTTTCGTGCTCTGCACCAGCGTCCCGTCGATGTCGTCGAACAGCGCGGCGAACTCCAGCGGCATCAGCCGTGCCGCGCCGTCAATGATGGACGGCCGGCGAAATGCTCCGCCCTCCAGTTGCTTCGAGATCAGCACTAAGGCCATTCTGTGTCCCACAGACGCCAACGCAGCCGGGCGCGACGTAATGGAGCGGAACAGTGTCCCACGCCGCACATCGTCCCGTGTCAGGCCGACGTCGCCGAGCAGCCGGGTGTCCACCTCGAGCAAGTGCTGACGGTCGACCAGCCAAAGGAGAAACTGCGCCCAGCGTCCCTCCCGTGCCAACTCGGCATAGCGGACAGGCAGTATCGATACCTCGTCTCGCCGTGACGGAAGTGGTGGGACTGAGTTCAGTGTGGTCATAGCACGATACGATATGTGGCTCGGCTCGTTCTGCCCTGGCTCTCCAAGCCCAAGCTTCGGTTGAGGCCGAAGCATCTCCTTTCCCGAAGGCGGCCAATGCTCGGCATAGCTATCAAAGGCGTCGAGTACCCAGGTCGTTCAATGGGACCTATATTCGTATATGAACCGATGCTGCAGCTGTCGCTCACGGCACCGGCACTTTTGCATCTCTGGGCCTGGGCTATCGTCGCGGCTTGCATCTCATGGTTGAGTTGCGCCGCCTCTCATGGATCCTGCCGTGTGCCCTCAGCCCTGTCGCTATCCCTTCGGAAGGGTTTGCCCTTTGTAGCGCTTGCCACCGCGCTCAGCGCCACACCAGCCCTCGCACAATCACCTCCGCCGGTGTCGACGTATGCCGGCAGTATCCCTTCGATGCAGTGCGAGGCGTATCATTCTTCCAGCATCCGCTCGTGCGTGCGGCGGTCGAGGCAGCGGCTCCTGACCCTGCCATTCGCAGCTTCTTGATGGACAAAGGCAATGTCGTCACTCCGCTACGAGAGACACGCGGGCGCTACCTGACCAGCGGCTACGACCGCGCCTCCGGCGGCGATACGAACTGGGCGATCCTGATCGTGGCTGACGGCAGTAAGGCTGCCGTGTGCTTTTCCTCTGGCGGTCTAGGACGATATCGGCGCGCACGACCGAGCGGCGCTGCTCGGCGCCTGGCTGATGCTGGTGGAGGCGAAGATCGAGCGGGAGACGGAGCGCGCCGACGTGCCGATCACCCATCTCACCTGCAAGAGCCTGGCCGACTGAACGGATTTGCTGGACGGGCTGATGCACCAGCAGGCGGGTGCCGTGGGGCGCTGGGGCGTACTGATGATGCACGCCAGCCGGTCCAGTGGCTGCATTCCGCTCCAGCCACATACGCAGATGCTGCTCGGTTCTCTAACTAAGAATTAGCTTAGCCCTGCTGCGAGGTATTGAAAATTGGCAGCGCAAGCCCTCCGCTTGCCATTTCCAGCTTATGGTCCCGCCAAGCTGACCTGTAATAGTCGCCTCTACGACGCGGGATCCGAAACCCTTCCGCGTAGGAGGCGAAACTGCTGGACCTCCATATTCGTCCCATGAGAACTCCAGTTCGTCAGCCATGCCATGAATGCGCCAGCTGAGCCTGACTTTGCCGAATGGTGACGAAAGTGCCCCATGCTTAGTCGCATTGGTCGCTAGCTCATGCAGGACCATTGCAATCGGCTGAACAGATAGAGGCCCAAGTTTACAGGGAGGGCCATCAAGCTCGATAGATAGATTGGAATCTTGGATACGCATATGCGCTTCCAACTCGCGCTCGGCAACCACTCGAAGATCCGTTGCCGTCCACCCCTCCTGTGCAAGAAGGGAATGCGCTCGTGCAAGGGCTGATACGCGGGCCTCGACAGCGGAGACATACTCTTTCACGCTTGCGCCCTTTGTGAGGCGAAGAACTGATTGGACAACGGTGAGCGCATTCTTGGCGCGATGATCGACCTCTTTAGCGAGCATTGTTTGGCGTTCTTCAGCCGCACGACGTTCGGTAATATCACGAAGAACGCCAGTAAAGAAGCGCATCCCAGCGGAATCTCTCCATTCACCAATCGATGCTTCAAGAGGAATCACCCGTCCGTCCTTGGTAAGACCGTCAACCTTAGAAATAGCCCCAACAATGTGGGGCGTTCCCGTCAATGCGTAGCGCTCGAGATGACTATCGTGCCGCTCCGCGTGATGGCTTGGCATCAACATGGAGATATTCTTGCCAATGACCTCTGCAGCAAGATGCCCAAAGACACTCTCGGCACCCTGGTTGAACGAGTGCACTATCCCTCGGATATCCATAACAACGATTGCGTCGGGAGCGGTATCGACCAAAGCTCGCATCCGAGCCTCACTTGCAGCTAACTCTGCCTCAGCTGTCTTGCGGCCATGGATGTTGAAGACAACGCCGAACCACTCTCCAACTTCGCCATGGTCATCAAGAATCGGCACCCCTCGAGCACGGTGCCAGAGCCACTGACCATCATGCGTTCTAATGCGATATTCGGCGGCAACAGCCGACTTCTCCGACAAAGCTTGCTGCCAAATCTGCAAAGTTGATGGCACATCGTCTTCGTGTATTGCGTGTAGCCATCCAGATCCCCGAAGCTGCTCCGGCGTTTGGCCTGTCAGCAATTCCCATCCGCGACTTTCGAGCATGCTCCCATCTGGTCGTGCTCTCCAAAGAGCAGTGGCACCGATTTCAGCGAGCGCGCGGTGTCGCCGCTCGCTCATGGCCAGGTTCTGACTCGCAGAGCTTATGGCGAGCTGCAATTCCTCAAATTCTGTCACGCCGACATAGCGAGTGTGCGGCAGCATGAGGTGGATCTGGGCAGCTCTGTTTGTCTGCGATGCAGCTTCGGCTTGCTGCCTGAGCGAATCTATGGGGTCAAGAATCTGCCTGCCTAGCCACATGGCGAATGCCAAGGCGACGATGAGTGCGCCGGCGCCGCCTAAAGCAAGCGTCGCCGCTGGAAACATCCAACTTGCACGATAAGCCGTGATCGGTTCAAGCACCGTCACTGTCCAGTTGGGTGTGCCGGAAACTTGCTGGAACGCCAGTTTAACCGAAATGCCAGTGATAATTCGGCCGGATGCAAGACCTTCGCGACGACGCGTGGTTACGTCCCGGTACCAGCTTGGAGCTACCTTGCCGACGAATTGCCCCGCTTCAGTGGATCTTCCAACAATGATGTTATGACCGTCAATAACGGTTGCGACAGCATCGCCGGATAAATTCTGAGTAGCGAGAAGGGCTGATAATCTTTCCGGGTTAATCCGAGTCCCCAATACTGCAATAACTTTGCCAGATCGGACCACCGGCACTGTAACCACAATGATTGGCCGTCTTGATATAGCGCCGATTACTAAATTACTGATCCATGGCTGGCGGTTCTCAAAAGCGTTACGAGCCGCCTCCGCTGCGGTAGAGGTCCGAGCATTATTCTGCTGGCTACCGTCTGTGCTCAGCCGAACATAGAGATCGCTATCGATTAGAGCTACCGTTGAATTAACGGCTTCGGCCGCCCTACGAGCGTGCACGTTGAACGGACCCAGGTCGCCATCGGCCCCCCCATCAAGAGAAGGGGAGGCAGCGAGGGTCACCAACGTAGATAAGTGGTTCGCAATTTCACGGTTGATAAGTAATGCCACACCCTTTGCTCCATCGCGCAGGCGCGCATCATAGGCCCGCTGATAGTTGGCGATGGCTAACCAAGCACCTGCTGCACCTACGCAGAGTGTTGGAATGAGGGTCACGAAAACGATAGCGGCCAGATGGTTCTTGAGCGCACGGCTGCGACGTGAATGAGGAGGCTTCCCTTGAAAATTCTTGAAAGTTGGAAGCAAGAAAGGATCCCCGGGGCGCGCCATTCTCTAAAAGAATAGCGAGCTTTAATTAATTTCCAAAGGGGATATTTATCTACGTATATAAAAAGTTGCGCAAAATCGCTTTGAGCGGCATGGGGGCGCACCTTGTTTCCCCTCTGTCAATCAGCGTCCAAAATTGACCCCGGATCGGCGTGCAAAAATGACCCCGTCTACAGCGTGGTGATGGCGCTAGTTGCGGTTCCTGAATCGCCAGCTGGCGTTGCCGGTCTCGATGATGTCGCAGTGGTGCGTCAGGCGATCGAGCAGCGCGGTGGTCATCTTGGCGTCGTTGAACACCGTCGGCCATTCCGCGAACAGCAGGTTGGTGGTGACCAGGATCGAGGTCTGCTCGTACAGACGGCTGATCAGGTGAAACAGCAGCTGGCCGCCTGACTGGGCGAACGGCAGGTAGCCGAGCTTGTCCAGCACCACGAGGTCGAGACGCGTCAGCTGCTCGGCCAGGCGGCCGGTTTTGCCAGCACGCGCCTCGGCTTCCAGGCGGTTCACCAAGTCGATCACGGTGTAGAACCGGGCCCGCCGCCCCAGGCGGATGCAGCTCAGCGCGATGGCCACGGCCAGATGCGTCTTGCCCGTGCCGGTGCCGCCGACCAGCGGCTGGGCAATGCTGCCGTTGTGATCGCATCCCCTCCTTGATCATCTGAACGAGCGATGGTCTTACTTTAGGACACATGGCGAAGTGAGGCTCTGTCCTGCTGTCTTGCTTACCGTCTGGTAAGGCTATGATGCATAAACATCCTCATACCTGCTCGCCCTTTTGGGCATTAAGGATGTCGCACCATGCTTCAAAACGTCAGCATCCGCTCGAAGGTGATCTCGGCCATTGCCGTTGTCCTTTGCTTTGGAGCAGCTCTGGGCGTGTTTGCTTTGATCGAAGTCCAGCGGCTTAATCAGGCCACGTCCGCGATTAATGACAACGTGAGCGACATCCGGCGGCTTTCCGTCATGGGCGTACAGCTTGAGCGGATCCGCTCCACGGATGGGCTCCTGCTGCTGGC
>NZ_JACTVA010000062.1 GCF_014490485.1 Teichococcus aerophilus | reverse complement strand
CGGAAACCGGGGCGGCCTCGGCCCGCGCCATCACGGCGGGGGCGCGGCTTCTGGCCACGGTCGCGGCGGCGGCACCGGCGGCGGCGCTGGCCATCACGGCCCGGCCGCTGCCATCGACACCCATCTGCGCGAAGCCCTGGTCCAGCAGGCTGGCGGCGTGGCGGTCCCGCTCCGTCCAGGAATTGCCGCCGAAGACGGAGACGATCAGGCGGACATTCTCCCGCCGGGCGCTGGTGACGATGTTGAAGCCGGAGGCATCGACATAGCCGGTCTTGATGCCGTCCACGCCCTCGTAGCTATCCAGCATACGGTTGTGGCTGCGCAGGCTGATGCTGCCCACCTGGATCTGCCGCGTGCCGAAATAATGGTAGTATTCCGGGAAGTCCTGCTGCAGCCGGCGGCCCAGATTGGCCATGTCCCGCGCCGTCGTCACCTGCTCGATATCCGGCAGGCCGGAGGCGTTGCGGAAGGTGGTGCGGGTCATGCCGATGGCGCGCGCCCGAAGCGTCATCATCTGCGCGAAGCGGTATTCGTCACCGCCCGACAATGTCTCACCGATCAGGGAGGCGACGTCGTTGGCCGACTTGGTGACCAGCGCGTAGATGCCCTGCTCCACCGAGATGCTGCGCCCGACCGGGAGGCCCAGCTTGGACGGCGGCCGGCTGGCCGCGGTGGGCGACATGACCAGGCGCGAGTCGAGGCGGATCTGCCCGGCGCGGATGGCGTCGAACAGCATGTAGAGCGTCATCATCTTGGTCAGCGACGCCGGGTGGCGCAGCTCGTCCGCATTGGCGGCCACCAGCAGGTTGCCGCTGCGCGGCTCCATCACCACCGCCGAGTAGCGTGCGCTGCCGATCTGCGCCGCCGCCACGTTCGGCAGCAAGCCCAGCACCAGCGCCGCACCGGCCAGCGCGGCCGGCTTGCGGGCCGACAGCCCACGCACCACCCCGGCGGCGATGCGCCCCATCCCCGAAAAGAACGTCATCAGCCCCAAATCCCCCAAGACACGAACACCCGCCCCCCAGCGGGTAAGCCAGGACATTACTGAGCCGGTGCGGCTTCTGTCACCCTGAACTGATCAAGAACACACAGTTTAGGCAATAGCTTAGGCGCCAGCCTTGAACCGCTATGCAATGCGAGAAATGGACCGCAACCAGGGCCGTTTAGGACCTTCTTGTTGCACCGCAAAAAAATGCTGGACTTCCGCAACGGTCCTTGCGATACAGACCTCGCGCTGCATTGCAGCATAAGCTTTGCAGCGGCGCGCCGGCGCTGGGGAAGATACCCCAAACCGGCGCGGATCACGGCGATGCGTAATGAAGGTGAGGACGATCCTATGGCAGGCACGACCAATGTGACCAAGCTGGCGGGCAAGGCCACGTCCGCAACCACCGAGACGGTGCGTAAGGCGGCTCTGCAATCTGTGGCGCATGTGCCCCAGGTCCCGGCCCCCGCACCCATCCCGGCGATTTCCCATGCGGCAACGGAGAACAAGACGATGTCCGACCAGATGACCAAGATGACCGACGGTATGCAGAAGTCCACCGAAGACGCCGTCGAGTTCGGCCGTGGCAACTTCGAAGCCTTCACCAAGGCGACCCAGGCCTACGTGACCGGCCTGCAGGATCTCAGCCGCCAGGCCTTCGCCATGGCGCAGGGCTTCGGCGAACAGGCTGTCGAGAACGCCAAGGCGCTCTCCTCGGTCAAGAGCCTGAAGGAAGCGTCCGAGCTGCAGGCGAGCTTCGCCCGCTCGGCCATCGAGAAGTCCGTCGCCGAGACGACCAAGCTGAACGAAGCCGCCTTCAAGCTGGCCGAGCAGGCGTCCGCCCCGCTCGCCGCCCGCTGGACGCTGGCCGTCGAGAAGTTTACGAAGGCTGCCCCGCGCGTCTGAGACTACTCGACCGCGTTTTCGGTGGCAGCGTCGCCTGCCGCGATTGCCACCGCTCGCCCGGATGCGCCCCCTGCGCATCCGGGCTGTTTTTTTGGTGGGCTTCCCTGACGGCGCGTACCTCCTATCTTTCTGATCGGCAGGGCACGCGAAATGCGCTTTTCTTTGGTCGTCGGGTCTGCTCTGCCCTTCACCTCATGGGGGAGGCTCCGATATCGTGTCCGGGCGGGGACCTCCGCCAGGCGCGAGCCCTCCCCCGCGACAGAGAGAATGAAAGAGCGGCTGACTTTGGCGAAGCGCGTAACCGGCAGGCTTGGCGATAGCGACATGAGCGATCACGACAAGCGCCCGGATCTGCATTGGTGCGGGCCCGAACCCAGCAATCCCGGCCAGGGGGATGGCGTCGACGCGCCTCCGCCCGGCGGCGGCAATGGCGGCGACGGTACCAATACCGGCGTGGTGGTGAAGGCGCGTCCCAAGACGCGCAAGCCCGCCATGTACAAGGTGCTGATGCTGAACGACGACTACACGCCCATGGAATTCGTGGTGCATGTGCTGGAGCGCTTCTTCCAGAAGAACCGGGAAGAAGCCACCCGCATCATGCTGCACGTCCACCGGCGCGGCGTCGGCGTCTGCGGCGTCTTTACTTATGAGGTGGCCGAGACGAAGGTCACCCAGGTCATGGACCTGGCGCGGCAGAACCAGCATCCGTTGCAATGTACGATTGAAAAAGAATGATGGCCCACACCCGTTCTCTGTAACCGATCGCAACTTATCCCCCGAAAAACTGCATCGGGGGTCGTGAAAGTAAGAGAACGGAACCACATCAGGTCTATCTTCTGGTTATCTTGATCTGACTTTCACGGTCCTGGCGGCAAGGTCGCCGGCGCCGTATCCTGGAAGGGGAGCGTCAATATGCTGTCCCGCAACCTTGAGCAGACGCTCCACCGTGCGCTGGCGCTCGCTAACGATCGCCGTCACGAATACGCTACGCTCGAACACCTTCTCCTCGCCCTGGTGGACGATACCGACGCCGCGACTGTGCTGCGCGCCTGTGGCGTCGACCAGGACAAGCTGAAACGCGACCTCGCCGAGTTCCTGGACAAGGACCTGGCTGGCCTCGTCACCGAACGCACGGGCGACCCGAAGCCGACCGCCGGCTTCCAGCGCGTCGTGCAGCGTGCGGCCATCCATGTGCAGTCCTCGGGCCGGGACGAGGTGTCGGGGGCCAATGTCCTCGTCGCCCTGTTCAGTGAGCGTGAGAGCCATGCCGTCTACTTCCTGCAACTGCAGGACATGACGCGGCTGGACGCCGTCAATTTCATCAGCCATGGCATCGCCAAGGCGCCCGGCCGCAGCGCCACCCGCCCTGTCACCGGCTCCGCCCCCAACACGCCACCGGAGGATCCGGGTGTGGAGAAGGAAGAAAAGCCCCAGGGCCGCCGTGGCCAGGACGCGCTGTCCAACTACTGCGTGAACCTGAACAAGAAGGCGCAACAGGGGAAGATCGACCCGCTCATCGGCCGCGACAGCGAGATCGAGCGTACGATCCAGATCCTGTGCCGCCGCACCAAGAACAACCCGCTCTATGTGGGTGACCCGGGCGTGGGCAAGACCGCCATCGCCGAAGGGCTGGCCAAGCGGATCATCGAGGGCGACGTGCCCGAGGTACTGCTGAAGTCCACCATCTTCGCGCTGGACATGGGCGCCCTGCTCGCCGGCACCCGCTACCGCGGTGACTTTGAGGAGCGGCTGAAGGCCGTGGTGAACGAGCTGGAGCAGCAGCCCGGCTCCATCCTGTTCATCGATGAGATCCACACCGTCATCGGTGCCGGCGCCACCTCCGGCGGCGCCATGGATGCCTCGAACCTGCTGAAGCCCGCCTTGGCCCAGGGCACGCTGCGCTGCGTCGGCTCCACCACCTACAAGGAGTACCGGCAGCACTTCGAGAAGGATCGGGCCCTCGTCCGGCGCTTCCAGAAGATCGACGTGAACGAGCCGACGGTCGAGGACGCGGTGAAGATCCTCACCGGGCTCAAGACCAATTACGAGAAGCACCACAAGGTCAAGTACACGCCCGAGGCCATCCGGGCGGCGGTCGAGCTCTCCGCCAAGTACATCCATGACCGGAAGCTGCCGGACAAGGCGATCGACGTGATCGACGAGGTCGGCGCTTCCCGCATGCTGTTGCCGGAGAACAAGCGCCGCAAGACCGTGACGCTGAAGGATGTGGAAGAGATCGTGGCGAAGATCGCCCGCATCCCACCCAAATCCGTCAGCTCCGACGACAAGGAGACGCTCCGCACGCTTGAGCGCGACCTGAAGTCGATGGTGTTCGGCCAGGACAAGGCGATCGAGGCGCTCTCGGCGGCCATCAAGTTGGCGCGTGCCGGCCTGCGGGACCCGGAGAAACCGATTGGCAACTACCTGTTCAGCGGCCCCACCGGCGTCGGCAAGACCGAAGTCGCCAAGCAGCTGGCCAAGACGCTGGGCATCGAGCTGATCCGCTTCGACATGTCCGAGTACATGGAGCGGCACAGCATCAGCCGCCTGATCGGCGCGCCCCCGGGCTATGTGGGCTTCGACCAGGGTGGCCTGCTGACCGACAGCATCGACCAGCACCCCCACGCCGTGCTGCTGCTGGATGAGATCGAGAAGGCCCACCAGGACCTCTACAACATCCTGCTGCAGGTCATGGACCATGGGAAGCTGACCGACCACAACGGCAAGACGGTGGATTTCCGCAACGTCATCCTGATCATGACGACGAATGCGGGCGCCGCCGACATGGCCAAGCCGGGCATCGGCTTCGGCAACCAGGTCCGTAAGGGCGAGGACGAGGATGCGGTGAAGCGGCTGTTCACGCCGGAATTCCGCAACCGCCTGGATGCCGTGGTCCCCTTCTCCGGCCTGAGCCAGGAGATCGTCGGCAACGTGGTCGAGAAGTTCGTCATGCAGCTGGAGGCCCAGCTGGCCGACCGCAACGTGACGATCGAGCTGTCTTCCGCCGCCAAGGAGTGGCTGGCCGAGAAGGGCTACGACCCGCTGTATGGCGCACGGCCGCTGGCCCGCGTCATCCAGGAATACGTCAAGAAGCCGCTGGCGGAGGAGCTTCTCTTCGGCAAGCTGGCCAAGGGCGGTTCGGTCAAGGTCGGCATCAAGGATGGCGAGCTGACCTTCGACTTCCAGGAAGCCGCGGTCGCCGCCCTGCCCAAGCCGGATGGCGATGGCGAGAACGAGAAGGAGCCCGAAGCGGTCGACTGACCGCCCCAGGGCACCTAGAGACCGGAACGGGGGCGGGCAACCGCCCCCGTTTCACGTTCAGGGCGCTGACGATGGAAGGGCCGGTGTCAGACTTCAGGCCCGATGCGCTGGCTGGAGCGGCCAGCGCCGACAAGCAGTCCAGAGCGTGATGGCTTGGGTGGAATCGCCAAAAGCCTGAAACACGCGATCCAGCAAGGACATACAGCACGGCATACGGACGAATCTGAGCGCCTCGCGCTCTAGGCGGCAGCCTCGGCCTCATGCCGGCCGTCGACGAGCCCCTCATGGGAATAGGGGCGGAAGCAGACCTCGTACAGCAGCCCGGCCGTGTCGAAGCGCAGCTGGGCCTGTGCCTCCCGGCCCAGGTCATGCGCCAGGCCGCGCTCCAGGAAGCGCAGGCCGAAGCCGCGGCGCACTAGCGGCACGGTGACGGAGGGCCCGCCCTTCTCCTGCCACTGCAGCCGCACCAGGCCACTGGCCAACAATTCCCAGGTCAGCGCCACCCGCCCGCCGGTAGCGGAGAGTGCGCCGTGACGGGACGCGTTGCCCGCCAGTTCCCCCAGCGCGATCATCAGTGCCTGCACCTGCGCCGCCCGCAGCATCACCCGGGCAGGCCCCACCAGCGCCAGCCGGCCGGTGGAAAGCCACGGCGCCAGCGCCGCATTGACGGCTTGCGCCACCGTCGTGCCGCTCCACCCATCGGCCGCGATCAGTTCGTGCGAGCGGGACAGCGCGCCCAGCCGGGCGCTGAAATCGGCGGCGAAGCGGTGCGGATCATGCCCTGCCCCCCGCAATGTCTGCGCCGCCAGGGATTGCACTGTGGCCAGGGTGTTCTTTACCCGGTGGTTCAGCTCGGCCACCACCTCGGCCTTCCAGGCTTCGGCAGCGACGCGGTCCGTCACGTCCACCACCACCAGAGACACCAGCGGCGGGCCGTCGATGCCCACCACTGGCTCGGCGGTCATGAAATAATGGCGCGGCAGGCCACCGCGCGTGGCCTCGACCACCACTTCCTGCCCCACCAGCGGCTGCGCCAGGTCCTGCGCCGTGCGTAGCAACGGGTCCAGCACGCTGGCCAGGCCCGGCATCACCTGATGCAACGGCGTGCCCTCGGGGATGCTCTGCACCTGCTGGGCCATGGCGGCGAAGCTGGGGTTGGCGCGCAGGATGCACAGCCGATTATCGAGCAACAGCAGGCCAATCGGCGCGGCCGCATACACCGCACGCAGCTGTGCCGTCGCCACCGCCACCTGCCGCTCCGCCCCGCGCACCGAGCGTTGACGTTGCGCCAGCAGCAGGCTGAACCCGGCAAGGCCGCCGGCCAGGGAAGCGGCAATCCACAACTGCCAGCGCTGGTGCCCCTGCTCCCGCAACTCGCGGATCTCCAGGCGAAGGCTGCGCCCCAGTTCATGCACCGCGAGCAACGCACCATCCTCGCGCGCCTGCATGGCCCGCGTCCGCGCGCTTTCCATGCCTTGCAGCCCGGCCTGCCGGCTGGCGAAGTCCACGGAGACGACGGCGGAGAGCAGGCGGAACGGCGCCTGGAGGTCCGGCTCCAGCTCCGCCACACTCTTCAGCTCGGCCAGATTGACGGCCAGGGTCGCGGCGGTGGAGCCCTGTGGCGTGAGGTAGCTGGAAGGCACCGCGCCGCGCAGCAGCGCCGCCACCTCCGATTGTGCCTGCAGGCCAGCTTCCAACCGGGCCAGCCGCGCGCCCTCCCACTCCGCCGTGACCATGCGGCCAACCAGCAGCAACGCCGAGAGCGCGATCAGGCTGAGTGAAAGCGGTGAGGCATAGGCCCAGCCCAGCCGGCGCAGGGGCCTTATCGGCCAGGCGCCGCGGATGGCGGAGCGGACGCGAACGTCAGGGTCTAAAGGCCGCGGTATCATCCGGAATGCGTTGGCCTAATCCCTGGGGACCGGTAGCCGGGAGAGCGGAATCCGTCCGAACGCCCCAGGTAGCCGGACGAGGCTGAGCCGGATACAGAGTGCCCGGATGGTTATTGGATGAGCCACCGCTCCCGCTCCCTCTCCGGTTTGGTCCACAACCGGCAGTGTATTACGGAGGTTTTCTCCATATCACCCAGCGTAACCCCGGCACCCGCCTCAGGCGAGAAAAAGTTAAAGATACTGCAACGTTTTCAAGTTTTATGTTCGTAACGCGAAACCAGGGGCCCGACGACTACCGATGGATGATGAGGACGACGACGACGCACCGCCCGGCCTGCCGCCCGGCACGCCCTTCTACATGACCCCTGCCGGCCACGCGGCGCTGCAGGAGGAACTCCGGCATCTGTGGAATGTGGAGCGGCCGAAGGTGGTCGAGATCGTCTCCTGGGCCGCCAGCCTGGGCGACCGTAGCGAGAACGCCGACTACCAGTACGGCAAGCGCCGGCTGCGGGAGATCGACCGCCGCGTCCGCTTCATCGGCAAGCGCCTGGACAAGTGCGAGGTGGTGGACCCCGCCGCCCAGCCCCGGCGGGAGCAGGTCTTCTTCGGGGCCACCGTCACCTATGTACGGGAGGACGATAGCGAGGTGACGGTCACCATCGTCGGCGTCGACGAGGCCAATGCCGAACTCGGCCACATCTCCTGGGTCTCACCCGTCGCCCGCGCCCTGCTGCGCGGCCGGGTGGGGGATGCGGTGCGGCTCCGGCTGCCGACAGGGGTCGAAGAGATCGAGATCCTCTCGATCTCGTATCCGCCGGCCGCGGTGTAGTACCCCTCTTCGCGGGCTTGGGAGGGGCGCCGCCCCTTTCAAACTCTCCCGGCCAAGGGTCCGGTGCCCTGGAAACCCCTATTTCGTGGCATTCCGGTGCTGGCGGATCGTCGAAACCAAATTCGGATCATCCAGCCGTCGCCAAGACCCGTCGCCCTGAATCGCAGGTGAAGGGGATCGCTTCCCCTGCCAGGGGAGCTCGAGGGGACAGGTCCCCCTCGATCCCACATTCACGCCTCGGAAGTGCCTCGCTCAGTCAGCAGACGAGTCGACTCCCGCCAGCGCCAGCAGCGTACCCATCGCCGTCGCGATCCCCCGGGCGCTGGAAGCGGGCTCGACATCGATCCACTCTTCCAGCGAATGAGCACGGCCGCCAGCGCAGCCGGAACCGACAGTGATGGCTGGCAGGCCAAGATTCATGGCGATGTTGCTATCGGTCGAGGACGCCTCCGCATGGAAGCTGTAGCCCTGGCCGGTCATCACGCCCTGGGCCAGCTTGACGATGCGGCTGTTCTCGTCGGTGGTACCGGCCGGGCGGTCGCCGATCACCTTTACCTCCACCGTCACCTTGCCCGCCGAGGTGTCGCGCGCCGCGTTCTCGTCCTCCGCCGCCTGGGGCAGGATGGCCAGGAAGCGCGCCTCCAGCTTCGCCAGCTCCTCCGGGGAGGCGGAACGGAGGTCCACCTCCATCCACATCGCCTCCGGAATGGCGTTGATGGAGCTGCCGCCGCCGATGCGGCCGATGGAGAAAGTGGTCTTCGGGCTGGCGGGCACGCGGATGCGGGAAAGGTCGTCGGCCGCGCGCGCCAGCGCGAAGGCCGGGTTCACCAGGCCGAAGGCACCGAAGGAATGGCCGCCCGGGCCCTTGAAGGTGATGCGGTAGCGCTTGCTGCCCACCGCCGCCGTCACCAGGCGGGACGGGTCCAGCCCATCCAGCGCCATGAAGGCCGCGACCTTCTCGTGCCTCGGGTCATCCTTGAAGAAGGCCTTCACGCCGCGCAGGTCGCCCGCCCCTTCCTCGCCCACCGAGCCCATGGCCAGGATGGTGGCGCGGGTGCGGATGCCGGCGGCGTCCAACGCCCGCAGCAGCCCGAGCATCACGGCAAGACCGCGCGTGTCATCGCCGACGCCGGGGGCACGCAGGATGGTGCCTTCCCGCTTCACCGTCACGTCGGTGCCGGCGGGGAAGACGGTGTCGAGGTGCGAGCAGATGACGACGTAGCCGGCATCCGGGTCCGTGCCCGGGCGCAGCGCGGTGACATTGCCTTCCGTATCGGTCGCGACACCCTGCAGGCCCTGGGCACGCAGCGCCTCGGCGAAGGCGGCGGCGCGGTTCGACTCGCCGAAGGGCGGCGAGGCGATCTCGGTCAGGCGGATGATGTCGGCGACGATGCGGTCGTGGTCCTGCACGACATGGCTGGTGGCCTTGGCAAAGGCCGGGCTGGCCAGCAGCGCCGCCGCTTCCTCGGCCGCGCCCCCGTTATCGAGGGCGGAGAGCGCGGCGCGCAGGGTCGGGGCGGTATCGGGCATCGGCTGGAACCTCTGGAACGAATGGTACCAAAGATGTCCGCCCGGCGCCGCCGCCGGTCAAGTCGTCCCGCCGACCCAGAATCGCCTTCTCCATCAAGCGGCAACCCCTGCCCCGGCGGATCGCGCAGCGGCGTTTCAGGTACCGACGCGCAGCGGCGCCCGCAGCCGCCGCAGCCAGGCGATGACGGAGAGCGCGGTGATGCGGCCGGTCTTCGGGTTCTCGCTCGGCACGTTCTCGATGGTCATGGAGAAGCGCGCGGAATCCGACTCGACCTCGACCTGATGCACGTTGCGCGTCATCGCCGGGTCGGCCCAGATTTCCAGCTCCGTCCGGTCCGGGCCGATACCGGCGAGGGAGAGCGCTACCGCCACGTTCAGATTGGCCGGGAAGCCCACGGCGGCTTCCCGCGGCGTACCCTTGAAGATCCGCAGCGGCTCCTTGATGTCCGCGATGTCGATGTTGTTCTCGACCAGGTAAGGCGCGCCGACCAGGCCGTTCACCGGCTTGCGGGTGGTCATGCGAACGCTGTGGATGGTGCCCTCGGCCGCCGCGACCACGGCATCCAGGCCGATCAGCGCACCGGTCGGCACCGCGATCTGCCCGCCATGCTGCCTGGCCAGTTCCAGCAGGTGGTCCTGCCGCAGGATCGCGCCGGCGCTCAGTACCACTACCGTCTTGCCGGCGCGCAGGAAGGGCTCGGCGATCTCGGGCAGCAGCGCGGCGGGGGCGCATTCGATGACGAGGTCGGCCAGCGGCTCGAGCGCCGCGATCTCGACTACCGGCACCTTGCGGCGCAAGCCGGACAGGCGCTGCTCCGCCGCCGCGCGGTCCCGGGCGGAGACGGCGGCCAACTCGCAACCGGGGATGCCGGCGTCCAGCGCCTGGGCGATTTTCAGACCGACGGCACCCAGGCCGGCGATGGCGATTCTCAAGGACGTTTCCATGCCGGCAGCAAAGGTCAGGCGGCGCCCGCAGGCAAGGGCATCGCCGCACCGCAAGACGCACGAATGACCAGCCGGGCCGGAAGAACCACCTGCTCCATCGCAGCGGCAGGCTGGGCGATGCGCCGCAGCAGTAGCCGCAC
Organism: Teichococcus aerophilus; assembly: GCF_014490485.1. Classification (GTDB taxonomy): domain Bacteria; phylum Pseudomonadota; class Alphaproteobacteria; order Acetobacterales; family Acetobacteraceae; genus Pseudoroseomonas; species Pseudoroseomonas aerophila. The sequence continues at coordinate 14,600 of NZ_JACTVA010000062.1, read as the reverse complement.
GGCCTCCTGGCCGATGCGGCGCGGGTCGGTGGCCACCGTCGTCAGCGGTGGGTTGCCGTTGGCGGCTTCCGGCACGTCGCCAACCCCGGTCACAGCGATGTCCTGGCCGATCCCCGCTCCCAGGCGCTGCAAGGCGGGAATGGCGCCGAAGGCGACGACGTCGTTGCAGCAGACCAGCGCATCGGGGCGGTCGCGCATCCGCCAGAGTGTCTCGGCGGCCTCGGCGCCGCCCTGGCGGGTGGCGGCCGTGCGCAACACCAGCGGCGCGGGCAGGCCGTGGCGGCGCAGGGCGGTCTCCACGCCATCCAGCCGGTGCCGCAGGCTGGAATTCATCACCGCCGTGCCGGCGAAGGCGAAGCGGCGGTGGCCAAGACGGATCAGGTGCTCGGTCAGGTGCTCCAGCCCCAGCAGATTGTCGGCGCCGGTGAAGTCCCCCCGGCTGCCGCGCACCTGGCGCATCGCCTGCACGCAGGGCATGCCCTGCCCCGCCAGGGTGGCGATGTCCTGCGGCGTCGTGCCGCCGGCGGCGCAGAGGATCAGCCCATCCACCCGGTGCTCTCGCAACCGTTGCAGGGCGCGCTGCTGCCGCTCCACCGAGTCGGCGGTGGTGGCCAGGAAGGCGATGTAGCCGGCGGCCTCCAGCGCCGCCTCGGCACCCGCCACCAGCTCGCCGAAGAACGGGTTGTCAATTTCCGTCACCAGCAGGCCGACGGTACGGGTGCGCAGGCCGCGCATGGTCGCCGCGCCACGATTATACAGGTAACCCACCGCCTCGGCCGAAGCCTGCACCCGGGCACGCGTCTCCGCCGCCACCAGCGGACTGTCCCGCAACACCAGGGAGACCGTGGCGCGGGAGACCCCGGCGTGGCGGGCGACTTCGGTCAGGGTGATGCGGGGTTCGGTCTTGCTCATCGGCTTGATCAGATCGATCCAAACATAACGCGCCCATCTTGCCGAACGAAGAGCGTTTTAGGGCTTTGCATTTTAGATCGATCTAAAATAGCGTCGTCGCAACGCCCCGCTAAAGTGGCAAGCAGGAGGGAACGGATATGCAGCGGCGAAGTCTCGCTTTGCTGGGGGCGGCAGCGCTGGGCGCCCCCTTCCTCGCACCGCGGGCAGCCCGCGCGGCCTGGCCTGAGCGGCCGATCCAGATCATCTGCCCCGGCCCGGCCGGCGGCGGCATGGACACCTATGCCCGCGCCATCATCCCCTTCGTCGCGCCGCGCCTGGGCAATGCGAACATGGTGGTGGTCAACCGCCCCAACGCCTCCGGCCAGCTGGCCTTCGAGAGCGTCGCGCAGGCGGAACCGGATGGCTACACCATCGGCGTCGCGCAAACGCCGAACCTGATCACGCTGCCGATCGAGCGCCAGGTCCGCTACAATGTCCATGAGCTGACCTACATCGCCAATGTGGTGGAGGACCCGGGCGGGCTGTTCGTGCGGACGGACTCGCCCTACCGCAACCTGCAGGACCTGGTGGCGGCGGCGAAGGCCAAGCCGGGGCAACTGGCGCTCGGCAGCGCCGGCATCGGCACCGATGACCATCTGCTGATCCTGGCGTTGCAGGAAGCCACCGGCACGAAATTCTCCCACATCCCGTACCCCGGCACGCCGCCCATCGTCGGCGCGGTGCTGTCCGGCGACCTTGCTGCCGGTTCCTTCAATGTCAGCGAAGGCATCGGGCAGGTGCGGCAGAAATCGCTGCGGCTACTGGGCCAGGCCAATGAGACGCGCTGGCAGGAAGCCGCCGATGTACCGACCTTCCGGGAGCAGGGCATCGACATGGTCGCCGGCTCCGTCCGCGGCATCATCGCGCCGCCGAAGCTGCCGGACGCGTTGCGGGACCGCTACCGCGCCGCCTTCGCCGAAGCACTGGCCGACCCGGCTTGGGTGAAGGAGGCCGCCCGCCTCTCTCTGCCGCTGCGGGTGATGAGCGGGGAGGAGCAGCAGCGGGTGTTCCTGGCCGATGACGTGAAGCTGCGCGCCCTGTGGCAGCGCCAGCCCTGGAGGGAGTGATGCGCACCCCGCCCCTCACCCGTCGCGCCGCGCTGGGCCTGCTCGGCGCCGGGCTCGCCATGCCCTCCCTCGCCCGTGCGCAGGAAGCCTGGCCACGCAAGCCGATCCGCCTGATCGTCGCGTTCGCCCCTGGTGGCGCCACGGACGTGCAGGCACGGCTGATCGCGGAGCGGCTCTCCGCCCAGCTTGGCCAGGGCGTGGTGGTGGAGAACCGTGCCGGCGCCGCCGGCATCATCGGGACCGAGGCGGTGGCCCATGCGCCGCCGGATGGCTACACGCTGCTGCAGGGCACGATCAGCACGCACGCGATGAACGTGCCGCTCTACGGCAGCAAACTCAGCTACGACCCCGGCAAGGACTTCACGCCGATCATCCGCACCACCACCGGCTACAACCTGCTGGTGGTGCATCCGGGGCTGGAGGTGCGGGACGTGCCCGGGCTGATCGCCTATGCGAAGCGCAACCCCGGCAAGCTGGCCTATGGCTCCGGCGGCAATGGCACCTCCACACATCTCGCCGCCGAGATGTTCAAGACCATGGCGGGCGTGGACCTGCTGCACGTGCCCTTCCGCAGCACCGCCCCCGCCGCCACCGCGCTGACCTCCGGCGAGATCCAGCTGATGTTCGACACCAGCGTCTCCTCCCTGCCGCTGGCGCGGGAAGGCCGGGTACGGGCCCTGGCGGTGACCAGCCTGCGCCGCACCCCCGCCATGCCGGACCTGCCCACGGTGGCCGAGACGGTGCCGGGGTTCGAGATGGGTACCTGGAACGGCCTCTACGCCCCGCCCGGCACGCCGCGCCCGATCGTCGACCGGATCGAAGCGGCGACGCGGGCGGTGATGCAGGAGCCGGAGTTGCTTGCCCGCCTCGCCACGCTGGGCAGCGAGCCGTTCCTGGCCGGGCCGGCGGAGTTCGCCGAGTTCCAGCAGGCGGAGATCCGCCGCTGGACCAAAGTGGTGCAGGATGCCCGCATCACCATGGACTGACCGCCTGACTAAGCGACCGGGCCGCCGCGTAACGATGCGGCGGACACGCCCCTGCATTGGGCGGGACCGAAGCGTGATGGCTCGAGGTGACATCACCGGAGCCTGAATCACGCGATCAAACAAAGGCGCCGAGCATGGTGCGCGAACGAATGCGAACGCATCATGCTCTATGCCGCCGGCGCGATACCATCACCCAAAGGATTGAGACCATGACTGTAGGCTTCCGCATCAAGTCCGACTTCACCCGCGTCGATGCCGATCTGTGCCGCCGTGCGGCGACCGTACCGGTGGCCAATATCGGCGACGTAGTGAACCGGATGCAGTGCATGCGCGGCGGCTTCCTGGCCTATGGCGGCAACAAGGCCGTGGCCGGCCCCGCCTTCACCGTGCGTGCCCGCGCCGGTGACAACCTCATGCTGCACGAGGCGCTGGACCTGGCGAAGCCCGGCGACGTCATCGTCTGCGATGCGGGGGGCGACATGGGCACCGCCATCATGGGCGACATCATGGGCCGCTACGCCGCCAGCCTGGGCATCGCCGCCATCATCATCGATGGCGCCATCCGTGACGTGGACGGGCTGGGCAAGCTGCCGCTGGGCGTCTGGGCCCGTGGCGCTACCCCCGCCGGCCCGTACAAGGACGGCCCGGGCGAGATCGGCTACCCCGTCAGCTGCGGCGGCCTGGTGGTGATGCCTGGCGACCTGATCGCCTGCGACCTGGACGGCATCGTGGTGGTGCCGCGCGAGGATGCCGCCGCCGCCGTCGCCGCCGGCGAGAAGCATTCCGAGAAGGAACACGGCCAGATGGCCGAGATCGACAGCAAGCGCTTCGATCGCGGCTGGGTGGGCGACCTGCTGAAGGGCAAGGGCGTCACCCGCGTCTGACGAGATAGGGCGGGGGCGGCCTGCCGCCCTCGCCCGCAAGCCCCTCCCGCCCTCAGCCGCCGAACTTGGCGAAGACCATGCGGTCCCGGTTCTCCTGCATCAGCATGGAGATGCTGGGCACCTGCTGGAAGCCCAGCCCGTGCGGCGGGCCATCCTGCTCATCCGGGGTGATCTTGGCGTAGGCCTCGCCGCCCACCTTCTCCCACTTCCCGGCCGGCTTCTTCACTTCCAGATTGGCCACCGTCGCCTTCAGGATCAGGCGGACGATCGCCTCCTTCGGCGCGGAGGGCTTGGTCAGGCTGGGGTTGCCGGCGATCATCTGCCAGCCATTGGCCAGGGCCCAGGCGGTCAGTTCTTCCTTGGTCACGCGACGTCTCCTTGTTGCGGCGTGACCGCCCCGGCCGGGGCATCGTTCACGCATTCAGGGTGTCAGCCATGGCGGGATGCGGCGAACACGCTCTCACTTGTTGTCCGGCCGCGCGATTCACGTCTCCGGTGCAAGCACCTGCGACGATCATGCTCAATTCCGTCCGGTCGCGTGATTCACGCCTCCGGTGCAAGCACCTGCGACAATCACGCTCAGTTCCGTCCGGTCGCGTGATGCACGTCTCCGGTGCAAGCACCTGCGACGATCACGCTCGGCCCACACAGCTCAGCCCGTGGCATCCTCGCGCAGCATCTCCAGTTCCAGCCAGCGTTCCTCGGCCTCGGCCAGGCCGGCTTCGGCGCGGGAGAGCAGCTCCATCGCCTTGTCGAAACGCGCCTTGTCCCGCGTGTAGAGGCCGGGATCGGCCAGGATCTCCTTCAGCTTCGCCGCCTCGGCTTCCAGCTTACGCATCTTCGCCGGCAGGTTCTCCAGCTCATGCTGGTCCTTGAAGCTGAGCTTCTTCTTCGCGGCGGCGGCGGCAGGCGCGGCAGCCTCCACCGGCTTCGCAGCCACCGCTCCCGCCTTACGCGCCTGGTCCTCCCGCGCCTGCACGCCGTGGCCGCGCTGGGAGACCATGTCGGAATACCCGCCCGGGTAATCCTGCCAGCGCCCCTCGCCCTCCCAGGCGATGACGTTGGTGGAGACGCGGTCGAGGAAGTCACGGTCATGGCTGACGACGATGACGGTGCCGGAATACTCCGCGATCTGCTCCTGCAGCAGGTCCAGCGTCTCCAGGTCCAGGTCGTTGGTCGGTTCGTCCAGCACCAGCAGGTTGCTGGGCGTGGCGAAGGCCCGCGCCAGCAGCAGCCGCCCCCGCTCCCCGCCCGAAAGGGCCGAGACCGGCGTCCGCGCCTGTTCCGGCGCGAACAGGAAGTCCTTCATGTAGCCGATGACGTGGCGCGGCTGGCCGTTGACCCAGACCTGGTCACCGCGCTGGCCGGTCAGGCTGGTGGCCACGGTGTCGTTCGGGTCCAGCGCGGCGCGGCGCTGGTCCAGCGTCACCATCTCCAGGTTGGTGCCCAGCTTCACCTCGCCGGTATCCGGCGCCAGGGTGCCGGTCAGCATGGACAGCAGCGTGGTCTTGCCCGCCCCGTTGGGCCCGACGATGCCGACGCGGTCCCCGCGGATGATGCGGGCCGAAAAATCGTCCACGATCACCCGGTCGCCATAGGTTTTGGAAATGCCCTCGGCGGCGATGACCAGGGTGCCGGAGGCCTCGCTCTCGGCGGCGGCCATCTTCACACCGCCCTGGGCGGCGCGGCGGTCCTTGCGCACCTGCCGCAGCCCGGCCAGCTCCGCCACGCGGCGGACATTGCGCTTGCGGCGCGCCGTCACGCCGTAGCGCATCCAGTGCTCTTCCCGCACGATCTGGCGGTCCAGCTTGTGGGCTTCCTTCTCCTCCTGGTCCAGCACCTCGTCCCGCCAGGTCTCGAAATGGGAGAAGCCCTGGGCCAGCCGGCGGGTGACGCCGCGGTCCAGCCAGACCATCTCGCGCGTCAGGTTCTCCAGGAAGCGCCGATCGTGGCTGATCAGCACCAGGGCGCTGCGCATGGAGCCGATTTCCTGCTCCAGCCACTCGATGGCGGGCAGGTCCAGGTGGTTGGTCGGCTCGTCCAGCAGCAGGATGTCGGGGGACGGTGCCAGGGCGCGGGCCAGCGCCGCGCGGCGGGCCTCGCCGCCCGAGAGGTTGGCGGGCATCTCCTCGCCGGTCAGGCCCAGTTGCTCCAGCAGATAGTGGGCGCGGTAGCCCTCGTCCCCCGCCGTCAGCCCGGCCTCGACATAAGCCAGCACGTTGGGGAAGGCGGAGAGGTCCGGCTCCTGCTGCAGGTAGCGCACGGTGGCGCCGGGCTGCACGAAGCGGCTGCCGCCATCGGCATGCACTTCGCCCGCCGCGATCTTCAACAGAGTGGACTTGCCGGAGCCATTGCGGCCGATCAGTGCCAGCCGCTCCCCCGGCGAGACGGAGAGGGTTGCGCCGGCCAGCAGCGGCGTGGTGCCGAAGTTCAAGCGGATGTCTTGCAGCAGGAGCAGAGGGGGCGGTGCCATGCGGCGGTGCGTGAAGCCCGCCGGGCGCGGCGTCAAGGGTTGATGCGCGCCGAGGCTGGAGGCAAGAGGAAGACACGGACAAAGCCAGGATAAGGCGGGTGGGAATGGATCAGGTCGATTGCGTGGTGGTGGGTGCCGGCGTGGTGGGGCTGGCCGTCGCCCGTGCCCTGGCCCTGGCGGGGCGGGACGTGCTGGTGCTGGACGTGGCCGAGGGCATCGGCACCGAGACATCCTCCCGCAACAGCGAGGTCATTCACGCCGGCATCTACTACCCCAAGGGCAGCCTGATGGCGCGCAGCTGCGTCGCCGGGAAGCAGAAGCTCTATGCCTATTGCGCCGAGCGCGGCGTGCCCTTCAGCAATTGCGGCAAGCTGATCGTCGCCACCAACGAGGCGGAGGCCGGGCAGCTGGCTTCCATCCAGGCCCGCGCCGCCGCCAACGGCGTGCACGACCTGCGGCTGGTCAGCGCAGAGGAAGCGCGTTCGCTGGAACCCTCCCTCGCCTGCACCGCCGCGCTGATCTCCCCCTCCACCGGCATCGTGGACAGCCATAGCTACATGCTGTCCCTGCAGGGGGATGCGGAAAATGCCGGGGCCGTCTTCGTCTTCCACGCACCGGTGCTGTCCGGCCGCCTGTTGCCGGAAGGCGGCGCGGAACTGGCCATTGGCGGCGCCGACCCGATGGAGCTGCGCTGCGACCTGCTGGTGAACGCCGCCGGGCTGCATGCCCCCGCCCTGGCCCGCAAGCTGGACGGCATGCCGGCCGGGAAGGTGCCGCCCGCCTTCTTCGCCAAGGGCAATTATTTTACTCTCACCGGCCGCTCACCCTTCACCCACCTGATCTATCCGGTGCCGGTGCCGGGCGGACTGGGCACGCACCTGACGCTGGATCTTGGCGGGCAAGCCAAGTTCGGCCCGGATGTCGAGTGGATCGACAGCATCGACTACGAGGTGAACCCGGCGCGTGGAGAAAGCTTCTACGCCGCCATCCGCCGTTATTGGCCCGGTTTGCCGGATGGGGCGCTGCAGCCGGGCTATTCCGGCATCCGGCCCAAGATCGTCGGCCCGGGGCAGCCGGGGCAGGATTTCATCATCCAGGGGCCGGCCGAGCATGGCCAGGCCGGGCTGGTAAACCTGTTCGGCATCGAGAGCCCCGGGCTGACTGCGTCGCTCGCGCTGGGCGAGGCGGTGATGGACGTGCTCGGCTGAAGCCCTGGCCGCGTTGGCCTGGGGCGCGCCCACCCCAGGCCCCGGCGCCCTGTCGGACAGCCGCCTCGGGGCTTCACACTCGCTGACCTGGCTTCCCGATGCCCGTTACCGAACCAATGGGCTTGACGCCGGGCGTCTGCCCGGCAGTGATGGACTAACCAGTACGTGCGGAGACCAGACCCTTGCGCCAGAAAGAAAACGTTGAGGAAATTCGCCGCATGACCACCCGCCGTATCCTGATAGGCAGTGCCTTCGGCCTCGCCGCCCTGCATGCCGCCCCGCGCCTGGTCCTGGCGCAGGAAGCGTATCCGAACCGCCCGGTGACGCTGGTCGTCGCCTGGGCGCCCGGCGGTTCCAGCGACCTCGTCGCCCGCATCCTGGCGGAGCGGATGGGCAAGGAGCTCGGCCAGCCGGTGGTGGTGGACAACCGCCCGGGCGCCTCCGGCACCATCGGGCAGGCCTCGGTCGCGCGGGCGCGGCCGGATGGCTATACCATCCTGATGTCGGGCCGCGGCACCTTCGCCATGGCCAGCCACCTGTTCCCCAATCGTGGCTACGACGATGCGCGCGACTTCACCGGCATCGGCAAGCTGTGCGAGACGCCGATCTATCTCTGCGTCTCCCCCAAACTGGGCATCGACAGCGTGCAGGCGCTGGTCGCCCGCGCCAGGCAGCAGCCCGGCCGGATGAACTACGCCTCCTCCGGCGCCGGCTCCTCCGCCCACCTGGCGACCGAGCTGTTCCTGAAGATGGCCGATATCCAGGTGGAGAACGTCACCTATCGCGGCGGCGCGCCCGCCGTGCAGGCGCTGATCTCGGGCGATGTGCAGATGGCCTTCGTCGATGGCGTCACCGCCCTGCCGCTGATGCGCGACGGGCAGCTGAAGGGCCTGGCGGTGGGCAGCACCGACCGCTTCCCGCTGACGCCGGAGATTCCCACCCTCTCCGAATCCGGGGAGGGGCTGGCAGGGTATGAATGCTCCTCCCAGTTCTCGCTGCTGGCACCGGCCGGGACGCCGGATGCCATCATCGGCAAGCTGTGGAGCGCCATGGATGCCTCGATGCGGGACCCGGAAGTGGTGAAGCGGCTGAACACCGCCGCCTACATCCCGACCGTCGGCCGCCCGGAGGCCTTCCCCGCCTACCTGGCCAGCGAGACGCAGCGCTGGGGCGAGGTCATCCGCTCCCGCGGCATCACGCTGGAATAAGGGCATGGCCGCCGACATCGCGCAGCGCACGGAACTGCACGCCTTCGCCAGCCTGACGCTGACCGACCGCCAGTTTCTGCTGGGCGATGCGGCGGGGCGGCCGGTCACGCTCGCCGGTTGCCTCAGCCTGCCCCCGGGCGCCGGGCCGCATCCGGCCGTGGTGCTCATCCACGGCTCGGGCGGCATCGGCCCGGCCATGCCGGCCTGGGTGCGGCAACTCACTTCCCTTGGTATCGCCAGCTTCGTGGTGGATGGCTTCACTGGGCGCGGCCTGGCCAGCACTTCGACGGATCAGGCGCAGCTCGGCCGGTTGGCCTTCATCCTGGACCTGTACCGCGCGCTGGGCGTGCTGGCCGGCCACGCCGCCATCGACCCCGCGCGCATCGCCCTGATGGGCTTCTCGCGGGGTGGGCAGGCAGCGCTCTACGCCGCGATGGCGCGCTTCCAGGCGCGTTGGAACACCAGCGGCATCACCCCCGCCGCGCATCTGGCCTTCTACCCCGACTGCGCCACGACGTATCTTGAAGACACGCGGCTGGCGCCTGTGCCGGTGCGCGTTTTCCACGGGCTGGCCGATGACTACAACACCGCCACCCGCGCCCGCGCCTATGTCGCCCGGCTACACGAGGCCGGCGCCGACGTGGCGATGGCGGAGTATGCCGGGGCGCATCATGGCTTCGACAATCCGCTGAGCCCCGGCCCGGCCATCGCCGCCGGCGCCCAGACCCTGCGCCACTGCACGGTCGTCGAGACGGAGCCCGGCCTGCTCTGCAACAGTGCCACCGGCCGGCCCTTCAGCTACGACGACCCCTGCGTGGAACGGGACCCGCATGTCGGCGGCAACCCGGCCGCCGCCGCTGCCGCGCGCCAGGATGTCGCGGCCTTCCTGCGGGGACTGTTCCGGCTGGGCTGAACGAGCACCGATCGAGATTTCACGCAGAGCTGGTGGGAAGGTCAGGGGAAAGAATTCCCCTGAAACCCTATCGTTTTTCTGTCAGCTGGCGTGGGGTTTCAGGACCGCAAGTGGAGCAGTTTGCGATCATGAGCCACCCTGGCTGAACCATCGGCCTCAGGCGTAACCCCGGTCTGGGCGCAAAAGGCTGACGCCCCCACAGCCACGACCGAAAGCCTCCCGGAAGAAAGATGGGGTCCGGGGAATTCTCTCCCCGGCCTTCCTGTCCAAGACCGAATATCGATCCCCGGCCAGGCGCGCCTTACCGGCGCGTGTCCACCGCAGGCCAAGGTGGGAACCATATCCTCGCCATTCGCACCCTAGCGGTTGGCAGCCTTGTTCGAGCCGACATTCTCCCGCCACTCCACCGGCAGCCCGTCCCAGGTGGGGAACTGCTTGCCGGCGAATTTGCGGCGGATATAGACGATGAAGCCCTCCGCGGTGACTTCCACATAGCCTGACTTGCCGTCGTTCAGCCGCAGGTGCTGCGCCAGGGCCTCGCCCTGTTCCTGCATGTAGCTGTCGCTCATTGGCCTGGCCTCCGGTGTTGCCCTGCCAATATGGGGCCGCCAGGCCGGATGGCCCAGCGTGGCGGCGACGGTTCAGGCGGTTCGCCGGCTCCGCAGCCACATCTCCGCCCCCAGCAGCACCATGGTCACGACGATCAGCAGCACCGCAACGGCGGCCATGGTGGGGTCCAGCTGCTCGTTGATGCCGTCCCAGATCCGGCGCGGCAGGGTGAAGACGGCGCGGCTGGCCAGGAACAGCGCCAGCACCAGCTCATCCCACGAATGGATGAAGGCGAAGATGGCGGAGGAGACCACGGCCGGCAGGATGCCCGGCAGGATCACCAGCCACAGCCGCTGGCGCAGATTGGCCCCCAGGTTGCGCGCCGCCTGTTCCAGCCGCGCGTCGAAATGCGCCAGCGCGGTGGAGACGATGATGACGACATAGGGAATGCCGGTGACGGAATGGGCGATGATCAGGCCCAGGTAGCTATCCAGCAGCCGCAGATCGACCCACAGGCGGTAGATGCCCAGCGCATAGACGATGGTGGGCACGATGATCGGCACCAGCATCAGCACGCGGACGAAATCCGCCAGCTTGCTGCCGATGCGCCAGCAGCCGATGGCGCAGAGCGTGCCGACGATGACGGTCAGCACCGTCGCCGCGCAGGCGATGACGAAACTCTGCCCGATGGAGGACAGCCATTCCGGGCTGCTGAACAGATTGGCGAAGTGCTGGAGGGAGAGATTGTCCTCCGGCAGCGACAGGTAGCGCTTGTCCGTCAGCGAAACCGGGAACACCACGGCGATCGGCAGCAACAGGAAGCAAATGATGGCCCAGGCGAGGCCGCGGACGGGGCGGGAAGCGGTGGGGGCGCCGTCCATGGCTCAGGTCGCCCCGAACAGGCGGCGCATATCGACCACACGGGCCAGCAGGCCGAGCAGCGCGAAGATGAACACGATCAGCGTGGTCGCCAGCATGGTGCCCACCCCCCATTGCACGACGTCGAGGATCTGCACACTGATATACTCCGCGATCATCAGGGTGCGGCCGCCGCCCAGGATCGCCGGGGTGACGAGGAAGCCGAGCGAGAAGATGAAGACCAGGATGCTGGCCCCCACCACGCCCGGCAGGCTGAGCGGCAGGAACACACGCATGAAGCTCTGCATGCGGGAGGCGCCAAGGCCCCGCGCGGCGGCCAGGCAGCGCCGGTCGATGCCGCGCATGCCGGTCAGCAGCGGCAGCACCGCGAAGGGCAGCATGTAGTGCACCATGCCGATGGTGATGCCGAGCTCGTTCCAGATCAGCGGCAACGGGTCGTCGATCACGCCCATGCCCATCAGGCTGTTATTGATGATGCCTTGCCGGCGCAGCAGCGTTACCCAGGCGAAGGCGCGGACGAGAACGGAGATCCACAACGGCAGCAGGATGCCGAGCATCATCCAGCGCTGCGTGCGCTCGCTGGCCTGCGCCATCACATAGGCCACGACATAGCCCAGCAGCAGCGTGATGGCGGTGGTCAGCAGGCAGATGCGCAGCGTCGTCAGCAGAACGCGGTGGATGGAGGAGTTGGTGAACAGCAGCGCATAGTTGCCCAGCCCCGGGGTCGGTTCCATCACGCTGACCCACAGCACCCGCACCAGCGGGAACAGGTAGAAGCCGATCAGCATCAGGAGCGCCGGCATGACCAGCATCCAGTAGATGCCGGTCTCGCCGAAGGCCGGGCGGCGCATCAGGCGCTGATGAAGTCGAGGAAGCGCTGCAGGGCGGCGGCGCCGTTCTTCTCGTACCACTCGGCGCTGATCTTGGCCTGCACGGCCACGTTGGCGGGGTCGGACGGGTTGACGGCCTTCAGCTCCGCCGGCACCAGGCTGGCGGCCTGCGGGTTGGCCGGGCCGTTGCCCATGGAGGCGAGCAGCTTCACCTGCCCTTCCGGTGCCTGCATGGAGGCGATGGCGCGGAACGCCTCCTTCCCCGCCGGGTTGCCCTTCGGCACCACCCACAGGCCAGGCTGCAGCAGGCCCTGGTTATAGGTGTAGTCCATCCGCCCGCCGCCATCGCGCTTCAGCAGGTTGGCGCGGGTGTTCCACAGCAGGCCCATGACGACCTCGCCATCCCGCAGCAGGCTCTGACTCTCGGCGCCGCTGTTCCAGAACAGCAGGTGCTGCTTGATGGTGGCCAGCTTCTTGAAGGCACGTTCCATATCCAGCGGGTAGAGCTGGTCGGCCGGCACACCGTCGGCCAGCAGCGCCAGTTCCAGCATGCCCTGGTTGCTGCGGCGGAGCATGCGGCGGCCGGGGAATTTCTGGATGTCGAAGAAATCGGCCAGCGTCGGCTTGCCGGTCACCTTGCGGGTGTCCCAGGCCATGACGGTGGAGAACATGTAGTTCGCCACGCCGAACTTGTAGGTGAAGGCCGGGTCCACCTTGGCGCGGTCGACGATGGAGTAGTCGATCTCTTCCAGCAGCCCCAGCGGGCCCAGCTCGCCCGTGCCGGCCACGCCGGAATCGGCGATGTCCCAGGTGACGTTGCGGGCCTGCACCATGGTCTTGATCTTGCCGTTCGACGGCCCGCTGCCATCGATGACCATGCGGCCACCGCCAGCGACGAAGGGCTGCTGGAAGGCCTCGCGGAAGGCGGGCACCGCCTCGCCGCCGAAATTCACCACCACGACCTCGGGCCGCGCCTGGGCACGGGCGGCGCCGGGCGCGACCGCCGCCAGGCCCAGCGCGCCGAGCCCAGCCAGCATCTGCCGGCGGGACACACGGCCAGCGCGGTACTCATCCGCCAGGATCTCGGCCTGGTCTTCGGCGAAGCTCTGGATGCGGTCCATGGTGGCCTCCTGGCGGCTGATGCTGGGGCGAATGTCGCCACAGGGTTGGACGGGCCGCAACCCTGCTCCGCTGGCAAAAAAGCCGGCGGGCAGGCGCAACGGGCATCGCCACGACCCAGCTTTTAGGCAGCCCGCCCATTTCTTTCCCAACCCAGGCGCCGCGGCAGTATCGCAGGGCGCGCCACCTGCCCCGCCTCGTCCCGAATGAGACGCCATTAAGCCAATAAGTCGGTTTATTGACTTTTATGGCTGCACGGTGGCAGCCTGCCGGCAACAACGACCTTGGGAGACGACCATGCCGCTTTCGACGGGGACGCCGCGCCACGCGGCCTGGCTGCTGGCCGGCCTGATGCTGCTGGCCGCGCCGGTCCTGGCCGAGCCCTATGTGGTGTTCGGCGACAGCCTCTCGGATGGCGGCAACAACTTCGTCCGCCGCAACGGCGTGCCGCTGCCGCCCTACGACCAGCGTTCCAGCGACGGACCGGTCTGGGTGGAGCAGCTGGCCGTCATGATGGGGCAGGCAGCGCCGGGCGTCAGCCTGCGCGGCGGCAGCAACTACGCCTATGGCGGCGCGCAATCCGGCAGCAACGCGCTGCATCCGGCCGATGGCACCGACGGCACCGACCAACTGGCGCAGTTCCAGCAGGCGCATGCGGCGGCGGACCCGGCCGCGCTGTACATCATCTGGCTGGGGGCGAACGACCTCGGCCAGATCGCCCGCGTGCCGGAGATCAGCCCGGCCGCCGCCGAGGTTGTGATGACGGAAGCGCGGGACAACATCATCCGCCTGATGCGGGACCTCTCGGCCCGGGGGGCGCGGCGCTTCCTGGTACTGACGGTGCCAGACCGCGGGCTGGTGCCGCGCTACAGCAAGGCCGGCGCGGCGATTGCCGCCGATGCCACATCCCGTAGCGCAGCGCTGAATGCGCTGATCCTGCCGGCGGTGCAGGCGGAGGCGCGGCGATCCGGCGCCGAGCTGCGCGTGTTCGATGCCTTCGCCACCTATCAGGCCGTCGTCGCCACGCCGGGCCGCTACGGCATGACCAATGCCACCGATATCTGCTGGCAGGGCGATACGCGCGGCAGCGGCACCCAATGCGCGACGCCGGACACCTATTTCTTCTGGGACCCGGCCCACCCGACCACGGCCGGGCACCGCATCCTGGCCGAGGGCGCGGCCGTGGTGCTGCGGGCGCCGCCCCTGGTGGCGGGCCGGCCGGGCGAATAGACCCCGCGCAGCAAAAAGGGCCGGTGGCATGATGCCCCGGCCCTCTCGCCTATCGCAGCCTGAAGCGTCTCAGGGCGCCGGGGCGCTGACCTGCTGGGTCCCGGAGACGTCGCCGGTGCCGAACCACTTGTTACGCACGGTGCGGTAATAGGCTTCCATGTCGTACAGCGGCACCGGCAGCGCCAGGTCTTTCGCCGTCAGCCGGCCTACCGCCGCCGCCAGCGAGTAGCTGCTCGTCACCACGTTCGACAGCGCCTGCACCAGCGACACCCGCGCGTTCAGCAGCTCCTGCTCCGCGTTCAG
>NZ_JACTVA010000061.1:3722-26437 GCF_014490485.1 Teichococcus aerophilus | reverse complement strand
CCGCCGGGTCCCGCGCCAGGATCACCGGCCGGCCCCGGGCGGCTTCCATCGCCGCCGCCAGCGCCGCCCTGGCGCGCGGCAGGGCGGCGGCGTCACAGGGGTCCAGCACCAGCACGGCGTCCCGGCACGGCCGGCGCAGGCCTTTGGCACCAGGGTCCGGTAGGCCCGGTTCACCGCCGATTCGCAGCTCCGCCACCAGGGCAACGGCCGCTTCGGCCTCCGGCAGCGGCACCGGCCGCGCGGCAGGTCCCCCGGGCAGCAGCAGCGCCACGGCGGCCTGCCGCCCGCCGAAGGCGGGGGCACGGAACGGCCCCGGCGCATAGCGCAGGATCTTCACATGCGCCGCCGTCGCGGCGGGCACCGCGCGGCCTTCCTCCAGGCCCAGCGCCGCCCCGCCGGCGGCGACGGCCCGGTATTCCGGCCAGAAAGCCGGCAGATGCGGCGCGGCGCGCAACGCCTCCCGCAGGAAGCTGATGGTGGTGTCGGTCGGTAGAGGCGCGCTCAAGCCAGGCTCCCGCAGGCAGATCCGGAACGGTACGACCCCGGCACCATGTGAGACGGTCTTTGCCAGCAGAGTTGCACTGCGGTAGCTTCCCACCATTCAGGATAGTATGCGAGTGGGCGTGAACGGATCTCTCCTTCCTACCGGACCGCTTCCGGCCCCCTGGGCCATGCTCCGGATTGTCTCCCGCCGGGCCCCGCTTCTGGGTCTGGCCCTTCTCGGATTGGCTGGCTGCAGCACTTTCCAGGGCATGGATGATGGCGGCACCGCCACGTCCCCCAACCAGGTTCTGCTGGCCCAGCCGGCGGACCCGCTCTCCGCCTTCGCCGCCCGGGCAAACCCGGGGCAGGAGGAAGTAGTGGGCAGCCCGCCGGTGCGTGCGCGCATGCTCCGCGCCTACAATTCCGGCGGCGGCCGCCCGTGCCGGGAGGTCCTCCTGGGCAACGCCGCCACCGGCACCAAGACCCTGTACTGCGAGGCCGCGCCAGGCGTCTGGACCTCCGTCCGCCCGCTGCTCGGCACCGGCCAGGTCGCCGCCCGTCCATGAGCCCCGCGCGCGCATGATCGGCAATGTCCCCCAGCGGCAGCGCGATGGCGGGCTGGCGGCGCAGTTACGCGTCCTGCATGCCCTGGTGCTGCGGGAAATGCTGACGCGCTTCGGCCAGTCCCGCGTCGGCTATCTCTGGCTGGTGGGGGAGCCGGTGATGCTCGCCGTCGGCGTCTCCTCCATCCACTGGGTCACCGGCCACGGGCTGCCCAACGGCGTCCCGGTCTTCATGTTCTACGGCCTCAGCTACGCGCCGTTCTTCATGTTCCGCTCGATCGTCAGCCGTAATTCCGGTGCCATCAACGGCAACCGCAGCCTGCTCTACCATCGCAGCATCCACCTGCATGACCTGACGCTCGCCCGTACGGTGGTCGAATTCACCGCCATCCTGCCGGTGGTCATCGGCTTCGTACTGGGCGGCATGCTGTTCGCCGGGATCTTCCCAGCCAATCCCGGCTTGTTCCTGCTGGCGATGGTGCTGAGCGCCCTGCTCGGCCACGGCGTCGGCACGCTGGTGGCCGCGCTGATCGTGATCTTCGAGCCGCTGGAGCGGGTGGTGCACCCGCTGACCTACCTGATGATGCCGCTGTCCGCCGCCTTCGGCATGGTGGATTCCATGCCGCCGGAAGCGCAGAAGGTCCTGCTCTCCATCCCGCTCGCCCATGTGAATGAAGCGATGCGGGACGCCATGTGGGGAGACAAGATCGTCTCGCACTACGACCTGGGCTTCGTTGCCCTCTGGGTGTTGATCCTGAACTTCCTGGGCATCGCCGCGCTGCGCGCGGTGCGGCACCGCATCTCCATGGCTGCCTGAGGCCCCGCCGCATGATCGAGATGATCGACATCTGGAAGACCTTCGAAAGTCACAAGGGCGGCCACCACACCATCCTGCGCGGTGTGCACGGGCGCATCCGCAAGGGCGACCATGTCGGCATCCTGGGCCGCAACGGCTCCGGCAAGTCGACGCTGATGCGCATCCTCAGCGGCGTGGAGAACCCGACCCGCGGCCGCATCCGGCGGGAGATGTCGATCTCCTGGCCGATCGGCGGCGCCTACGGGCTGCTCACCCAGGTCAGCGGCGCCTCCAATGCCCGCTTCATCTCCCGCCTCTACGGCACGCCGCTGCAGCAGACCCAGGATTTCGTCGAGGAATTCTCCGAGCTGGGCCGCTTCTACTACGAGCCGGTGAACACCTATTCCTCCGGCATGGTCAGCCGTCTTCTGATGGGCCTGTCCTTCGCCGTGGATTTCGACTGCTACCTGGTGGACGAGGCGCTCTCCACCGGCGACGTCCGCTTCGCCGCCAAGTGCCGGCACATGCTGGAAGTGCGGCGGGAGAACGCGGCGATGATTCTGGTGTCGCACAATGCCTCGCATGTGCGCCAATACTGCGATACCGCCGCCATCCTGCGGAATGGCGCCCTGGAATTCTACGAGGATGTCGATGAAGCTATCTCAGCCTACCAGGGCCTCTGACATCCCCATGTCCGGCACCAGGCACGCGCCCGCGCGGCGCTCCCGGCTGCGCCAGATGCTGTGGAAGCGGCGGCACTTCCTGCTCTTCGTCGGCGTGCCCACGCTGATCGCGGCGATCTACCTCTATGTCTTCGCCGCCGGCCAGTACGTGTCCGAAGCCCGCTTCATGGTGCGCGGGCAGCAGGAAATGCGCGCGGCCTCTGCCCTCAGCGCCGCCATGGGCGCCGCTGGCTTCAAGCAGGTGCCGGAAGACGCCATGGCCGTGCGGGACTACCTGCAATCGCATGACGCGGTGACGGCGCTGGAACAGCAGGTGAACCTCACCCAGCTCTACCGCCGCCCGGAAGCCGACTTCCTGGCCCGCCTGTGGTCCGAGAACCTGCCCGCCGAATTCATGCAGATGTACTTCCGCTACATGAATTCGGTGGAGGTCGACAACACCAGCGGCATCACCACCGTCCGCGCCCGCGGCTTCCGGCCGGAGGACGCGCGGCAGATCGCCGAGGCGCAGCTCCGCATCTCGGAGGATTTCGTCAACCAGCTCTCCGCCCGCGCCCGCGGCTCCTCGCTGGAGCTGGCGCAGGCCGAGCTGGAACTGGCCGAGCAGCGCGTCGTCGCCTCCCAGACCGCCATGACCGAGTGGCGCCAGCGGGAACAGGCGGTGGACCCGGCCGGCCTCGCGCAGATCGGCCAGGCCAGCATGGCCTCGCTGGAAGCGGCGCTCACCCTGGCCAAGACCGAGTTCCAGGAAAAGTCGGCCTATATGCGGTCCGACAACCCCACCATCGTCAACCTGCGCAACCGCATCTCGACGCTCGAATCCCGCATCCGGACCGAGCGCAGCCGCTTGACCATCGGCAACGAGGCGCTGCCGGAGCGCATCTCCGCCTATGAAAGCCTGGTGATGGAGCGCGAGTTCGCCAGCAAGCAGCTCGCCTCCGCCACCACCTCGCTGGAAGCCGCCCGCATCAACGCGCAGCGCCAGCAACTCTTCCTCTCCCGCGTGGTCGAGCCGAACCTCGCGGAGTATCCGCTCTATCCACACGCTGGCATCTTCCTGCTCAGCCTCTTCGCCATCCTGTCCGTCATCTACGGCATCGGCTGGCTCATCCTCGCCGGGGTTCGCGAACATGCGCTTTAAAAGCGGCCTTCTCACCGCCATCCTGCTGCTGTCCCAGGTGGGCGTGCCGTTGGCCCAGGCGCAGTCCCTGCGCTCGCCCAGCCCCGCCCTGATGTCGCGCGCCGGCTCCCAGAACATGGAGCAGGTGCCCGCCATCATCGGGCAGGAGACCACGACCAACCGCGCCGGCAGCACCACCGAGGCCGAGGCCGGCGCCACCGCCCAGGGCCCGCTGGCCGAGCCGAACCGCAACCCCGGACCCACCAGCACGGTGTTCGGCGCCGCGCTGTTCACCCGCAGCGCGCCCTCCGCCTCCGAGAGTAACAACCCCAATTACCGCCTTGGTCCGGGGGACCGCGTCAGCGTCCGCGTCTGGGGCCCGGTCGAGACCGAGACGATGGGCGCGCTGGACGCGCAGGGGAACCTGTTCCTCCCCTCCATCGGCCCGCTGCGCCTGGCCGGCACCCGCGCCGGTGACCTGCAGCGCACGGTGGAAGCCGAAGTGCGGCGGATCTACACCCAGCAGGTGCAGGTCTATGCCGTGCTGCTCTCCGCCAGCAATGTCGGCCTGTTCGTCACCGGCTTCGTCCGCATCCCCGGCCGCCACATCGGCTCGTCCTCCGACACGGTGCTGGACTTCCTGCTGCGCGCCGGCGGCGTCGACCCCGCCCGCGGCTCCTATCGCGACATCACCGTCAACCGCGGCGGCCGGGTGGTGCAGCGCATCGACCTGTACCCCTTCCTGCTGCGCGGCTCCCTGCCCAGCCTCAACCTGCAGGAAGGCGACACCATCGTCGTCGGCAAGCAGGGCGCGACCATCGCCGCCGACGGCGCCGTCCGGAACAACTACCTGTTCGAGGTCAATGGCCGCAGCATGACCGGGTCGGAACTGGTGGAACTCGCCGGGCCGCTGCCCGCCGCCACCAACGCCGTGGTGCGCGGCACCCGCAACAACCAGCCCTGGTCCCGCTACTCCACCCTGGCCGAACTGCGCCGACTGCCGCTGCTGGACCAGGACGTCGTCACCTTCATCACCGACGCCCCGGCGCCCACCGTCCGCGTCTTCGTGGAAGGCAGCCGCATCGGCCCCTCCGTCCTGGTGGCCGACCGCGACGCCAATCTCTGCCAGCTGCTCGACCACGTGGAGGTGAACGCCACCCTGGCCGATACCAGCTCCGTCTACGTGCTGCGCAAGCGGCTGGCGGCGCAGCAGCAGCGCTCGATCAACGAGGCGCTGGACCGGCTGGAACGGCAGCTCTTCACCGCCTCCTCCTCCACCACCGGCGTTGCGGAAATCCGTACGCAGGAGGCGCAGCTGGTGCTGAACTACATCCAGCGCGGCCGCCGCATCCAGCCCGAAGGCCGGCTGGTAACAGTGGATAATGGCGGCCGCTGCGCCCCCATCCGCCTGGAAGACGGCGACACCATCGTCATCCCCGAGCGCTCGGACACGGTGATGGTCAGCGGCGAAGTGCTGAACCCCCAGGCCATCATCTGGCGCCAGGGCATGACCATCGCGCAATTCATCAACGCCGCCGGTGGCCCGACGCAGCGTGGCAGCACCAGCTCCGTCATGATCCGCCGCGCCAGCGGCCAGATGATCCTCGACCCTCGCGATGGCCCGCGCCCCGGCGACGAGCTGATCGCCCTGCCGGAACTGGGTGCCAAGGCATTCCAGATCACGCGGGACCTGCTGGGGCTGATCTACCAGACCGCCCTCTCGGCCCGCTACATCAGCGACCTCTGACGCCGCCCGGCGACAGCGCATGAAGAAAGGGCCACCGGCATCAGCCGGTGGCCCTTTTTCTTTGTCCTGGGACAGGGAAGCAGGAAGGCCGGGGAAAGAATTCCCCGGACCCCTTCTTCTTTCTGCAAATTTGGCGAAGCGCTGCAGGACTTAGAGCGGACGCGGCTGGATGTTTTTATCATGGGCCACGCGGACTGAGTTCTCAGTCGCCGGAGGTCCTAGGCCTCGGGCGCGACCGGCTCCCCCAAACAAGACCGACCCATCCACAGCCACCCGGAAAACTCGAAAAAAGAGAAGGAGGCCTGGGGAATTCTTTCCCCGGCCTTCCCTTCCTCCAACGCAAAGCGCGCGCCTTCACACCGAAGGCGCGCGCCAAACTCGCGGGAAGCCAAACTGGAAGAAAAATAGACAAACGAGGGACCAAAAGCCCCCCGTATGGACGTCAGGCCGCCCGGCGCTGCTCGGCGCTCAGGTCCAGCAAGGTCGCCGCCCAGCGTGGCGCATCCGCCAGCAGGCTGTCGATCGCGGCCGGCGTCATCGCCTCGGCGAACTCACGCGCGGTCATCACCGCAGGGTCCCAGGCGCGGGCGGCCTCGGGCAGCTCGGCGTGGTGGGCCAGCTCGCCGGCGGCGGCCAGCTCCGCCACGCGGCGGGTGGTGCTGAGGATGCGCGCGGCCGCTTCCAGCCGCAGCCGCTCCGCCAGGTCGCCCTGGGCCAGGGCGTTCAGCGCGTCGAGGGTCAGCCGGCGGCGTGCCGCTGCCGGCAGGGTCAGGGTCTCAAGTGCCATGGGGGCAGAACTCCAAAGTTGTGACGTCCCCGCTTCTTGTGTGGCAGGGCGATGACCGGCACATGGCTGGCTTCAGCTGGGATCGCAAGGGGAGTCGGCCCTACCAGGCCCTGCCCTGGCGCATGGGCGCCATGCCGCCGGCATGATGCGGCGTGGCACGGCGCTGTCACGCAAACGCCCGTTCGTTGCCCCCGGGCACCAACCCTTTCCTCCCGACCCTTTCCTAACCGGCACGACACATGCGCCGGTTTCGCACTTCTCGTCCGCGGATTTCGCGGGCATGGAAGCGGCATGCCGAACAGCACCTCCCCCACCGCCCCCGCCACCCCGGTGCCAGCCAGCCAGACGCTGTCCAACCAGCGGATCTCCCTGCCGAAGGACAAGATCCGCATCCTGCTGCTGGAAGGTGTTTCCGACACCGCCGTCAGCCTGCTGGGCGCCGCCGGCTACAGCAACATCCAGCGCGAATCCAAGGCGTTGGAGGGTGAGGCGCTGAAGGAAGCGCTGGCCGGGGTGCACCTGCTCGGCATCCGCTCCCGCACCCAGCTCTCGGCCGAGGCCCTGCGCGCGGCGGACCGGCTGATCGCCGTCGGCTGCTTCTGCATCGGCACCAACCAGGTGGACCTGGCGGAGGCCAAGCGCCTCGGCATCCCCGTCTTCAACGCCCCCTTCAGCAACACCCGCAGCGTGGCGGAACTGGTGATGGGCGAAATCGTCATGCTGCTGCGCCGTATCCCCGACCGTTCGCGCAGCGCGCATGAAGGCGGCTGGGACAAGTCGGCCACCCATTCGCGCGAAGTGCGCGGCAAGACGCTGGGCATCGTCGGCTACGGCAATATCGGCAGCCAGATCTCCGTGCTGGCCGAGGCCTTCGGCATGCGCGTCATCTACTACGATGCCATCCCCAAGCTGCCGCACGGCAACGCCGTCGCCGCCGCCTCGCTCCACGACCTGCTGGCGGCGTCGGACGTCGTCACCCTGCATGTGCCGGAAACCGAGCAGACCCATAACCTGATCGGCGCGACCGAGATCGCGGCAATGCGCCCGGGCTCCATCCTCATCAACAACAGCCGCGGCCGCGTCGTCGACCTCGATGCCCTGGCCGAAGCGCTGAAATCCGGCCGCGTGCTCGGCGCCGCCGCCGACGTGTTCCCGGAAGAGCCGAAGCGCAACGGCGAACGCTTCACCAGCCCGCTGCAAGGCCTGCCCAACGTCATCCTCACCCCGCATATCGGCGGCAGCACGGAAGAGGCGCAGGAACGCATCGGCGAGGAAACCGCCCGCAAGCTCTCCGACTACTCGGACACCGGCGCCACCCTGGGCGCGGTGAACTTCCCGGAAGTGACGCTGCCCGCCAAGGCACGCGGCACCCGCTTCCTGCACGTCCATCGCAACGTCCCCGGCGTGCTGGCGGCACTGAACGAAACCCTCAGCCGCTTCAGCCTGAACATCACCGCCCAGTACCTGCAGACCGACCCCGAGATCGGCTACGTAGTGGTGGACGCGGAAAACGTGATGGACCCGGACGGCGTGCTGGCGGCCCTGCGCGAAGTGCCCGGCACCATGCGCGCCCGGCTGATCTACGAGCGCCACTGAGGGCACATTGGCCAGGGGAAGGTTGGCCAGGGGGCGCTGCCCCCTGGACCCCCGCTGGGGGGATAGTATCCCCCCAGACCCCGCCGTGAGTTTTCAGAATGGCGGCACGGTCGCCACGCCAAGGTTCCATTACCCTCGGCGACTGAAGCCGCAGCCTGCACTGCCTTTTTACAAAAACCTTGAATGCGCCATCGGCCCGCGCATCGCCCAGGCACCCAGACCAAAAACCGGCAGCGGGGTCCGGGGTGAACTTTTCACCCCGGCGGGCGTGTCCAGAGAGGGCAAAGCCCTCTTTGGCCCCGGCTCGCCCCAGTCCTGTCACCCCACCGGCAGCCGCACCACGAACCGCGCGCCGATGACCTTGCCGCTCTCGTCCCGCCGGTTCTCGGCGCTGATGCGCCCACCCAGCCCTTCGACGATCTGCCGGCTGATGGAGAGCCCCAGGCCGGAATGCTGCCCGAAGCGCTCGGCGGTCGGCCGCTCGGTGTAGAAGCGGTCGAAGATGCCTTCCAGCTTGGCTTCGGGGATGCCGGGCCCTTCGTCCTCGATGGTGAATTCCATCATCGCCCCGGTCTGCCGCGCCCGCACCCACACGGTGCCGAGCGGCGGCGAGAAGGACACCGCATTGCCCATCAGGTTGCGGAACACCTGTACCAATCGCCCCTCAACGCCCCGCACCACCAGCGGAACCGGCGCCGCATCCAGCACCATGGAGGGGTCCTCGTCCTCATCCCGCGTGGTGTTGTGCAGCTCCACCAGGGCGGACAGGATCGGCGCCACGTCGACGGGTTCGGAGACGGTGCGGGACAGCTCGGCATCGACGCGCGACGAATCGGCGATGTCGCCGATCAGCCGGTCCATGCGGACGGCGTCCTCGGCGATGATGGCCAGCAGCCGCTTCTGCTGGTCCGGCTTCTCCACCCGGATCAGGGTTTCCAGCGCGGAGCGGACGCTGGTCAGCGGGTTGCGCAGTTCATGCGCCACATCGGCGGCGAAGCGCTCGTTCTGATCGATGCGCGCCCACAGCGCGGTGGCCGAGGATTGCAGGTCCCGCGCCAGGATGCCGATCTCGTCGGTGCGCGCCAGCAGCGCGGTGGGCACGGAACCCGCCCGCCCCTTGCCCTGCCGCATCGCCGCCGCCGCCACCGCCAGCGCCAGGATCGGCGAGGCGATGGTGCGGGAGAGGTAGAGCGAGGTCGCCACCGTCAGGATCAGCGCCAGCAGGAACAGCCCAAGCACGGAGGTGCGGATTTCCAGCAACCGCTGGTCCACCTGCCGGGCTTCGCGCGTCAGCAGCACGATGCCAACGCTCTGGCTGCCGCGCCGCGCCGGCTCCGCCACCGAGACCAGCAGCCGGCCTTCCTTGGTACGGCGGATATAGGGTCGCACGCCGCCTTCCAGCGCCAGGCGCAGCTCCTCCCGCCGGTCGGGCCCCAGCTCGGGCTGCCAGTCGAAGCTCGGCGCGTCCGGCGCCACGTCCACGTAAATGTCGTCGCCGCGCCGGGCGCCGAACAGGGAGCGCGGCAGCACTGTCAGCAGCTTGTCGTAGAGCCGGCCGACGCCACCGGCGAAGAAGCCCCGCATCTCGGGCGGCGTCAGCGGCTCGGTGATGATGGCGCCGCCCTGGCCTTCGCGCACGCGGCTATCCGCCACCAGCAGGCCGCTGGTGTCGAAGAGTTTTGCCTGTGTATTGGCGGATGGTTCCACCAGGCGGCGCAACAATGGCCGGGCGGTATCCGGCACCAGCACGGCGCGGTCGTCTTGCAACCGCACGGCGGCCTCGGCGATGCCGGCGGCATAGATGCGCGCCTGGGTCCGCAGGCTCTCCACCTCGGCGGAGAGCAACCCGGTCTGGTACTGGTCGAGATAGAGCAGGGAGGCCGCCAGCAGCGCCGGCGCCACCATGTTGACCAGCAGAATCCGCCGCAGCAGCGGCGAGACGCGCTTACGCTCCCGCGGCGGGCGCGTGGTCTGCGGCAGCGCGGCGGGTCCGCTGGCGTCCGGCATATCCGTGTCCCTTGGGGGCTCAGGCTTCCTTGTAGCGGTAGCCGATGCCGTACAGCGTCTCGATCATGTTGAAGTCGTCATCCACCTGGCGGAACTTCTTGCGGACGCGCTTCACATGGCTGTCGATCGTGCGGTCATCCACATAGATGTTCTCGCCATAGGCGGAATCGATCAGCTGGTCCCGGTTCTTCACCATGCCGGGGCGCTGCGCCAGCGCCTTCACCAGCAGGAACTCGGTCACCGTCAGCTGCACCGGCTGGCCCTTCCAGGTGCAGGTATGCTTGGTCTCGTCCAGCACCAGGTCGCCGCGGGAGATCACGCCGGTCGGCGGCGCGCCGCTGCCCTCGGCCCGTCCGGCCTCGTTGCGGCGCAGCAGGGCGCGGATGCGCTCCAGCAGCAGGCGCTGGCTGAACGGCTTGGTGATGTAGTCATCCGCCCCCAGCCGCAGCCCCATCAGCTGGTCCAGTTCCTCATCCTTCGAGGTGAGGAAGATCACCGGCATCGAGGATCGCTGGCGCAGCCGCTGCAGCAGTTCCATGCCATCCATGCGCGGCATCTTGATGTCCAGCACGGCGAGATCCACCGGCCGGGCCATCAGGCCCTGCAGCGCGCTCTCCCCATCCGTGTAGGTCCGCACCTGGAACCCCTCGGCCTCCAGGGTCATGGAGACGGAGGTGAGGATGTTGCGGTCGTCATCGACCAGGGCAATCGTGGCGGGCATTGCGGGCGTGGCTCCCGGTTACTGGTCGTCGCTGAAGCCCGGCTTAACGGCGGATTGTGGCGCAAG
This sequence comes from Teichococcus aerophilus, assembly GCF_014490485.1. GTDB lineage: Bacteria > Pseudomonadota > Alphaproteobacteria > Acetobacterales > Acetobacteraceae > Pseudoroseomonas > Pseudoroseomonas aerophila. The sequence goes on along the minus strand of NZ_JACTVA010000061.1, from coordinate 15,868 downwards.
CCGGGCCGGATGCGGAACACAAAGCGGCATAGGGCAGTTTGGCGGCGCAGGGAATGGCGGCGGCATCCCTGCCCGCAGCCTGAAGATCATGCGGGGCTGGCGGATTGGCCGCCCTTATGGGGCGAGATTCCGAAACCAGGAGGAAGGCCGGGGGAAAGAATTCCCCCGGACCCCCATCTTCTTTCTTCGAGACTTGGGGCGAGGTGAGTGAAGTCGGAGTACGAAGTGAGGTGGTGCCAGTAGGTGACGGCCGCCATGCGCCATCGGTTACCGGAGCAGGATTGCAGGTCAAACAGACCGCAAGCACCACCGCTGCCCGGAAGAAAATGCCGATTGAAGAAGAAACCCTTACGCCGCTGTGCCCTTGCGCCCCAGGCTTCGATCACTTGTTAAGTCATCGTACAATATGACGACAACACTTACATTGACGCAGCCTTGTTCGCCCCTCTAGCCTGCGGGCTGATATCGTCCAGGTGAGAGATGGAGCGGTATCGGCCCCCTGGCTACTGCCCCTGCGGATTCCCGCGGGAGGATAAGCGCCCGACGGAGAAAAGCGCGCCTATGAACGCGACGAACAACGCCGCCCTCGCTGGCACCGGCGTCACCACTGCTTCCGAGATTCACGCCAACCTGACCGCCGCGGGCCTGTACGCGCATGCGCTGCGCCGTGGCGAGGGCCGCCTGTCCGCCGATGGCGCCTTCATCGCCGAGACGGGCGTCCACACCGGCCGTTCCGTCGCCGACAAGTTCGTGGCCGAGGACCCCGAGGTTTCCAAGGAAATCTGGTGGGGCAAGGTCAACCAGAAGCTCGAGCCCGCGAAGTTCGAAGCCTTCACCACCGACGTCCGCGCCTGGCTCGGCCAGCGCGAGGTGCTGTTCACCCAGGACCTGTATGCCGGCGCCGACCCCGCGCACCGCATCAAGGTGCGCCTGGTGACGACCAACGCCTGGCACGCCCTGTTCGCCCGCAACATGTTCATCCGCCCGCCGGTGGAGGAGCTGGCCTCCTTCACCCCGGACTACACCATCCTGCACGCGCCGGAGATGGACGCGAAGCCGGAGCATGGCGGCCGCCCGAACTCCACCACGCTGATCGCGCTGTCCTTCGCCAAGAAGATCATCGCCATCGCCGGCACCAGCTACGCCGGCGAGATCAAGAAGAGCATCTTCACCGTCATGAACTGGCTGCTGCCGGCTCAGGGCGTGCTGCCGATGCATTGCTCCGCCAATGTCGGCAAGGCTGGCGACACCGCGCTGTTCTTCGGCCTCTCCGGCACCGGCAAGACCACGCTGTCCTCCGACCCCGAGCGCGCGCTGATCGGCGATGACGAGCACGGCTGGTCCGACAAGGGCGTCTTCAACTTCGAGGGCGGCTGCTACGCCAAGGTCATCAAGCTCAGCCAGGAGGCCGAGCCGCAGATCTGGAACGCGTCCCACCGCTTCGGCGCCGTGCTGGAGAACGTGGTGGCCGACGAGCGCGGCAACCTCGACCTCGACAACGGCAAGCTGACCGAGAACACCCGGTCCTGCTACCCGATCGAGTTCATCCCCGGCATCGCGCCGGGCAGCATGGCCGGCCTGCCGAAGAACGTGGTGATGCTGACGGCCGACGCCTTCGGCGTGCTGCCGCCGATCGCCAAGCTGACGCCGGCGCAGGCGATGTACCACTTTCTCTCCGGCTACACCGCCAAGGTGGCGGGCACCGAGAAGGGCCTGGGCAAGGAGCCGCAGGCCACCTTCTCCACCTGCTTCGGCGCTCCCTTCCTGCCGCGCCACCCCGAGGTGTACGGCAAGATGCTGGCCGAGCTGATCGGCAAGCACGGCGCCCAGGTGTGGCTGGTGAACACCGGCTGGACCGGCGGCGCCTACGGCACCGGCCACCGCATGTCCATCAAGCACACCCGCGCCCTGCTGAGCGCGGCGCTGGATGGCAGCCTGGCCAACGCGACCTTCGCGACCGACCCGTTCTTCGGCCTCGCCGTGCCGCAGAACGTCCCGGGCGTGCCGACCGAGGTGCTGAACCCGCGCGAGTCCTGGGCCGACAAGGCCGCCTACGACAAGACCGCGCAGCACCTGGTCTCCCTGTTCGAGAAGAACTTCGAGACCTTCGCCAGCGGCGTCAGCGATGACGTCAAGAAGGCGGCGCTGCGCAGCGCTGCCTGATACGCCGACGGACCAGGGGCACTGCCCCTGGTCCACGCTTCTGGGGTGGCGGTGCCACCCCAGGCCCCACCGCCCGTCTGGCGGTGACGACGTGCCCCACACCGAGCAGGCAGCCCGATCGCCGCCCGGACGTTGATACCGCATGGTCATTCCGCTGGAGGACATGCCGGTGATGCTTCCCACGTCCCCTACCCCGCTACCGACGCCGTTGCCGTGATGGCCAGCCGCATGGCTGCCCCCTTGCCGACTTTGCTGCTGGGGCCGTTCGCGCGGCCGGTGAAGCAGGCCATCGCCAGCCGCGTGCAGGCGATCTTCAACGATCGCACCCGTGGCGAGGCGCCGGTGGCGCGCCGGACGGATGGGTTGTTCGGGCCGCAGGCGGTGGCCTGGCGGGTGCATGGGGATGTGACCTCGATGATGGTCGGCGGCATTGCCGGGCTGTTGCTGCAGATGCTGCACCCGGCGGTGCTGGCGGGGGTGTGGGACCATTCCAACTTCCGCACGGACATGCGGGGGCGGCTGCGGCGCACGGCGCGCTTCATCGCGCTGACCACCTATGGCGGGCGGGAGGAGGCGGAGGCTGTGCTGGAGCGGGTGCGGCGCATCCATGAGCATGTGCGCGGCCGCCTGCCGGACGGTACCGCCTACGGCGCCAGCGACCCTGCCCTGCTGGCCTGGGTGCATGTGACGGAGGCGAGCAGCTTCCTGGATGCGTGGATTCGCTATGCCGAGCCGGGCATGACCCTGGCGCATCAGGACCGGTACTTCGCCGAGATGGCGCAGATCGGCGAGGCGCTGGGCGCGGCGCCGGTGCCGCGCAGCCGGGCCGAGGCGCGGCGGCTGTTGGCGGAGATGCGGCCGCTGTTGCGCCGTGACGCGCGCACCGCCGAGGTGGCGCGCTTCCTGCTGAACCAGCCGGCGCCGCAGCCCGCGGCGGAGGCGTTGCAGGCGCTGGCCATGCAGGCGGCGATCGACCTGCTGCCCGGCTGGGCGCGGCAGATGCATGGGCTGCGCAGCCCGGTGCTGAGCCGGCCGCTGGTGCGGGCGGGAACGCTGGGGCTGGCCCGGACGTTGCGCTGGAGTTTTGGGTAAGGCGGCAGGTGGGGTGCTGGTACAGGCTGGCGGGTGTCGGGGCCGGCGCGGGGGCGTAAGGCACCGGAGTGGGACGGTGCGGATTTCGGACAAAAGAAAGGCCCGCGCGGCGATGCCGGCGGGCCCTTTCGTTCAGCGAGGGTGGTAGCGCCCTCAGAGGGCGCCGCCCTTGCGGCCGGCCATGGCGCCGAGGCGCAGGCGGAGCGCGTTCAGCTTGATGAAGCCCTGGGCGTCGAACTGGTCGTAGGCGCCTTGGTCGTCCTCGAACGTCACGTGCTTCATGGAGTAGAGGCTGTTCGGGGACTGGCGGCCGGTGACGATGGTGTTGCCCTTGTACAGCTTCAGGCGGACGGTGCCGCTGACGCTGTGCTGGCTTTCATCGACCATCGCCTGGATCATGCGGCGTTCCGGGGCGAACCAGAAGCCGTTGTAGATGAGTTCCGCGTACTTGGGCATCAGGCTGTCCTTGAGGTGGGCGACCTCACGATCCAGGGTGATGCTCTCGATAGCGCGGTGGGCGGTGTAGAGGATGGTGCCGCCGGGGGTCTCGTAGCAGCCGCGGGACTTCATGCCGACGAAGCGGTTTTCCACGAGGTCCAGGCGGCCGATGCCGTTGGCCTTGCCGAGGGCGTTCAGCTTGGTCAGCAGCGTGGCGGGGGAGAGGCGTTCGCCATTGATGGCGATGGCGTCACCGCGCTCGAACTCAATGGTGATCTCGGTGGCGACGTCCGGCGCGTCTTCCGGGCGGATGGTGCGCTGCCAGACGATTTCCGGGGGCTCGTCCCACGGCTCTTCCAGGATCTTGCCCTCGGAGCTGCTGTGCAGGAGGTTGGCGTCGACGGAGAACGGGGCTTCGCCGCGCTTGTCCTTGGCGATGGGGATCTGGTTCGCTTCGGCGAATTCCAGCAGGCGGGTGCGGCTGGTGAGGTCCCATTCGCGCCAGGGGGCGATGACCTTCACGTCCGGCTTCAGGGAATAGTAGCCGATCTCGAAGCGGACCTGGTCGTTGCCCTTGCCGGTGGCGCCGTGGGAGACGGCGTCGGCGCCGACCATCTCGGCGATCTCGATCTGGCGCTTCGCGATGAGGGGGCGGGCGATGGAGGTGCCGAGGAGGTAGCAGCCCTCGTACAGCGCGTTGGCGCGGAACATGGGGAAGACGAAGTCCCGCGTGAATTCCTCGCGCAGGTCGTCGACGAAGATGTTCTCTTCCTTGATGCCGAGCATCAGGGCCTTGTCCCGTGCCGGGCCCAGTTCCTCGCCCTGGCCGAGATCGGCGGTGAAGGTCACCACCTCACACTGGTAGGTGGTCTGGAGCCACTTGAGGATGACAGAGGTGTCCAACCCGCCTGAGTAGGCGAGAACCACCTTCTTCACGTCCTTCACCGCCATGCGCCGGGTTCCCTTTTAAAGAAGAGCAAAATCGGGATGGGGTTTGCCGCAGCGAGGCTGTGCGGGCAAGGCGCGCATTACCAGGCGAGCCGCACGGAGCGGGGAATTCTGGCGCGGCCGAGCGTGGCGCGGTGCAGGCGGGACAGGGCCTTGAGCAGTTCCGGCGCCGCGCGAGGCGTGACGGGGATGCGGTGCAGGGTTTCGGCCAGCAGGGGGTCCGGCAACATCCACGGCGGCGCGTTGAGGGCGGAGCGCAGGCCGAGGCGGCGGATGAGGACCAGGAGGCGCAGGCCACCGAGGCGCGCGGCACGGCGGGTGGCGCGGGTGATGGCGTGCTCGATAACCCGCAGGGGGTGGCTGGGCGGGGCTGCCGCCAGGGCTTTCAGCAGTTGGTGCCAGAAGCCGGCATGGGTGAGGCGGCGGAAGAAGCGGGCGACGGTTTCCGCACGGCCGAAATGGGCTGGGAGGGTTTTCCAGGCGGCGCCGGGGTGGTGGGCGAGGTGGAAGATGGCGTCCATGCGCGCGCGGAGATCCGGCGTGCGGCGGCCTTGGGGGGAGAGGGCTGGGAGGTGGGGGTGGAGGGCGGCCCAGGTGGTGTCGGAGAGTCGGGTGTAGGGGGTGGGCATGGGACGCTTCTTAAGGTAAGCGATCACGCTATAGGAATTTAGTCCTTTTGTCAAGCTTTAGGGTGGGATCTGGGGAATCCGCCAGCGGGGAAATGCACCTTGGGAGATTCCATCGAACGGGAATTCCCCTTAGACTATTTTTGAGGAGTATTTGAGCCAGCATGGCACAAGCGGCGCAGATCAACCCAGACATTCTAGCCTGGGCCCGCGAGACAGCCGGCCTCTCTCTGGAAGAGGCTGCGGGGAAGCTCGGCCTGACGTCCACGGCTAAAGCAACTGCCGCCGAAAAGCTGGCACAGGTGGAACGTGGCGAACGTCCGGTTACCCTCGCGCAACTTGAAAAAGCGGCTGCGGCGTATCGCCGTCCCCTAGTGATCTTCTACCTCTCTTCACCTCCGACACGAGCTGAGCGCGGCGAAGATTATCGGACCGTTACAGGGTCTCGTCCACGCGATGATGCAATGCTGGATGCGCTCATTAGAGACGTCCGCACTCGACAGCAGTTACTACGCGAAGTCCTGTTGGATGACGAAGACATTCAGCCTTTGTCTTTTGTCGCCTCATGTCAGATGACGGATGGGGCACAGTATGTTGCGAATAAAATTCGAGATACCCTAGGGGTAAATCCGACGGAGCAGAGGCGCGCTAGAGATGCATCCGCTCTATTTACGCTGCTGCGTAAAGCAGCCGAACGTGTTGGCATTTATGTGCTACTATTGGGAGACCTCGGCTCTCATCATTCTGACATAGGCGAGGATGTATTTAGAGGCGTTGCACTAGCAGACGAGATCGCCCCCTTCGTTGTCATCAACGACAATGACGCTACGACAGCACGCTCCTTTTCGCTTCTGCATGAACTGGCGCATATCTGGATCGGAGCAAGTGGCGTTTCTGGCCCGGTGAAAGGCTTCTCTCGAAATGCTGTCGAGCGTTTCTGCAACGAAGTTGCAGGGGCTTTCCTATTACCTGCAGAGGCAATCAATCTGCTTTCGGAAGCACAAGGCGCAGACTTCGAACTAGCCTTGTCTTTGACGGATGATGTGGCTCGCAGATGGAATGTCTCCCAAGGTGTCGTAGCGTACCGCCTCTTGCTAAACGGATGGATTGATGAGGCCATCGCGGCGCGACTATTCGAGGCGTTTGCGGCTCGTTGGCGAATTCAAAAGGCACGCGAGCGGCAGCTTCGTGGACCGGATGATTCCGGCCCGAGTTACTATGTTGTCCGCAGAGCGCGCCTTGGAGAACGTTTGCTAGACACGGTGCGTAGAGCGCTACAGGGTGACGTTCTAACTCACACCAAAGCTGCGAGAATCCTGGGCGTGTCCGCTACGTCAGTAGAAAAACTACTAAAAGAGCGGCCCCGCGCAGCATGACGCTCTACTTGTTGGATGCTAACGTCTTTATCCGCGCGGACGCAGATTATTATCCGCTAGATCGCATCCCAGGCTTTTGGGCGTGGCTACATGGCATGGCAGATGCCGGGAAGATAAAAACTCCTTTGGAAATCTACGACGAGGTAGCCAAGTCAAGCGACCAACTTGGACAATGGTTACGTCAACCAGATATTCGCAAAGCGATTATATTGCCGGAGCCAACAAACCCAGCGACAGTCGAGCAGGTTATAAGCCAAGGCTACGCACCTGACCTCAACGACATTGAATTCGAAGCGATTGGGCGCGACCCCTTTCTAGTTGCTGCCGCATTACATGGACCAAACCGTTTTGTAGTAACAAGAGAAGTATCAAAGCCATCCAAACAGAGACAAAATCGCAAAGTCCCTGACATTTGCGACGGTTTTAGAGTACCCTGGATCAATGATTTCGAACTTTGGCGACGTCTCGACTTTAGAATTTGACATTTTTTACAGTAATAATTTTAGAAGACGCTTCGAAATATTTCAATAACCGAATCCACAACAACCTCGATCGTCTATATTTCTCAACAAGAGGTCCAGGAGGCTCAGCCTCCTGGCGGATGGGGGTCCGGGGGAAGGCAGAGCCTTCCCCTGGCCGAGCGCCAGCCAAGCACGACAGGCCAGAAATCAGGCCGGGCGGACCAGAAGGGTCACGCCTTGCACGGCGATGACCTCGACCCGCGTGCCCGGTTCGGCGGCTGTTTCCAGACGGACGGGCCAGTCGGAATCGCCGATGCGGGCGCGGCCTTCGAGGCCGGTGGCTTCCAGCAGCAGGCCGGCGCGGCCGACGAGGCCGGAGGATGGGGTGTTCAGGCGGTTGGGGGCCCCTGCCCCCGCGCGGGGGCGGAAGACCTTCAGGCTGAGGACGATGCCGGCGGCGAGCAGGGCCATGAAGATCAGGGCGGCGCCGATGAAGCCGGGGTCGAACAGCCAGAGGGCGAGGCCGGTGAGGGTGGCGGCGGCGCCGATCCAGACCAGGAAGGCGCCGGGGAGCAGGAGCTCCGCCCCCATGGCGAGGAGGCCGAGGACCAGCCACCAGGCCCAGGGGGCGGCGAAGGGGGAGAGGCCCGCCATCAGGTGTTGGGCACGCTGCCGCGCGGGGAGGCGCCCAGGGGGGACTGGCCGATGGCGGCGGGAAGTGCGTTGCCGCTGCCGGCGCGGAGGATTTCCAGCGCGCCGGTGATGCCGCCGGCGATGGCGGAGGATTCGATGGGGACGACGACGAGCTTGGAGGACGGGTTACCCGCCAGCTTCCCGAAGGCCTGGATGTAGCGTTCGCTGATGAAGTAGTTCAGGGCGGCGGTGCCGCCGTCCCGCGCGGCTTCGGCGACGACCTGGGTGGCCTTGGCTTCGGCTTCGGCGAGGCGTTCGCGGGCCTCGGCGTCGCGGCTGGCGGCTTCGAGGCGGCCTTCGGCTTCGAGGATCTGGGCGGCCTTGGCGCCTTCGGCGCGCATGACGGCGGCTTCACGGTCCCCCTGTGCGCGCATGACGACGGCGCGGCGTTCACGCTCGGCCATCATCTGGGTGTTCATGGCGGCGACGAGGTTGGCGGGGGGCTCGATCTTGCGGATCTCGACGCGGGTGACTTTGACGCCCCAGGGGTCGGTGGCGCCGTCCAGCACGTTGAGGAGGTGGGAGTTGATCTTGTCCCGCGAGGAGAGGGCGGAATCGAGGTCCATCTCACCGATGATGGCGCGGATGTTGGTCATGGCGAGGGCGGAGAGGGCCTGTTGCAGGTTCTGGACCTGGTAGGCGGATTTCTCGGGGTCCATGACGCGGTAGTAGACGATGCCGTCGACGGAGACGTTGGCGTTGTCCCGCGTGATGACGGCCTGTTCGGGGATGTCGAGGACGATTTCCTGGACGTTCACCTTGTGGCCGATGCTGTCGATATAGGGGATGACGAAGTTGAGGCCGGGGTGGAGGACGCGGGTGAAGGCGCCGAAGCGCTCGACCGTCCAGTTCTCGCCCTGGGGGACGGTGCGGATGCCTTTGAAGGCGGTGAGGACCGCGAGGCCCAGCAGGATGACGGTGATGATCAGGCCGGCCGGCACGGTATCCATGAAGCGTTCTTCCCCGGTGTTGTGGTGGGGAGGGTAGCACGGATCGGCGCGGGTTTGGCGCGTGGCGGGGGGCGTGGGCGGGGCGGGTGTTTGTCATGGAAGCATCACGTTTCCTGGCGGTGCGGGGCCGCTACCGTCCGCCGCCCGCGTTGAGGCGGGCCGTGATGGGATGACCGCGATGCGCCGCCTGCTGCTCTCCGCCTGCCTGATGTTGCCTGCCGTTGCCGGGATGCGGCCGGCGCTGGCGGCCCCCGAGATCACCGTGCTGACCAGTGAGGACCCGGCGTTGCGGCTGGGGCGCTTCGCCTTCCCGGGCGGGCGGACGCTGGAGCTTTCGGTGGGGATCGGCAGTGCCGCGTATCATCGGCCGGGGGACCCGGGGGATATCGTCTACACGCTGTCCGACCGCGGGCCGAACATCGCGTGTTCGGAGGTGGAGGCGGTGACGGGGGTGGCGCGGGCCACGCTGTGCGCGGAGGACCGGAACGGGCGGGTGTACCCGGTGCCGGGGTACAGCCCGACCTTGTATGGGGTGCAGTTGTTGCCGGCGGAGGGGCGCTTCCGGGTGTTCGACAGCATCGCGATCAAGACGCGGGATGGGCGGCCGGTGAGCGGGCTGACCAACCCGTTGCGCGGGCGGACGGAGCAGCCGCTGGATGGGCAGGGGCGGCGGCTGGCGTATGACGCGTCGGCCATCGATGCGGAGGGGCTGGTGCGGCTGCCGGATGGCAGTGCGTGGATCGGGGAGGAGAATGCGCCGTCCCTGGTGCATGTGGGGGCGGATGGGCGCGTGTTGCGCCGGGTGGTGCCGGTGGGTGGCACGGCGGGGGAGTTGGCGGCGGCGGGGTACGAGGTGGTGGAGGGGCTGCCTGGCATCCTGGCGATGCGGCAATCCAACCGCGGGATCGAGAGCCTGGCGGGGACGCCGGATGGGGCGACGCTGTATGCGGTGGTGCAGAACCCGCTGGCGAACCCGGATGCGGCCGCCTACCGCGCGGCGCGCAACAGCCGCATCCTGCGCTACGACCCGGCGGCGAACCGGGTGACCGGGGAGTGGGTGTACCCGTTGGATGCGCCGCAGAGCTTCCGGCTGGACCCATCGGACGCGCAGAACGACCCGCGTATTTCGGAGACGGCGTGGCTGGGGCCGGACCGGCTGCTGGTGCTGGAGCGGACGGAGAAGACGACCAAGCTGTACGAGGTGCGGTTGAACGAGGCCACCGACATCGCCGGCACGCGCTGGGATGACGTGGCGACGCGGCCGACGCTGGAGCAGAGCAACGACCTGCCCGCCACCGGCATCACTGCCGTGAGCAAGCGGCTGGTGCTGGATAGCGCGGACCACCCGGAACTGCCGGGGAAGCTGGAAGGGATCGCGCTGCTGCCGGATGGCACGCTGATGCTGATCAACGACGACGATTTCGGGATTACCGGGGAGCGGACGCGGATCGTGCTGGTGCGGGGGCTGGCGCTGGGGCTTTGAGAGAGAGGCTGAGGCTGCGGGGTGGTGGCGAAAGGCTGAAGGCTGAAGGCTGAAGGCTGAAGGCTGAAGGCTGGGGGAAGGAATTCCCCCAGACCCCCATCTTCCTTCTGCGAGTTTGGCCGGTCTTTGAAAAGGCGTCTGGGCGCAGGTGGGGTGGGGAGGAGGCGGTGAGTCTCTTGCGGCTCGTTGCTGGCGCTGTGGGAGAGGCTTGAGTTAGGGGGTGCTGGGTCCTGCGTTCCGCTTACCCGCCACGGCAGTATGAAATAGTCCTTTGAACGTGCTTGTGCTGCGGGCTTCCCGCGATGGTCCCGGAATCACGGGTGCGGGGGAACGTATTCCCTTGCCGGGGGAGTTGGGGGAGCGGCGGCCCTCGGGCCACCGACGCGCCAGGGTGCTGGCCATTCGCCTTGCGCCGGGGAAGTTGGGGGTTTGTCCCGGAGCGGCGTCAGGCGGCGGGGGCGTAGACCAGGCGGAGCACGCCGTTGGCGTAGGTGGTGCTCTCCAGCAGGCGCAGCCCGGCGCGTTGGCCGCGCGAGGGAAAGAGCGGGATGCCGCCGCCCAGCAGCACGGGCATGACGAACAGCTCCAGCCGCTCCACCGCGCCGGCGTGCAGGAAGGCCTGGATGAGTCGGGCGCCGCCGATGATCCAGACACGACCCGGCATCTCCGCCAAAGCGGTGGCCAGGGCGGGAACGCCATCGTGCCAGGCTTCGACGCCGGGCGGTGCGTCCCGCCACAGAGCGTGGCGGGTGACGACGACGCAGCGTTTGCCGGCGTAGGGCCAGGCGCCGAAGCTCATCACCTGCTCGTACGTCGCGCGGCCGCAGACGACGGTGGCGATGGAGGAGGCGAAGGCGTCGTAGCCGTAATCGGCATCCTGGAAGGCGTCGAGGAAGCCGACATCGCCTTCCCGCGTGGCGATGCAGCCATCGAGGCTGAGGGCGATGTAGAGGACGCGCTCGGCCATCGGTTCAGCCCGCCAGCCGGGTGGTGATGTCGGCCGCCAGTTGCCGCAGGGCGGGTTCCGGCCGGGTGGCGAGGCGCCGGGCCATGACGGCGAGCATGTCGGGCGAGCCGGTGGCGGCGGCCTGGTGGAACCACGCCATCGCATCCTCCGCCCGGCCGTCCTCGACCAGCAGGGTGCCGAGGTTGAACTGGGCGCGGAAGTCGCCGGCCTGGGCGGCACGGACATACAGGGCGTAGGCGGCGGCGGGGTCACGGGGCACGCCGTCCCACCCTTCCTCCATAAAGCGGCCCAGGACCGTGAGGGACTTGGCGTGGCCCTGGGCGGCGGCGGCGCGGAACAGGGCGAGGGCGCGCTGGCGGTCCTCCGGCACACCGGCGCCGCGGGCGTGGAGGGTGGCGAGGTTGTATTGCGCCCAGTCGTAGCCGCGCTCCGCCGCCTCGGCATACAGGGCGGCGGCGCGGGGGAAGTCGGGCGGGGTGCCCCAGCCCAGTTCGTGGCAGCGGCCCAGCATGTTGGTGCCGCGGACATCCCCGGCCTCGGCCGCGACGCGGAACCAGCCCAGGGCGGCAGCACGGTCCTGCTTCACGCCACGGCCATCGGCCAGGATCTGCCCGTACAGCAACACCGCATCCCTGTGCCCCGCCCGCGCGGCGGCGGCGATCCAGCGCGCGGCTTCCTCCGGCGGGCCGGCGAAGGCCGCGGCAAGGGCCTCCGCACTGGCCTCGCGGATCTGCGCCAGGGTGATGGGGGTGGGTGGGGCTGGCTCTGGCTTCCGGCGGCGTAACATTCCGACCGGCTTAGCCTTGAGGAGAGCCAGCGTCCAGAGAGTTGCGAAACACTCGCAGTGCAGCATGAAGCGGTGAGAGATTGCCGGGCAGCGGCTCGGTGAACCGGCAGGGCGGCTGGCGAAGGCCTGCGGTTGGGACGAGAAGCGGGAAGCGCCGAGCGT
>NZ_JACTVA010000061.1:0-3712 GCF_014490485.1 Teichococcus aerophilus | reverse complement strand
GGCAAGGCAAGGCAAGGCAAGGCAAGGCAAGGCAAGGCAAGGCAAGGCAAGGCAAGATGAAGCGAAGAGGAAAAAGCCGGGGAAAGAATTCCCCAGGCCCCTTCTTTTATTTCTGCGAGTTTGGCGTCGGGCCCCAAGAGAATGCGGGCGCTGCTTGATGATATTTTAAATGGATCGTGCGGGCTGAACCGTCAGTCGCCGGAGGTCCAAGACCTCCGGCGCACCCAGACGTGCTTCAGACCAGGCCCATCAACGGCCTGGCGCGGAGAACTCGAAAAAAGAAAAGAAGGGGTCCGGGGAATTCTTTCCCCGGCCTTCATTCCCCTGCCCTGCGCGACGCACCCCGTTCAGGCCACCATGCCACCGCGAATTTCGCGGAACAGTTTGCGTTGGATGGCGTCGGTGAAGTCGGCGTAGTCGGCGCAGCTCATAGCGAAGGCGCCGGGGCCGCCGATGATGTCGGTTTCATAGTGGGCGAGGAGGTCGGGTTCCTCGTTCAGCACGGCGAGGCCGTTGATGGTGATGCCGGCGGCGACGCCGATGTCGCGCACGGGCCCGGGCGGGCGGCCGAGGTTGTGGCGGCCGTCGCCGGAGACGTCCATGACCAGGCGGGCGGCCTCGGCTTCGAACCGGCCGAGGACGGCGAGGCCGGCGGCCATGCCGGGGCCGAGGGCGGTGGCGCCGGGGGCCGGCAGGCGGGGGCTGGCCTCGATCGCGTCCGCCAGGGCGGTGGCGGAGGCGGTGCCGGAGACGCGCATCCAGGGCACGGCGACCTCCTGCTGGCTCGACCAGAACAGCACGCTGACGGCGATGGCGCCCCGTGGGCCGGCGCCGATGGCCTGGATGATCCTCTCCTGCCGGAAGGCGTTGGCCAGGCCGCCGATCATCAGCCCAAACTCATCGAAATCCACGCTGGCCGAGACGTCGACCGCGAGGCACAGTGCCATATCCACCGCTTCCATCCGTGCTCCTCTCCTGGCCACTGGAGCGCGATGGCTGAGGTGGAATCACCGAAAGCCGGAATCACGCGACCCAACAAAGGCAAGAGCACGCTGCGTGAACACATGGGAACGCGGCATGCTCCATGGCCTAGATGGGGCGGCGGGGCGGCTTGAGACAATCTTGCGGCAAAAGATTGCAAGTGGTTCATATTCTGCCCGGCTACCCCTATCTCCGGCTCTGCCACTCCTGGCAGGCTGTGCCGGGACGGGGCAACTGCCTGTTGCCGTTGGCCAGAGGCCCCTGGCGGCGGGCCTGCAGGTTTCGTGCGGGCCAGTGCCGGCGCGGGCCACCCGAAGCAGCCCCGCCCGCGTTATGCGTGAGAGGCCATGAGGATACGCCGCTGATGCCCGACCACCTGCCGATGGCTACGGTCCCCGGCGAACACGACCAGTCTGCCCCGATCTCCCGCATCGTGGCGGAGGTGGCGGCCACTTGCCCTGGCGAGCGCATCACCCTGGGCGAGATGTCCGACGCCTTCGGCGAGCGCGCCTTCGGCCTGCTGATCCTGCTGCTGTGCCTGCCCGGGCTGCTGCCGGGCATGGCCACGGTGTTCGGCATTCCGATGCTGCTGCTGGGGGTGCAGATGGGGCTGGGAATGCGCACCCCGCGCCTGCCCGGCTTCATGCGCCGGCGCAGCCTGAAGCGGAGCGACCTGCTGCGGCTGTCCAACGCTTCCTCCAACGGGTTGAAGCGGTTCGAGCGCTACCTGCAGCCGCGCCCCGGCTGGTTCATCAGCGCGCCTGGCGAGCGGCTGGTGGGGTGGCTGACGGCCTATACCGCGCTGATGCTGATCCTGCCCGGGCCAGGCACCAACGGACCGCCCGCCTTCGGCACCATCGTCATGGCGCTGGGTGTGGTCGAGCAGGACAGCAAGGTGACCGGCTGGGGGGTCGGGCTGACCATCGCCGGTTGCCTGTTCGCCACCACGGTGCTGGTGCTGATCTGCGTGTTCGGGATGACGGCCTTCGAGTGGCTGTTTTGAGACGCTGGTGATCGGAGGGAGGAGGAAGGCCGGGGAAAGAATTCCCCGGGCCCCTTCTTTTCTTTTTTCGGGTTTTCGGGCGGGGCTGTTGAAGGCGCGGTCCTGAGGGACGGCTGGGTGCGCAGGAGGTCACGGAGCTCCGGTGCCTGAGGGTTCAGCCACCGTGGCCCATGATTAAATCATCGAACAGCGCCCGCTCTCAGTCCTGAGCTGTGACGCCAAACTCACAGAAAAAAAGAAGGGGTCCGGGGAATTCCTTCCCCGGCCTTCCCTTCCCTTCCCCTTCCCTCCGCCGCATCACGCCCCGCCGTGATCCTTCCCCGGCACCCACAGCACGTCCCCGCCCGCGTTCAGGTGGCGGGAGAGGACGAAGAGGTGGTCCGAGAGGCGGTTAAGGTAGCGGATGGCCACGGGGTTGACCGGTTCGGCGGCGGCCAGGGCGACGGCAACGCGTTCTGCCCGGCGGGCGGTGGTACGGCAAAGATGGGCGTAAGCGGCCGCCGTGGTGCCGCCCGGCAGCACGAAGGAGCGCAGGGGCGGCAGGGCGGCGTTCATGGACGCGACCTCGGCTTCCAGACGGGCGCATTGGGCGTCGGTCATGCGCAGGCGGGTGTCCGTGCCGTCGCCGGGCATGCAGAGATCGGCGCCGAGGTCGAACAGGTCGTTCTGGATGCGGGCGAGCATGGCGTCTTCCGCTAGGTTGGCGGTGTGCAGGCGCAGCAGGCCGAGGGCGGCGTTGGCTTCGTCGACGGCGCCGATCGCTTCGATCCGCAATGTGTCCTTGGCCACGCGGGTGCCGTCGCCCAGCGAGGTCTGGCCGGCATCGCCGCCGCGTGTGGTGATGATGTCGAGGCGGACCATGGGCATTGCTCCTGCGGGAAGACGCTGTGGGGGAAGTGCCGGCGGGGTGGGAATGTTGCGGGGTGGAGGAAGGTTGGGGGAATGAATTCCCCCAAGCCCCCTTCTTTTTTCTGCGGGTTTGGCGTGGGGCTGCGGAGACGGCGGCGGATGTTCCCATTGATATGGTCAATGGGCCACGCGGGCTGAATCCTCCAGTCGCCAGGGTCCGGGAACCCGAGCGCGAACCGCGACGCCGGTTAAAGCAGGAAGCATTCCCATTCGTTCACGCACCATGCTCTGCGTCCTGGTTCGATCGGGTGATGCAGGCTTCTCGGTGCTTCCATCTCAAGCCCTCACGCCCTGAACCGGACAGCCGCTTCAGCCACCGCGCCCGAAAAACTCGAAAAAAGAAGATGGGGACCGGGGAATTCCTTCCCCGGCCTTACCTTCCCTTCGCCGTGCGCGGCGCTCAGGGGCGGAAGGTGACGCGCCAGACCATGTTGCTCCACACCGCGATGCCGTCGCGCATCGCGGGGTCGAAGCGGCAGCGGCGGACGCCGCGGCGGGCGGCTTCGTCCAGGGCGGCGTGGCCGCTGCTGGTGGCGATCTTGGCGTCGATGACGCGGCCTTTGTCGGTCAGGCGCAGGCGTAGGACGACGTCGCCGCCGATGCCGGCGGAGCGGAGCTCGGGCGGGTATTCGGTGGCGTCGCTGCAGGCGATGTCACGCGGGCGGGCGGCGGTGGTGTCCTGGCCAGGGCCGGGGGTGTTGGCGGGGGCGACGCCAGCGCCGAGGCGGACGGCGCCGGGCGCCAGGGCGGCTGGGACCGAGGTGGCCTGGGATGGGGCGGGCCGTGGCGGGGATGGCGGAGCGGCGGCGGCGAGGGCGG
>NZ_JACTVA010000060.1 GCF_014490485.1 Teichococcus aerophilus | reverse complement strand
GGGGCGGGAGCCGCCCGCGCCAGCGCCCGTTCCCGCCACGCCCGTTCCCGCCACGCCTGTGCCGCCGCAGCCTGTGCCCCCGGCCCAGCCGGTACCGCCGCAGCCGGTACCGCCGCAGCCTGGGCCGTCCCAGCCGGTGCCGCCGGCCTGGCAGCCCGTGCCGCAGGAACGTCCGGCGCAGCCTGCCCACACCCCGGCACACCCGCCGGCGGAAATCCCGGCCCCAGCCGGTCCGCGCCCGGCCAACCTGCCGCAGGAAGTGCCGCCGCCGGTACCGCAGCCGCTGACGCCGCCGGTACAGCCGGACATCACGCCGCCCGCGCCACCGCCGGTCATCCCGACCCAGGCGCTCGCCACGCCAGCCAGCCCTGTGCCGGCCAGCCCGACGCCGCCATCCGCCATCTGGACCACCGCCGGCAGCACCCCGGCCGCCGCCCCGGTGGCGGAGGAAGCCCGCACCGGCTGGTTTGGCCGGCTGAAGCAAGGCCTCTCCCGCTCCACCGGCCGGCTGACCGATGGCCTCACCGGCCTGTTCACCAAGCGCAAGCTGGATGACGAGGCGCTGGAGGAGCTGGAGGAAGCCCTCATCACCGCCGATCTCGGCGTCTCCGCCGCCGGCCGCATCGTCGAGAACTTCCGCAAAAGCCGCTTCGGCAAGGAAGTCACCGACCAGGAGGTGAAGGAGGCCCTGGCCGCGGAGATCGGCGCCATCCTCGCCCCCGTGGCCAGGCCGCTGGAGATCGACACCAGCCGCAAGCCGCATGTCGTCCTCGTCGTCGGCGTCAACGGCACCGGCAAGACCACCACCATCGCCAAGCTCGGCCAGCAGTGGAGCGAGGCCGGCCAGAAGGTCACTTTCGTCGCCGGGGATACCTTCCGCGCCGCCGCCGTCGAGCAGTTGCAGATCTGGGGCAGCCGCACCGGCTGCGATGTCGTCGCCCCCGCCAAGCAGGGCGCCGATGCCGCCGGCCTGGCCTTCGACGCCCTGAAGCAGGCGCAGGAGCGGCAGACCGATATCCTGCTGGTGGACACCGCCGGCCGCCTGCACAACAAATCCGCGCTGATGGAAGAGCTACGCAAGGTGGTCCGCGTCATGCAACGCGTCGACCCCACCGCGCCGCACTCCGTGCTGCTGGTGCTGGACGCCACCACCGGCCAGAACGCCACCCAGCAATGCAAGGTGTTCGCCGAGATGGTGAACGTGACCGGCCTGGTGGTGACCAAGCTGGATGGCTCCGCCAAAGGCGGCATCGTCGTCGCTCTGGCCCAGGAATTCGGCCTGCCCGTTCACGCCGTGGGCGTTGGCGAGAAAGCCGCCGACCTCCGGCCCTTCTCGGCCCGGGACTTTTCGCGCTCCCTGCTTGGGCTCGACTGACGGCCGGCCACTGGCTTGGCGGGCGCCGGGCATCTCCCTCTGGATACGCTGTTGCGGTTGATGGTCGGCCAGGAAGGCCGGGGGAAGAATTCCCCGGGCCCCTACTTCTTTTTTTCGAGTTTCAGGTGCGGCTGCTGAGCGGTTTCCGGCAAGAAAGGGCTGGGTGCGCTTGAGGTTATGGACCTCCTGCGACTGCCTGTTCAGCCCTTGTAAGCCATTTTGAATATCATCAATGGTGCTGCCCTCGGCCTGAAGCGCCCCACCAAACTCGCAGAAAGAAAAGAAGGGTCCGGGGAATTCCTTCCCCGGCCTTCACCCCCCCAACAGCCACGACACCCCACCAAGCTTAGCCTTGGCAAGTGGCCGCGCTGTAAATCTTGCCGAAACTCAATGTGAAGCTTTCGCCGCTTTCGGGGGTTTAGGGCGGTGTGGAACACGGCACCCCTTCGCTGGACGCGGCCCAACTGCCATGCCTTGGCGCTTGGATCGCCCCCCGTGCGTTCCTAGATTCCGCGCAGGCGCCGGCATTCCTGCCCGGATGGCGCCTCGCCGAGAGGAGGCCACGCCTGGTGTGCCGGATCGCCGCATGAGCAAGCCTGCCAGTGCTCCCCCGCAGCGGAATACGCTGACGGTCGCGTCCTACAACGTGCACAAATGCGTCGGCGTGGACCGTAAGTTCGACCCGCACCGCATTGCCCGCGTGATTGCCGAGATGAACCCCGACATCGTCGCGGTGCAGGAGGCGGACAAGCGCTTCGGCCGTCGCGTCGGCCTGCTGGACATGGCGGCGCTGAAGCGGGAGGGGCTGTCCCTGCTGCCGATTTCCCGCCTGCCGGATGGCCATGGCTGGCACGGCAACGCCCTGCTGGTACGGGAGGGTACGTTGGTAGATATCCACTGCCTGTCCCTGCCGGGGGCGGAGCCGCGTGGTGCCGTGATTGCCGAGCTCGAGATGCCGGCGGGGCGGCTGCGCGTGGTCGCCGCGCATTTCGGCCTGCTGCGGCGCTGCCGCATGCGCCAGGGCGCCGCCATCCTGGAAGCCATCGCCCGGCGCGACGAGATGCCGACGATCATGATGGGCGACCTGAACGAGTGGCGCCCGGGGCGCCGGTCCTCGCTCCGGCTGCTGGAGCCGTTATTCGGTTCGATGGGCCTGGGGCCGGCCAGCTTCCCGTCCCGCCTGCCGGTGCTGGCGCTGGACCGGATCCTGGGCTGGCCGCGCGGCATTGTCAGCGACGTGCATGCGCATGACACGCCGCTGGCCCGCCAGGCGTCGGACCATCTGCCGCTGCGCGCGCGGTTGAACCTGCTGGCCGGCCAGGAGCAGCAGGCCGACGTGGCCGCCGCCGCATGAGCGATACCCTGCCGCCACCCGCCCCCTGGGGCGCGCCGCCGCCGCCCGCGCCGATCCGCGCGGCCGAGGGCCCGGCCTTGTCCCGGTTGGACGAGATGGTGGCGCGGGGGTTGGACAAGGCGGGGGCCCGCACCGGCATCACGCTGCTGCGGCTGGGGCTGGAGGCGTTCATGGCACGCGCCAGCACCGCCCGCGCCGCCGGGCGGACGCTGGACCTGCTCTACTACACCTGGATGGAGGACGTCACCGGCCGGTTGATGGCGCGGGAGGCGCTGCAGGCGGCCGATCGGGGCGTCCGCGTCCGGCTGCTGCTGGATGACAGCTACGCCCTGTCCGGCGACGCGCTGCTGGCCACGCTGGCGGCGCATCCGCGCATCGAGGTGCGGCTGTTCAATTCCCGCCGCTTCCGCTTCCTCGGCCAGTTCGGCCTGGCGCTGGAATTCGCCATGGGGGGCTGGCATCTCAACCACCGCATGCACAACAAATGTTGGGTCGTGGATGGCAAGCTGGCCATCGTCGGCGGCCGCAACATCGCCGACAGCTATTTCGACGCCGCCGGCGACTTCAATTTCCGCGACCTTGACCTGATCATTGCCGGGGAGGCCGCATCGCAGGCCCAGGCGGTGTTCGACAGCTTCTGGTCCAGCAGCCTGGCCTGCCCGGTGGAGCGCTTCCGCGCCGGCCGCGACCTGAGCGAGGCAGCGCTGGGCCGCCTGCGCGTCCGGCTGGATGAAACGCCGACCGAGGACAAGGCCGCCCCCTACCTGGAGGAATTGCGCGAGACCGAGGCCGCGCTGCGCGACCTGACACTGCTGAAGGCGGATGATGCGGTGCGCGTGGTGTCCGACCCGCCGGCGAAGGCCAAGGGGCGTGGCATCACCGGCTGCATGGCGCCGCATATCGGCCGGGCCCTGATGTCGGCGGAGCGGGAGGCGCTGGTCATCTCGCCATACTTCGTGCCGGGCGAGGGCGGCATGGCGATGTTCGAGGCGCTGGTGCAGCGCGGGGTGGATGTCACCGTCGTCACCAACTCGCTGGCTGCGACGGATGTGGTGGCCGTGCATGCCGGCTACGCCCGCTACCGCCCCCGGCTGCTGGAACTGGGCGTGAAGCTGTTCGAGCTGAAGCGCACCACCAAGCGCAATGGCGGCGTCTTCGGCTCCAAGGGCGCCAGCCTGCATACCAAGGCGCTGGCGGTGGATGGGCGGACGGTCTTCGTCGGCTCCTTCAACCTCGACCCGCGCTCCGCCCGGTTGAATACCGAGATGGGAGCGTTCGTCGAGCATCCCGACCTGGCCGAGGAACTTCGCCAGGAGCAGCAGCGCCTGACCGAGCCGGACCGTAGCTACCGCGTGTGGATGCAGGGCCGGAAGATGTTCTGGACCGATGAGGACCAGACCAGCCCGCACGAGCCGGAAGCCAATCTTGGCCGGCGGATGCTGGCGCGCGTGGTGAAGTGGCTGCCGGTGGAAGCGCAGCTCTGAGCCTGGGTGGCGCGGGATTCGAGGTAGAGGCGTCCAGGCAAGTTCAGGGGAATAAATTCCCCTGAAACCCCATCTCTGTTCTGTCAGTTGGCGATGGGCTTTGGGGCCGACAGATCCTGGGAGTCTGGGCCGCCGGCCTTCCCGGACGGTCGTGGGCGCCGGAGTGTGGTGGCTTGGAGGTGGAAGCACCGAAAAGCGGAATCGCGCGACCAAATAAGGACGGAAGCATGGTGCGCGAACAAGAATGCATCACGCTTTATGCGCGACCCTGGCGAAGGCCTGGAAGCCTGACGCTTCGACAGCCATGCCCTGAAGACTCGCAGAAAGAAAAGAAGAGGCCCGGGGAATTCCTTCCCCGGCCTTCCTGTCTCGCGCTGAGTGTCGATCCATCCTCGGCAAGACAGCATGCTTGCTTCCGAGCCATTCCTCTGGCTGGCCGCGCAACGCTGATCAAGGACCCGCCGGATGGGACGACCGCCACGCCCGCAGGCATCGCAACGATGCGCACTGCCGGGACTGCCTGAGACGCGGCGACAAGCAATTGCATCCCCCTGGCCTTGCCCTGACGGATAAAACCGGACAGGACGGGGCAATGGACAGTTCCGCATCCCATTTGCAATGGCGCCCGATGGGCACGGCGGATCTGCCGGCGGTGCTAGGTATCAGCCAGGAGGTCCACCCGGCCTATCCGGAGGACCCGGCGGTCTTCGCGGAACGGCTGGCGCTGTATCCGGCCGGCTGCTTCGTGCTGGCGGGGCAGGGCGGGCTGCACGGCTACGCGCTCAGCCACCCCTGGCGCTTTGGCGAGCCGCCGACGTTGAATACGCTGCTGCAGGCGCTGCCAGCGGCGGCGGACACCTACTACCTGCACGACATTGCCCTGGCAGATACCGCGCGGGGCGGCGGGCTGGGTGGCCAGATCGTCGCCCGGCTGGTGGCGGTGGCGCGGGCGGCGGGGTTGAAGACGCTGTCGCTGGTGGCGGTCAATGGCTCCGTGCCGTTCTGGCGGCGCCAGGGCTTTGAGGTGGTGCGGGACGAGGCCATCCGCCTGCGCGTGCTGTCCTACGACGCGCAGGCCAGCTTCATGGCGCGGGATGCGCGGGCCGGCTGAGCGGCGCGGCGTTCAGGGCGCCATCTCGGCCAGGGCGCGGCGCATCGGCGTATCCTCCACCTGGATGAGGCCGCTGAACGGCACGTCCATGTCGAGGATCAGGTAGATCGACCCCGCGATCAGCCCGGCCGACAACAGCAGCGATCCCACCACCACGACGTTGCGGGGGGAGCGGTAGCCGAAGCTGGCGAAGATGAAGACCAGCCAGGCCACCACCATGGCCAGGAACGGCATCGGGATGGTGCCTTCCGCCTGCTCCACCAGTGCCCAGCGCAGCTCGACGATATGCTGGTAGCCTTCCCGCGCGCTGTGCCACAGCGCCGCGTGCTCATCGTCGTTCAGCCGCATGCCGCCGAGGCTGGTGCCCACCGCCAGCAGCAGCCGTTCCGAGGCACGGTCCCCCACCAGCAGCGGGTCCGCGGCCGGTGCCGTCGCCGTCACGGCCCATTCGGTGTAGGCGCGCAGGTGCTGGCGGCTCTCATCTCCCATCGGCCCGTACTGGCGCAGCGTGCGGTCGAGCAGGATGATCTCGGTGGCGATGACGTGCACGTTGTGGTCCACCGCCTCGAAGGTGTTCTTGGCGGAATTGACCATCAGCCCCAGCACCAGCGACGTCATCATCACGAAGAGATTGGAGACGAGGCGGACGACGCTGCCGGTCTCCTCGTGATGGTAGCGGCGGGGCAGCCGGTCGTAGAGCAGCAGGCTGCACAGCGCCGCCGCGCCCAGCAGCACGAAGATCAGCGCGGCGACCATGGCTTCCTGCGATATCATCTCGCCCCGCCTCCGCCAGTCGCCCCGGCCAGGATGATGCGAGAGCGAATCTAAAAGCAATGCTCATCCGGTGGGTGGGACCGCGCCCCTGGCCCAGATTGCCAAGGAAGGCGCGCCCAAAACCCGCTGAAAAAAGGAAGGGGCCTGGGGAGTGCCTTCCCCAGCCTTCTCCCGCTCCAGCCGATCCACGGCACGCCGCCCGGCGCCGTTTCGTTCCGCTCGCGCGACGGGTGGCTGCCGCGCTATGAAGGCCGGGCCGACCCGGCGGGAAGTCCGGGCGGCGGGAACACGAGAAGGACGATCCGGATGAAGCTGACCCGACGCGCCGCGGCCTGCGGCGTTCTCGGTGCCACGGCGCTGGGCTTGTTCAGCCCCGGCGTGGCCAGGGCCCAGGCTGCGTGGCCGGAAAGGACGGTTACCATCGTGGTGCCGTTCCCGGCCGGTGGCTCCACCGACACCGTGGCGCGCATCCTGGCGCAGCGGCTGAGCACGGACCTCGGCAAGCCGGTGGTGGTGGAGAACAAGGCCGGCGCCGCCGGCACCATCGGGGCCGGTGCGGTGGCCCGCTCGCGGCCGGATGGCTATACGCTGTTCTTCGCGCCCGCCGGCGTCTACGCCATGGCGCCTTACCTGTACCAACTGCCCTACGACAACGACCGCGCCTTCGCCGGCATCGGCCTGGTGGCGTCGATGCCGATGTTCCTGGCGGTGTCGAAGGAACTTCCGGCGCGCAACCTGCAGGAATTCGTCGCGCTGGCGCGGCAGGGGCGGCGGATCGTCTACGCCAATCCGGGTGCCGGCTCCTCCTCCCACCTCGCGACGGAGCTGCTGTTGCAGACGGCGGGGATCGAGGTGGCCGATGTCGGCTATCGCGGCGGCGCGCCGGCCGTGCAGGCCATCATGACCAACGAGGCGCAGCTGATCGTCATGGCGGCGTCCGGCGTGTTGCCGCAGATGCAGTCCGGCGACGTGCGGGCGCTGGCGGTGACGACGCGGGAGCGCTCCGCCTTCGCGCCCGACGTGCCGACCGTGGCCGAATCCGGCTTCCCAGGCTTCGAGGTGGTGGAGGAGATCGCCCTGCTGGCCCCGGCCGGGGTGCCGGAGGCGCTGCTGAAGCGCATCAACGCGGCGGTGGCAGCGGCGATGAACTCGCCCGAGGTGCGGGCCAGCCTGCAGCCCCTGGCGGTGATGCCGACGGTGACGCCGGCGGAGGATTTCCCCGCCTATTTCGCGGCCGAGAACGCGAAGTGGCGGGAGGTGATCCGCAGCCGCAACATCCGGCTGCAATAGCCGGGCCGGCCAGGGCGGAGGCGCTGGCCACGGCCTGGCCGTGGCTGAATATTGCGGTGTCGCATCGTCCCTGGCTTGTCTACTCTTCCTCCGGGCGGCGGGCGCAGTCCCGGGCGCCCAGAGGAGGAGGCATCCCCGATGAACATCCTGCTGGCCTTCATTCCCTTCATCGTCTTCGCGGTGCTGGACCGGCTGCTGGGCCCGACCCAGGGGTTGATCGGCGGCGCCGCCGTCTCCCTCGCGCTGCTGGCGCGGGATTGGGTCCGTCCTGGCCGGGTGGTCAAGATCCTGGAAGTGGGCACCACGGTGCTGTTCGGCGCGCTGGCGCTGTACGCGGTGTTCGCGCACCCCAACTGGTCGGTCATCGCCGTTCGCCTGGTCGTCGATGCCGGGCTGCTGGCGATCGTGCTGCTCTCCATGGCGATGGGAAAGCCCTTCACCCTGCAATACGCGCGGGAACAGGTGGCGAGCGAGCATTGGGACAGCGCCGCCTTCCTGCGTGCCAACTACGTCATCACCGGCGCCTGGGCGCTGGCCTTCGCCGTCATGGTGCTGGCCGAGCTGGCCTTGCTGTATGTGCCGGGGCTGCCGCCGCGCATCGGCATGCTGGCGATTGTGCTGGCGCTGGTGGCGGCGGTGACCTTCACCGGCTGGTACCCGGCGCGCGCCCGGGCTCGCACCGTGGCCTGACGCCGCAGGCGTGCCGCCCGGAGCCAGTTGCCGCTATTCATGTTGCGCCCCGCCCGCCGCTGGGGCAGAGAGGCGCTACCCGTTGATCCCACGCGGGAGAGAATGGCGCCCCAGGTCTGGGGTGCTGTCGCCGAAGGCGCAACCGGCCCCCGGAAACGCTCAGGCAGAAGGGCCGCGTGGAGAAGGGACCTCTGGAAAGCCCGGAGCCTGTGCAAGGGCAATGGCACCGACGGAGTAAGGCGCGTAACGCCCGCGCTGAATCTCTCAGGTCATCGGACAGAGGGGGGCCACGAACCCTGACCCGCCGCGCGTGAGCGCGGTGATGGAGGCTGCGTGGCCGATTCGAACGAGACGCTTCTGGAAACCCCCCTGGCCTCCCTGCACCGGGAGCTGGGCGCGCGCATGGTGCCCTTCGCGGGCTATGCCATGCCCGTGCAGTACCCGGCCGGCATCATGGCCGAGCACCTGGCCACCCGCGCCGGCGCCGCGCTGTTCGACGTCTCCCATATGGGGCAGGCCGAGCTGGTGGGTGAGGGCGCCGCCGCGGCGCTGGAGCGCCTGACGCCCGCCGATGTGCAGATCCTGAAGCCCGGCCGGCAGAAATACGGCCTGCTGACCACCAGGAGCGGCGGCATCCTGGACGACTTCATGGTCGCCAATCTCGGGGATCGCCTCTTCCTCGTGCTGAATGCCAGCCGCAAGGACGTGGACTCCGCCGCCATCGAGGCCGCGCTGCCCGCCGGCGTCACGCTGAAGCGGATGCCGGACCGCGCGCTGCTGGCCTTCCAGGGCCCGGCCGCCGTGTCCTCCCTCGCCACGCTGGCGCCTGCCATCGCCGGCATGCGCTTCATGGATGTGCTGGCGGTCGAGATCGCCGGCATCCAGACGTTGGTCAGCCGCAGCGGCTACACGGGCGAGGATGGGGTGGAGATCTCCGTCCCGGCCGAGCAGGCCGAGGCGCTGGCCCGCGCGCTGCTGGCCCTTCCGGGTGCCACCGCCGCCGGCCTCGGCGCGCGCGACTCGCTGCGGCTGGAAGCCGGCCTCTGCCTCTACGGCAACGACATCGACGAGACGACCAGCCCGGTCGAGGCCAACCTGGTCTGGACCATCGGCAAGCGCCGCCGCACCGAGTGGAATTTTCCTGGTTCCGAGCGGGTGCGCGAGGAACTTGATAATGGCCCGAAGCGCTTGCGCGTCGGCATCCTGCCGGATGGCCGCCAGCCCGCGCGTGGCCACACCCCCATCCAGGTCGGTGCGGATGTGGTGGGCGACATCACCAGCGGCGGCTTCGGCCCCACGCTGAACGGCCCCTGCGCCATGGGCTACGTGGCGCGCGAACACGCCGCCGATGGCACGGCGCTCGACCTGATGGTGCGCGGCAAGGCCTCCCCGGCCCGTGTCGCCGCCACCCCCTTCGTTCCCCACCGCTACGCCCGATAAGGACCCGCCCCGATGGCCGAGATCAAGTTCACCAAGGACCATGAATGGGTGAAGCTGGAGGGTGGCGTGGCCACCATCGGCATCACCGACCACGCGCAGAACGCGCTCGGCGACATCGTCTTCGTCGAGCTGCCGGAAGCCGGCCGTGACGTGGCGGCCGAGGAAGCCATCGCGGTGGTGGAAAGCGTGAAGGCGGCGTCCGACGTCTATGCCCCGATCGCCGGCAAGATCGTCGAATCCAACCAGACGCTGGTGGATGATCCCGCGCTCGCCAATTCCGCGCCGACCACCGATGGCTGGTTCTTCAAGATCGAGCCGTCCGACATCGGCGCCATCGACGCGCTGATGAGCGAAGCCGAATACGCCGCCTTCGTGGACGCCCTCTGATGAGCAAGGCCCTCGACGCGCTGACGGCGCTGGAAGATCACGGCGCCTTCGCCGCCCGGCATATCGGCCCGTCGGGGGCCGAGATCGCGGCGATGCTGAAGGTGGTGGGCGCGGACAGCCTGGATGCCCTGGCTGACCGCACCGTCCCCGCCGATATCCGTGGCCAGGATTTCTCCGCGCTGCCGCCGCCGGTGAACGAGGCGGAGGTCATCGCCGAGTTGCGCGCGCTGTCCGAGAAGAACGTCATCCGGAAGTCGCTGATCGGCCTCGGCTACCACGGCACGCATGTGCCGCCGGTGATCCTGCGCAACGTGCTGGAGAACCCGGGCTGGTACACCGCCTACACCCCCTAT
Organism: Teichococcus aerophilus; assembly: GCF_014490485.1. GTDB lineage: Bacteria > Pseudomonadota > Alphaproteobacteria > Acetobacterales > Acetobacteraceae > Pseudoroseomonas > Pseudoroseomonas aerophila. Next base: position 16,603 of record NZ_JACTVA010000060.1, on the reverse strand, counting down.
CAGGCGGAAATCGCCCAGGGGCGGCTGGAGGCGCTGGTCAACTTCCAGACCATGGTCACCGACCTGACCGGCCTGCCCGTCGCCAACGCTTCGTTGCTCGATGAAGCGACGGCCGCCGCCGAGGCGATGGCCATTGCCTTCGCCGCCACCAAGGGCAAGTCCCGCACCATCCTCGTCGCGTCCGACGTGCACCCGCAGACCGCCGCCGTCATCCGCACGCGCGCCGAGCCGCTGGGGCTGACGGTGGAAACGGTGGCACCCGCCGGCGTTGCGGAAGCCTGCGCCGCGCAGAAGCCGTTCGCCCTGGTGCTGCAATATCCGGGCACGACCGGCGAGGTGCGCGACATCGCGCCCGAGATCGCCGCCGTGCAGGCCGCCGGTGGCCTCGCCATCGTCGCCGCCGACCCGCTCTCCTTGGTGCTGCTGACGCCGCCGGGCGAGATGGGCGCCGATGTCGTCATCGGTTCCTCCCAGCGCTTCGGCGTGCCGATGGGCTATGGCGGCCCGCACGCCGCCTTCATGGCCGTGAAGGACGCCTATAAGCGCCTGATGCCGGGCCGCCTGGTCGGCGTCTCGCTCGATGCCGCCGGCAAGCCCGCCATGCGCCTGGCGCTGCAGACGCGCGAGCAGCATATCCGGCGCGAGAAGGCGACTTCCAACATCTGCACCGCGCAGGTGCTGCTGGCCGTCATGGCCGGCATGTACGCCGTGTGGCATGGCCCCGAGGGCCTGCGCCGCATCGCCGGCCGCGTCGCCCTGCAGGCCCGCCTGCTAGCCGGTGCCGCCGCCGCCGCCGGCCTGACGCTGCGCCACGATGGCTTCTTCGACACCATCACCATCGAGACCGGCCCGAAGACCGACGCCATCTACCACGCCGCCTTCGAGCAGGGTTTTAACCTTCGCAAGCTGGATGGCGCCGTCTCCATCGCGCTCGATGAGACCGTCACGCGCGCCGAACTGGACGTGCTGGCCAACATCCTCGGCGGCAAGCTGGGAGAACCCAAGGGCGGCATTCCCGCCGCGCTGGGCCGCCAGTCCGACATCCTGACGGCGGCGGTGTTCCACACCCACCACGCCGAGCACTCCATGCTCCGCTACCTGAAGAGCCTGGAGGACAAGGACGTCGCGCTGAACCGCAGCATGATCCCGCTCGGTTCCTGCACGATGAAGCTGAACGCGACGGCGGAGATGATCCCCGTCACCTTCCCCGGCTTCGGCAACATCCACCCCTTCGTGCCGGCCGACCAGGCGCAGGGCTATATCGAGATGATCCGCCGGCTGGAAAGCTGGCTGGCCGCCATCACCGGCTTCGCCGGCGTCTCGCTGCAGCCCAATGCCGGCAGCCAGGGCGAGTATGCCGGCCTGCTGGCCATCCGCGCCTTCCACAAAGCGAATGGCCAGGATGGGCGCGACATCTGCCTCATCCCGTCCTCTGCCCACGGCACCAACCCGGCCTCGGCCGCGATGGCGGGAATGCGCGTGGTGGTGGTGGGCTGCGACAAGGACGGCAACGTCGACCTCACCGACCTGGACGCCAAGATCGCCCAGCACGCCGAAAAGCTCTCGGCGCTGATGATCACCTACCCGTCCACGCACGGCGTGTTCGAGGAACAGATCGTCCGCATCTGCGACGCCGTGCACGCGGCGGGCGGGCAGGTCTACATGGACGGCGCCAACATGAACGCGCAGGTGGGCCTCACCGCCCCCGGCCGCATCGGCGCCGATGTCTGCCACCTCAATCTGCACAAGACCTTCTGCATCCCGCATGGCGGCGGCGGCCCGGGCGTCGGCCCGATCGGCGTCGCGGCGCATCTGGTGCCGCATCTGCCGAACCACCCGCTGCTGGCGGAAGCCGGCCCGGCCACCGGCTACGGCCCGGTCTCGGCGGCGCCGTTCGGCAGCGCCTCCATCCTGCCCATCAGCTACGCCTATATCCGCATGATGGGCCCGGAAGCGCTGACCAAGGCCACCCAGGTCGCCATCCTCAACGCCAACTACATCGCCAAGCGGCTCGATGGGCACTTCCCCGTGCTCTACAAGGGCGCGCGCGGCATGGTGGCGCATGAGTGCATCCTGGATTGCCGTGGCTTCCAGCAGGGCGGCGGCGTGCTGGTCGAGGACATCGCCAAGCGCCTGCAGGATTACGGCTTCCACGCCCCCACCATGTCCTGGCCCGTTGCCGGCACGCTGATGGTGGAGCCCACCGAAAGCGAGACCCAGGCCGAGCTGGACCGCTTCTGCGACGCCATGATCTCCATTCGCGGCGAAATCCGCGCGGTGGAGCAGGGCCGCATGGACAAGGTGGACAATGCTCTAAAGAACGCGCCCCACACCGCCGCCGAAGTGATGGCGTCGGACTGGTCGCACCCGTACTCGCGTGAGGAAGCGGCCTTCCCGCTGCCCTACGTCGCCGCGCGCAAGTACTGGCCGCCGGTGAAGCGGGTGGACAACGTCTATGGCGACCGCAACCTGATCTGCACCTGCGCGCCGTTGGAGGAATACGCCAACGCGCAGCAGATCGCGGCCGAGTGACGCGCTGAAGAAGGGCCCAGGGGCGCCGCCCCTGGACCCCGCTGGGGTGGCAGTGCCACCCCAGACCCCGCCTTGAGTGCGGGCGCCTGTGCGTGCAGCCCGGGCGGCTTTGTCTTCTAAATATCTTGCATGTGCTTTTGGCGAGCGGGGCCTTGGCCGCCAGGGGCTTCGGCTGGCTGACACCGGGGGTGCCGGGCCGACTTTCCTCCCCGGTCGCTAGCCCAAGGTGGCCACACCCCCCTTGGCCACGCTCACCCTTTCAGCGCAGCATGCCCGGCAACTGCGGACCGGGACCCTGCAACGTGACTGAATTCGCCCCCTGGGAGGTCCTGTCCTCCCGCACCGCGCTGCGTGACCGCTGGATCGACGTCACGGCCGATGCCTGCCGCGATGCGCGGGGCAATGTGCTGGACCCCTTCTACACCTTCGCCTACCCCGACTGGGTGCAGGTGGTGGCACTGACGCCGGATGACCGCCTGGTGCTGGTGCGCCAGTACCGCCACGGCGCCCGAGCCCGCACGTTGGAACTGCCGGCCGGCGCCATGGATGCCGGCGACGCCAGCCCCGTGGACACCGCCGCCCGGGAGTTGCGGGAGGAAACCGGCTTCACCTCCTCCCGCCTGCAGCATGTGTGCAGCCTGCACCCCAACACCGCCACCCACCGCAACCTGTGCCACACCGTGCTGGCGCTGGACGCCGTGCCCACCGCCGAGACCGCGCACGAAGCCGGGGAGGACATCGCGGTGGAAACCCTGCCGCTGGCCGGCGTGCTTTCCGGCCTCAATTCCGGATTGCTGGCGCAGGCGATGCATGTCTCCGCCCTGGTGATGGCATTGTCCGCGGCGGGGCGGCTGGACCTCTCGCTACGGCCCTGAGGGCCATGCCTCAACCCCGGTGGCGCGCGGGCGTTCCTTTGCCAGCAGGCAACAAGGAAAATCCTGATGGCAGAGCTTCAGCCAGCCCGGTTTGACGGCAAGGTCGTGATCGTCACCGGTGCCGGTTCTGGCATCGGCGCCGCCACGGCACAGCGCTTCGGCCGGGACGGCGCCGCCGTCGTGCTGGTGGGAAGGACACGCGAGAAGCTGGAGAAGATCGCCGCCACCATGCCAGCCGAGCGCAGCATGGTGCACGTGGCCGACGTCTCCAACCAGGACGAGGCCGAAGGGCTGGCCCAGGCCACGCTGCAACGCTTCGGCCGCATCGACGTGCTGGTGAACAACGCCGGCATCGCCACCAGCGGCCCCTTTCTGGAAACCTCGGTGGAGGACTGGCGGCGCGTGATGGCCACCGACCTGGACGGCGTGTTCTTCTGCACCCGCGCCGTGTTGCCGGAACTGCTGAAGGTGCAAGGCAACATCGTCAACACCTCCTCCGTCTCCGGCCTCGGCGGCGACTGGAACATGAGCGTCTACAACACCGCCAAGGGCGCCGTGACCAACATGACCCGCGCCCTGGCGCTGGAACTGGGCGGGCAGGGCGTGCGCGTCAACGCCGTGAACCCCGCCCTGACCATGACGGACATGACGGCCGACATGAAGGACGACAAAGACCTGATGGCCCGCTTCGCCGACCGCATCCCCATGGGCCGCGGCGCCGAGCCGGAGGAAGTGGCTGACGTCATCGCCTTCCTGGCCAGCCACGACGCCCGCTTCGTCAATGGCGTCAACCTGCCGGTGGATGGCGGACTCTCCGCCTCCAACGGGCAGCCGAAGCAGGCTTGAGGGGAAGGGAAGGCTGGGGAAAGAATTCCCCAGGCCCCATCTTTTTTCTGCGAGATTGGTGTTGCGCGTCAGGGCGCAGGGCGGGCCTATTGAGGCATATTGAGAATTAGGCCAAACGGGCTGAATTCTCAGTCGCCGAAGGTCCAGGACTTCTGGCGCGAACCGGCGGGGCTGCGAACAAGAGACCCCTTTCATCAGCCTCGCCCTAAAAACTTGAAAAAAGAAAAGAAGGGGCTCCGGGGAATTCTTTCCCCGGCCTTCCTCCATCATTAGCGCGCGCCTCCTCACCCCACCGCGCGCGCCAGCCTCTGCCGTAGGAATGCCAGTACGGCGGCTTCCTCTGGCCGCAGTTCCTCCAGGTCGTCGCGCAATTCGGCTTCGACTTCGCGTTTCACCTGAACCAGCAGGGCGCCTTGCATGTAGCTGTCCAGCACTTCGGGGTGGACGTAGCATTTGCGGCAGATTGTCGGCGTGTTGCCCAGCCTGGATGCGGTGCGTTCGATCGCGGCCTTGACGTTGCGCTTCGCGGCTGTGGCGCTGTCGAACTTCTCGAACTCGCCCAACGCCATTGCCGCCAGCACGGTGCCGGCCCAGGTGCGGAAATCCTTGGCGGTGATGTCCCGCCCGCTGGCTTCGCGCAGATACGCGTTCACGTCGGCGGAATCGACGGTCTGGCGCGCGCCGTCCTCGTCGATGTACTGGAACAGCTCCTGGCCTGGCAGTTCCTGGCAGGCGCGCACCACCTTCGCCACGCGCCGGTCGCGCAGGCGCAGCTTCCACATCTTGCCGCTCTTGCCTTTGAAGTCGAAGCGCAACTCGCCGCCTTCCACGGCGACGTGGCGGTTGCGCAGCGTCGTCAGGCCGTAGCTCTGGTTGGCCTGGGCGTAATCCTCGTTGCCGACGCGGATCAGCGTGGTGTCCAGCAGGTGCGTCACCGTCGCCAACACCTTCTCCCGCCCCAGGCCGCGCCTGGCCATATCCGCTGCCACGCGCGCGCGCAGCCGGGGCAGGCCGTGCGCGAATTCCATGATGTGCTCGTACTTCGTCGCATCCCGCGCCATCCGCCAATCGGGGTGGTAGCGGTACTGCTTGCGCCCGCGCGCATCGCGGCCGGTGGCCTGGATGTGCCCGTTGGCGCGGGGGCAGATCCACACATCGCTCCAGGCCGGGGGGATGGCCAGCTTGCGGATGCGCGCCAGCACCGCCTTGTCCCGCACCGCTGCGCCCTTGGCATCCCGGTAGGCGAAGCCCGTGCCGCTGCGGCGCCGGCTGATGCCCGGACCCTCGTCCGAGACGTGCCGCAGCCCCGCGGCGCTCGCCGCATCCACCTCGACAGCGCGGGGGGAGGGCGGGGGTGGCTCGACCGTGGCGGCCGCTTCAGTCAGCATGGTGTCCAGCATCCGCATCTGCGATTCTCACGCCGCGCCTCTGGCGTCTCGTCCTTGGCAGCGCGGGTGCGGATGAAACGCACGGTGGCCAGCATCGGTTCCGCCGCGCCGGGAAAGGGTTCCGCCATGTCCGACCAAAACCTCCGCATCATCCCGATGGAGGAAAGCCACCGCGAAGCCTGGGAAGGCCTCTACGCCGGCTACGCAAACTTCTACCGCACCGAGCAGACAGCCGAGATGCGCGCCCGCGTCTGGGGCTGGATTCAGGACCCGGCGCACGAAGTGCAGGGCTTCATCGCCTTCTCCGGCAGCCAGGCCGTGGGCATCGCCCACTACCGCCCCTTCGCCCGCCCGCTCTCCGCCACCACCGGCGGCTTCCTGGATGACCTGTTCGTCGACCCCTCCGCCCGTGGCCAGCGGGTGGCGGATGCGCTGATCGCCGCCGTCGGCGAAGTCGGCCGGCAGAAGGGGTGGAGCCTGATCCGCTGGATCACTGCGGATAACAACTACCGTGGCCGCGCCGTGTATGACCGCGTGGCGCAACTGACGCCGTGGCGGACCTACGACCTCAAGCTCTGACCCGAGGGTCGTTCATCGACCGGCCTGGGCGGGAAGCGGGGAAGGAAGCAAGGCCGGGGAACGAATTCCCCGGACCCATCTTCTTTTTTCGAGTTTGAGGGCGGGCCCTTTGGGCGGGTGCGCTTGAGACACGGCTGGGTGCGCCGGAGGTCCTAGACCTCCGGCGACTGACGGTGCAGCCCGCGTGGCCCATTGATAAAATCATCAAGCAGCGCCAGCTCTCAGTCCTGAAGCGCTTCGCCAAACTCGCAGAAAAAGAAGGGGTCCGGGGAATTCTTTCCCCGGCCTTCTCCTGTCCCCAAAGTCCGTCACCTGAACCGGCAGCCAGCGGCACCCCTGCACTTGCCGCCCCTGCCGGGGATCTGAGCGGTGAGCTGAGGCAAGCACCCCTATCGCAACCGCGTGCTTGCGGCGGCGCGGAGGCGCGGCGTATGCCCCTCTCATGCATGCTGTGCCTGAGTTCCCCTGATGCCGGATTACCTGCTGGAGATCGCTGCGGGCGGCCGCGTGGCGGGGGTGGATGAGGCTGGGCGTGGCCCGCTGGCTGGCCCGGTGGTGGCGGCGGCCGTGGTGTTCCATGCCCCGCCGCCGGCGGCGCTGGCCCTGCTGCTGGACGATAGCAAGAAGCTGGATGCCAAACGGCGGGAAGCCGCCTTCGCGGCCTTGCGCGCCGCGATGCTGGAGGGGGTGCTGGATGGTGCCGTGGGTGCCGCCAGTGCGGTGGAGATCGGCCGGCTGAACATCCTGCGGGCGACGCACCTGGCCATGGCGCGCGCCATTGGCCGGCTGCGCCTGTTGCCGGATTTGGCGCTGGTGGATGGCAACCAGCCGCCGCGCCTGCCCTGCGCCGTGCGCTGCGTGGTGAAGGGGGACAGCCTCAGCCTCTCCATCGCCGCCGCGTCCATCCTGGCCAAGGTGACGCGGGACCGGGCGATGACGCGGCTGGACCCGCGCTGGCCGGGCTACGGCTTCGCCCGCCATGCCGGCTACCCCACGGCGGCGCACCGGGAGGCGCTGGAGCGGCTGGGCCCCACCCCGCATCACCGGAAGGGATTCGGTCCCGTGGATCAGATGCTTCTCGCCCTGTCTTGACGTGCTGACTCACGCCGACGCATTCTCGGCGCTTCGAGTCGCTGCGGTCGCGCCGGGCCGGTTCATGACCGCCTGGCGGCGCTTCGGGGATTATCATTGGCAAGTGAATCGCCGCCGGCCTTGCCGCGGCCGATGGCGTCTACGGGGGTTTCGACGGCGTGGGGACGGGGTTGGATCTGCCGTTGGACTGCATCCTGGAAGGGGATTGCATCGAGATGCTGCGGGCGTTGCCGCCGGCCTCGGTGCACGCCATCTTCGCGGACCCGCCTTACAACCTCCAATTGAAGGGCGAGCTCCGGCGCCCGGATGAAAGCGTCGTCGATGGCGTCGACGATGACTGGGACCGCTTCACCAACCTCGCCGCTTACGACGCCTTTACCCGCGCCTGGCTGACCGAGGCGCGGCGCGTGCTCCGCAAGGACGGCACGATCTGGGTGATCGGCAGCTACCACAACGTCTTCCGCCTCGGCGCCGCGTTGCAGGACCTGGATTTCTGGATTCTGAACGACGTCATCTGGCGCAAGGCCAACCCGATGCCGAACTTCCGCGGCCGCCGCTTCACCAACGCGCATGAGACGATGATCTGGGCCTCGCGCGGGCAGGAGAGCCGCTACAAGTTCAACTACACCGCCATGAAGTCGCTGAACGACGACACGCAGATGCGCAGCGACTGGTTCATCCCCCTTTGCACCGGCGGGGAGCGGCTGCGGGACGAGAAGGGCCAGAAGGTCCACCCGACGCAGAAGCCGGAAGCGCTGCTGCACCGAGTCATCCTCTCCTGCACTTCGCCCGGCGATGTGGTGCTGGACCCGTTCCTCGGCTCCGGCACCACGGCCGCCGTCGCCCGCCGGCTCGGCCGCCGCTACATCGGCATCGAGCGGGACCCGACCTACGCCGCCGCCGCCCGCGCCCGCATCAACGCGATCGAGCCGCTCTCCGAATCCGCGATGCTGGTGACGCCGACGAAGCGGGAGCAGCCACGCATTCCCTTCGGCGCATTGGTGGAGCGCGGCATGGTGCCGCCGGGCAGCCGGCTGGTGGACCGCCACCAGCGCTTCGTCGCCCAGGTCGGCGCCGATGGTTCGCTGCGCTGTGGCGCCGCCAGCGGCTCCATCCACCAGGTGGGCGCGGCGGTGCAGGAAGCGCCATCCTGCAATGGCTGGCTGTTCTGGCATGTGGAGCGCCGCGATGGCTCGCTGCGCCTGCTGGACGAGTTGCGGACGGAAATTGCCGGCAGCATGGGGGCCTAGGCTGGGCAGGGCTTTTGCCTGTTTGCCACGCTGCGCATGACGCTGCGACGCCGCCATCGCAATCCCGCCGCCGGTGCTCTGAAGTCATGCGGAACCGCTGCGGCGAACCCTCGGGGACATTGGGAGGAAAGGCCGGGGAAGGAATTCCCCTGGCCCCTTCTTTTTTCTGCCAGTCTTTCGGGCGTGAATGTGGCGGCGTCAGCTTTCTGCGCCAAGGCCAGAGCGACTCCAGGGGCTACTGGTTCAGCCCAAGTGGCGCATGACCTTTCTCAAGGCCGCACCTGAGGCCCGCGCCAACAGACAGAAAAAAGAAGGGGTTTCAGGGGAATTCCTTCCCCTGACCTTCCTTCTCTCTTCAGCCTGAACATCGATCAGCGCCCGGCGGCACGATGTCAGAGACCTGGATACCGAGAGAAAACCGCCCCGGCCTTCCGCGTCAGTGGTTACGGCCGCGCCCCGTGCTGGCCTGCAGCGCATCGATCCGCTTGCTGGCTTCCGCCTTGGTTAGCGAGGCATCGAATTCCTCGCCAGCTTCTTCGCACAGGGTTTGCAGGTAGCTCGCCTGGGCGCCAGTCATCGTCTCGTCGCCGGTGGTCCAATTCTCCGGGTCCTTGACGGTGTTGGTCGGCACGTCGGCGTCCGGCGCCTTGGAGGCGGTCTTCGGATCAGGAGCGGTGTCGCGAGCCATGGCGGGTTCCTTGTTCTCTATCCGTTCCATAACGGACCAGGACGGCCGAGGTTGCGTGACACCTCCGGCAGACCGAAGGCCTGCCAAACCGATAGATAAAAGAAGCGGGCCCAGGGAATTCCTGCCCCGGCCTTCATTCCTCAGCCACCAGCCTCCCCAGCCAGTGCATACACGCGCACCGCCTCGCCCAGCCGTTCCCCCGCCCGCCGCAGTGCCGGCAGCGCGTGGCCGGAGAAGCCGAGGACGAAGCCATCCGTGGTGGTCTGCTCCATCCTGGTGTCGCTCAGCAGCCAGGCCTCGATGCCGGCGGCGGCGCGAATCTGCCGCGCCGCACCGGGCGCCCAGCCCGCCGGCAACAGCGCCAGCAGGTGCAGGCCATGGTCCGGCACATCCACCCGCAACAGCCCGCCAGAAGCACGCTCAATTGTCTCGGCCACCAGGTCCCGCGCCGCACGGTAGCGGGAGCGCATGCGGCGGATATGCGCGGCGAAGCCACCGCCGGTCATCAGCTCGGCCACCGCACTGCCGAGCAAGGTGGGCGGGAAGCGGTCGCTGACCATCCGCGTGGCGGCGATGCGTCCCAGCAACGCCGGTGGCAGCACGACGTAGCCGATGCGCAGCCCGGCGAAGAGCGTCTTGGAGAAGGTGCCGAAATACAGCACCCGGCTATGCCCATCGATGCCCGCCAGCGCCGTCAGCGGCGGGCCGGCGTAGCGGAACTCGCTGTCGTAATCATCCTCCAGTACCCAGGCATCGGCCTCCCGCGCCCAGTCCAGCAGGGCGATGCGCCGCGCCATGCTCATGGTGACGCCGGTGGGGAACTGGTGGGAGGGGGTGACATAGGCCAGCCGGGCCCCGGGCGCGCGGCGGCGGCCCTCGGCGGCGTCCAGCCCGGCGGCGTCCACCGGCACCGGTACCGGACGGGCGCCCACCGCCTCGAAGATGCGGCGCGCTGTGGGGTAGCCGGGGTCCTCCATCCAGATCGGGTCGCCCGGCCGCAGCAGCGTCTCGGCGCAGAGCCGCAGCCCCTGCTGCGTACCGCTGGTGATCAGGATGCGCCCGGGCTCGCAGCGTATGCCGCGGGTGGCGGCCAGGTGCGTGGCGATGGCGGCGCGCAGCTCCTCGCTGCCGCGTGGGTCGCCATAGCCGAAATGGATGGGGTCGGTGGCCAGGCGGCGCCGCACCGCGCGGCCGAACTGCGCCAGCAGCGCCGGGTCCGCATGCGTACGCCCGACGGCGAAGGCGCCCTGGCCGGGGGCGGGCGGCAGGCCCGTGGCCTCAGGAGGCAGGCCTTCCACAGTGTCCGGCACTGGCCCGCTGGGCACCAGGGCGGCCACGTAGGTACCGGCGCCGATGCGGGATTCGGCCAGCCCGTCGCTCAGCAATTGCTCATAGGCGGTGACCACCGCGTTCCGCCGCACGCCGAGCTGGCTGGCCAGGGAGCGGCTGGAGGGCAGCCGCAGCCCCGCCGCCAGCCGCCCGCCCAGGATGGCGGCGCGCAGCCCGGCATGGACCTGGCTGGATTGCGGCCCTGCCGCGCGGTCCAGCACCAATGGGATGTCCAGCAGGTCGCCCGGCTTGTCATGTGAAGTGGTTGGCATATCGCGCCCCGGATTGGACCTCGCAGCAACCACTTTCCCGGCGCGAAGATGCGTTGTCAAAACTTTGGCGCGGCCATGCCCCACCCCGGGCGGCACCCGTGCCGCCCGATAGAGGCCTGCCATGAGCACCACCGACGCCCCTGCCTATGAAGTCGATGCCCGCAACCGGGTGAAGCGCCGCCACGACCGCGGCTTCTATGACCATGAGACGGTGCACGCCCTGCTGGACGCCGCGGCGCTTTGCCACGTCTCCTACGTCATCGACGGCCAGCCCTACTGCACGCCGACGCTGTTCTGGCGTGAGGGTACCACCCTGTACTGGCACGGCAGCAGCGCCAGCCGCATGCTGCGCAACCTCTCCACCGGCGAGCCCGCCTGCCTGACGGTGACGCATCTGGACAGCCTGGTCCTGGCCCGCTGCGGCTTCAACCACTCGGCCGACTACCGTTCCGTCATGGCCTTCGGCCAGGCCAAGCTGGTCACGGACCCGGTGGAGAAGCGCCGCGCCCTGGTGATGATGGTGGATCGCTTCTTCCCCGACCGCACCGCGAGCCTGCGCCAGAGCACGGACCAGGAGATCAAGGCCACCGCCGTCATCGCGATGGAGATCGAGCGCGCCTCCGCCAAGATCCGCGCCAAGGGCGTGGCGGATGACGACGAGGACTACGCGCTGCCCATCTACGCCGAGCGCCTGCCCATCCGCACCGTCATCGGCGCGCCGGAACCCTGCCCGCGCCTGATGCCCGGCGTGGCGCGCACCGCCGACCTGGCCCACTACCAGGCCGGCCGCCTGTTGGATGATGCGCTGACGGACGCCTACGCCGAAGCTTACAAGGCCTGACCACACGGGCCGGTGCACTCACCGGCCCGCATCGGTCCGGCGGGAGGCAGCCGGGCTATGCCCGCCCAGGGCGTCCCGGCCGGGCCGGCCTCCGTGTCCAGTCGGATTGGGCTACACTCGGGGCCAATGCCTGGAGCGAGGAACCCCATGGACCAACGGACCCAGAAGCAGCGCATGCTGGCAGGCGACCTCTACATCGCCGACTGCCCGGAGCTGGCCGCGGACAACCAGCGCATCTCGGCCTGGATGGAGCGCTACAACGCCTCCCGCACCTTGCCGGCGGAGGCACGGCACGCCTTGCTGCGGGAAGCCTTCGGCGCGGTCGGTGACGGCGTGAACATCCGCCCGCCCTTCTTCTGCGACTACGGCTACAACATCCATCTCGGCGCCGGCGCCTTCATGAACTTCAACTGCGTCATCCTGGACGTGGTGAAGGTCACCATCGGCGCCGGCACGCAGATCGGCTCCGCCGTGCAGATCTTGACCGCCGACCACCCGCGCGACCCGGCCCAGCGCGCCCAGATGCTGGAATTCGGCCGCCCGGTAACCATCGGTGCCAATGTCTGGATCGGTAGCGGCGCCATCATCCTGCCCGGCGTCACCATCGGCGACCACGCGCTGATCGGCGCCGGCAGCGTCGTCACGCGGGACGTGCCCGCCGGCACCACGGTGGTCGGCAATCCGGCGCGGCCAAGGCCTTGAGTGGGGGAGCGGAAGGCTGGGGAAAGAATTCCCCAGACTCCTTCTTTTCTTTCTTCCAGTTACGGGCGTGGCTGTTGAAGACGCGGTCTTGAGGACGGCAGGGTGCGCCGGAGCTCCTGGACCTCCAGCGACAGCCGGTTCAGCCTTTGTGGCCCATGATTAAAATCATCAAGCAGCGTCCGCTCTCAGTCCTGAAGCGCAACGCCAAACTCGCAGAAACAAAAGAAGGGGTCCGGGGAATTCATTCCCCGGCCTTCGCTATCCCTCCCGCAGCGCCCCCGCCGAAGCCGCCAGGTCCAGCAGCTTCTGCATCGTCCCTGGCAAGGCGGCGCGGGCGGCCTGGGGGGTCAGCCATTCGCCGTCCGGCGCGTCGCTGTTTGGCAAGGTGGCCACGCGCAGGGCCATGTGCAGTTCGAAGTGGGTGAAGCCGTGCTTCGCCTCGCCATCCAGTGCCCGCCAGGTCAGGCCGGGCAGGGGAGCGAAGGGGGGGATTTCCGCTTCGGTCCAGGGTGTCTCGCGCCAGGGTGTGCCGGGCAGTTCCAGCATGCCGCCCAGCAGCCCGGTCGGCGGGCGGCGGCGCAGCAGCAGGCGGCCGGCGCCGTCCAGCAACAGGAAGTGGACGCCGCGCTTCAGCGGCCGGGCTTTCTTGGCGGCCTTGCGCGGCAGTGTGGGGGCGATGCCGCTGCGCTGCCCCTCGCAGCCTTGCAGCCAGGGGCAGATGGCGCAGGCCGGGTTGCGCGGCACGCAGATGGTGGCGCCCAGGTCGAACAGCGCCTGCACGAAGTCCCCGGGGCGGGCACGGGCGGCCGGCTGCTCCATCCAATGCTGCGCCAGGCGGTTGAGCCGGGGGCGCGCGCCGGGCAGCGGGTCCTCGATGGCGGCGAGGCGGGCGGTCACCCGCTCCACATTGCCATCCAGCGGCACCACCTCCCGCCCGAAGGCGATGGCGGCGACGGCGGCGGCGGTATACGCGCCGATGCCGGGCAGTTCGCGTAGCCCGGCCTCGGTGGTGGGGAAGCCGCCGCGCGCCACGACGGCCTGGGCGCAGGCGTGCAGGTTACGGGCGCGGGCGTAGTAGCCGAGGCCGGCCCATTCCTCCGCCACATCGGCCCAGGGCGAGGCGGCCAGCGTGCCGACATCGGGGAAGCGAGCCAGGAAGCGCAGCCAGCGCGGCCCGACGGCGGCCACCGTGGTCTGCTGCAACATGACCTCGGAGAGCCAAATGCGGTATGGGTCACGCGTCGCCTCCCGCCAGGGCAGGGTGCGGCGGTGGCGGTCGTACCAATCGAGCAGCAGGGAGGCGGCGGGCAACACGGATGCAGGAAGAGGGCCAAGGGCGCCGCGGATCAACCCCCCCGGCGCGAAAAGATGCGAAAGCGGGCGGCGTGGCGCCGGCGCGGGCGAAGGCTGCGGCCAAGGGCGCGGCTTCTGCCACCGCGCCGCTGAAGAATGGCGCGCTGCGGGCGCCGCCGAAGCCGGCCACCCCGGCCGCGCCGGTGGCCGATACAGGCCCGGCGTGGCGGGCCGATCTCGGCCTGCGTTCGGTGTCCGCACTGTTGCCGCGCGTCACCCGCCCGGCCTTCAAGAAGCGCAGCCCGGCGGCGGCGCAGCTGATCGCGGACTGGCCGGCGGTGGTCGGGCCCGTCATGGCGGCGCAGACCCTGCCGCGTGGCCTGACCGGCGGCACGCTGACCATCGCCTGCTCCGGCCCGGTGGCGATGGAGCTGCAGCACCTGGCGCCGCAATTGATCAGCCGGATCAACATGGCGATGGGACAGGGGCTGGTGGAGCGGCTGCGCTTCGTCCAGGCCACGCTGAAGGCGCCGCCGCGCCCGGCCCCCAAGCCAAAGCCGGTGGACCTGCCCCAGCATGTGACCGCCTCGCTGGAGGAGGTCGCGGACCCTGATCTGCGGGAGGCACTGGCAAGATTGGCCCAGGGGGTCTATCGGGGGCGCCGATAGCGCGGGCTGGGGTGCCCTGGCGGCGGGGCTGGCCCGCCACCATCTGCCTGCCTGTGTCGCCAAGCCCGTGCCAGTGCCAGGCCCATGCCAGGGCGTGCATAGGTTGGCGAATGCATGTTGATGACGCCGTGTCCGAACCGCTTGCCCCGACAGGAGGCTCCATGACCCTTTCCCGCCGCTCGATGATCCTTGCTCCCGTGGCGCTCGCCCCGGTCGCCTTTGGCCCGGTGCTGTTCTCCACCCCCGCGCGGGCGCAGGACGCCGATCCGCGCCTCGGCGACCGCAGCGTGGGCAAGGCCGACGCCAAGGTGGCGGTGCTGGAGTATTTCTCCCTGACCTGCCCGCATTGCGCCGCCTTCCATAAAGATGTGTGGCCGCGCGTGAAGCAGGAGCTGGTGGGCAACGGCACCGTGCGGATGGTGTGGCGTGACTTCCCGCTGGACCAGCTGGCCCTGGCCGCCGCCCAGGTGGCGCGTGCCCTGCCGGCGGACCGCTACGAAGGCTTCATCAGCGCGCTGCTCGCCAGCCAGGACCGCTGGGCCTTCGCCCGCGGTGCGGACAATGTCGGTGAGATCGCCAAGATCGCCGCCCTGGCCGGCATGACCCGCGCCCAGGTGGACGCGGCGGTGGCGGACCAGGCGCTGGCACGCGGCATCCTGGAGATGCGCGCCAAGGGCCAGCAGGAATTCAACATCAATTCCACCCCCACCTTCGTCTTCGGCCGCCGGCCGCAGCCCGGTGCCGTGAGCTTCGAGCGCTTCCAGCAGCTGGCGAACGACGCGGCTTGAGCCGGGCGGACGAACGGGACAGCGGAGCGGACGACGCTTGAGCGAGAGTGACAAGGCGGCCCTTTCCGCCCAGACCGAGACCCCGGACCAGGAGACTGGCCCGGGCCCCGAACAGCAGCCTGCCCAAGCTGCCGCCTCCGCGGCGGCGGCCGGGGCGGGTAATGCCGGCAATGGCGCCATCCAGGTCCAGGATGGCCCCTCCACCGATGCCACCCAGCAAGCTGCCGTTCAGCCTGCCCCTGGTCAGCCCGATCCTGGCCCGGACGAACCCGCCCGCGATGCCGCCACCGAGGCCGCGGCGCGGGAGGCCGCGTTGCGCGCCACCCTGGTCCGCCTGCGCATCGCCGGCTTCAAGAGCTTCGCCGAACCCACCATCGTCGATGTGCTGCCCGGCCTGACCGGCGTGGTCGGTCCCAATGGCTGCGGCAAGTCCAACGTGGTCGAGGCCCTGCGCTGGGCCATGGGCGAGACCAATGCGCGCGCCATGCGTGGCGGCGAGATGGACGACGTCATCTTCGCCGGCACCGCCACCCGCCCCGGCCGCAACCAGGCCGAGGTGACGCTGATGCTGGAGGATGCGGCCGGCCTCGCCCCGCCGCCTAACCAGCAGGTGCCGGAGCTGGAGATCACCCGTCGTATCGTGCGCGGCGAGGGCACCGGCTTCCGCATCAACGGCCGCGAGGCGCGGGGGCGGGACGTGCAGACCCTGTTCGCCGATATCGGCTCTGGCGCCCGGTCCTCCGCCATGGTCAGCCAGGGGCGCGTCGCCGCCCTGATCGCCGCCAAGCCCGAGGAACGGCGGCAGGTGCTGGAGGAGGCCGCCGGCATCGCCGGCCTGCGCGCCCGCAAGCACGAGGCCGAGCTGAAGCTGCGGCAGGCCGAGCAAAACCTGACCCGCGCCGACGACCTGAAGGGCCAGCTGGAGGTGCAGCGCCAGTCGCTGCAGCGGCAGGCCCGGCAGGCGGCGCGCTACCGCAACCTCTCCGGCCTGACCCGCCAGGCGGAGGCCGAGCTGTTCTCCCTGCTGCTCGCCCGCACGGAAACCGGGCTGGTCAACGCCCAGCGCGGCTTCGCCCAGTCCCAGGCCGCGACCAAGGCGGCGGAGACGGCGGCGACCGAGGGCGCCACCCGCGCCTTCGCCGCCGAACGCGCCCTGCCGGCGCCGCGCGAGGCCGAGGCCATCGCCCGCACCGCGTTGGAGCGCCGCCGGGTCGAGGCGGAAAACCTCCAGGCCGAGGAAGGCCGCGCCCGCGCCGCGCTGGCCGAGGCTGAGGGCCGGCTCGCCCAGTTGAAGGACGACCTGGAGCACGCCACCCGCCAGGAACGCGATGCCGCCGAGGCCGAGGGCCGCCTGGGCTCCGAGGCCGCCGCGCTGGAGGCCGTCCGCGCCGCGCTGCCGGAGCGGCTGGACGCCGCCGCCGCCGAGCAGGCCGAGGCCACCGATGCCGCCGCCGAGGCCG
>NZ_JACTVA010000006.1 GCF_014490485.1 Teichococcus aerophilus | reverse complement strand
GGCGGCAGCGGCGCGGCCACCGGCCCAGCGGGCCAGCCAGCCGGTGGGCCGGGGCGCTGCCTGGCGGCCGGCCCCGGCTGGTTCGAAGGCGGCGGGCTGCGCGTCCATCTCAGCGGGTTCCCTGCAGGCCGGCCAGGAGGGCGCGGGCATTGAAGTCCAACAGGTCCAGGAAAGTGGGCGCGTCGCCACCGGCTTCGGTCAGGCTGTCCACATGCAGCACGCCGGCGAAGCGCGAATTCGCCTCCCGCGCCACCTGCTTCATGGCGCGGTCGCTCACCGTGCTCTCACAGAACAGGGCCGGGATGCGGTGCTGGCGGACCGTGTCCACCACCTTGCGGACCTGCCGCGGGGTGCCTTCCTCCTCCGCGTTGATCGGCCAGAGATACAGTTCCCGCAGGCCGTAATTCTGCGTCAGGTAGGAGAAGGCGCCCTCGCAGCTGACCAGCCAGCGCTGCGCTTCGGGGATCGCGGCCAGGCGCTCGCGGATCGGTGCATCCAGGGCGCGCAGGCGTTCGGTATAGCGGGCGGCATTGGCGTTGTAGGTCTCCGCATTGGCGGCATCGGCGGCGACCAGCGCCTTGCGGATGTTCTCGACATAGACCAGCGCATTGGCCGGGGACATCCAGGCATGCGGGTTGGGCCGGCCGCGATACGGCCCCTCGGTGATCGCCACCGGCGCGATGCCATCAGTCAGTACGGCGGAGGGTACGTCCCGCACCCGCTGGAAGAAGCGCTCGAACCACCGTTCCAGCCCCATGCCGTTCCACAGCACCAGGTCGGCCTGCTGGGCGCGCACCACGTCCTGCGGCGTCGGCTCGTAGTCATGGATCTCAGCCCCCGGGCGAGTGATGGATTCCACCACCGCGGCATCGCCGGCCACGTTGCGGGCCATGTCCTGCAGGATGGTGAAGGTGGTGACCACCCGCAGCTTGCCCTCCCGCGCCCCGGCCTGGGCCCAGGCCGCGCCCGGCAGCAGCACCGCCCCCAACAAGGTGCCTGCGAGGGACAAGGCAACGGCACGGCGGGCCCAGAGGGCACGGCTCCAGGGCTTCGCGGGTGGCCGGGTGTGCATTCAGGTCACTCCTGTGGGCTGCGCATCGAACTCGTGCTTGGTATTGAGCATGTAGCCTAAGCTACATTCAAGAGCGAAAGTTGCACTTTTCGCGTTGTTGCAACACCTTCCCCCCTGCGGCATTTTGCGCCCCCTATGACCCAGCGAGACCTGAAGCAGGCCGCGGGCGGGCCCAGCAGCCTGCCAGCCGAGCCGCCCGAGATGGATACGACGGAGGAAGGCGCGCAGGCCGCGCGGCACGCCTCCGCGCGCGCCGGCCGTGCCTCCGCCGTGCTGGAGGACTATGTCGAGCTGATCGACGACCTGCTGCGGGAAGACGGCGAAGCCCGCCCCACCGACCTCGCCCGCCGCATGGGCGTGGCCCACGCCACCGCCATCAAAAGCATCGCCCGGCTCAAGGCGCTGGGGCTGGCACATTCCCGACCCTATCGCGGCGTGTTCCTGACCCCGGAAGGCCACACCCTGGCCGAGAAAGTCCGCGCCCGGCACCGCGTGGTGGTGGACCTGCTGAAAGCCGTCGGCGTCCCGCACGACGTGGCGGAAAGCGACGCCGAAGGGCTGGAACACCACGTCAGCGACACAACCCTGCAAGCCTTCGCGGAATTCCTCCGCGGGCGCTGACGGTCGGACGGCGCGCCGGTCCGGTTCTGTCGAGGTTCGTGCAGGGGTGAAGCAAGGCCGGGGAAGGAATTCCCCGGGCCCCTTCTTTTCCTTCTTCGAGTTTTTGCGGGTGTGGCTGTTGTTGGGGTGGGCCTGAGAAACGGCTGGGTGCGCCGGAGGTCCTAGACCTTCGGCGACTGACGGTTCAGCCCGCGTGGTCCATATTTAAGATCATCAAGCAGCGTCCGCTCTCAGTCCTGCAGCGCTGTCCCAAATTCGCAGAAAGAAAAGAAGGGGTCTGGGGAATTCATTCCCCAGCCTCTCTTCCTTCCTCATTCGGCACCCCAGAGCCAGCCAAGGAGCCCCCCCAGGACCCTAAGCCGCGCGGACCTGCTTCAAGAAGCCGCCCACGGCCTGGTCCAGTTGCTGGATCTGGCCGCCCAGGCTGCGCGTGGCCTGCCCGACTTCCCGCGCCACGCCATGGCTGGCTTCGGCCGAGCCCTTCAGCCCGTCCATCAGGGCGCTGACGGTCTGGTTGCCGTCGGCCGCCTTCTGCACGCTGCGGGCGATCTCGGCCGTGGCGCTGCCCTGTTCTTCCACCGCGGCGGCGATGGCGGTGGCGATGCCGCCCATCTCCCCCACCGTGGCGCCGATATCCTGGATGGCCGCCACGGCCTTCTGCGTCACCGCCTGCATCTGGCTGATCTGTTCGCGGATGTCGTCGGTCGCCTTGGCGGTCTGGCTGGCCAGCCCCTTCACCTCGCTGGCCACCACGGCGAAGCCCTTGCCGCTTTCGCCGGCGCGCGCGGCCTCGATCGTCGCATTGAGGGCGAGGAGGTTGGTCTGCCCGGCGATATTGCTGATCAGCATGACCACGTCGCCGATCCGCCCGGCGGCCTCGGCCAGCGCCTGCACCACGGCATCGGTGCGGCGGGCGCTGTCCACCGCCCGCTCGGCGATGCTGGTGGACTGGCTGACCTGCCGGCTGATCTCGCCGATCGAGGCCGCCAGTTCCTCGGCCGCGGCGGCCACGGTCTGCACGCTGCCATTGGCCTCGCCTGCCGCCGAGGCGGCGGTCGCCGCATCGGCGCTGGAGCGGTCGGCGGCGACGGACATGGCGCGCACCGCGTGGTCCAACTGTCCGGTGGACTGGCTGACGCCTTCGGTCACGCTCTGGATGCTGCGCTCGAACTGGGTGGCGAAGCTCTCCAGCAGGGCGCGCTTGCCGGCCTGCTCGGCCTCCGCATAGGTCTCCAGCAGCACTTCCAGGTCCATCCAGGCGGCGCTGTTGACGGCGCGGGGCAGCGAGGGCGCCCCGGGCGCATCCGCGCCACGCCCCATCAGGCGCGGCAGCAGGCCGCTGCCCTTGGCATCGGCCAGCAGGCGCTGCAGGCCCTCGGCCACGGTCGCATGGCAGATGGTCACGGCATAGGCGGGGACGTGGCGCTCATACAGCGCCTGGGCCAGACGCTGCGCGGATTCGTAGAAGCCCGGCCCAAGATCGCCGGAGGCCACGCGCGTCCAGTGCGCCAGGCGCGGCTCATGCACCTTGGGATCGGCCAGGGCAGCATGGATTTCCGGCCAGGGCAGGAAGGCGTGCTGCAGCTTCGCCAGCAGGGCCGGCATCTGCTGCCGCACCGGCTCGGCCTGCTGCCGCAGCAGGGCAAGCTGCTGTTCATCCAGACCGAAGGCCTGCAGGCGGTTGCGGTGGGCGGTGGCGGAGACATCGACCATGGGTGGGACATGCTCAAAAATGGGGTGAGCATGATCCTGCGACGCACCGGGTTAACGGAGCCTTTCGCCCCACGGAGATGTCATCCGGGGCCGAATGTGGCTGGCCAGGGGCTGCGTGCCCCTGGCCAGGATCGCGGCAGCCGGGACCGGCCCGGCTGCCCGCGGTTCAGTCGCGGCCGAGCTGGCCGTCCGTGCGGCGCCACAGGCCCTGCGGATTGCCGTTCCGCAGCGCTTCCGGCAGCAGCGCGTCCGGGAAGTCCTGGTACGCCACCGGGCGCAGGAAGCGCCGGATGGCCAGCGAACCGACCGAGGTGGTGCGCCCGTCCGACGTGGAAGGCCACGGGCCGCCATGCACCATGGCGTGCCCGACCTCGACCCCGGTGGGGTAGCCGTTGACCAGGATGCGGCCCACCTTGCGCTCCAGCACCGGCACCAGCCGGCGGGCCAGCTCCAGGTCCTCGGGCTCCATCTGGATGGTCGCGGTCAACTGGCCTTCCAGCTTCTCGGCCAGGCCCAGCATCGTCTCCAGGTCCGGGCAGCGGATGATGAGGGAGGCGGAACCGAACACCTCCTCCTGCAAGGCCAGGTCGGCGGCGAAATGCTCGGCAGTGGTGCTGAACAGCGCGGCGCGGCCCTGGTTCGGCCCGGCGCCGGTCAGCCCTTCCACCACCGTCTCCACCCGGTTGTTGGTGGAGAGGCGGGAGACGCCCTCCTCATAGGCCTTGAAGATGCCGGGGGTCAGCATGGTCTGCGCCGCGCTGCCCTTCAGCGCCTCGCTGGCCGATGCGATGAAGGCGTCCAGCTCCTTGCCTTCAACGCCCAGCACCAGGCCGGGATTGGTGCAGAACTGCCCGGCGCCCATGGTGAGCGAGCCGACGAAGCCCTTGCCGATGCCGTCCGCCCGCTTGGCCATGGCGCCCGGCAGCAGGAACACCGGGTTGATGCTGCTCATCTCGGCATAGACCGGGATGGGGTGCGGGCGGCTCTGCGCGATCTTCAGCAGCGCCGTGCCGCCGGAGAAGGACCCGGTGAAGCCCACGGCCTGGATGCGCGGATCGGCCACCAGCGCGGCGCCCACCTTGGCGCCCGAGCCCATCAGCAGGCTGAACACCCCTTCCGGCAGCCCACTCGCCTTGACGGCGGACTGGATCGCCCGGCCCACCAGCTCGGACGTGCCGGGATGCGCCGAATGGCCCTTCACCACCACCGGGCAGCCGGCGGCCAGGGCCGAGGCCGTGTCACCACCGCCGACGGAGAAAGCCAGCGGGAAGTTGCTGGCGCCGAACACCGCCACCGGGCCCACGGCAATGTGGCGCTGGCGGATGTCGGACCGCGCCAACGGCTTGCGGTCCGGCTGCGCGGGGTCGATCCGCGCATCGACCCAGCCGCCTTCCCGCACCACGCCGGCGAACATGCGCAACTGACCGACGGTTCGGCCACGCTCACCCTCGATCCGGCCGCGCGGCAGGCCGCTCTCGGCCACCGCACGCTCGATCAGCTCATCGCCAAGGTCCAGGATGGCCTGCGCGGCCGCTTCCAGGAACGCCGCGCGCTGCTCGGGCGCGGTCTGGCGGAAGGTGTCGAACGCCGCGGCCGCCAGGGCGCAGGCACGCTCCACCTCGGCCGCGCCGCCACCGCCGAAGGCCGGCTGCAGCTTCTCCCCGGTCGCGGGGTTGATGCCGTAGATGTCGCCTTCCGTGCCGCGCACCGCACTGGCACCAATCAGCATCTCGCCTGTAATGGCCATACTTGAAACTCTCCTCGCTCCCCTCCACCACGGCATCACACCGGGGGTCGGGTTGGTTCGGGCCATGACAGGGCATCTTCCAGCCGGCCGCAACCCACCATTGCCGCGGATGGGACCTGGAAAGGTGGGGGATGGCCTTTCTTCTTGAGCCGTCCGCAGTTTGGCCGGGGTAGGAGGAAGGCCGGGGAAGGAATTCCCCGGGCCCCTTTTTTTCTTTTTCGAGTTTCTGCCGGAGCGGTTGTTGAAGGAGTGGCCTAAGAGACGGCTGGGTGCCGGAGGTCTTGGACCTCCGGCGACTAAGGATTCAGCCCGCGTGGCCTCATATTTAAATCCTCAAGCAGAGCCCGCTCTCAGTCCTGAGGCACGACGCTAAACGCGCAGAAAGAAAAGAAGGGGTCCGGGGAATTCCTTCCCCGGCCTTCCCTCAAACCGCCAAAAATTCACGGAACTTCATGGTTGATCTGCGCGCAGCGCGCGGCGAACCCGTGGTATTCTCCGCCAGACGGGTGTTCAATCGCCGGGACGGCCGCGCCGGGCAGACCGGCTGACGGCCCCATTCCTGTACAGGGACACCCCCGATGGGTCAGACCCGCCAACTGCATCTGGGCGCCTTCATGCGCCCCACCACCATCCACACCGCCGGCTGGCGCTACCCCGGTGCCTGGCCGGACACCAACTTCAATTTGCCCCGCCTGAAGTACCTTGCCCAGCGGCTGGAGCAGGGGCGCTTCGACGCCTTCTTCATGGCCGACCACTTGGCCGTGCTGAACATGCCGATCGACGCGCTGAAGCGCAGCCACACGCCCACGTCGTTCGAGCCGCTGACGCTGCTCTCGGCGCTCGCCGGGGTCACGGAGCATCTGGGGCTGATCGCCACCGCCTCCACCACCTTCGAGGCGCCTTACCATCTGGCGCGGAAATTCGCCTCGCTGGACCATATCAGCGGCGGGCGGGCCGGCTGGAACCTCGTCACCACCTCCAACCCCGACGCCGCGCTGAATTTCGGGCTGGAGGAGCATGTCGACCACGCCGAGCGCTACCGCCGCGGGCGGGAGTTCTACGACGTCGTCACCGGCCTGTGGGATAGCTGGGCGGATGACGCCTTCGTCCGCGACGCGGAATCCGGCCTGTTCCTCGACCCCGCCAAGCTGCATGTGCTGAACCACAAGGGACCGCATTTCTCCGTGCGCGGCCCGCTGAACATCGCCCGCCCGGTGCAGGGTTGGCCCGTCATCGTGCAGGCCGGCTCCTCCGAGGATGGCCGGCAGATCGCGGCCGAGACCGCCGAAGTGATCTTTGGCGCGCAGAACACCCTGGCCAGTGGCCAGGCCTTCTACGCCGACGTCAAAGGCCGGATGGAGAAGTTCGGCCGCAACCCGGACCACCTGAAGATCCTGCCCGGCGCCTTCGTCGTCGTCGGCGACACGCGGCAAGAAGCGCAGGACAAGCGCGCGCTGCTGGACAGCCTGGTGCACGACCAGAGCGCCATCGCCGCCCTCTCCATCGCCCTCGGCCACGATGCCTCCGGCTTCGACCTGGACGGCCCGTTGCCCGAGATCCCCGAAAGCAACGCCAGCAAGAGCGGGCGGGAACGCGCCATCGAACTCGCGCGTCGGGAGAACCTGACCGTTCGGCAGCTGGCGCAGAAACTCGGCGGCTATGGCGGGCTGCAATTTGTCGGCACCGCCACCGATATCGCCGACCACATGGAAGAATGGCTGACCACCCGCGCCAGCGACGGCTTCAACATCATGTTCCCCTTCCTGCCCGCCGGGCTGGAAGACTTCGTGGACAAGGTGGTGCCGGAACTGCAACGCCGCGGCATCTTCCGCCGCGAATACGCCGGCACCACCCTGCGCGAAAACCTCGGCCTACCGCGGCCGGAAAACCGCTTCTTCACACCGGGTTCGTGAAGGTGCTGGAATCGGCTGGGATTTTTCCCGCCGGTTCTCCGCTTCAGGCTGCTGTGTGAAGCGTGGTTGGGGAAGATGAAGGGGAGGCCGGGGAAAGAATTCCCCGGGCCCCTTCTTTTCTTTTTTCGAGTTTTTCGGCTGTGGCTGTTGAAGGGGTGGCCCTGAGGGGCGGCTGGGTGCGCCGGAGGTCTTGGACCTCCGGCGACTGAGGATTCAGCCCGCGTGGCCCATTATTAAAATCATCAAGCAGCGCCTGCTCTCAATCCTGAAGCGCCACGCCAAACTCGCAGAAAAAAAGATGGGGCCCGGGGAATTCTTTCCCCGGTCTTCCTTCCCCCGCCCCACGAAGGCAAAGCGCCCGTCAGGCCGCCACGGCGTTCCGCTTCGGGGCCAGGTCGACGGCCTGCTTCAGGGCTTCGACCAGCGAGCCTTCATCGGCGATGCCGGTGCCGGCGATGTCGAAGGCCGTGCCGTGGTCGACCGATGTGCGCACCACGGGCAGGCCGATGGTGATGTTCACCCCGGCTTCCAGCCCCATCACTTTCACCGGGCCGTGGCCCTGGTCGTGGTACATGGCCACCACCAGGTCGAAATCCCCGCGTGCGGCGCGGAAGAACAGCGTGTCGGCGGGCAGCGGGCCATCGACTTTCCAGCCCTTGGCCTGGCAGGCCTGCACGGCGGGGATGATTTTTTCTTCTTCCTCACCCTGTCCGAACAGTCCGTTCTCCCCGGCATGCGGGTTGATGCCGCAGACGCCGATGCGCGGCTCGGCGATGCCGGATTTCACCAGCGTGGCGCGGCCACGGGCGATGACGCGCTCGACCAGACCCGGCTCGATGCGGCGGATGGCGTCCATCAGGCCGATATGGGTGGTGACGTGGATGACGCGCAGCTTCGGCGCCACCAGCATCATGGAGACTTCCGGCGTGCCGGTCAGGTGGGCCAGCAATTCGGTATGGCCGGGGTATTTATGCCCAGCGGCGTGCAGCGCTTCCTTGGAGAGGGGGGCGGTGCAGATGGCATCGGCCTCCCCGGCTTCCACCAGGCGCGTGGCGCGTTCGATATAGCGGTAGGCGCCTTCGCCTGAGAGCGGGATGACCTTACCGAACGGGTGCCCGGCCGGGATGAGGCCGAGGTCGATGCAATCGACCGTGCCGGGCGCGTAGCGGGCTTCCGCCGGGGTGGCGAGGGCTGCGACCTGCTGGCCGGTGCCGGTGATGGCGGCGGCCTCGCGCAGGCGGGTGGCGTCGCCCACCACCAGCGGGCGGCACATGGCGTAGACGTCCTGCCGCGCCAGGGCCTTCATGATGATCTCGGGGCCGACGCCGGAGGCGTCGCCCATGGTGATGGCAACGATCGGGCGGGTGTCGGGGGTCTGGGTCATGTCGCGGTTCCGGGCCGGAGAGAGGGCGGGAGTCGGGCGGGCAGGCGCAGCGGCATGGGCGCCGCGGGGGAAGGGAAGCGGGGCCGGCGTCATTGGTTCACCGCCGGGGCTGGCGCGCGGGGGAAGCCACGCAGCCGGGCCAGACTGCGGAGGATGGTGGCATCATGGCCGAAGGCGCCGGCCTTGGTCATCACCGGCACTTCCAGCGCGCCCTGGGTGATGCCGAGCGGCACGCCGGGCTCGACCTCCTCCAGCAGGCGGATACCGTGGACGCCGAGCTGGGTCAGCAGCGCGCAGGCGGTCTCGCCACCGGTGGCGAACAGCCCACCCATGCGGGCGGCGGCGGGGCGTAGCAGCGCGGCCAGCCCCTCGGCCAGCGCGGCGCCCTGGGCGAGGTCCGCCGCCGGGTCGGCGGCGATCTCCACCAACGTATCCCGCCCACCGCCGATGCTGGCGGCGATGCCGGTGGAAAGGGCGGCCCAGTCCGGTGCGGCGGGGCCTGCGCGCAGCGTGGCGGCGGGGATGCTGAAGCGGCTGGCGGCGTCCTCCGCCGCCAGCCGGGCAGCGGCGGCGCGGGAGGCCTCGGCGATGCTGCCAACGACGACCAGCACGCCGCCGCGCGCGGGCGGCAGTGTCGGGGCGCGTGGTGCTTCGGTGGCGTCCGGCAAGGCGGCGGCCAGGGCGGCGGCGATGCCGCCGGAGCCGGCCCAGTAGACCTGCCCGGCCAGGCCCAGGCTGGCACGGGCCAGGGCGGCGAGGTCCTCCACCGCCTCGGCATCGCAGATCACGGCGTCCAACCCTTCGGCCAGGGCGGCGCGCAACGATGCGGCCAGGGCGGCATGCCCGGCGCGCAGCGTGTCCAGCGGCAGCAGGCGGGCGGCGAGGCCGGCCTGGGCCAGAATCTCGCCCAGGTCGGCGCTGGCATAGGTGTGGTCCCGCGCCCAGAGCGGCGTGGCTTCCAGCGGCATGCCGTCGATGCGCACGCGGCCGTCGCGTGTGGTGCGGCCGGTGGCGGGGAAGGCCGGGGCCAGGATGGCCAGCATCGGCTGGCCGGCGGCGCGCAGCGCCTGGTGGGTGGCCGCCAGCTCGGCGGCAGGCTGGCCGCGCAGGGTGGAATCGATCTTCTTGATCAGCCCGGCACCGGGGCGGTGATGGGCCCGCAGCAGCGCGACGTGGCGGGCGGCGGCCTGCGCCGGCGGCAGGCGGCGGCTATCGGCGTCGATCGCCAGCACGGCACCGGCGGTTTCACCCGCCGCCCCCGCGTACCAGCCGACCGAGGCCTCCAGGCCGCGCCGGGCGAAGGCGATGGCGCAATCCGCCGCCCCCGTCAGGTCATCCGCCAGGATCAGCCACGTCGCGGGCGGCATCGCCTCAGCTGCGCTCCGCCACCGGCGTGGCGGCGGCCGGGCGCGCGCCGCTCAGCAGGCGTTCCAGCAGCAGGACCAGCGCGGGGGTGACAGCGGCGATGTCCATGTTGTCGATGCCATACTTGTTGTTGGGCAGGTACCAAGCCGTGGTCGGCAGGGCAGTGGCGATGAGGCCAAGCGTAGCGCTGCGGTTGCTCTGGAAGAAGGGCAGGACGAACCCACCACCGCGACGATGGAGAAGGAGAGCCACAGCGCCCCGGTGAAGACGGTTTCTTTCTGGTTCGGACTGCGAACTTATGTTCTAATTTGTACAAGACCTTTTATCGGTCCTGCCCTGGCAGCGTCAACCGCCAGGAATCGGGGGCGCCAATGACGTCTTCGCAATCATCCCGCGGCCGGGAAGGACACACGCTTGAAGGACACACGCATGCCCGACGCCACCATTCCCCAGGGCGCGCCCCACGCCGTGGTCACCGGCGCCAGTTCCGGCATCGGCGAGGCCATCGCCCGCCGCCTGCTGGCGGATGGCTGGCACGTCACCGGCCTCAGCCGCCGCGCCGGCGGCATCGCGCATCCCGCCTTCACCCACCGGGAGGCCGACCTGCGCTCCGAGCCCAGCATCCTCGCCGCAGCCGAGGGGCTGGTGGCGGATGCCTTCGTCCACGCCGCCGGGCTGATGGGCACCAGGCCGTTGGGCGAGCTGGAGGCCGCGACCGGCGCCGGCATGTGGCAGGTGCATGTGCAGGCCGGCAGCCTGCTGGCGGACCGGCTGCTGCACGGCATGGGCGGTGCCGGGCGCCGCGGCGGCCGCATCGTGCTGGTGGGCAGCCGCACCGCCACGGGCGCGGCCGGCCGCAGCCAGTACGCGGCCACCAAGGCGGCGCTGACCGGCCTGGCGCGTTCCTGGGCCGCCGAGCTGGCGCCGCGCGGCATCACGGTGAACGTCGTCTCCCCCGCCGCGACCGACACGCCGATGCTGGCCGACCCCGCCCGCGCCAGCACCGCGCCGAAGCTGCCGCCAATCGGCCGGTTGATCCGCCCGGCGGAGGTGGCGGCCACTGTCGCCTTCCTGCTGTCGGAGGACGCGGCGGCGATCACCGGGCAGAATATCGTCATCTGCGGCGGCAGTTCCCTGTAAGCGCCGCCGCGTTGAACGATTGACAGAGGGCCTTGCCGGGATGAGTGTATTGATTAACGAACAAGAGTTCGCAGTCCGAACATGAGGGAAGGAAAGGTGGTAACCACCGAGGCCGCGCCCGCCCCCGCCAAGGGGCGCCCGGCCGCCGAGAATCCGAAGAACGTCGTCCAGTCCGCCGCGAAGGTCTTCGCGGTGCTGAAGGCGTTCGGCCCGGACCTGCCGGAACTGACCCTGGCGGAGGTGGCGGCGCGTGCGGGCACCGACCGCGGCACCGCCTTCCGCCTGATCCACACGCTGGAGGCGCTGGGCTACCTGCGCGCCGTGCCCGCCAGCCGCCGCTTCCGCCTGACGCTGAAATGCCTGGAGCTGGGCTTCTCCGCCCTCGCCGCACGCGGCATGCCGGACCACGCGGCGCCGCTGCTGCGGGAACTGGTGCCGGAATTCGGCGATGCGGCCTCCCTCGGCGCCGTGGAAGCCGGTGAGGTCGTCTACCTCGCCCGCGTCCAGGCGGGGCTCGAGCGGCACGGGGTGGTGCGCCACCCAGGCACGCGCGTCGGCGCCTACGCCACGGCGCTGGGCCACGCCATGCTGGCCTTCCTGCCGCGCGAGGAACAGGTGGCGCAGCTGGAGCGGAAGGAGCGGGTGAAGCTCTCCGAACGCACCATCACCGACCTCGATGCGCTGCTGGAGCGGCTGGCGGAGGTGCGCGCGCGCGGCTTCGCCGTGTCGGATGGCGAGAACGCCTACGGGCTGCGCACCGTCGCCGCCCCCATCCTGGATGCCAGCGGCCAGCCCTTCGCCGGGGTCAGCCTGACCATCGATGCCAGCCGCGCGCCGCTGGAGGACTTCGTCGCCGCCGGCCTGCCGCGACTGCGCCAGGTGGTGACCGAGTTGACCGAGGCCACCCGCCTCTCCCTGGGCGCGATAGGCCCCCGCCTCGCCTGAACCCCACCGCCCCGAACCCCTGCTGACGGAACCCGCCATGACAGACTTCACCATCCCCATCGAGATCGCCCGCCCCGCCATCATCGAATTCGGCGGCGGGCTGGTCTCGGCTGCCGGGCGCTGGGCGCGGGCGCGCGGGCTGTCCCGCACCCTGGTGGTGTCGGACGCCTTCAACGCCGCGCGGGTGGGGCTGCTGGACCTGCCCGGGGACGTCGTGGTGTTCGGTGAGGTGAAGCCGGAGCCCGACCTGCCGAACCTGCAGAAGGTGCTGGCGCTGGCGGAGCAGGTGAAGCCGGACCTCGTGATCGGCTTCGGCGGCGGCAGCGCCATGGACCTGGCCAAGCTGGTGGCGGTGCTGCCCGGCAGCGGCCAGAGCTTCGCCGATGTCGTGGGGCCGGAGAAGGTGCATGGCCGCAAGGTGGCGCTGTTCCAGGTGCCCACCACATCCGGCACCGGCAGCGAGGGCGGCACCCGCGCCCTCATCACCGACCCGGCGACGCAGAACAAGGCGGCGGTGCAGAGCCGCCACATGCTGGCCGACATCGCCATCGTCGACCCCGACCTGACGCTGACCGTGCCGCCCGCCGTGACCGCGGCCACCGGCGTCGACGCCATGGCCCATTGCGTCGAGGCCTTCACCAGCAAGAAGTCCCATCCGCTGATGGACCTCTATGCGCTGGAAGGCATCCGCCTCGTCGGCCGTTTCCTGCGGCGCGCCGTCGTGGACGGCAATGACCGGGAGGCCCGCGCCGGGCTAGCCCTGGCGTCCATGTATGGCGGCTTCTGCCTGGGCCCGGTGAACACCACCGCCGGCCACGCGGTGGCCTATCCGCTGGGCACCCGCCACCACATCCCGCACGGGCATGCCTGCGCACTGATCTTTCCCTACACCCTGGCCTTCAACGCGCCGGTGATGGCGGAGAAGACCGAGCTGGTGCTGCAGGCGCTCGGCCTGCCCGCCTCGGCCGACGAGGCGACGGTGCGGGACGCCACCCACGGCTTCTGCGCCGGCCTTGGCATCGAGATGCGCCTCTCCGCCCTCGGCGTGCCGAAGGATGACCTGGAAGCGATGGCCACCGAAGCGCACGCCATCCGCCGCCTGCTGGACAACAACCCGCGCGACCTGAGCCGGGAGCAGATCCTGGCCATGTACGAAGCGGCGTACTGAAAGGTTCCCAACATGACCATCAAGACCACGGAAAGCGGCAAGCTCGACCTCGGCGAGGTCGGCCATGTGCGGCCGGTGGCGGGCGATGCGGCGCGGCGGGAAGCCTTCATCCCGCCTGCGACGGTGCAGAGCCACGCCGCCAACCTGATGCCGCTGCCGGATGGCTCGCTGGGCTGCGTCTGGTTCGGCGGCACGCAAGAAGGTGTGCCGGATATCTGCGCCTATTTCTCCCGGCTGGAGGGGGACCGCTGGTCCGCCCCGGTGCGCCTCTCCGACGACCTGACCAAGTCCGAGCAGAACCCGCTGCTGTTCCCGGCGCCGGACGGCACGCTGTGGCTGATCTGGACCGCGCAGAATTCCGGCAACCAGGACACCGCCATCGTCCGCAAGCGCGTCTCCACCGACAATGGCCGCTCCTGGGGCCCGGTCGAGACGCTGTTCGGCCCGCGCCCCGGCGGCGGTACCTTCATGCGCCAGCCCGTGGTGGTGCTGGACAACGGCGACTGGCTGCTGCCGGTGTGGATCTGCCAGAGCACGCCAGGCAAAAAGTGGGTGGGCGACGACGACACCAGCGCCGTCATGCTCTCCTCCGACCAGGGCAAGAGCTGGACGGAAGTGGCGGTGCCGGAGAGCCTGGGCTGCGTGCACATGTCCATCGTGGATCTGCGCGACGGCACGCTGGCCGCCTTCTACCGCAGCCGCTGGGCGGACAACGTCTATGTCAGCCGCTCGAAGGATGACGGCCGCAGCTGGAGCGCGCCGGAACCGACCGAGTTGCCCAACAACAACTCCTCCATCCAGGTCACCCGCCTGGCCAACGGCCACCTGGCGATGGTGTTCAACGACAGCAGTGCGGCGGATGCCACCGAGCGCCGCCTGTCGCTCTACGATGACATCGAGGACGATACCGATGACGGCAAGGTCGTCGCCGCGATCGATACCAGCCGCCGCACCACCTTCTGGGGCGTGCCGCGCGCGCCGATGACGCTGGCGATCTCCGAGGATGGCGGCCGCACCTGGCCGCACCGCCGCAACCTGGAAACCGGCGACGGCTATTGCATGACCAACAACTCGCGCGAGGGGCTGAACCGCGAGTTCTCCTACCCCAGCGTCGTGCAGGGGCCGGAGGGGCGGCTGCATGTCGCCTACACCGTGTATCGCCAGGCCATCAAATACGTCTCCGTCACCGAGGACTGGGTCAAGGACACCATCGCATGAGCATGACCGCCGAGCTGCCGACCACCTTCAAGGGCCCGACCGGCGTGTTCAGCGCCGCGCTGACGCCGTTGACCGCCGAGCTGATGCCCGACCATGCCGAGTTCGCCGCGCACGCCAAGTGGCTGCTGGCGGAAGGCTGCGACGGCATCGCCATGCTGGGCACCACCGGCGAGGCGAATTCCTTCTCCGCCGAGGAGCGCATGGCGCTGCTGGAAGCCACCGTCGCCGCCGGCGTGGCGCCCGGCGCGCTGCTGCCCGGCACCGGCGTCGCCGCCTTCACCGAGACCGTGGCGCTGACGAAGCATGCGCTGTCCTGCGGCGTCACCACCGTCGTCATGCTGCCGCCCTTCTACTACAAGGGCGTCTCGGATGACGGCGTCTTCGCCGCCTATTCCGAGATCCTGCAGCGGATCGGCGACAGCCGCCTGCGCGTGGTGCTGTACCACATCCCGCAGATGTCGGCGGTGCCGATCAGCCACGCCGTCATCGCGCGCCTGATCGAGGCCTTCCCCGAGACCGTCGTCGGCATCAAGGATTCCTCGGGCGACCTCGCCAACATGGAAGCCATGGTCGCGAAGTTCCCCGGCTTCTCGGTGCTGGCGGGCGCGGACCCGGCCATGCTGCCGCTGCGCCGCAAGGGTGGCGCCGGCTGCATCACCGCCACCTCCAACCTTGTGGCACGGGACCTCGCCTTCGTGTTCCGCCATGCGCTGGACGAAGCGAAGAACGCCGAGGTGGATGCGGCGCAGGCGCGCGTCGTCGCCGCCCGCGCCAAGGCCTCGCGCTTCGCCCAGATGGCCTCGCTGAAAGCCATGACGGCACAGCGCACCGGCAACCCCGCCTGGATGCGCCTGCGCCCGCCGCTGCTGCCGCTGACGGAGGCGGAAGCCGCGGCGTTGGCTTCGGCCTGAACCGGACGCCAGCCCGGCCCTGCTGCGGCCGGGTTGGCGCCGGGATGACGCCCCGATCGGCCGGTGCGACAGGCCTTGGGGCCCGCGTCCGGTCCTCCGGGCTGTCCGCACGCCGAGTGTCGCCTGGGCTGCCCTTCGGCGGCAGGGTGGCGGCTGCTACCCAGCTCGAGGATCGCTCCCGCTGGGAAGGCGCAGCCTCCATCGTCAAGCCCGCCGGCCGCGTCCGATGGAACTGTGCGGTGGCAACAGATCGCGCCTGATGCGCCAGGCAATGGCGTCCGCGCATGGCTGAACAAGAACGCCGAGTGATCAACCCACCGGCGCATAGGGAAGAAAAGAATGAACCGTAGAAATCTGGTGCTGGGAACATCCGCCGTCGCGGCGGGACTGCTGGCCGCGCCGGCCATCAGGGCACAGCCCGCCTGGCCAATGGGACGCCCGATCCGTATCGTGTGCCCAACGCCGCCAGGCGGTGCGAACGACGCCTTGGCGCGCCTGCTTGCCCAGCAGCTTCAGGACAAGTTCGGCGCCCTGGCCGTGGTGGAGAATCGCCCGGGCGGCTCGGCGCTCCTGGGCACCAATGCCGTTCTGCAATCAGCCCCGGATGGCTTCACGCTGCTGGCCTCCACCTTCAACACGGCCATCATGCCGCTGGTGCTGAAAGGGGCGACCTTCGATCCTGAAAAGGATCTCGCACTGATCGGCCGGACGGCCCAGGCGCCGCTGGTCATGGCCCTCAGCGGCCGCCGCCCCGAGAAGACCCTGGCCGAGGTGATCGCCAGCGTGAAGCGCGATCCGCTCGCCTGGAACGTCGCCATCTCGGCGCTGGGCTCCGCCGGCCACCTGGCGACGATCGACTTCATGCGCAGGGCGGACCTCGACATTAACGTCGTGACCTATCGCGGCACGCAGCCGGCCCTGGCGGATCTGATGGGCGGCAGCGTGCAGTTGCTGATCGACCCCAGCTTCGCCCTGCTCGCGAGCCGGGAGGATGGCCGGATCAAGGCCATCGGCATCGCCACGGCGCAGCGTTCCGCCCTGGCACCGGATGTACCGACGATGGCCGAGGCGGGTGTGCCGGGCTTCGAGTACCAGGCTTGGTACGGCGTGTGGGCCCCGAACGGCACGTCGCCCGAGATCTGCCAGCGGGTGAATGGCCTCGTGCAGGACACGATGCGCGATCCCGCCATCGCGGGGCGTCTGGCGGCGCAGGTCATCGAGCCGGTCGTCGAGGATGTCGAGGACAGCCGCCGCTTCATCCGGGGCGAGATCGTCCGCGCGACGGCGCTGCTGCGCAGCGTCAACTATCAGCCGGAATGAGTCAGGCGCAGGGCAGGACCAAGCCGATGATCGCCGACTCCCAGGTGCATGTCTGGCCGGCGGAGACGGCCGATCATCCCTGGCCGCAGCCACCGCCCTCTGTCGTGCAGCGGGCGACGCCGTTCTCGTGGCAGGACCTGCTGCGGGAGATGGATGGCGCCGGCGTCGATCGCGCCATCCTGGTTCCGCCATCGTGGGAGGGGTATCGCAATGCCTATTGCCTCGCCGCCGCCCAGCTTCACCCCGACCGCTTCGCGGTGATGGGGCGCCTGCCGCTCGATGCGCCGGATAGCCGCGATCGGTTCGAGGAATGGGCTACGCTTCCGGGCATGCTCGGCGCGCGGCTGAATTTTCGCCGCGCGGCGGTACGGCAGTTGCGGGATGGAACCGCCGACTGGATCTTCCGCGCGGCGGAGCGGCTCGATCGTCCGCTCATGCTCTTCGTGAATGAGGATTTCGCCGCGGTGTCCCTCATCGCGCAGCGTCACCCGGGCCTTCGCCTGATCATCGACCACCTGGGGGTGAATGTGGAAAGCCGAGGTGAGGCTGCCTTCGCGCATTTGCCCGAGC
Organism: Teichococcus aerophilus; assembly: GCF_014490485.1. Classification (GTDB taxonomy): domain Bacteria; phylum Pseudomonadota; class Alphaproteobacteria; order Acetobacterales; family Acetobacteraceae; genus Pseudoroseomonas; species Pseudoroseomonas aerophila. The sequence continues at coordinate 142,567 of NZ_JACTVA010000006.1, read as the reverse complement.
TGCTGAGTCTGGCGCGGCATTCGAACATCGCGGTGAAGGCTTCCGCCCTGCCCTGCGCCGCGGCGGACGCCTATCCGTTCCGCAGCCTGGACCCTTACCTGCGGGCGAGTTTCGATGCCTTCGGGCCGCAACGGATGTTCTGGGGCTCCGACCTGACCCGGCTGCCCTGTGACTATCGCCTCTGCGTTCAGATGATGACCGAGCATCTGCCCTGGCTGTCCGGCCCCGACAGAGACCAGGTCATGGGACTTGCGCTCTGCGACTGGCTTCGATGGCCGGTTTCATCGGCGCCTGTTGACCGGTGACTGATGCCCCACGTGTCTTCGTCCTACCAGTATAGAGGCTGAGTCGTTGGCTTGAACTCACGCCGCAGGGGCGGAGTCCCGGACTTCCGGCGCCTGACGGTTCAGCCCGCGTCGCCCATCCTCACACCATCCAGGGCGCCCGCTCCTGCGGTGCGTAACGCCAAACTCGCAGAAGAAAGAAGGGGCCTGGGGAATTCATTCCCCAGCCTTCCCTGCTTCCATCTCTCCCGGAATCGGTCAGCCCCGGCCGTCAGATTTCCCATCACGCCTGCCCTTGTCGGCGCTTTCGTCAATCGACACCTGCACGACGATTGACGGCGCGGCCGGCGGTATGACATTGTCCCCTCAATCTCCCGGACAACAGTTCGCATTCCGAACTTCGATGAGGAGAGACAATGAAGGTGGGAACGGATCGGTCCAGGATGTTCAGGCAGCGCGCCCGATATGCGCGGAGCCTGTGGGCCATGTTTCCTCCGTTCCGCTGCCATCGTGCAAAGCCAGGTGGCAACGAACTACCTGGGTACCGGAGGATAGGTTGATGAACAGGCGAACCATTCTGGGCGTGACGGCCGCGGCTGCCATCGGCCTGCTGAAGGCGCCGGCCGTGTGGGCGCAGGATGCCTGGCCCCGCGCCCGGCCGATCCGCCTGGTCTGCCCCTTCGCCCCCGGTGCCGCCACCGACGCGATGGCCCGGCTGGCCGCGCAGAAGATCACGGAAAAGCTCGGCGTGAACGTGGTGGTGGAAAACCGCACGGGCGGCGGCGGCGTGCCCGGCACGCTGTCCGTGCAGCAGGCACCTGCCGATGGCTATACGCTGCTCGCCTCCAGCCTGACGCATACGATGCTGAAGCACGTGCTGCGCAACGTGCCGTTCGACCCGCAGGCCGATTTCGCCCCTATCGCCCGCACCGCGCGCGGCCCGCTGATGATGGTGATGACGCCGAAGCGCCCACCGATGACGATTCCGCAGATCGTCGCCGCCGCCAAGGCAAACCCGAAGGACTGGACCTTCGCCGTCAGCTCGCTCGGCGCGCCGGGGCACCTCGCCACCATCGACTTCAACCGCCGCACCGGCGCGGAGATCGAGATGACCTCCTATCGCGGCACCGCGCCGGCGCTGCTGGATGTCGCCGCCGGCAACGCGCATGTCATGATCGATGCCACCTTCGCACTGCTGCAGGCCGCCCGCAGCGGCCAGGTGCACCCGATCGGCATCTCCACGCGTGAGCGTTCGCCCCTGGCGCCGGAAATCCCGACGCTGATCGAAGCCGGGCTGCCGGATTTCGAATTCTACTCGTGGTACGGCGTCTGGGCCCCGAAGGGCACCCCCGCCGCCATCTGCGAAAAGCTGAACGCCGTGCTCACCGAATCCATGCGCGACGCCGATTCCACCGAACGGCTGAAGACGCTGGTGGTGGAGCCGGTCTCGCAAACCGTGCCGGAGATGCAGCGCTACATCGATGAGGAAGTGAAGCGCAACGCCGAGCTGCTGCGCATCGCCAACTTCCAGCCGGAGTAGCGGGAGGCGCTGTTCGCGGTGCGCGCCTTCGGGTCCGCTGGGTGGGGTGGTAGAAGAGAAGAAAGTCCCGGGGAAAGAATTCCCCGGACCCCTTCTTTTCTTTTTACGAGTTTTCCGTGCGGGGCGGTTGAACCGGCGGTGCTGAGAGGCGGCCGGAGGTCCTGGACCTCCGGCGACTGACGGTTCAGCCCGCGTGGCCCATTTATAAAATCACCAAGCAGCGCCACTCTCAGTCTGCAGCACCACGCCAAACTTGAAGAAAAAAGCAGGGGCCTGGGGAATTCCTTCCCCAGCCTTCACGCCACCACCCCCACATCAGTTCAGCCCTGAGACCCCGAGGGCGGCTCCGTCGCGCCACGGCGGTTCTGCCGCAATACGATGCCGCGCACGCCCAGCCAGCAGGCCATGGCCCAGGCGGCACCCAGGCACCAGCCGCCCAGCACGTCGGTGGGCCAGTGCACGCCCAGATACACCCGGCTGAAGCCCACCAGCACGGTCAGCCCCACGGCCACGCCCAGGATATAGGCCTTGAAGCGCCGCTGTTGCGCCACGCCGGCCAGCAATGCGCCGAGCGTCAGGTAGCAGACGGCGGAGAGCATGGCATGGCCGCTGGGGAAGCTGGCAGTGTGCACTTCCACCAGATGCGCCACCAGGTCCGGTCGCGGACGGGCGAAACCCAGTTTCAGCAACCCGTTCAGCACCATGCCGCCGGCGAAGGAGACGACGAGCATGGCGGCGGAGAACCGCTTGCCCATCATCAGCAGGTAGGCGAACGCCACCGCCCCGATCAGCCCCAGAACTGCGTGGCTGCCGAGGGAGGTGAAGTCCCGCATCATGATCTCCAGCCAGACCGGACCGATCGGGTCCGCCGAATCGGCCGGGTTGCGGAGGGCGAGCAGCACTGCATTGTCGAAGGCGTGGGTATCGCCTTCCATCATCTCGTCCATGATGCTGGCGAAGGTAAACAACCCGCCGGCGCAGACAAACATGGCGGCGAGGACGACGAACTGCCCCCAACCGAATTCGCTCCACCGGAACTTGATCCCCGCAAGCCCGCGCAATCGCGCCCCCAAGGGTGCCATCGGCCCCATCTCCCTATCCTCACCGCCGTGTGACGCGGCATGGTGGCCATGAGTTGCCGGTCCGGACTGCCGTGCCCCACCTTGCCCGCCCTGGCCAGCCCCGCCAACCGGAAGCGTGCTGGCGGGTTTAGGGCATGGCCGCCACGGCCGGTACGGCGGGCATGCTCCGACCTGTCGTCTGGCGCGTGATCCAAGCGTCCGGCCGGGATCATGCTCCAGGCCGGCCGAAACCTGCTACGCCGCCGCCCTGAGAGCCGACCATGCCGGAGACGACAGCCCTGCCCGATACGCCCGCCGCCCCGCCGCCCCGGTTGCTGCTGATCGTCAACCGCCACGCCCGCAATGGCGGCGCATCGGTGGCGGAGGCGCTGGACATCCTGCGCGACGGCGGCCGGGAGGTGGTGGAGCACCAATGCGGCCCGGGGGAGAAGCTGGCGGACGTCATCCGCGCCCGGGCAGCGGAAGGCCTCGCGGCCGTGGTGCTGGGCGGCGGTGACGGCACGCTGAATGCCGCTGCACCGGCCCTGAAGGATACCGGCCTGCCGATGGGCATCCTGCCGCTGGGCACCGCCAACGACCTGGCGCGCAGCCTCGGCATCCCCGCCGATGCCGCCGATGCGGCACGGATCATCGCCCAGGGCCGGCTGCGACGGATCGACCTGGGCGAGGTGAACGGCCACCTGTTCTTCAATGTGGCCAGCATCGGCTTCAGTGCGGAGCTGGCGCAGGAGCTGCGGGCGGAGGCCAAGCAGCGCTGGGGTAAGCTGGGCTACGCCATCGCCGCCTTCCGCCTGCTGCGCCGCGCCCGCCCCTTCACCGCCTGGATCACCCAGGATGGCCAGGTACGGCGGGTGAAGACGCTGCAGATCTCGGTCGGCAACGGCCGGCACTATGGCGGCGGCATGACGGTGGCCAGCAGCGCCCGCCCGGATGACGGCAAGCTGGATATCTACAGCCTGGAAGTCGCCCACTGGTGGCGGCTGCTGGCGCTGCTGCCCTACCTGCGGCTCGGCACGCACGGGCAATGGCGGGACGTGCGCAGCTTCCAGGCGCTGGAATGCAAGGTGGTCACCCGCCGCCCGATGCCGATCAACACGGATGGGGAGTTGAGTACCTCTACCCCCGCCCGGTTCCACCTGTGGCCCGGGTGCATCCAGGTCTTCGCACCCGCACAAAATCCTTCAAACAGACCTCAACCCTGAGCGTGACGAAACGTTCATAATGCCTTCGTAACCTCACCGGACCGTCCCTGATGGATTCCCTCCTCGTCCTGGCAGCCGATCCCGCAGCCTGGGTCGCGCTCGCGACCCTGGTGGCGATGGAAGTCGTGCTCGGCATCGACAACCTGATCTTCATCTCGATCATCACCAACAAGCTGCCGGAGCATCAGCAGGCACGGGCCCGCCGCATCGGCATCGGGCTGGCGCTGATCCTGCGGCTGGCGCTGCTGGGCACCGTCGCCATCATCGTGCGGCTGACCTCGCCAGTGATCGAGGTGTTCGGCATCCCGCTCTCCTGGCGCGACCTGATCCTGATCGCGGGCGGGCTGTTCCTGGTGTGGAAGGCGACCAAGGAAATCCACCACAGCGTGGACCCGACGCCGACGCCGGACATGTTCGACCAGCGCAAGCCGCAGCTGGGCTACACCTCCGCCATCGGGCAGATCCTGGTGCTGGACCTGGTGTTCTCGATCGACAGCATCGTCACCGCCGTGGGCATGACGCCGCACGTGCCCATCATGGTCATCGCCGTGCTGGCCGCCGTCACGGTCATGCTGCTGGCGGCGGACCCACTGGCCAACTTCATCAAGGCCAACCCGACCGTGGTGATCCTGGCCCTCAGCTTCCTGCTGATGATCGGCATGACGCTGATTGCCGAAGGCTTCGGCGCCCATGTGCCGAAGGGCTACATCTACGCCGCCATGGCCTTCTCGGTCGCGGTGGAAGGGCTGAACATGATGGCCCGCCGGGCATCCCAGCGCCGTGGGGGCAACAAGGCGGCGCATTGAGGGCGCCGGGCTAAGGGGCTTGCTCCCCTGGTCGGGGCCAGAAGGGGCACTGCCCCTTCTGGACTTCCCCGCTGGGGTGACAATGGCACCCCAGACCCCGCCATCTGGTTCAGGCGACAGGGTGGGTTACGCCGGAGGCTTCTGGCCCTCGGCCGCCACCCTCCCAGATTGCGCTCCTAGTTCAGGTGAAGTGGTGGCGCGCCGAAGCTGGCGAAGCTGGCGAAGCTGGCGAAGCTGGCGAAGCTGGCGAAGCTGGCGAAGCTGAATTGCCAGGACCTCGACCTTCAAGAAAGCCAAGATCAGCGTGGCTGGACGGACCTATCGGTTCCAGGCTCCGGAAAACTGACAGCGGGGTCCGGGGTGGACTGTCCACCCCGGCGGGGGCCTGGGGGCAGCGCCCCCCAGTCGCGCCCGCCCCCGAGCGCATACCCTGCAAGGTTCACTCCTTGACCAGGCAAGCCTCCGCCAGCATCGCGAAGGCATGCGCCCGGTGGCTGATCGTGTGCTTCAGCGCCGGGTCCATTTCCGCGAAGGTCTGCCCGTGCCCGGTGGGCACGAACATCGGGTCGTAGCCGAAGCCGCGATCACCGCGCGGCGGCCAGACCCATTCGCCCGGGGCGCGGCCTTCGAAGCCCTCGGTGTGTCCATCCGGCCAGGCCAGCACCAGGGCGCAGGTGAACCAGGCGGTGCGGTCGGCCGCGTGGCGGGCCAGCTTCTCCACCTTGGCCATGGCAATGGCGTAGTCGCGCTTGCCATCCGCCTGCACCGCCCAGTCGGCCGTGTAGACGCCCGGTGCACCATCCAGCGCGCCGACGGAGAAGCCGCTGTCATCCGCCAGCGCCACCAGGCCGGATGCCTTGGCCGCCGCCTGCGCCTTCAGCGTGGCGTTGCCGAGGAAGGTGGTCTCCGTCTCCTCCGGCTCCGGCAGGCCGAGTTCGCCGGCGCTGACGATGCTGATGCCGTATTCGGCCAGCAGGGCGGCATTCTCCCGCACCTTGCCGGCGTTGTGGCTGGCCATGACGATCCTGCGTTCGGTCAGCTTGCGATGCGTGCTCATGCGCCGATGGCCTTTCTCTGTGCCGCGAACAGTTCCGCCGTGCCCTTCCGGGCCAGGCCCAGCAGGCCGAGCAGTTGCGCTTCGGCGAAGGGTTCGCCCTCCGCCGTGGCCTGGATCTCCACGATGCCACCGGTGCCGGTCAGCACGAAATTGGCGTCCGCCTGGGCGGCGCTGTCCTCGGCATAATCCAGGTCCAGCACCGGCTCCCCACCCCACAGGCCGCAGGAGACGGCGGCCACCTGGCCGATGATCGGGTTGGCGGCGATCACCCGCTTCGCCACGCAATGCTGGAAGGCCAGGTGCAACGCCACCCAGGCCCCGGTGATGGCGGCGCAGCGCGTGCCACCATCGGCCGTCAGCACGTCGCAATCCAGGGTGATGGACAGTTCGCCCATCGCCTTGCGGTCCACCACGGCGCGCAGGCTGCGGCCGATGAGGCGCTGGATCTCCTGCGTGCGGCCGGACTGCTTGCCGCGCGCCGCCTCCCGGTCCCCCCGGCTATGGGTGGCGCGAGGCAGCATGCCGTACTCGGCCGTCACCCAGCCCTCGCCCTTGCCGCGCAGGAAGCCCGGCACCCGGCCCTCGACACTGGCGGTGCACAACACCTCGGTCAGCCCCATGCGGATGCGGCACGAACCCTCCGCATGATGGGCAGCGCCCGGTTCCAGGATGATGGTGCGCAACGCATCCGCGGCGCGGCCCGAAGGGCGCATGGTTCGATCCAGTCCTAGCCTTGAAGGGGCGGAGCAATGCCCGGCAGGTCGGGCGGCTGTCAAACACCTCGTCTCGCTCTTTCTGGGGAGGGCGAAGGCCGGGGAAGGGATTCCCCGGACCCCTTCTTTTACTTTTTCAAGTTTTCCGGGCGTGGCGTCTGAAAGCGCAGTCTTAAGAACGGCTGGGTGCGTCGGAGGTCCTAGACCTCCGGCGACTGACGGCTCAGCCCTTGGGGCCCTTTTAATATCATCAGAAGCATCCGCTCTCGGTCTTGAAGCGTGACGCCAAACTCGCAGAAAAAAGAAGGGGTCCGGGGAATTCTTTCCCCGGCCTTCCCTCCCCGCTCGGCACCCCCGGCCAAAGCGACATCGCCGCGCCTGTGATGACCTCGCGGTAACATGGGAAGAATCACAGGCATTCAGCCCAATTGATGGGCGAATGCACGTACCCACACCGCACTGCACCATAAAATTTGGGCAGTGAAGCCGAAAAACATGCTTGCGTGTTTGTTTTTTCAATCCTCCACTGCGGCGGTCCACTCTCATTCCCGCCGCAGGGGGCTGCCAGCATCATGACCAGTGCCGCGCCACGTCGCAGCCAGGAAGCGCGCAGCGAGGATACCCAGCGCCGCCTGCTGGAGGCCACGGTCGCGTTGTTGCTGGAGCGTGGCTACACCCGCCTGACCACGCCGGACATCGCCCGCCGGGCGGGATTGTCCCGTGGGGCGCTGACACATCATTTCGCCAGCAAGGAAGATATCGTGGTGCGCGCCCTGGGGGCGCAGCTGGAGGCGACGACCAGCGGCCTGCGCCGCTTCTGCGACAGCCGCCCGGCGCCTACCATGAACACCGACGACGTGGTGGACTACCTCTGGCCGATGATGGAGCAGGGGCTGTTCTACGTGACGTTGGAATACCTGCCGGAGGCCCGCAACAACCCCGGCTTCCGTGCCCAGCTATTGCCATTGGTGCAGGATTTCCACGCGGCGCTGGATGCCATCTGGACGCGGCTGTCGGAAAGCTACGGCGTGCCGCCGGAACAGGCGCGGGTGACGATGAATGCCACCATGTGCCTGATCCGCGGCATGATCGCGCAGACGGTGCTGCGCGACGATCCTGCATATTTCAAGCAGATCCTCGATTACTGGAAGGGCCATCTGCGCACCAGCCTGGGCGCGCGCCGGCCGGCGGAGCGCGCGGCGTGACGGCGGCCCTGGCTGTCTCCGGCATCACCCGGCATTTCTTTGGCGTCGCGGCGCTGGGGGGCGTGGAGTTCGCGGTGCCGGCCGGCAGCATCACGGGTCTTATCGGGCCGAACGGCGCCGGCAAGTCCACGTTGCTGAACGTCGTCTCCGGCCTGCTGAAGCCGGATGGCGGCGAGGTGCGCTTCATGGGCGAGGCGGTGACGGGCGCGGCGCCGCACCGCCTGGCCGCGCGCGGGCTGACGCGCACCTTCCAGGTCGCGCGCGGCTTCCCCAAGATGAGCGTGTTCCAGCACCTGATGCTCTACGGCCCGCGCCAGCCGGGCGAGCGGCTGTTGCAGGCGCCGATGTGGGGCGCCGCCGCCCGGCGGCGGGAGGCGGAGCTGGCCGAGCGCGCATGGAGCATCGCCCGGCGCCTGCGCCTCTCCCACGTCATCGACGCGCCCGTCACCGCATTGTCCGGCGGCCAGAAGAAGCTGGTGGAGATCGGCCGGACATTGATGGCCGAGCCGCGCATGATCCTGCTGGACGAGCCGATGGCGGGCGTGAACCCGACCCTGACGGCGGAGATCGCCGCGCACCTGCAGGCGCTGAACGCGGAGGGCATCACTCTCTGCCTGGTGGAGCACGACATGGCGCTGATCCGCCAGCTTTGCGGCCATGTCGTCGTCATGGCGCAGGGCCGCACCCTGGTCACTGGCAGCTTCGACGAAGTGGTGGCGAATACCGAAGTGCAGGAAGCCTATCTGGGGCGCCGGCATTGACCGCACCTGTCCCCGCCACGGGCATCCTGGTGGCCGAGGGGCTGGTGGCCGGCTACGGCGCCGCCGAGCAGATCCTGAAAGGCACCTCCCTGCGGGTGGAGCCGGGCGAGATCGTCACCATCATCGGGCCGAACGGCGCCGGCAAGTCCACGTTCCTGAAGGCGGTGGCGGGGTTGTTGCGGGTCTCCGCCGGCCGCATCGCCATCGGCGGGCGGGACGTGACGGGGGCGGACGCCATCGGCCGCGCCCGCGCCGGCATCTCCTTCGTGCCGCAGGAGAGCAATGTGTTCGGCCGCCTGTCGGTGGCGGAGAACCTCTCCATCAGCGGCTTCCTGGAGCCGGGCGAGACGACGCGGCGGGTGGAGGAGATGTACGCCCGCTACCCCATGCTGGCGGAGAAGCGCCGCGCCCTGGCGCGCACCCTCTCCGGCGGCCAGCGGCAGATCCTGGCGATGGCCATGGGGCTGATGGCAAAGCCCAGCCTGATCCTGCTGGACGAGCCGACCGCCGGCCTTTCCCCCCGCGCGGCGGACGAGCTGTTCGACGCCGTGGTGGCCCTGAACCGCGACGGGCTGCCAGTGCTGATGGTGGAGCAGCACGCGGTGGAATCGCTGGAAATTTCCCATCGCGGCTACGTGCTGGTCTCCGGCCGCAACAGCGTGGAGGGGCCGGGCCCCGACCTCGCGCGCGATCCCGAGATCCGCAGGCTGTTCCTGGGTGGCTGACAACACGCGCCGCGACCGGCGCCAAGGAGTAGACATGATCGACTTCCTCTCCGGCCTGGCTCAACGGTCCCTGGCGCGCCGCTCTCTGCTGGGCACCGCGCTCGCCCTGCCGCTGCTGCCGGCCGCCGCGCGGGCGCAGCAAAGCGGCCCCATCCGCATCGCCGCCCTCTCGCCGCTCAGCGGTGCCGGCGGCGCCTATGGCCCCAGCATGGTCAAGGCCATCCGCGCGGTGGTGGAGGAAGCCAACGCCGCCGGCGGCATCCTCGGCCGCAAGGTGGAGCTGGTGGTCGAGGACGACCAGACCAACCCCGAGGCCGCGGTGCGCGCCATGCGCAAGCTGATCGACGTGGACAAGGTCTCCGCCGTCGCCGGTGTCTGGGCCAGCTCGGTCGCCGCCGCCATCGCGCCGCTATGCTGGGAAAGCGGCACGATGCTGCTGACCTGCGCCGGTGCCGATGCGCTGACCAACCTGCCCCACCAGGGCTTCCTGGCCCGCACCCAGCCCAACACCACGCTGCAGGGCCGCAAGTTCGGCGAGTTCGCGCTGGCCCAGGGCGCCAAGCGCGTCTTCATGCTGTCGCCGCAGACGCCCTTCGTGCAGAGCCAGTTCGAGAACATCGCCGCCGCCGTGAAGGCCCAGGGCGGCGAGGCCGAGCTGCTGGTCTATGACGACAAGAAGCCCTCCTACCGCTCGGAACTGCAGCAGGCGCTGCGCTTCCGCCCCGATGCCATCGTGCTCGGCGGCTACCTGCCGGATACGACGGTGCTGGTGAAGGACATGCTGCGCGCCGGCTTCAACGGCACCCGCATCGCCTTTGCCTACTCGGTCAACCAGAAGCTGATCGAGAGCGTGCCGGCCGATACGGTGGAGGGCATCTTCACCATCGCCCCCTCCCCGGCCGAGGGCTCGCCCGCCTTCAAGCACATGACGGAACAGGCCGGCACGCCGACGCCCGACCCGTATTCCACGCAGAGCTACGACCAGGCCAATCTGGCGCTGCTGGCCATGCAGGCCGCCGGCACCGCCAGCGGCACCGCCATCCGCGACACGCTGCGCAAGATCAGCCAGGCGCCGGGCGGCACCGTGGTCAGCACCGTGACGGAAGGCCTGGCCGCGCTGAAGGAAGGCAAGGCGCTGAACTACGAAGGCGCCAGCGGCCCCTGCGACTTCACCGAGAAGGGCGATATCGCCGACTGCCAGTTCCGCTACGAACAGGTGAAGGCCGGCAAGCTCACCCTGCTGCGGATCGCCTGAGCCGGCGATGGAAGCCCTCCTCCAGGCCCTGGTGAACGGACTCCTCTCCGGCTCGCTGATCGCGGTGCCGGCGGTGGGCTTCACCGCCATCTTCGCCATCCTGCGCTACCCGAGCTTCGCCATCGCCGGTTATGTCTCGGTCGGCGCCTTCGCCGGCTGGTGGGTGAACACCCGCTTCGGCTTCGGCGCGCCGCTGGCCCTGCTGGCGGCCTTCGTGGCGGGCGGCCTCACCGGCCTGGTGTGCGAGCAGGGGCTGCTGCGGCGGCTGATGCCTTCCGGCGCGCTGACCGTCGCCATCGCCTCCATCGCCGTCAACCTGGTGCTGGAGAACGTGCTGCGCTTCTTCTTCGGCAACGACCTGCGCGGCTTCGACCTGCCGATCCGCCCGGACCTGATCCTGGGCGGCATCTTCATCGGCGTGCAGCAGCTGTGGAACCTGCTGCTGGCCGTCGTGGTGGTGGGGGCGGTGTTCGGCTTCCTGATGTTCACCCGCTTCGGCCGCGCCATGCGCGCGGTGGCCGACAACCCGGACCTGGCGCGGCTGAAGGGCATCGACCCGTCGCGCATCGCCGCCATCGCCGTCATGCTCGGCGCCGGGCTGGCGGGCGCGGGCGGCGTGCTGCTGGGCCTGGATACCTCGATCGACCCCATGACCGGCTACCGCGTCCTGCTCTCCGTCTTCGCGGCGGCGGTGCTGGGCGGCCTCGGCTCCATCCCTGGCGCCGTCGTCGGGGCCCTGGCGCTGGGGCTGGCGGAAGAGCTGTCCCTGCTGGTGGTGCCGGCCACCTACCGCACGGCGGTGGGCTTCGTCGCCATCCTGCTGATCCTGACCTTCCGGCCGCGTGGCCTGCTGGGCGAGAGGGCGGCCTGATGCTCTCCTACCTTCTCTTCTCCATCACCATCGGCGGCGTCTATGCGCTGCTGGCGCTGGCGCTGAACCTCGCTTGGGGCAGCGCCGGGCTGGTCAATCTCGGCCTCGCCGGCTTCTTCGGCATCGGTGCCTATGCCACGGCGCTGGCCACCGGCGCCGGGCTGCCCGTCGCGCTCGGCCTCGGCATCGCCATGCTGGCGGGCGTGCTGGCAGGCCTGATGGTCACCGGCATGACGCTGCGGCTGCGCGACGACTACCTGGCCATCGTCACGCTGGGCTTTGGCGAGGTGGTGCGGCTGGTGGCGCTGAACGAGCGCTGGCTGACCAACGGCGCGGACGGGCTTTCCGGCATCGCCGCCCCCGGCAAGGCGGCGCTCGGCACCGCCGGCTTCAACTGGGCCTGGTGCATCGGCGTCAGCCTGGTCGTGCTGCTGGTGGCGCTGTTGCTGCGGCGGCTGGATGCCGGCCCCTTCGGCCGCGCCCTGCGCGCGGTGCGGGAGGACCAGGAGCTGGCCGCCTTCGCCGGCAAGCCGGTGCTGCGGCTGAAGCTGCAGGCCTTCGCGCTCTCCGCCGCCATCGCGGCGCTGGCGGGCGCGCTCTACGCCCACTACCAGTCCTACATCTCGCCCGACCACTTCCAGCCGCTGATCACCATCTACATCTTCCTCGCCGTCACCGCCGGCGGCCTCGGCCGGCCGCTGGGCGCGGTGCTGGGCGCCTATGCGGTGGTGGCCTTCCTGGAAGGCACGCGCTTTCTGGCCGCCGAGGTGCCGGGCATCGAGCCGGTGCAGGTAGCGGCGCTGCGCGAGGCGCTGGTCGGGCTTTCCCTGTTGCTGGTGCTGCATCTCCGCCCACGCGGCGTGCTGCCCGAACGCATCCCCGCCGCGCCGAAGGTATCCGCATGACCGAGCTCCTCCCCCTGCTGGCCGAACCCGGCCAGCCCGAGACCCTCTACCGCGCCCTGCAGGAGGAGACGCGGCGGCTGGTCGGCCACCGGCTGTTCACCCTGCTCTACGTGGACGGCACCGACGTCGCCCGCGTCTGGTCCAGCCACCCGGCCGAATACCCGACCAGCGGCCGCAAGCAGATGACCGAGACGCCCTGGGGAACGCATGTGCTGGCCGGCGGCCAGCCCTATCTGGGCCGCGACGTCGCCGGTATCCGCTGGGCCTTCCCCGACCATGCGCTGATCGAGAGCATGGGGCTCGGCTCCGTCATCAACCTGCCCGTCCGCTACGACGGCCAGACCATCGGCACCTGCAACCTGCTGGATGCCGAGCACGCCTATGACGAGGCGGCCCTCGCCAAGGTGCTACCGCTGGCGCCCCTGCTGGTGCCCGCCTTCGTCGAAGCCCGCCGTGCCCGCAGCTGAAGAAGAAACAATCGCCATGACCACGATGTTCCTCGCCAACGCCCGTATCGTCGACGGCACCGCGCCCGAGCCCACCGCGCCCCAGGGCGTGGTGGTCGAGAACGGCACCATCCGCGAAGTCGGCGCCAATGCCCGCGCGCCGCAGGGCGCCACCGTCATCGACCTCGCCGGCAAGACGCTGATGCCGGGGCTGATCGACGCGCATGTGCACATCGTCGCCGTGGAGGCCAGCCTCGGCCGCAACGCAACGCTGCCGGATTCGCTGATCATGGCGCGCTCCATGCGCCTGCAGCACGAGATGCTGCTGCGCGGCTTCACCACGGTGCGCGACGTCGGCGGCGCCGACCACGGCCAGGTGCTGGCCAGCGAGCAGGGCTTCGTCACCGGCCCGCGCCTCGTCATCTCCGGCAAGGCGCTGAGCCAGTCCGGCGGGCATTGCGACTTCCGCGGGCCGTTCGACAATTCCACGCCGCGCTTCAGCCATCGCCTCGGCGCGCTGGGCCGGCTGGCCGATGGCGTGGCGGAAGTGCGCCGCGCGGCACGGGAAGAAATCAAGGGCGGCGCGCGCTTTATCAAGATCATGGCCAATGGCGGCGTGGCCTCCCCCACCGACCCGATCGACTTCCTCGGCTTCTCGCGGGAGGAGATCGAGGCGGCGGTGGAGGAGGCGCGCAACGCCGGCACCTATGTCTCCGCGCATCTCTATACCGATGACGGCATCCGCCGCGCGGTGGAATGCGGCGTCCACTCCCTCGAGCACTGCAACCTGATCACGGAGGAGACGGCGCGCTTCGCGGCGGAGCAGGGCGCCATCGCGGTGCCGACGCTGGTGACCTACGACAAGCTCTCCTCGGAGGGCGAGGCGCTGGGCATCGGGCCGGAAGCCGTCGCCAAGGTGGACAACGTGCGGCTGGCGGGGATGGACTCCATCGCCCGCATGCAGGCCGCCGGCCTGCCGATGGCCTATGGCTCCGACCTGCTCGGCGAGATGCACCGGCACCAATCGGAGGAATTCGTCATCCGTGGCCGCGTGCTGCCGGCGCAACTCGTCATCGCCTCCGCCACCCATATCGCGGCGAAGCTCTGCCGCATGGAAGGCAAGCTCGGCGTGGTGGCGCCCGGCGCCTTCGCCGATTTCGTCGTGGTGGATGGCGACCCGTTGCAGGACCTCGCGCTGCTGACGCGCCAGGGCGCGCACATGCCCATCATCATCAAGGGCGGCGCCCTGGTGAAGGGGGGCTGATGCCGCGCCACCTGCGACGCTGGGCGTTGAACGGAGCCGCCGGGCTGGGGCTGGGATTCATCCTGCTGCCGCTGCTGCTGGTGATGTGGCTGGCCTTCTTCCGGCAGGAGATCCCCTCCTTCCCGCCCGAAGGCTATTCGCTGAAGTGGTTCGCCGAGATTCCCGGCAACCGTGCCTTTACCTCCGGCTTCCTGCTCAGCCTGCAGGTGAGCATCGCCGCCACCGCCATCGGCCTGCTGCTGGCGGTGCCGGCGAGCATGGCGCTGGTGCGCAGCCGGCTGCCGCTGCGCGGCGTACTGAACACGCTGCTGCTGCTGCCGCTGGTGGTGCCGGGCGTCGTGCTCGGCGCCGCCTTCTATGTCGGTGAGCTGGAGCTGGAGATGGCGACGGAGTGGCCGCTGCTCGGCTCCACCATCGGCCTCGTCATCGCGCATACGCTGGTGGTCATTCCCTGGGCGGTGCGGCTGATCACCGCCAGCCTGGGCACGCTGAACCCGACGATCGAGGAAGCGGCGCGCAACCTCGGCGCCACGCCGCTGACCACGTTCCGCCGCATCACCCTGCCGGCCATCCGGCCCGGGCTGGTCGCGGGCGCGCTGTTCGGCTTCGTCACCTCCTTCGGCAATCTGGAGGCCAGCCTGTTTCTGGTGGGGCCGGGGCAGACCACGCTGCCCATCGCCATCCTCCAGTACCTGGCGTGGAAGATCGACCCCACCGTCGCCGCCGTGTCGCTGCTGCAGATCCTGGTGATCGGCATCGCGATGCTGGTGACGGACCGCTTCGTCAAACTTTCTCAGGTGGTGTGACGCCATGGCACGGCTCGAACTCAGCGGCCTTTCCAAGACCTATGGCGCCGTCACCACGGTGCGCGACGTCAGCCTGGATGTGCCGGACGGCGAATTCCTCGTGCTGCTCGGCCCCTCCGGCTGCGGCAAGACGACGACGCTGCGCATGGTGGCCGGCTTCGTCGACCCCAGCGCCGGCCGGGTGACGCTGGGGGGCGAGGACATCACCCACCGCCCGCCCTGGCGCCGCAACACCGGCATGGTGTTCCAGAACTACGCGCTGTTCCCGCATATGAGCGTGGCGGAGAATGTCGCCTTCGGGCTGGAGATGCGGAAGGTGCCGAAGCCGGAGCGCGAGCAGCGCGCGCTGGCCGCGCTCGGCCTCGTCCGCCTCTCCCAGTACGCCGCCCGGCTGCCACGGCAGCTCTCCGGTGGCCAGCAGCAGCGCGTGGCGCTGGCCCGCGCGCTGGCCATCCGCCCGGACGTGCTGCTGCTGGATGAGCCGCTCTCCAACCTCGACGCCAAGTTGCGGGAGGAGGTGCGGGTGGAGATCCGCCAGTTGCAGAAGCAGCTGGGCCTGACGGCGGTGATGGTGACGCACGACCAGGAAGAAGCGCTGACCATGGCCGACCGGCTGGTGGTGATGGCCGAGGGCGCCATCCGCCAGGTGGGCAGCCAGCAGGATTTGTATGAACGCCCGGCCGACCGCTTCGTCGCCGGCTTCGTCGGCCGCAGCACCTTCCTGCAGGGCCGCGTGGCCGAGCCCGGCGTGTTCCAGACCGAGGGCGGCCTGCGCCTGGCCTGCGACCCCGCCGCGCGCTCCGGCCCCGCCGTCATGGCCGTGCGGCCGGAAGCCATCCACCTGCATCCGGGGGCGGAGGATAACAGCCTCTCCGGCACGGTGGAGTTCACCTCCTATCTCGGCCCGGTGCTGGAGCTGCATGTGCGGCTCTCCCCCACCGAGCGCGTCGTTTTGCACATGCCCAACCGGGGCGGCACCCCCGCCGCCGGCCTGGGCGAGAGCGTGACCATCGGCTGGCCGCGTGCCGCCGGCATGGTCTTTTCCGAAGCTGCCTGACGAACCCCCCACAGCGGAGTTGCCCATCATGAGCGCCTTCCCCGTCTCCCGCCGCGCGGCCCTGCTCGGCCTCGGCGCCGCTGCCGCGCTGCCCATGCTCTCCCGCCCCGCGCTGGCCGCCGGCCGCGTCGTCGTCGGCACCTGGGGCGGCGACTATGCCCGCCTGCTGACCAAGAACATCGAGGAACCGATCCTGAAGCCGAAGGGCTGGGAAGTGGTGCAGGACCAGGCCTCGGACGCCCCGCGCCGCGCCAAGGTGCTGGCCGAGCGCCGGCTGCCGCGCGGCACCGTGGATATCCAGGGCTTCTCCGCCGCCAATATCTACGAGATCGGCGAGGCCGGTGCGGCGGAGGAGATCGACTATTCCAAGCTGACCAACGCCGCGAACATCATTCCGTCGATGCGCTACAAATACGGCATCGGCCACATCTATTCGGGCAAGGTTGTCATGTACAACCCGAAGCTGGTGGAAGCGCCCGTCAGCTTCCGCGATGCGATCGACCCGAAGCACGGCAGCAAGATCGGCTTCATCGACATCCAGTACCAGACCGTGATGGTGGCGGCGGCGCTGGCGGCCGGCGGCGGCGTGGCGGATATCGAGAAGGGCAAGCCGCTGCTGCTGGAAGCCAAGAAGGCCGGCGCGCGCCTCTACCCGACCAACGAGGCCTTCGCCCAGGCAATGAAGACCGAGGAGATCGCCCTCGGCATGATGTGGAAGGCGCGCGGCGTGCAGTGGCAGAATGCCGGCATCCCGCTGCAGATGGTGGCGCCGTCGGAAGGCATCCCGATGTATGTCACCGGCTTCCTCATCCAGAAGAACGCGCCCAACAAGGCCGGTGCCTACGCCTACATGGACGCGATGCTGGAGAAGTCCGCGCAGGACGCCTTCGCCATCGACATGGGCTTCAACCCGACCGTGACCAACGCCACGGTGGAAGCCGCCCTGCATGACCGCATCGGCTTCTCGGAGACCGAGCAGAAGCGGCTGGTGGACCTGGACTACGCCTACCTCGCCCGTGAAAACGCGGCGATGAAGGAGTGGTGGGACAAGGTCTTCAAGGCATGAGCCTGGGAACGCAGGGCCATGGCACCGCCGCCGGGCTGGTGACGCCGGCCACCATCTTCGTGGTGCTGACGCTGCTGGTGCCGCTGGCCCTGCTGTTCCGCTACAGCCTGAACGCCTTCGTGCCCGGGCAGTTCATGGTGGATGCGCTGACGCTGGAGAACTACGTCAAGTTCTTCACCGATCCGTTCTACACCGCCGTGCTGTGGCGCACCTTCCGCATCGCCTTGCTGGTGACGGTGATCTGCCTGTTCGTCGGCTTCCCGCTGGCCTACGTGCTGGCCCGCACCCGCAGCCGGTACAAGAACCTGCTGCTGATCGGCGTCGTGCTGCCGCTGTTCGTCGGCAACGCGGTGCGGGCGGCGGGTTGGATGGTGGCCTTCGGCGCCAAGGGGGTGGTGAACGCCTCCCTCATGGGGCTCGGCGTCATCGCCACGCCGCTCGACATCATGTTCACGGAGACGGCGGTGATCATCGGCATCACCGCGGTCAACCTGCCCTTCATGGTGCTGAGCCTGCAAAGCGTGATCGAGGGCATCGACCGCTCGGTGGAGGAAGCGGCCTTCAACCTGGGCGCGCCACCCTGGCGGATGATCGGCCGCGTGCTGGTGCCGCTGGCGGCACCCGGCATCGTCGCCGGCTGCATCCTCACTTTCATCCTGGGGATGAACGCCTACGCGACGCCGGTGCTGATCGGCGGCCCGCGCTTCCAGACCATGGGGCCGCTGGTCTATGGCCAGTTCGTCGAGCAGAATAATTGGCCCTTTGGCGGCGCCATCGCCTTCATCCTGATGACGGCGACGCTGCTGCTGACCATGGCCTCCAGCCTGCTGCTGCGGCGGCGCCGCGTGGCGGACTGAAGAAAGGGAAGGCTGGGGGAAGGAATTCCCCCAGGCCCCATCTTCTTTTCTCGAGAGAGGGGAGTTCCGCCGTCTTTGGCAGGCTCCCCCGTTCTCCTGGGCCGGATCGACATCCGGGCTTGGACAGGAAGGCCGGGGAAGGAATTCCCCGGACCCCTTCTTTTTTCTGCGAGTCTTTCGGGCGCGGATGTGGCGGTGTCAGCTTTTCCAGGCCCAGAGCAGGGTGACGCCGGAGGCTGCTGGTTCAGTCCAGATGGCCCGTGATTTTTCCCAAGGCCGCATCTGCTGGTCCTGAGTTCCACGCCAGCTGACAGAAAAGAGATGGCGTAAACGTCTACATTTACGCAGGAGAATTCTTTCCCCTGGCCTTCCCTCTCCCCCTGAGCCGAATGTCGATCGGCCCTGGCCTTCAGTTTACAGCGTGATTTCGCCGTCCTCCTCGCCGTTCCAGTAGTGGATGCGGGTTGCGCCGACCTCGATCATCACCACGCCCGGCGTGTCGATCCCCTTCTCGAACCAACGGTCCAGGTCCGGCGTCCAGTGTTCCTGGAAGCGCGCCTTGTCGCGCACCAGCTCCGCCTTGCCTTCCACCGCCACGGCGAAGGCCTTGGGACCCTGGAAGGTGAGGGAGACCTTGGGGTCGCGCTTGATCTCGCCCACCATGTGGGACTGCTCCCAGGTGAAGTAGTAGGAGCGGCCGTCATACTCGACCTCGCCATTGTTGCTCATCGGCCGGCTGGCGATCGAGCCATCCTCGGCGTGGGTGGAGAGCATGGCGATGTCGATCTGGCGCATCTTTTCCGACAGATCGGAGAGGCTCATCTGGCTCATGGTGCATGTCCCTTGGTGGCTTGCACCTGGAACGCCCGGCGCCACGGCCGGGTTTACGCCACCAGCTGATCAGGCCGCCCTTCTCGCACCCGGCGTGAGCGTGATCGTCGCAGTTAAATCAACCGAAGACATGAATCATGCGCCGGACCGGAGGTCGGTTCCACACCGGTGACGTCCTCCGATGCGGCCTGATCCTGGGGCAGCCTGCATGCCGGGACCGATCGACATTCAGCCGGCGCGGGAAGGAAGTTCGGGGGAAGGAATTCCCCTCAAACCCCATCTTTTTTCTACGAGTTCAGCGTCGGGCTTCGGACCTGGCCAATGGAGCCCTGCGGACGATCATGGACCACTCGGTCTGAACCGTGCGTAGCCGGCAAGATCTGAAAGGCCGATGCTCCCAATGCCACCCCGTGTCTCGAAGAAAGAAAAGAAGGGGTCCGGGGAATTCCTTCCCCGGCCTGTCCCTCAAATGGCAGCACCTGGAGAAAGGCCCGCCCCCAGCGCCTACAGCCGCCAGTCGATGCCGCCACGCCCCTGGCTCTCCAGAAAGGCATTCGCCTGGCTGAAGGGGCGGGAGCCGGCGAACGGCCGCAGGCTGCTGGCGCCGCGGGCGGCGGCCAGGGGCGAAGGGTGGTCCGATTCCAGCACCAGGTGCCGCGCCGTATCCACCATGGCCGCCTTCTTCCGCGCGTGCCCGCCCCAGAGGATGAAGGCGACCGGCGCCGGCCCCGCATTCACCGCCTGGATCACCCGGTCGGTGAACACGTGCCAGCCGGCGCGGGCGTGGCTGCCCGCCTTGCCTTCTTCGACCGAGAGCGCGGTGTTGAGCAGCAGCACACCCCGGTCGGCCCAGTCCGTCAGGCAGCCATGCGGCGGTATCGCCACGCCGCAATCGGCCGCCAGTTCCTTGTGGATGTTCCGCAGCGAGGGTGGAATCCGCACCCCCTCCGGCACCGAGAAGGACAGCCCCATAGCCTGGCCGGGCCGGTGATACGGGTCCTGCCCCAGGATGACCGCCTTCACCGCATCCAGTGGCGTGCGGCGCAGCGCGGCGAAGGTCAGCGCCGCTGCGGGGAAGATGTGCTTGCCCGCCGCGCGCTCGGCGGCCAGGAACGCCGCCAGGGCGCGCATAGTGGGCGCCTCGAACTCAGCGCGGAGGGCGACCTGCCAGCAGGGTGGCAGCGCGGCGAGGTCGGCGCTCCAGGATGCATCCGTCATCGGCGTGGCCGCGCGCCGGGTCAGCGCGCGTTCGCGCTGGCCTCGCTGCGGGTGGCACCGACGCGGCTGGCCAGGGCGGCGGCCATGAAGTCGTCGATTTCGCCATCCAGCACCGCGTCCGGGTTGCCCTTCTCCACATTGGTGCGGAGGTCCTTCACCAGCTGGTAGGGGGCGAGGACGTAGGAGCGGATCTGGTGGCCCCAGCCGATATCGGTCTTGCCGGCCTCTGTGGCGGCATTGACCTCTTCCCGCTTGCGCAGCTCCAGCTCGTAGAGCCGCGCCTTCAGCATATCCATGGCGATGACGCGGTTGCGGTGCTGGGAACGGTCCTGGGTGGAGGCAGCGACGATGCCGGTCGGGATATGCGTGAAGCGCACGCCCGACTCGGTCTTGTTCACGTGCTGGCCACCGGCGCCGGAGGCGCGGAAGGTATCGGTCCGCAAGTCCGCCGGGTTGATCTCGATCTCGATCTTGTCGTCGATCACCGGGAAGACATAGACACTCGCAAAACTCGTCTGGCGGCGGGCGGCGGCATCGAAGGGGCTGATGCGCACCAGCCGGTGCACGCCGCTCTCGGTCTTCAGCCAGCCATAGGCATTGGGCCCGGTCACCTGGATGGTGGCGGATTTGATGCCGGCCTGCTCGCCCTCGCTCTCCTCCGTCATGGTCACCTTCAGGCCACGCTTCTCGGCCCAGCGGGTGTACATGCGCAGCAGCATCTGGGCCCAGTCCTGCGCCTCGGTCCCGCCAGCGCCGGCATTCACTTCCAGGAAGGCGTCGCGCATGTCGGCCTCGCCGGAGAGCAGGCTCTCGATCTCGCGCCGCTTGGCTTCCTTGGCGAATTCCTTCAGGTCGGCCACGGCGGCATCAGCGGTGGCCGCATCGCCCTCCGCCTCCGCCATCTCGACCAGTTCCATCGCGTCGCGGACGTCCTGCTCCAGCTTCTGCACGCCCTCGATCTGGTCGGCCAGGCGGCCACGCTCGCGCATAACCTCCTGCGCCAGGTCGGGCTTGTCCCACAGCGTCGGGTCCTCGGCGCGGGCATTCACCTCGTCCAACCGGCGCAGCGCCACATCCCAGTCGAGGTGGCGCCGCAACAGGGCGATGGAATCCTGGATCTGCCCGTTCAGGGCCTCGGCATCTGCGCGCATGGGGGCTCTTTAGAACAAAAGCGGCCGAAGTTGAATGGGCAGCCTGCCTGGGATGGGCCGGGGCGGGGGAAGGCCGGGGAAAGCATTCCCCGGACCCCTTCTTTTTTCTGTGAATATTTCGGATGTGGTTGTAGTGGGCGTCCAGCCTGTTGAGCCCCAGGTTACGCCCAGAGGCCCGTGACGGCTGGAGGCCGGACCTTCAGCCCAGGTGGCCCCCACCGACTGACAGGAAAAAGATGGCGTAAACGTATACGTTTACGCAGGAGAATTCTTTTCCCTGACCTTCCCTCCTGTCGCGCGCCGAATGTCGGTAGGCGCCAGGCGGCGCCCGGCGTTCCGGGCCTGCGCAACCGTCAGCGCCTGTGAGGATGGAACAGGCCGAGCGCGCCGAACGGTCTGTCTCGACAGCCATCGATGGTGCGACCATGCCGGGCACCCAGCCGCAAAGGCAAAAACCCGCAAAAAGAAGATGGGGGTCCGGGGGAATTCCTTCCCCCGGCCTTACCCTCCGGAAGCTGAAGCTCCCTCAGTAAAGCCCGCCCAGCGAGCTATCGGCCCCGGCGGCCGTCCCGGCGGCAACCCCCTCGCCCGTATCGCCGATCGGCGCGCGGGCGGCATTTTCGGTGCCGGGGCGGAAGGGCTCCAGGATGGTGTCGCCATTGCTGGCCTGTACCCGCACCAGGGAGACGCCGGGCGGGGCGCGGAACGGCACTGGCGGGCTGTTCCGCAGCGCGGCGGCAATGACGTCGTGGAAGATCGGCGCCGCGTTGCCGCCGCCGGTCTCGCCATCGCCCAGGCTGTGCGGCTCATCGAAGCCCACCCAGACCGCGACGACGATCTCCGGCGTGAAGCCGACGAACCAGTTATCCATGTAGTCGTTGGTGGTGCCGGACTTGCCGGCGATGGGGCGGTTCAGCCCGGCGCCGGCGCGCGTGCCAGTACCCCGCTGCACCACGCCCTGCAGCAGGGAGACCATCTGGTAGGCGGCGATGGGGTCGGTGATCTGCCGGCGCTCATCCACCAGGGTCGGCGGCTGGGCGCTGGCGGCACTGCCGCAACCCTCGCAGCGGCGGTTGTCGGCGCGCCAGACGACGCGGCCGAAGCGGTCCTGCACGCTGTCGATCAGCGTCGGCGCCACGGCCTTGCCGCCATTGACGAAGCTGGCATAGCCGGCGGCCATGCGCAGCACCGTCGTCTCGCCAGCGCCAAGGGACATGGCCAGCACGCGCGGCATGTTGGGGATGATGCCGAAGCGCGCGGCGGCATCCGCCACCTTGTCGATGCCGATCTCCTGCGCCAGCCGGATGGTGACGAGGTTGAGCGACTTCTCCAGCGCCGTCCGCATCGTCACCATGCCGTTGGTGTTGCGGCTGTAGTTGCCGGGGCGCCACATGCCCTGCGGCGTCATGATCTCGATCGGCGCGTCCAGCAGGCGCTGGTTGGGCGGGATGCCCATCTCCAGCGCCGGCAGATAGACGAACGGCTTGAAGGAGGAGCCGGGCTGGCGCATCGCCTGCGTGGCGCGGTTGAACCAGCTCTGCTCGAAGCTGTAGCCGCCGGCCATGGCCAGCACGCGGCCCGTCGCCGGGTCCAGCGCCACCACGGCGCCCTGCACCTTGGGTATCTGGCGGAGCGAGAGGCGTTCCGGCCGCGCCGGGGTCCGGCCCTCGGCCGGGCGGGCGGGCTGGTTCTCCACCATCACCACGTCGCCGACATTCATCACGTCCTGCACCCGGCGCGGCGCGCCGCCGATGCGGCCCTGGGCGTTGACCGGGCGGGCCCAGCCAGAGAAATCCTCGAAATTCAGCGTACCCTGGCGCGGCTGGGCGGGGCGGCCGTCGGTCGGCCGCTCCAGCCACGCCACGCGGGCGCTGCGGCCTTCGACCGAGAGCACCACGGCCAGCTTCCAGTCCGGCTGGGCGCCGGGCGGGCGGGTCGTAGCCTCCAGCTGCGGCATCCACTCGGTCGCGGCGGCGGAAATCTTCGCCACCGGGCCACGCCAGCCGCCGCGGCGGCGGTCGTAGCTGGTCAGGCCCTCGCGCAGGGCTTCCTCGGTGGCGGCCTGCAGCTCGGGCTCCATGCTGGTGCGGACCACCAGCCCGCCCATCGTGGTCTGGTCCTGGCCGAAGCGGGCCACCAGGTCGCGCCGCACTTCCTCGGTGAAGTACTGGCCGGTAGCCAGCATGTCCGGCCGCTGCCGGCCACGGACGACGATCGGCTCCTGCTTCGCGGCGGCGGCCTCGGCGGCGGTGGCCGCGCCATCCTCCACCATGCGGTCCAGCACGTAGTCCCGGCGCGCGCGGGCGGCGTCCGGGTACCGGGTGGGGTTCAGGTTGTTCGGTGCCTTGGGCAGGGCGGCCAGGAAGGCCGTCTCGCTGAGCGTCAGCTCATCCAGCCCCTTGTTGAAGTAGTTCATCGCCGCCGAGGCGACGCCATAGGCCTGCTGCCCCAGGAAGATCTCGTTGAGGTAGATCTCCAGGATGCGCTGCTTGGACATGGCGCTTTCCAGCCGGAAGGACAGGATCGCCTCCCGCACCTTGCGCATCATGGTCCGGTCGTTGCCGACCAGCATGTTCTTGGCGACCTGCTGGGTGATGGTGGAGGCGCCGATGGCCCGCCGCCCGCTGCCCATGCCTTCCAGGTTGGTCACCACCGCGCGCGCCAGGCCGACCGGGTCCACGCCATGGTGGCTCCAGAACCGCTGGTCCTCCGCCGCGATGAAGGCTTCCTGCACCCGCTTCGGGATGGCATCGATCGGCAGGAACACGCGGCGTTCCAGCGCCATCTCCGCCATCAGGCGGGAATCGGCGGCGTACATGCGGCTCATCTGCGGGGGCTGGTAGTCGGCCAGCCAGGCATGCGCCGGCAGGTCCTTCCCGGCGGTCTGGTACACGCCGTAGGCGGCAATGCCGGCAATGACCGCCAGCGCCAGGCCCAGCGAGAGGCCCCAGCCCATCAGCCGCCGCATCCAGCGGCCGAAGCCGCCCCCCCCGCCCCGTGGCGCGCGCGGAGGCCGCCCCCCCGGCGGCCGGCCACCCGGAGGTGTCGGCGGCGGCGGGACTTCGGGCGTCGCGGAAGCGCGGTCACCGACCAGGGGACGGCCGGCGCGGAGTTCATTCGATACCATGGCGTCCCCCCCTTACACCCATGCGTACCGGGGAGCGAAGCACCGTTTCGTTGGGTTGCATGCCAGCCCCGCCCGCCAGGCGGCCCAGGCGTAACGAAGCCAGGACATGCCCGTTGCGGAGGGTGAAAGAATTCCGTCATCCTCCTGCCACAACCCCTCCCGCGCACCCGGAGTGCCCTTCATGCAACGACGCGCACTGCTTGCCCTGACCGGCCTCGCCGCCGGCACCGCCCTGGCCCCTGCCAGCCCGGCCCGCGCCCAAACCGCCGCACCACCCGCCATGCCGGCGCCCGGCAAGCGCCCCTGGGCCACCCAGGTGCCGCAGATCCGCATCGGCGTGCTCGGCGGGGAGTCGGAGAGCGACCGCCTCGGCCGCTACGGCGCCTACGCCAAGCTGTTCGAGGATACCTTTCAGGTCCCCGCCCGCCTGTACTTCGCCAGCGACTATGGCGGCGTGCAGCAGGCCTTCGCCGCCAAGCAGCTGGAAATCGCCAACATGTCCCCCGCCGCCTATGCCGGCGTGTGGATGGATACCAATGGCGGTGTCGAGCCCCTCCTGGTGACGCGGGAGCAGGACGGCTCCACCGCCTATGTCGCCGTCATGTATGTCCGCGCCGATTCCGGCATCACCAGCCTGGAACAGATGCGCGGCCACTCCATCGCCTGGGCGGACCCCAACAGCGCCTCCGGCTACCTGATCCCGCGCGCCGAGCTGCGCGCCGCCGGCATCAACCCCGAGCCCGGGCAGTTCTTCTCCCGCACCGGCTTCGGCGGCGGGCACGACCAGGCGCTGGTGGCGGTGCTGCAGAAGCAATACGACGCCGGCGTCACCTGGGTCTCCGGCCAGGGCGAATACCCCTACACGCGCGGCACCCTGCGGGCCGCGGTCGAGAAGGGCATGCTGGACGTGAAGGACCTGCGCGTCATCTGGACCTCCCGCCCCATCCAGAACGGGCCGATCGTCGTGCGGTCCGACCTGCCGGCGGCCTTCAAGGAAGACATGGTCGCCTTCCACCTGGCCCTGCCCGCCGCACACCCGGACATCCACAAGGCCGTGGAACGCGGCAGCGCCGTCGGCTGGTCCCGCACCAGCCACGCCGACTATGCGGTGTTCGTGGAAATGCGCCAGGAAGAAGCCCAACAACGCCGGCGCCGCTGAGCGGCCCGACGCGCGGTGTTCAGAAAGGGAAGGAGAAGGCCGGGGAAGGAATTCCCCGGACCCCATCTTTTCTTTTTTCGAGTTTTCTGCGTGGGGCTGTTGAACCGGCAGTGCTGAGAGATGGCCGGAGGTCCTGGACCTGCGGCGACTGACGGTTCAGCCCGCGTGGCCCATTTTGAATATCATCAAGCAGCGCCACTCTCAGTCCTGCAGCGCTTCGCCAAACTCGAAGAAAAAAGATGGGGTCTGGGGAATTCATTCCCCAGCCTTCCTCCCATGCTCCGTCCCCGACCCCGCAGGCAAGCGGACCCGCAGGGGTGCCGGGGCGTCGTCGATGGTCACTGGCAGGTCGCCGGTCACGTCGCCATCCATCTGCGTCGGCACGTCTTCGCCGCGGAGGGCAATCCGGGAGGCCTGGTGCAGCACCAGACCGGGCAGGTGCGGCAGCAGGCCCAGCGGCAGCAGCGCGCCGGCCATGGCGGCGTGCAGGGCGCCGCCGCCGATCAGTGCCACGTGGAAGCCAGGGCGCAGCGGCGTGGCACCGGGGGCAAGGCGGAAGGGGCCAGCGTAGAGGCGGCCCTTGGTCACCACCAGGGCGCTGGCGGGCATGGGGGCGCCGCCATCCAGCACGGCCTGGATAGGCCGGAACCGGTAGCGGGGCAGTTCCCGCGCCGCTTGCCAGACATAGGCGGCGCGGCCGGCGCGGCGCTTCAGCCGCAGGTCCAGGTTGCGCACCACCATGGCGTCGAACCCGGCGCCCAGCATTTGCACGAACAGGCGGGACTGGCCGCTGCCGAAGCGGGCGATGCCGGGCCACAGCGCCGTGTCCTGCCCGGTCAGCAGGGCGCGGGCTGCCTCCTCCGGCTGGCGGGGCAGGCGGAGTTCCAGCGCCAGCACGTTGGCGGTGCCCAGCGGCAGGATGCCCAGCGCGGTCTGGCTGCCGACCAGCCCGGCCGCCACTTCGGCAATGGTGCCATCGCCGCCGGCGGCCACCACGCAATCCTCGCCGGCGGCGGCGGCCTGGCGGGCCAGCGCCTCGGCATGGCTGGGCCCATGGGTCTCGGCCAGCCGCGCGCCGGGCAGCAGGGCCAGGGCACGATCGAGGCGGGAGCGGCGCCGGCTGCCGGCGGCCGGATTGAAGACGATGAGCATGCGCGCGCGTCACCCAGGAACTGTTTCGGACCTCTGCCGGCCGAGGGCACAGCCGGGGTTTCCCGTGCCGGCGGGATATCTGGCGAAGCCGGCGCGGGAGAGGCCGTTGTGACCGGCCCGGCAGATCTCCGCAGCAGTCTCTAGACCACACGGCGGCCGCACGCCGCATCCTGCCGGGCGATTTCAGAAAACCGTCACGCCCTTTTATCGAGTTCGCCGGTATCCAGGCGCCATCGCAGCGCGGGAATGCCCCATGCACCAGAGCCCAGCGAGCCAGTCGCTGTTCCATGAGCGGGGCTCGAAGCGCCGCTACCGCAGCGTCTTCATCTCCGATGCCCATCTCGGCACGCGCGGCTGCCGGGCGGAGTTCCTGGCGGATTTCCTGCGCGGCGTCGAATGCGAGCATCTCTACCTCGTCGGCGACATCGTCGATGGCTGGCGGCTGAAGAAGACCTGGTACTGGGACGCGCATCATGACGAGGTGCTGCGCCTCATCATGAAGCTGGCCCGCTCCGGCACCGCCGTCACCTACATCCCCGGCAACCACGACGAGATCTTCCGCTCCTGGCTGGGGCTGGAAGTGGCGGGGGTGAAGCTGGCGCTGCAGGCGGTACACACCGCCGCCGATGGCCGCAGCTTCCTGGTCATGCATGGCGACGAGTTCGACAGCGTGGTGCGCTACTACCGCTTCCTGGCCCTGCTGGGGGACAGTGCCTACACCATGGCACTCGGCCTCAACCGCTGGTTCAACGGGCTGCGCCGCAAGCTGGGCTATCCCTACTGGTCGCTCAGCCAGTGGCTAAAGCGGCAGGTCAAGGAAGCCGTCAAGGCGATCGACCGCTTCGAGACGGCGCTGGCCGCCGAGGCGCGGCGCCACGGCCACCACGGCGTCATCTGCGGCCACATCCACCATGCCGAGATGCGCGACATCGGCGGCATCGCCTACATGAATGACGGCGACTGGGTGGAAAGCTGCACCGCGCTGGTCGAACATGCCGATGGGCGCTTCGAACTTCTCGACTGGGCGGCGGAGCTTCGCATGTCCCACTCCCTTCCCCCGCTGCCGGCGCCCGAGCCGCGCCTGTCGCTGCCCGCGTGACGATGCAGCCCGGCGTACCCACCCGCCTCCTCATCATCTCCGACGCCTGGTTCCCGCAGGTGAACGGCGTGGTCCGTACCCTCTCCGTCGTGGTGGACCATCTCCGTGCCGGCGGTGACACGGTGGAGGTGATCGGGCCCGAGCGCTTCCCCACTATCGCCACGCCGGGGTATGCCGAGATCCGCTTGGCGTTGCTGCCTCGCCGCCGCCTGGCGCGGCTGATGGACGCATTCCGCCCGGATGCCGTGCACATTGCCACCGAGGGCCCGCTGGGCTGGGCGGCCCGCGCCATCTGCCTGCGCCGCGGCTGGCGCTTCACCACCTCCTTCCACACCCGCTTCCCGGACTACGTGCATGCCCGCACGAAGGTTCCGAAAGCGTGGAGCTGGGCACTGATGCGGCACTTCCACCGCCCATCCTCCGCCGTGCTGGTCGCCACGCCCTCCCTGGCGCGGGAGATGGAGGAACGCGGCTTCCACAACCTTGCCCCCTGGTCCCGCGGCGTGGACCTGGAACGCTTCAAGCCGCAGCCGCGCGCGGCCTGGGACGGGCTGCCCCGCCCGGTGTTCCTCTATGCCGGCCGCATCGCGGTGGAGAAGAACATCGAGGCCTTCCTGGCGCTCGACCTGCCCGGCAGCAAGGCGGTGGTGGGGGATGGCCCGCAGCGCGCCGCGCTGCAGGCGAAGTACCCGCGGGCACATTTCACCGGGCGGCTGGAGAACGGCAAGCTCGCCGCCGCCTATGCCGGCGCCGATGTCTTCGTCTTTCCCTCCCGTACCGACACGTTCGGCCTGGTGCTGCTGGAGGCGCTGGCCGCCGGCACGCCCGTCGCCGCCTTTCCGGTGACCGGGCCGATCGACGTCATCGGCACCGCGCCGCAACCGGTCGGGGCGCTGGACGAAGACCTGCGCGCCGCCTGCCTGAAGGCGCTGGAGGCCGACCCGGCGGCCTGCCGCCGCTACGCCGAAGGCTGGTCCTGGGCCGCCTGCGCCGCCCGCTTCCGCGAGACGCTGACACCCGCCATGCCCCCCGCCGCCGGGGCCGCCCCACTGCGCCCCGCCGCTGCGTGAAAAGGGGGCGCATCCCGCGTCCACCACGGCGGCCACGAAACGCCTGGCAGGGCTGCCGCTGAGAACGGCGCCCGCACGCACAATGGCCGCCACCGCCGATGCCGAAACCTGCATGAAGGACACCGCCGCCTTGCTCGACAGCATCAGCCGCGCGCCCCGGCCCGGCATCGCCCTGTTCCTTGGCCGCTGGCTGCGCCACCCGCTGCGCATGGGCAGCGTCGTCCCCTCCTCCCCCGCCCTGTGCCGGCGCATCGCCCGCCATACGCGCTGGCAGTCGGACGAGATCGTGGTGGAGCTGGGCGCTGGCACCGGCGTCGTCTCCCGCGCCTTGCTGGAAGCCGGGCTGCCGCCGGAGAAGCTGGTGGTGGTGGAGATCGAGCCAGACATGGCCAGCCACCTGCGCGACACCCTGCCCGGCGTGACCGTTCTGACCGGCGACGCCTTCGCCCTGCCGGACATCCTGCCCCGCGCCCTGCACGGCAAGGTCGGCACCGCCATCTGCGGCATCCCGCTGGTGCTGCTGCCGCAACCCCAGCAACAACGCTTCGTCGATGCGGTGGAAGCTGTCGCGCCGGGGAAAGGCTTCCTGCTCTACACCTACTGCGCCACCTCCCCCCTGCCTTACGCCCGGCTGGGCCTGCGGGCGAAACGCGAAGCCTGGACACCGCTGAACGTACCGCCGGCGAGCGTGTGGCGGTACGTGCCGACGGGGCGCTGAGACCTGGGGCGTTGGAGGAAGGCCGGGGAAGGAATTCCCCGGACCCCTTCTCCCTTTTTATCGAGTTTTCAGGAGTGACTTTTGGTGGGTTAGGCCTGAGAGACGGCTGGGTGCGCCGAGGTCTAAGACCTCCGACTGACGGTTCAGCCCACATGACCCATCTTTAAAATCATCAAGAAGCGCCCGTCCTACGCGCTGAGGCGCGCCGCCAAACCCGCAGAAAGAAAAGGAGGGGTCCGGGGAATTCTTTCCCCGGCCTGCATCCCCCGGCACGTCACAACAGCAACAACCCCGCCACCGCCCCTCCGCCCAGCAACCAGAGCGGATGCACCCGGGTCAGGGTCATCGCGGCCGCCGTGGCGGCGGTGATGCCCACCAGCAGCCAGTGCGTGCTGGTGGCTTCGGTGATGAGGGCGGCGCTGGCGGCGACCAGGCCGACCGTCATCGGCACCAGCCCGGCCTGGATGGTGCGGCGCCAGGGGCGGTCCTTGAAGCGTTTCCACAGCCCTAGCACGATGCCCGTCAGCAGGGAGGACGGGCCGAACTTGGCGAGGGAAGACACCAGCAGCCCGCCCCAGCCGGCCACGTGCCAGCCTACCAGTGGCACCACCATCATGTTCGGCCCGGGTGCCGCCTGGGCCAGGGCGAACAAGGCGCTGAAATCCTGGGCGGACATCCAGCCGTGCACCTCCACCACCTGCCGCTGCATCTCGGGCAGGATGGTGTTGCCGCCGCCGAAGGCGAGCAGGGAGAGTTCCGCGAAGATCAGCGCCAGGGCCAGCAGCGTGCTCACCGGCTGCTCCACTTCACGGCGAGGATGCTGAGCGGCGCCAGCACCGCCATGCTGGGCAGCAGCGGCAGCCGCAGCACCGCGATGGCCAGGAAGCACAGCAGCACGATGGCCAGGCCCGGCAGGTTGCGGCGCAGTGGCAGCAGCATCTTCAGCGCGGTGGCCACCAGCAGCCCGGCGGCGGCGGCGGCCAGGCCGGCGAACAGGTGCTGCAGGTGCGGGTCGTCGCGGAAGCGGTCGTAGATCACGCCGAGGCCGATCACCACCGCGGTCGGCCCCAGGATGAGCCCCATGAGCGCGGAGACGGCGCCGGCGACGCCGCGGAATTCCAGCCCGATGGCGACGGAGAGGTTGATGATGTTGCCGCCTGGCAGGAACTGGCAGAGGCCGAGCATCTCGGCGAAGGCCTCGGCCGTCAGCCAGCGCTTGTCCTCCACGATCATGTGCCGGGCGAGCGGCAGGACCCCGCCGAAGCCGATCAAGCCGAGGCCGAGGAAGCCGGTGAACAGGGCGGCGCAGCTGGGCGGCGCCCGCAACGTCCCGGCCTCGGGTGCTTGAGAATTGGCCGGGGGCGCGTGCGGGGTCTGCATGGAAGGCCTCGTCATCGGTGGGTTCCACCCCGATGGATGCGCCGCCGCACCGGTGATGTCCAATGCAGGCGCCGGGTAGGGGCGATACGGTGCGGGTATGGGCGGGAAGCGCTGCATCGACCACTTGGCATCCCGCAAGCGCAATCGCGGCCATCTTTCTTGCGCGGGCTGGAGGAGAGCTCCATCAGGTGGAATCACCGGATGGAGTGGCCCTGCCCTGCAAAACAACAAGCGAGAGCATTGGAAGTGAGCCTGTGCGACCGAAAATACTCTGGCGACCGGCCAGAAAGCGCCCGGGCGGGGCTGCCGGTCGCCTCGCCGGCTACCAGGACGTCCTAGCTGCTTGATCGCGGCGGCCTTTTCCGGACCGGCTGAAGGGCTGTGGAGACAATCCGCTAGGCCATCGCCAGCGGACTCGCGGCCAGCGTTGTTGGCGGCATTGCTGGGTCTCCGCACCGGCCCCATGCGGCGAGCGCCAGGCCCGCGCTGGTGCATAACCCTGGCCCTCACCCGCTTGGCTTGCCACAGCGTCCCCTTAGAAAGGCGAACCCGGAATGAACGGCGCCAGCCGCTCCCAGATCTCCCGAGGCGGAATGCGCGTGCTGCTCTGGCAAACCATGAAGAACCCCACAGCCTCCGGCGCGAAGGCATCCTCCGGCTGCCAGTCCTGCAGTTGCGCGGCGGACCACAGGCTCTGCCTGGCTCGCAGCGCCTGCCCATGCGCCCGCATCCAGGCAAGGTCGTGGTGGTGGCGCTCCAGCAGCCCCTGCCGCTCGGCGAACAGGGTGTAGAGGCTGTACTCGCTCCACAGGCCCGGGCGCCGCAGCAGGCGCATCCAGGCCTCCGGCCCACCCTCGGCACATAGCGCCCGTTGCAGGCGCCGCAGCACCTCGGTGGCCAGCAGCTCCGGCGTCACCGCCATGCCGGGCCGCCGCTCCGCCGCTTCCTCCACCCCTAGCGCGGCGGCGGAAGCCGCCCACCAGGGCCGGTGCAGGTTGCGGCTCTCCCAATCCGTCAGCGCCCGTCCCTCCCGCACCAGCCGGTCGGTGGAGACGGGGCGGATGCAGACCAAATCGGCATCCAGGGTCAGGAAGAACGTCCCCTCCACCAGCACATGGGCCGCCAGCTTCAGCGCCATCTGGCGGAACCAGCCGCCCACCTCCGGCACCGCGCCCAGCCCAGGCAGCAGCAACCCCTCCCGCACCACCACCACCCGCACATGCCGCGGCACCAGCGCGGCGCGGACCGCCTCCACATCCCCCTCCGGCGCAATGACGATCAGGCGCAGCGCCTCCGGTCCACACCAGAAATGCTCCAGCGAATGCAGCAGCATCCGCGCGCGCTCCAGATCATGCTCCTGGTAGCCACCGGACAGGCGCAGGGGCAGCACGGCATCCATGACAGTCGCTCCCCCCTCTGCGCCAAGCCTCAGCCACATGCTGGCATAGCTGGAGAGCCTTCGCACCTGCGCCGGGTTTGGGTGCCTTTCGTTCGGGAATCGATCGTGTCCGGCTACGGATCGGCTGGCGCAAGGCTGGGGAATGAATTCCCCATCAAACCTATAGGTTTGATCCTTCTTTTTTTCTGCGAGTCTGGCGTGGCGCTGCAGGGCTGAGAGCGGACGCTGCTTGATGATTTTATCAATGGGCCACGCGGGCTGAACCGTCAGTCGCCGGAGGTCCAGGACCTCCGGCGCACCCAGCTGTCTCTCAGACCCGCCCTCTCAACGGCCCGCCCGGTAAAAACTCGAAAAAAGAAAAGAAGGGGCCCGGGGAATTCCTTCCCCGGCTTTCCTCCCCAATCCAAAAGACCCAGGCAGAGACAGGAACGAAGCCCTCACCCACCCTTCGGCAGTTGCGCCACGGTGCGCCCCACCATGGGCACCCCGGTGGAGAGGCCGCCATCGACGGCCAGGATGGTCCCGGTGATCATGCGGGCTTTGTCCGATGCCAGGAAGGCCACCGCATCAGCGATATCAGCGGGGGTGGACAGGCGCGGCAGCGGGCAGAGGGCGGTGAGGTCCTCGAACAGGCCAGGGTTCTTCTCAAGCCGTGCGTTCCAGGCGCGGGTCATCACGCTGCCTGGCGCCACCGCGTTCACCCGCAGCCCGCGCGGGCCGAGTTCCACGGCGAGGGACTTGGTGAGATGCACCAGCCCCGCCTTCGCCGCGCTGTAGCTGGGGAAGCCATAGACGCCGACGCCGTTGACCGAGGCGATGTTGACCACGTTGCCCTGCTGCTCGATCAGATGGTCCCGTAGCGCCTGGATGCAGAGGAAGGCGGAATCCAGGTTCACCGCGATGTCGGCGCGCCAGGTGGCGTAGTCTGTGGTGAAGATGGAGCGGCCATTGGCCTTGCCGGCGGTGTTCACCAGCACGCGGATATCGCCCAGCCGCCGCGCCGCCGCCACGGTGGCAGAGACGGCGTCCGGGTCCGTCACATCCGCCGCCAGGGCCACGGCCTGGCCGCCGGCCTGGCGGATGCCGGCGCAGACTTCCTCCGCGCGCTCCTGGCTCAGGTCGACGCAGGCGATGCCCAGCCCGTCCCGTGCCAGGGCGTGGCAGATGGCGCCGCCGATATCGCCGCCGCCGCCGGTGACGAAGGCCCAATGTGTCATGAAGCGGTATCCTTCTGCGCCCAGGCGCGTTGGTGGAAGGGAATGGTCAGGAGCGAGGACCGGCGCGGTCAGGCGGCCGTGGCGGCGGCAGGAGAGTCGAGATGGCGGGGGCGATGCCGGGCCCAGGGCCGGGCGGCCTCGAACAGAGCGGAGAGCCGCAATACGCCGAGGTCGTCGAAGCGGCGGCCAACGATCTGCAGTCCGACCGGCAGGCCCGCCGCGGTGAAGCCGCAGGGAATGGAGGCCGCCGGGTTGCCGGACAGGTTGAAGGGGTAGGAGAATTCCGCCCAGCTCAGCCAGTCCCACGGGTGCTGCGGCCAATGCTCCGGCTGCAGCCGCTCCGCCGGGAAGGCGGCGACCGAGACGGCGGGGGTAAGCAGGAAGTCCCAGTCCTCGAAGAAGCGATGGATCTCGACGCAGTAGGCGTATTTCTCCAGCCGCATGCGCTGGTAGCTGTTCAGGTCGCAGCCCTCGCCGGCGCGGATGCAGGCGACGAAGCCGGGGTCCATCCGCGCCTCCCACTCCGGCAGCAGGGCGCCGAAGCGGTTCATATGCGCGGGCCAGAAGAAGCGGGCGAGGTCCGGCCCCCGCCTGCCCCATTCGGGCACTACCGGCTCCACCGGCAGACCGAGGCTGGTCTCGATGGCATCGGCGGCGGCTTGCACCAGCGCAGCGACCTCCGGGTCCACCCGCGCGTGGCCGAGATCGGCGCTGAAGGCGATGCGGGGCTGGCGGGGGAAAGGTTCGCGCAGCAGGCCAGGGTAGTCGGCCGGCGGGGCTTCCAGGCTGGTCTGGTCCCAGGGATGCGGCCCGGCCATGGTCCGCAGCATCAGCGCGGCATCGGCCACAGTCCGCGTCATCGGCCCCAGATGCAGCGTCTGGTCCCCGGCGCTGGGGGGATAGACGGGCACGCGGCCATAGGTCGGCTTCAGCCCGAAGGCGCCACAGAAATGCGCCGGCATGCGGATGGAGCCGGCGCCATCCCCCGCCTGGTGCAGTGGCCCATACCCCGCCGCCGCCCCCACCCCGGCGCCGGAGGAGGAGGCACCGGCATTGTAGCCGTGCTTCCACGGGTTGTGCGTCATGCCGGTCAGCGGGCTGTCGCTGACGCCCTTCCAGCCGAATTCCGGCGTGGTCGTCTTGCCCAGCAGCACAGCGCCGGCCTCCTGCAACCGGGTGACCATGGGCGTGGTGAAAGCCGGCGTATCGCCCTGGCGGGTGTAGCTGCCGAATTCGGTCGGCAGGCCTGCGATCGCCTCGTGGTCCTTGATGGTGACGGGCACGCCGTGCAGCGGCCCCAGCGTCTGGCCCGCCATCACCGCGTCCTCCGCCGCGCGCGCCTGCTGGCGGGCGATGTCTGGCGTCAGCCGGGCGAAGGCGTTGAGCTGCGGCTCCAGCCGCTCGATCCGCCGCAGCACCGCCTCGGTCAGCTCGACCGGGGAAAGGGCTTTGGAGCGGATGAGGCCGGCCAGC
The DNA here is from genome assembly GCF_014490485.1 of Teichococcus aerophilus. Lineage (GTDB taxonomy): Bacteria > Pseudomonadota > Alphaproteobacteria > Acetobacterales > Acetobacteraceae > Pseudoroseomonas > Pseudoroseomonas aerophila. Next base: position 107,671 of record NZ_JACTVA010000006.1, on the reverse strand, counting down.
TCGGTGGCGGGGGTGAAGCAGAGATCTTCGTCGCTCATGGCATGCACGGCCTTTTCGGTGGTTCCAGGGGGCGGCTTGGGTCCAGGGCCAAACGCCGAAGATTTTGATATAGCAAATCACCCTGCAAGAAAGCGCAAGTGGTTTTCTTTGCCAAATTACCCTGGAAATTTTGCCATTTCTGGTACATCAAAAACACAGCAGCATCCATCGCCGAAGGATTCCCATGCAGCTCACCGACCTCAGGACCCTGACCCACGAAGCCTTCGCCCTGCTGGAGAGCCCCGTCTGGGACGACCGCGAAGGCGTGCTCTGGTTCGTGGACATCACCGCCCCCCTGGTGCTGCGGCTTGAGCCGGAGAGCGGCCGGCTGGACCGCTTCCCCATGCCAGCCGAGGTCGGCAGCCTCGGCCTGGCCACGCAGGGGCGCCTCGTCCTCGCGCTGCGCACCGGCATCCACCTGTTCGACCCCGCCACCGGCGCGCTGGAGTTCCTGGTGAACCCCGAGCCCACGCCACCGACCAACCGCCTGAACGACGGCAAGGTGGGGCCGGACGGCAATTTCTGGGTCGGCAGCCTGGACGACCGGCCGAAGCGGGAGGCGACGGCGGCGCTGTACCGCATCACCCCCGCCGGCGAATCCACCCGCATCGTCGGTGGCCTGTTCTGCTCCAACGGCCTGGCCTGGAGCTCGGATAGCCGTACCCTGTACCATTCCGACAGCCGCGGCCCCTGGCTGCAGGCCTTCGACTTCGACGCCCGCCAGGGCCTGGCCACCAACCCCCGCCGCTTGCTGTCGCTGACCGAGGCGGAGGGCCTGCCGGACGGCGCGGCGATGGATGCGGATGGCTTCTACTGGAGCGCCGGCATCACCGCCGGCGTGCTCAACCGCATCTCGCCCGATGGCATCATCGTCGAGCGGATTCCCCTGCCCGTCACCGCGCCGACCATGCCCTGCTTCGGCGGCGCCGACCTGCGCACGCTCTTCGTCACCTCCCTGGCCTCGGATCGTTCCGGCAGCCACCAGCCCGGCCGCCTCATCGCCTTCCGCACGGAGGTGGCCGGGCTGCCGCCCCACCGCTTCGGCGAGGGCCCGGCGGCGTGACCGGCACGGAGGGTTCGCCGTGGTGGATGCAACCGCCCGGCGCGGAGGAGCGGGCGCAAGCCGCCACCCGGCTGCGCGGGGTGCTGCTGGAAACCCCGCTGCTGGAGAGCGAGCGGCTGAACGACCGGCTCGGCGGCCGCGTGCTGGTGAAGGCCGAATGCCTGCAGCACACCGGCAGCTTCAAGGCGCGCGGCGCCTGGAACTGGCTGTCGCAGCTGGACCCCACGGCGGCGGCGGGCGGCATCGTCGCCCTCTCCTCCGGCAACCACGGCCAGGCGGTCGCCTGGGCGGCGCGGCGGCTTGGCCTGGGGCCGGTGACCATCCTGATGCCGGTGGACGCACCCGCGGCCAAGGTGGCCCGCACCCGCGCCTGGGGCGCCGTGGTGGCGGCCTATGACCGGACCAGCGTCGACCGCGCCGCCCTGATGCGGCACTGGGTGGAGGAGCGGCGGCACGTGATGGTGCCCGCCTTCGACGACCGCCGCATCGTCGCCGCCACCAGCACCATCGCCACCGAGGCGCTGGCCCAGGCCGCCGCCGTGGGCGCCACGCCCACGCAGATGGTGGTGGCGTGCTCCGGCGGCGGGCTGGCCGCCGGCTGCGCCCTGGCGTTGGCTGCGCACCCCGCCCCGGTGCCGCTGCTGGCGGTGGAGCCCGAGGGCTTCGACGACATGGGCCGCAGCCTGGCCGCCGGCCAGCGCCTGGCCAACGCCCCCGGTGCCACCACCATCTGCGATGCCCTGCTCTCCCCCATCTCGGGCGAGCTGTGCTTCGGCATCAACCACGCAGAGGGCACCCGCGCCCAGGCCGTACCGGACCACCTGGCCCGCGCCGCCATGGCCGCCTATTTCGAGTATTTCGGGTTGGTGGTGGAGCCCGGCGGTGCCCTGCCCCTGGCCGCCCTGCTCGGCGGGCCGGAGGGGCTGCGCGGCCGCACGGTCCTCATCGTCGCCAGCGGCGCCAACACGGACAAGGCGGTGTGGCTGGATGCCGTCAGCCAGGACCTGCCGGCTGCGGCCTGAGGGCGCTGCATCTGGCACGTTGCCTGATGATGTGCCCCAGGTCCGATTGATATTCAGCCTTGGGCAGGAAGGTTGGGGAAGGAATTCCCCAAACCCCTTCTTTCTTTTGCGAGTCTTTGGGGCGTGGCGGCGGCGGCGTCAGCCTTTTCATGGCTCAGCCGGGTCACGCTGTCGGTCCGTGATGTCACGCGAATGCGGTTCCGCCTCTTCAACATTCATCCAGGCTCCGCTCGGCCGTCCTGAAGCACCACACCAGACTCGCAGAAAAAAGATGGGGTTTGAGGGGAATTCATTCCCCTGACCTTCCTCGGCTTCCCGAGCCGATACCAACCGCCCCCAAAGGCCGGTGAGGTTTCCCCTGGCCCCACCGCCACCCCTGGGGCGGGAGGCTGGGCCGACCAGCCCGCGCTTCCGTCGCGCCGGGGAAAGTGGCCAACTGGCCGGGACAGGTCGCGTGGCCGCCCGCCGGGGGCGGCACCGTGGCCGGCCCGGGGGAAGACGCGTCGCACGCGACGCGCCCCCCCCTTGGGCCCGCAACAGGAGTGGCATATGACCAAGGGCTCGGATCTGCTCGTCGCATCGCTGGAGAATGAGGGCGTGGAGCGCATCTTCGGCGTGCCGGGGGAAGAGAACCTCGACGTGCTGGAATCGCTGCGGAACTCCTCCATCAAGCTGGTGCTGACACGGCATGAGCAGGCCGCCGCCTTCATGGCCGCCACCTATGGGCGGCTGACCGGCAAGCCCGGCGTCTGCATCACCACCCTCGGCCCCGGGGCGCTCAACCTCTCCACCGGCGCCGCCTACGCGCATCTCGGCGGCATGCCGATGGTGATGATCACCGGGCAGAAGGGCATCCTCTCCTCCCGCCAGGCGCGCTTCCAGGTGGTGGACGTGGTGGCGGCGATGAAACCGCTGACCAAGCTCTCCCGCCAGATCGTCTCCCCGCAGATGATCCCGACCCTGGTGCGCGAAGCCTTCCGCATCGCCGCCGAGGAACGCCCCGGCCCCGTGCACCTGGAACTGCCCGAGGACATCGCGGCGGAGGAGTGCGAGGCGCTGCCGATGATCCCGCCCCACCCGACCGAGCTGCCGGTGGCCAGCGCCGAGGCGCTGGACCGCGCCGCCGCGCTGATCCTGGCGGCGAAGCGGCCGCTGGTGATGCTGGGTGCCGCGGCCTCCCGCCCCCGCTCCACCGACGACCTGGCGCAGTTCGTGCTCCGCAGCCGCATCCCCTACTTCACCACGCAGATGGGCAAGGGCACCGTGCCCGGCGGCACCGCGCTCTACATGGGCACCGCCGCCCTCTCCGAACGCGACTACGTGCATGAGGCAATTGAGCAGGCCGACCTGATCATCACCATCGGCCACGACACGATCGAAAAGCCGCCCTTCATCATGGGCCCCGGCGGGCCGCACGTGATCCATGTCGGCTACCAGCCGGCGACGGTGGAGCAGGTCTACTTCCCGCAGGCCGAGGTCATCGGCGATATCGGCCCCTCGCTGCGCCTGCTGGCGGACCGCATCGAAGGCCGCATCCCGAACGCCGAAGCGCTGCTGCCGCTGCGCGAAGGCATCCTCGCCCGCATCGCGGACCGCGCGACGGAGGACCGCTTCACGCCGCAGCGCATCGTGCACGACGTGCGCCGCGTCATCCCCGCCGATGGCGTGGTGGCGCTGGATAACGGCATGTACAAAATCTGGTTCGCGCGGAATTACCGCACCACCCAGGCCAACACCCTGCTGCTGGACAACGCGCTGGCCACCATGGGCGCCGGCCTGCCCTCCGCCATGATGGCGGCGATGCTGCATCCGGACCGCCGCGTCATGGCCGTGTGCGGCGATGGCGGCTTCATGATGAACAGCCAGGAGATGGAAACCGCCGTCCGCCTGAAGCTGAACCTGGTGGTACTTATCCTGGAAGACGGCGCCTACGGCATGATCCGCTGGAAGCAGGCGGTGGACCACTTCCCCGATTTCGGCATGACATTCGGCAACCCCGACTTCGTCCGCTACGCCGAAAGCTACGGCGCCACCGGCTGGCGCGTGTCCGAGATCGGCGACTTCGTACCGACGCTGGAAAAGGCCTTCACCGCCGGCGGCGTCCACCTCGTCACCATCCCGGTGGACTATTCGGAAAACACCCGGGTACTGGTGGAGGAACTGCAAAGCAAGCTGCGCCCGCAGTTGTAGCGGGGCGCTACCGGCAGTCGTTGGAGCCGTCGGGTTTTTAAGCAAAGGCCGGGGAAGGAATTCCCCGGGCCCCTTCTTTCCTTTCTTCGAGTTTGGGGGTGCGGGCCGCGGCCATCACCGCCATTCCGTGGTGCGCAGAAGGTCAGGGACCTTTGCTGACTGCACCCGCCACGCATGTGGCCACTCTTTTGTATGGCTTCGCCAGTTGTTCGGCAGAGCCTACGTCGAAAACAACCTTATTATTACAATAATTTTTTTCAGAATATGATCCGTCGGAACGCGGCATATGTCTGGCACAGCGGCTTCAACCGCGCGCAGCAAATTTCCAAAAATCCTTCAGCGCTGTGCCTCAATCAGAAGACAGCCCACCGCACACGCGCGGAGGCAGTCTGGGGCCGCCACGAAGATGCAGTTGATCTGCTGAAGATCTCTGCCAAACCACTCAACGATCGCTGTCACCTACTTGGCTCACAACGGCCGCACACCTCCGCAAGTCCCCTTACTCAAACTTGCAGACATAAAAGAAGGGGCCGGGGGATTCTTTCCCCGGCCTTCTTCCTGCCGCCAGACCGAAGCTCCCCTAGCGCGCCTGCTTCCCGATCACCGCCAGTGCGGCCGCGCTGATGCTGATCTGCCCCAGCACCTGCGTCAGGTCGCGGATGAAGCCCCAGGTCTCGTAGGGGCTTGGGTCCTGGGGTACCACCACCAGGCTGCCGGGCGGCACTGGCGGGCCGCTGGCCTGCCAGGAGCCGAGGCCGGAGGGCACGCTCTGCCCATTGGGCAGCACGATGAAGGCGCGGGAGCCATCGGCGAAGCGCTGCGCGCCGCCGGAGGCGCGGACATATTCCGCCACCCGCCAGCCGGTGGTGAATTGCAGGCTGCCGGGGTTCAGCACCGCGCCCACCACCGTCACTTCGTTCGGCCGCTTCGGGATGGCGATCAGGTCGCCCGGTTCCAGCAGCACGTCCAGTTCAGGCCGGGCGGCGAGGATGACGGGATTGGCTTCCACCACCATGCGGCCGGCGGCACGGGCGTCGCGCAGCGCGCCGGCCAGTTCGCGCCCGGCGGTGATGGCGCCGCCCAGGTCCATGCCGCTGGCCCGGCTGCCGGAGACCGCCTGCCCGGCGGCAACCTGGATCAGGCTCTGCTCCAGCTCCCGCGCCGTGCGGGCGAAGCCGTCCTGCTGCCGTTGCCGCACGCTTTCCCGCGTGAACACCGCCCCATAGGGATAGGCCTGGGGGGAGAGGCCGCCGGCGCGGGCGATGAGCTCGGAGAAGCGCTCGCCGCGGCGGATGTCGTAGATGCCGGGGCGGAGGAACTCGCCCATCAACGTCACAGGCCCGCTATCGCGGTCCCCGAAGCCGCGTGGCAGGCGGATGGCGTCGCGCGGGGAGAGCCGGATGGCGGCATAGTTGCGGCTGCGCAGGTCCAGCAAGGTGCGGGAGAGCGGGATGGCGCCCGCCTGTTCCATCGGCTCGCGGGAGAGTTCGACGGCGGAGAGGTCGGCGGTGTCGGTCACGCCACCGGCGGCGGCCAGCACCTTGTCCAGCCCGGTATCGTCCAGGATGGGGTAGAGGCCGGGCATCCGTGCCTCGCCGGAGAGCAGCACGGACTGGTCCAGCAGCCAGGGCAGCAACTGCGGGTAATCGATGAAGGCCTGCGGGCAAGGCGGCGCGCCAAGGTCGGGGAAGCCGGCGCCGCGCGCATGGGCGAAGCGGGCGGGGGAGGACCGGGCGGCGACCGCCAGGGCCTGCAGCGCCGCGCATTCGGCCCCGGGCGCTGCCTGGACCGGCATGGCGCCGGCCGCGACGGGCACGGCGATGGCCGGGGTCAACTCTCCCCGCAGCGCCCGCTGCACCGGCGGGCTGGCCAGCCACAGCACGTCGGCTTGGGAGAGCAGGACGATCTCGTCGCTCTCATCCAGCGGCATGTCCACCTCGCCGCGCAGCACGCGGCCGAGGTCGAAGCCGATGAAGCGCCGCACGCGGCTGCGGCCGTCGACGCGCCAGATGACGCCGAGGCGGATATACGGGTCCGGCCGCACCAGGCGCGGGTCATGCAGCATGGCGCGCAGCCCGCCGCCGCGCGGCGCCCGCAGCACCGGCGCGGTGACATGGCCGGAGAGCCGGACCTGCCCGGCCGCCACGTCGGCCCCCGGCTGCACCACCACGGCATCGCCCCGGCGCAGCTGGGCGGCGGTGTTGATCTCGCTGAAGCTGCGGCGGCCCTCGGCGTCGGTGCCCTGCAGCAGGAAGCGGTTGCCGGCGGGGCGCAGCGGCTCCCCCGCCAGGCGCAGCAGGCTGGCCAGCGGCGCGCGGGTGGCACCGGCCGGAAGTTCATAGATGCCGGGGCGTGTCACCTCCCCCGCCACCGCCACGGTGGCGCCCAGCGGCGGCACCACCAGCCGCTCGCCCTCCCGCAGCATCAGGTCGGGCGCGCCGGCCTCGCCGGCGATGACGCTGTAGAGGTCCACCACCCGGCGGCCGTTCGGCCCCTCGATCCGGATGGCGCGGAGCGAGCCGGTCTTCTTCACGCCGCCGGCCATGGCCAGCGCATCCAGCGCCGAGGCCAAAGCGGGCAGCGCCTGCATGCCGGGCCGCGCCACCTCCCCCGCCACGAAGACGCCGATCTGCCGCACCTGGCCGATCGAGACATAGGCCTCGGAGCCACCCAGCTCCTGCGCCACGCGGGCCATGATGTCGGCCCGCACCTCGCCCAGGCTGCGCCCGGCGGCAGGGAAGGGCAGCAGGTCCGGCAGCAGCAGGGTGCCGTCGCGGTTGACGCGCAGCGTCACGGTCTGCCGGGTACGGCCGCGGATGGCCACCATCACCTCGTCGTCACGGCCCAGCACGTAGCTGTCCGGCAAGACGCCCAGCGCCGGCGGAGCGCCGGTCATCGGCATCTCGCGGAAGGTGTCGTAGCCGAACTGCCGCAGCGGGGCTTCCAGCCGGGCGGCGTAGAACACCTCGGTGTGGGACAGGCTTTCCACCAACTGTGGCGCCGGCTGCGGCATCACCGCCGGCCGGGTGGGGCTGGCGATCTGCGGCAGGGAGGCCGGGAAGCCCGGCGGCTGCGCGCCCACTTGCCCGGCACCGGAGGCGTCGAGAATGCGCTGCAGGATGTCCTGCTGCACGCCGGGTGGCAGCGCCGGCACCGGAATGCCGCCAGGCAGCATGGAAGGCAGTTGTGGCGGCGAGAGCAGCGGGCTGGGCGTGGCGCCGCCTGGTGTCGCCTGCGCCAGGGCCGGGCTGGCCAGGATGGGGGCGACAACCCCCAGGGCGGTGGCCAGCATCGCGAGGGGGAGCCCGGAGGCCATCAGCAAGGACAGACGTGGTGCGCGGGACACGGAGCCGGAGTTTTCCCTGGCGAGAGGCAAGCGCGCGACCTAGGCGCTCGCAAAAAAGTGAACACCCATTTATCATCGCCCGCATGCCGATCCAAGCGCGCATCATGAGGACGCTGCTGATAGCCGACGCCGCCTGGCGCCTCGGCCCGCGCGCGCTGGGCCGCTACGGGCGCTACCGCCTCTCGATGCTGAGCGGACAGGCCGGGCGGCGGCTGGCCGGCGCGCGGGCGCCGACCGGCCCGTTCCTGACAAATCAGCCCACGCCGCCGCCGCCCAGCTTGCCGGAAGCGGCGCGGGACGCACTGCGCACCAGCCTCGCCACCCTGCCGCCCCCTGCGGTGCATGGCCCTTTCCCTGCCACCGTCCCGGCACTGGGGATGGACCTGTTCGGCCCCGGCGATGTCCGCCCGGTGTGGGAGGCCAACCGCTTCCAGGCCCTGCCCCTGCTGGCCCAGGCGGCGCGGCTTTGGCCGCAGGCCGGGCACCAGGCGGCGCTGGGTGGCTGGCTCGGCGCCTGGCTGGCCGCCAACCCGCCCTTCCACGGCCCCAACTGGGCCTGCGGGCAGGAAGCAGCGTTGCGGGCGCTGCACCTGGCACTGGCCCTGGCGCTGCTGGAGCAGGACAAAGCCCCCACCCTGGCCACCCGTGCCGTGCTGCAACTGCATGCCCGCCGCATCGGCGCCACCGCCCGCTACGCCCAGGCGCAGGACAACAACCACAGCATCAGTGAGCCCGCCGGGCTCTATGCCTGCGCCCTGCTGCTGGGCGACGCTGCGGGGCGGGACCGCGCGGCGGCCGAGCTGGCCGTGGCCATGGCCCGGCTGGTGGCGCCGGATGGCGGCTTCGCCCAGGTCTCCACCGGCTACCACCGGCTGTTGCTGGACGTGCTCTCCATCGTCGAATGGCTGCGGCGGCGGCACGGCGCGCCGGATTTCCCCGCCCCCTTCGCCGGCCGCGCCGCCGCCGCCGCCACATGGCTGGCCCGGCTGGTGGCCGCGGATGGCGCCATGCCCCGCCTCGGCCACCAGGACGGCTCGGCCTTCGCCGATCTCTCGGCCGCCGGCCCGGCCGATGCGCGCGGCAGCGTGGAGCGGGCGATGCGGCTGTTCGCCCAGGCTTCGGCCGGCTTCGCCGCGGATTCCGGCTGCGCCTGGCTCGGCCTGCCCGCCATGGCAACGGCGGCGCGCCCCAGCCACTGGCAGGCCAGCGGCAGCATGGGGTGGGAGGCCGCCGGCGCCCGCGCCCTGCTGCGCACCGGCCCGTTGCGCTTCCGCCCCGGCCAGGCCGACCTGCTGCACCTGGAGCTGTGGGATGGCACCCGCCCGCTGCTGACCGATGCCGGCACCGGCGCCTACAACCCCGCCCCGGCCGACCGCTGGTGGCTGGATCATTTCTCCGCCGCCACCGCGCACAACCTCATCGTCTTCGATGGGCAGGAGCCGATGCCGCGTGCCTCCCGCTTCCTGCACGCCCGCTGGCCGGCCATGGCCACGCTGGCCGATGGCGCCGCGCGGCGGGACACGCATGGCCATACCCACCGCCGCCGGGTGTTGCCCGAAGGCCGCCTCTGGCGCGTGCTGGATGACGTGGAAGGCCCATTCACCGAGATCGCCCTGCGCTGGCGGCTTGGCCCCGGCGCATGGCGCGCCACCGCCAACGGCGCCTCTGGCCCAGCCATCCTTGCCCTCTCCGCCGACGCCCCGCTGGCGGTCTCGCTGGAAGCCGGTTGGGAAAGCCCCGCCTATGGCACGGTGCGCCCCTGCACGGTGCTGACCGCGCGGGCCCGCGCGCCGGTCCGGCACCTCGAAACCCGTATCGAACTGCCCTGATGCCGCTGGATGTGCTGCTGCGGGGCGTCTGGCGCCTGAAACCCTGGCTGCTGCTCGGCACGTTGCTGCTTTGGCTGGCCGGTGGCGCCCTCATCCTCTCCTGGCCGCGCGCCTTCACCGCCCAGGCGATCATCGCCCCGGCGGAGACCACCGGACTCGCCACCTCCACCCTCATCTCCGCCAGCGCCCTCTCGCCGGGCAGCCTGCTGGACACCAGGCCCTCCGGCAATTTCGCCGTCTACCTGGCCGCCCTGCGCAGCACGGAAGCCGCGGCGATGCTGGCGCGCGACACCCGCCTGCTGGACGCGTTGCGGGACCGCCGCGCCGACGGCCCCGCCGGCAGCGTGCGGGAAACGCTGGGCCTGCGGCTGGAAGCCGACATGGATGATGTCGGCGGCTGGCTGGAACGCAGCCTCGCCGTCACCCAGTCCCTCGCCTCCGTTACCTGGACGCTGGAAGTCTCGCTGGCGGACCGGGATCTGGCGCGGGACATCCTGACCCGCCTGCACGCCTTCGCCGAAGCCAAGGTGCGCACCGATTTGCTGGAGCTGGTGGCGCGGCGCGTGAAGGTGCTGGAAGCCCGCCTTTCCACCGAACGCGACATCTACCTCCGCACGCCGATCTTCGAATTGCTGGCCCAGCACCAGCGCGCCGCCATGGTACTGGCGGCGGACGAAGCGGTGGCCGCCCGCCTCGTCTCCGGCCCCAGCGTGGAACTGAAGCCCTCCGTCCCCAACCGGCCGCTGCTGCTGGCCATGCTGCTGGTGGTGGCACCGATGGCCTGCCTGTTCCTGGGGGCCTGCCTGGTGCTGCTGCGCGGGGGGAAGCGTTGATGGCCGGCGTTGCCGTCGCCATCCAGGGGGTCAGGAGGAAGGTCAGGGGAACGAATTCCCCTGAAACCCCATCTTTTTTCTGCCAGTTGGCGTGGGGCTTCAAGATCAGCAGGTGGTGCCATGGGAAAGATCGTGGGCTACCCGGACTCAACCGTCAGTCGCTGAACATCACCGACCTCCGGCGTAACGCCAGCCTGGGCTCGGAATGGCTGACGCCACCACAGCCACACCCGAATGACTCGCAAGAAAAAGAAGGGGCCCGGGGAATTCCTTCCCCGGCCTTCCTGTCCAAGGCTGAAGGTCGCTCTGTCCTCAGGCCGTGCGATGGATACCCACCGTCTGGAAACGTTGGCGTAGCATCGCAACCGGCAGAAGGGCACTTTGCGGAGTGCTGCAATCATCCGCCGGGTCCGTCTTGGCGGCCTGCTTCGCGCCAGCTTCGTCGGCGGCGTGGTCCAAGCTCCTCGCATGCGGTCTGCATCACCGCCGTGCCAGCACGCAGCATTCCAGCCGCGCCTTCAGCCAGCACTTTGCCCAGACAGTGGCTCAATGCCATTCCTGCTGCTCTCAGCACACCGATCAGGGCAAGAGCGCGAGTGCCGAAGGCCCTGAACCTCCGGCGCATAAAGGCTGCCGCCCATGTCTGACCGTGGGGTCCGGGGGGACCCTGTCCCCCCGGCGGGAGTGTCCAGGGAGGGCGGAGCCCTCTTTGGCCCCGGCCCGCATGCCAGCACAGGCATCACCAGCGGCATCCGCATCGACACCGCCACCATCGCCTCCCTGGCCGGCCTCGCCGCCGCCATCCTGCAATTCGCCGGGGCGCTGAAATCCTCGCCGGTGCTGGCGGGGCTGCCGTTCGACATCACGGTGCTGTCCCTGCTCGCACTGCCGCCCTTGCTGGCACTGTTGCTGCTGACGCGGCGGTGGTGGGTGCATCCGTTGCTGGCGCCCTCGCTCGCCGGGGCGGGGCTGTTGTGGCTGTGGGCGGTGCTGGCCGGCACCTGGAGCCTCAGCCACGACATCCTGGCCGCCAAGCTGCCGGAGATCGTGCTGCTCGGCCCGCTGATGCTGCTGGCGGGGCTGGCGGTGGGGGCGGATGCGGCGGCGCGGCGCTGGCTGGTGGGGCTGGTGCTGGTGGCGGGGCCACTGGTGGGGGCCTCGGTCGCGTGGGGGTTGGCCACAGGCTCGGTGGTGCTGGGCGGCGCGGTGGGCGCCAATCCGGACCTGGTGCGGGTGCAGTACCAGCTGGCGGGCCTGATCATCGCCTGTGCGGCGGGTCTGGGCGGCGTGCGGGCGGTGGAGGCGCGCGGCTGGGCCGGGCGGCTGGGCTGGCTGGGCTATATCGGCGCCATGGCGGTGGCGGTGCTGCTGCCGGGCGGCCGCACGGCGCTGCTGTCGCTGGGATTGTGCGTGGCGCTGGTGCCGGTGCTGCGGCTGTGGTCGGCGGCAAAGCCACGCGCGGCGCTGGGCTGGCTGGCGCTGATAGCTGCGGGCGGCGTGTTGGCGCTGGGCGTGATGCTGCTGAACCCGGCCCGGATGGAGGGGCTGCGAACTCTGGAGCGCTTCACCCAGGGCGGTGTCGAATCCTCCGCACGGCCGGCGCTGTGGCGCGCGGCGATGGAGTGGGGCGGCGCAGCGCCGCTGGGTGTGGGCACCGGCGGCTTCACCCTGGCGGCCGGCTATGGGGAACGGCGCGGTCTGTATCCGCACAACCACCTGCTGGAAGCCTGGGCGGAGGGCGGCCTGCCCGGTCTGGCCTTCTGGCTGCTGTGCTTTGGCGGCGCCGCGCTGGTGCCGCTGCTGCGCCTGCGGCGGATGGCGCCCGGCCGGCTGGCGCGGGTGGCCGCCCTGGTGCTGCCGGTGGCGATGGCGGCGATGGTATCCACCGACCTGGGGAACCGGATGGTCTGGTTCGCCCTGGGTCTGGTGTTGTCGACAGGGGTTGTGGCGCGGCGTGTATGACCGGTTTGGAAAGCGGGCGCTGGATGTGGCGGGCGCGGGGCTGGCGCTGGTGATGCTGGCCCCCCTGCTGCTGCTGGTGGCCCTGGCGGTGGCGCTGGCGCTGGGGCGGCCGGTGCTGTTCCGGCAGGAACGGGCCGGGCGAGGCGGGGTACCCTTCACCCTGATCAAGTTCCGCAGCATGCGGGACGGCCCTGGCGAGGATGCCGAGCGGCTGACCCGCTTCGGCCGCGCCCTGCGCGCCAGTGCCCTGGATGAGCTGCCGCAATTGCTGAACGTGTTGCGGGGTGAGATGAGCCTGGTCGGCCCCCGGCCGCTGCCCATGGCCTATACGGCCTGCTATTCGCCCCGGCAGCGGTTGCGCCTGGCGGTACGTCCCGGCTTGGCCGGAGTGGCGCAGGCCGCCGGGCGCAATGGCGTGCCATGGGAAGATCGGCTGGAGCTGGATGCCTGCTATGCTGCCGCCCCGGGGCCGACCCTGGTACGGGATCTGCGTGCCCTTCTGGGCACAGCGATGATCCTGTTGAAAAGAAAGGGCGTCAGCGCCCCGGGCCATGCCACGATGCCCGCTTTCGGTGGTTCGGCCATCAGCCGCAGAGAGAACTGAATCAAGCTCTGTACACTTTTTGGTGATAATTCCCCTTGCATGCTGGGGGGCGACCTGTTTCGTTAGGTCGGCGTTCACAAAAAAGTGAGCTTTGAGCATGGCCTTGGCGCTGAGGCTTGGTGCGACCGGAGACGGTGCACTGGGTGAGAATATCCGCCTCTTCCCCGGCCGCCCAGTTGCCACGGCGCGGCCCCGGCAACGGATCCTGCTATCCCCGCCATCCCTGGTGGGGGGAGAGCTGGCTTCGCTGGACCATACCCTGGCTTCGGGCTGGATCGCCCCCGCCGGCCCGGTGCCGGAAGCGTTCGAGGCCGCCATCCGCGCCGCCACCGGCACGGAACAGGGCCTCGCCGTCTCCTCCGGCACCGCCGCGCTGCATCTCGGCTACCGGGTGCTGGGCGTGGAGCGGGGGGACGAGGTCTGGACCTCCACCCTCACCTTCGTCGCCACGATCGCGCCCGCGGTGCAGATGGGCGCCCGCCCCCGCTTCCTGGACGTCACGGCCGATAGCTGGACGCTGGACCCGGACATGCTGGAGACCCGGCTGCGCCAGGCCGCCAACAAGGGCAAGCTGCCGCGCGCCGTGGTGCCGGTGGACCTCTACGGCCAGTCCTGCGACCTCGATGCCATTGTCACCCTGTGCGGCCGCTGGGGCGTGCCGGTGCTGTGCGACAGTGCCGAGGCGCTGGGCGCCGAGTACCACGGCCGCCCGGTGGGCAAGGGCGCGGCGCTGGCCGCCTTCTCCTTCAACGGCAACAAGATCATCACGGCAGGCGGCGGCGGCGCCCTGGTCTCGGACGATGCCGGGCTGATCGCCCGCGCCCGCCACCTGGCGACCCAGGCGAAGGAAACCGCGCCGCACTACCAGCATGAGACGACGGGATATTCCTACGGCCTCTCCTCCGTGCTCGCGGCGGTTGGCCTGGCGCAGATCGGCGCGCTGCAGGACCGGGTGGCGGCGCGCCGCGCCGTCTTCGCCCGCTACGCCCTACGGCTGTCGGACCTGCCGGGCATCGCCTTCATGCCGGAACCCGGCTGGGGCCGTTCCTCCCGCTGGCTCAGCGTCCTGACGGTGGACCCGGCGCGCTTCGGCACGTCGCGGGAACAGGTGCGGCAGGCGCTGGACGCTGCGGGGGTGGAAAGCCGCCCGGTGTGGAAGCCGCTGCACCTGCAGCCCGCCTTCCGCGGCGCCGCCTTCCACGGCAACGGCGTCTCCGGCCACCTGTTCGATCGCGGCCTCTGCCTGCCCTCCGGCGCCATGCTGCCGGAGGAACAGGACCGGGTGATCGACACGATCCGCGCCTGCTACCGGGGCTGAAGGGTTTCGGCGTGCGTATCCTGTACCTGCACCAGCACTATTCCGGCCCCGGCGGCGCCACCGCCACGCGCAGCCACGCCATGGCGCGTGCGCTGACGGCGGCGGGCCACAGCGTCACCATCGCCTGCGGGCAGTATGCCGGCGCCGTCACCGGCCTGGCCGGCCCGTTCCGCCACGGGCGGCGTGAAGGCGTGGTGCGCGGCGTGAAGCTGGTGGAATTCGCCATTCCCTGCGGTAACCACCAGGGCTTCGCGCGCCGCACCGCCGCCTTCGGGCGCTTCGCCGCCGCCGCCAGCCGGCTGGCGCTGGCCGAGCCCTGGGACCTGGTCGTCGCCAGCTCCACCCCGCTGACGGTGGCGATCCCGGCGCTGGTGGCGCACCGGCTGCGCGGCACCCCCTTCCTGTTCGAGATCCGGGACCCCTGGCCGGAGTTGCCGCGCGCCATGAAGGCGGCGCCCGCTTTGGCGCTGGCGGCGATGGAGCCGCTGGCCACCGCCGCCTGCCGCCGCGCCGCCGGCGTAGTGGCGCTGAGCGAGGGCATGGCCGAGACCGCCCTGGCACGGGGTGCCGACCCCGCCCGCGTCCGCGTGGTGCCGAATGGCTGCGACCTGGACCTGTTCGGCCCGCATATCGCCCCATGGCGGCCGCCCGGTGCCGCAATGTGGGAGGTGCTGGCCGTCTATGCCGGTGCGCATGGCCGCGCCAACGGGCTGGACCAGTTGCTGGATGCCGCCGCGCTGCTGCAACGCCAGGGCGAGCGCCGGCTGCGCCTGCTGCTGGTGGGCGAGGGCAGCGAGAAGCCCCGGCTGCAGCAGGCGGCCGTGGCGCGCGGCCTGGCCAACGTGACTTTCCTGGACAGCCTGCCGAAGCAGCGCCTGGCGGCCCTGCTGGCCGGCGCGCAGGTGGGGGTGCAGTGCCTGGCCCCGGTGCCCGAGTTTGCCGAGTGGACGGCGCCGAACAAGCTGATGGATTACCTCGCCGCTGGGCTTCCCGTGGTGGCGAACCTCTCCGGCCGGGCCGCAAGGCTGCTGGCCGAGGGCCATAGGGATTCCCCCTGCGGCATCGCCACACCCCCGGGCGATGCCGCAGCACTGGCCCATGCCCTGACCTGGATGGCGGATAACCCTGCCCTGCGCGGCCGGATGGGCGCCGCCGGCCGCGCCCAGGCGGTGCGGCGGTGGGACCGTCGGCTGCTGGCCGCCGATTTCGTCCATGCCGCCGAGCACGCCGTCGGGCTGGTTCCCGCCGCCGAGGCGTCGCTGGTCGCCGCCTGATGCCGCCCACACCTGACCTGGCCGGACCGCCGATGATGGAACCGCCCCTGCCGTGCACGGACGTGGCGCACGCGCCCAGCCTGCCCGGCCACCATGCAAGCGTGCCGGCATCGCCCTTGCCCGAACTGCACCTCGTCGCCGCCGCGCGGCCCAACCTGCCGAAGCTGGCGGCGCTGTGGCATGCCCTGGCGCGGGATGCGGCGCCCTTCTGCCGCCCGGTGCTGCTGCATACCGGCCAGCACCACGATGCGGCGATGTTCCATGCCCACCTGGCCGATCTCGGCCTGCCGGCGCCGGAGATCGCGCTGGATATCTCCGGCGGTGGCCATGCCGAGCTGACCGGCCGCACCATGATGGCGTGCGAGGCGCTGTGGCGCACCCGCCGCCCGGCAATGGTGGTGGTGGCGGGGGATGTGGACGGCACGCTGGCCGCCGCCCTGGCCGCGCGCAAGCTGGGCCTGCCGGTGGCGCACCTGGAAGCCGGGCTGCGCTGCGGCGACCGCGACATGCCGGAGGAGATCAACCGCCGCGCGGTGGATGCGATCAGCGACCTGCTCTGGGCGCCGGACCACGCCACCGCCGCCCGGCTGCTGGCCGAGGGCCATGCGCCGGCCAGCATCCGCGCCGTCGGCAACAGCATGATCGACACGTTGCTGGCGCGCCTGCCAGCCGCCCACACCCGTTCCCTGCCGGTCGGGCTGCGGGAAGGCGGCTATGGCGTGCTGACGCTGCACCGCCCGGCCAATGTGGACCACCCGGCGGCGCTGGCCGGCCTGCTGGCGGCGGTGGAACAGGCCGCGCGGCTGCTGCCGCTGGCCTGGCCGCTGCACCCGCGCACGGCACGCCGCATGGCGGAATTCGGCCTGGCGATGCCGGCCGGAATCACCCGCCTGCCACCGCTGGGCTACCTGGATTTCCTCTCCCTGCTCAGCCGCGCCCGCCTCGTCGCCACCGATAGCGGCGGGGTGCAGGAGGAAGCGGCGGGGCTGGATGTGCCATGCCTGACGCTGCGCCCCTCCACCGAGCGGCCCGTCACGCTCGAATCCGGCGCCAACCGGCTGGTGGCCACCGCCGCCCTGCCCGATGCCATGGCCGAGGTGCTGGCCGGCCGCTGGCCGCCGGCCCGCCCCATCCCGTTATGGGACGACGCGGTCGGTACCCGTATGGTGGCGCATCTGCGGCAGGTGCTGGCCCCTGCCGTGGTGCTGGCCCCTGCGGCGCAGGTGGCGGCGTGACCGCGCCGCTGGTCTGCATGCTCTCCGCCGCGCATCCGCCGGCGGATGTGCGGGTGGTGGGCAAGGAAGGCGCCGCACTGGCCAGCGCCGGCTGGCGGGTGATGCATCTGTGCCCCGCCCCCGCACGCCAGGACGCTTCCGCACCGTTGCAGGAAACGGCCGCGCCCGCCGCGCTCAACGGGCGCGCATCCATCGCAAGCGCACTGGTCGGCGGCGCGGCTGTCGGCAACGCATTTGCCAGTGACGTCCCGTCCAGCGGTGCGGGGGCCGAGAGCACGCTGGCCACCGGCGACACCGCGGCCCGCAGCACGCCACCCCGTCCGGCCGCCGCCGGCCGCGTCCCCAACAGCCACGTCCCCGCCAGCCATGCCGGGGTCGCCATCCAGACCTATCGCCGCGCCCCCGGCTGGCGCGGGCGGCTGCTGGGCATTCCGGCGCTGGCCCGCCGCGCCGCCGCCACCGGCGCCGCTGTGCTGCATGCCAGTGAGCCGGATGCCTGGATCGCCGCCATCCTCGCCGCGCGGCGCAGCGGCGCCCGGGTGGTGCTGGATGTGCACGAGCATTACCCCTCCCGCCTGGACCACCGGTTGCCCAGGGTGCTGCGGCCGCTGGGCCGCGCCGGGTTGCGGCTGGCCTGCCGCCTCTCCGCCCGCGCCGCCGACGCGGTGGTGGTGGCCAAGGATGGCCTGGATGCCGATTTCGCCGCCCCTGCCCGCACCATTCCGGTCCGCAACTACGCTACCCCCGCCGCCGTCACCCCCCGCCGCCACGCGCCGGGGCCGCTGACGCTGGTGCATCTTGGCGCGCTCGGCCGCTCCCGCGGCGCATGGGAGATGCTGGAGGCGCTGGCGCTCTGCCCGCCGGAGACCCGGCTGCGGCTGATCGGCCGCTTCACCGATGGCAGCGGCGAGGCCTTTTCCGCCCGCGCCGCCGAGCTCGGCCTGGCCGGGCGGATCGACCAGCTGGGCTGGATGCCGCATGAGGCGGCGCTGCAGGCCGCCGCCAGCGCCGATATCGGCCTGGTACTGTTCCAGCCGGGGGTGGAGAACCACCGGCTGGCCCTGCCGCACAAGCTGTTCGACTGCATGCTGGCCGGCCTGCCCATCATCGCCCCCGCCTTCGCCGAGGAAGTGGCATCGGTGGTGCGCGACGCCGCCTGCGGCCTGCTGGTGCCGACGGAAGATCCCGCCGCCATCGCCGCCGCCATCCACCGGTTGCGGGACCCCGCCATGCGGGCCGGCATGGGCGCCAACGGGCGGGATGCGGCACTCGGCCGCTTCGGCTGGGGGGCGGAAGCGGCGCGGCTGGTCGGGCTGTACCGGCGGCTGGCGCCCCTGCCCGCCACCGTCGCCGCGCCCGCCGCCCCGGCCCCGCTGGAAGTGGCGTGACCACCCTCCCTACAGCAGGTGCTTCACCGCGCCGTTTACTGCGCCTATACGCGGCCCCTATGGCCCCCCAACGCATCCTGATGAACCTCGGCATCGACGCGCTGCTGGCCGGCGTGGCATTGCCGGCCGCGGTCTGGCTGGCAGCCCCCGGCACCTGGCCGCCGCCGCTGTGGTGGGCGGGGGCGGTGCCGGGCGCCGTGGCCTCCCTGGTCGCCGCCGCGCTGCCGCTGCGGCTGCCGCAGCAATACCTGCGCTTCGCCGCCCTGCGGGACCTGACGCGGGTGCTGGGCGCCGGCATCGGCGGGGCCGCCATCTTCTCCGTCGGCGCGCATCTGCTGGGGGGCTGGGGCTCGCCCAACCCCGCCTTCCCGCTGCTGCATGCCGGCGTGCTCTCCGCCGCGCTGATGGTGCCACGCGTCATCGGCCGCATGACCCAGGCGCACCGCGTCGGCCGCGTCAGCGAGGCGCCGGCCCAGCCGGTGCTGCTGCTGGGCACCGGCGATGCCGCCGACCTGTTCATCCGTGCGCTGATCCAGCAGCGGGCGCCGGGCTACCAGGTCATGGGCATCCTGGCGCCGCGCTCCCGCGCCGCCGGCCGGCGCATCCATGGCTACCCCATCCTCGGCGCCATCGAGGATATCGGCGCGTTGCTGGACCGCCTGCGGGCCGAGGAACGCCTGCCCACCGCCCTGGTGCTGGCCGACCCCGACCTGCATGGCGAAGCGCTGGAAGAGGTGCTGGACGCTGCCGACCGCCACGGCGTGCCCGTCAGCCGCGCCCCGCGCCTGACGCGGCTGGACCCTGCCAAGCGGGAGGACACCGTCAGCACCCGCCGCTTCGACCTGCGCCCCGTGGCGATCGAGGAATTGCTGGACCGCCCGCAGGTGCCGCTGGACCGCGAGGGCATGGCCCGCCTGGTACAGGGCCGCCGCGTGCTGGTCACCGGCGCCGGCGGCACCATCGGCGGGGAGCTGGCGCGGCAGGTGGCCGCCCTCGGTCCCTCCCAGCTGACGCTGCTGGATCACGGCGAATTCGCCCTCTACTCCATCGACCTGGAACTGGCGGAAAACCACCCCGGCGTGCCGCGCCGCGCCATGCTGGCCGATGTGCGGGACGCCGCCCGCATCGCCACGCTGATGCAGGACGTGCGGCCGGAACTGGTGTTCCACGCCGCCGCGCTGAAGCATGTGCCGATGGTGGAGAACGACCCGCTGGAGGGGCTGCTCACCAACTCCCAGGGCACGCGCATCATCGCCGATGCGGCGCTGGCCGTCGGCTGCCGGGCGATGGTCTTTATCAGTACCGACAAGGCGGTGAATCCCACCAGCGTCATGGGTGCCAGCAAGCGACTCGCAGAGATGTACTGCCAGGCGCTGGACGTGCAGGCACGGCACGGGCAGGGCGGCATGCGCTGCGTCACCGTGCGCTTCGGCAACGTGCTCGGCTCCACTGGCAGCGTCGTGCCGCTGTTCCGCCGCCAGTTGGAACGCGGCGGGCCGCTGACGGTGACGCACCCGGATATGCGCCGCTACTTCATGACCGTGCGGGAAGCCGTCGGCCTGGTGCTGCAGGCCTCCGTCGTGGGCGCCGAGGACCGGCAGGACCAGCCGCCGGAGCTGGCCGATGGCGGCATCTTCGTCCTGGATATGGGCAAGCCGGTCAAGATCGTCGACATGGCGCGGCGGATGATCCGCCTGGCCGGGCTGCGGCCGGACGAGGAGGTGGAGATCCGCTTCACCGGCCTGCGCCCAGGCGAGAAGCTGTTCGAGGAACTGTTCCATGGGCAGGAGCCGCCGCGCCCCACCCAGTTCCCCGGCCTGCTCGTCGCCACCCCGCGCACGTCCGACGCGGCGGAGATGGGTGCGGCGATCGACCGCATCGCCGCCAGCGCCCGTGCTGGCGACACCGCCGGCGCCCTGGCCCAGCTGGCCCAGCTGGTGCCGGAATTCGACCACAACACCGGAACCGGCTGACCGCATGACCGCTGCCCCTACGCCCACTGCCCTGGGCTTGATCGAACGTATCCAGGGCCGGCAGGCGCGTATCGGGGTGGTGGGGCTGGGCTATGCCGGGCTGCCGCTGGCGCTGCGCTTCGCCGAATGCGGCTTCGCCGTCTCCGGCTTCGATATCGACGGCGCCAAGGTGGCCGCCATCAATGCGGGGCGGAGCCCGGTGCACGGCATCCCGGATGCCCGTGTCGCCGCCGCCCGCATCGCCGCGCATGAGGATTTCGCAGCGGCGCGGGATTGCGATGCCATCCTGATCTGCGTCCCCACCCCTATCGGCCCGCACAAGGAGCCGATCCTGGAGCCGGTGCGGCAGACCCTCGCTTCCCTGGCGCCGCATCTGCGCCCCGGCCACGCCATCGCGCTGGAGAGCACGACCTATCCTGGCACCACGGAGGATTTCGTCCTCCCCGCCCTGGTGGCAGCGGGCCTGCGCGTCGGCGTGGACGCCTTCGCCCTCTACAGCCCGGAGCGCGAGGACCCCGGCAACCCGGACGGCACCTTCGGCCGCGTGCCGAAGCTGGTGGCCGGCGCGACGCCCGCCTGCCTGCAGGTCGGCATGGCGCTGTACGGCGCCGCCACGCCGCATCTGGTGCCCATGACCTCGCTGGCGGCGGCGGAGCTGACCAAGCTGTACGAGAACGTCTTCCGCGCGGTGAATATCGGCCTGGTGAACGAGCTCAAGCGCATCAGCCACGCCCTGGACATCGACGTGCACGAGGTGATCGACGCGGCACAGACCAAGCCCTTCGGCTTCATGCCCTTCCGCCCCGGCCCCGGCCTCGGCGGCCACTGCATCCCGGTCGATCCCTACTACCTGGCCTGGAAGGCGCGCGAGCTCGGCGTGCCGAGCGACTTTGTCGAGCTCGCCGGGCGGGTGAACGACGCGATGCCGCCCTATGTGGTGGGCCGGCTGCGGGATGCGCTGGATGCGCGCGGCATCGCGCTGCGGGGGGCGAAGGTGCTGCTGCTCGGCCTCGCCTACAAGCCCGGCGTGCCGGATACGCGGGAGAGCCCCGCCATCGAGATCTTCCGCCTGCTGGAGGAAAAGCGGGTCGAGATCGCCTATCACGACCCGCTGGTGCCGCATTTCCCGGTCACCCGCCGGCTGCACGGCCAGGCGCCGGGGCTGGAAAGCCAGGAGCTGACGCCCGCTCTGCTGGCGGCGCAGGATGCGGTGCTGGTCGTCACCCCGCAGCCGGGCATCGACTTCGCCCTGGTACGCGACCATGCGCCGCTGGTGGTGGATACGCGCGGCGTCTACCGCGATGCCGCCGTGCGGGTCGATGGCCCGGATCAAGACGCGCCCTGGGCCGAGTTGCGAGGGGCCGGGTCGCGGGCCGCGCCGTGCCGCCCGGATGCGGGCCCCGCCATGGCCCACGCACCGGCGCATGCCACCGCCCTGGCGGATGCGCCGCGCCCCGGCACCGCCCAGGGTGCATTGCACCCTGAAATGCCCGGTGATTTCCCATCCGCCCCCCACCGGGCCTATCACCGCGTCATCCAGGCCTGAGCGCCCCCTTCCCAGGGCGGCGTCGGCCGACCCTGAGATGACCGGAGCAATCCGACTATGACCACTGAGACCACCGCGCGCCCGATCGCCCTCTTCGACATGAAGGCGCAGCAGGCGCTGATCCGCGCGGAGATGAACACCCGCATCGCCAAGGTGCTAGATAGCGGCGCCTTCGTGAACGGCCCCGAAGTCCGCGAAGTGGAGGAGAAGCTGGCCGCCTTCGCCGGCGCCAAGCACGCCGTCGGCGTCTCCTCCGGCACCGATGCGCTGCAGATCGCCATGATGGCCGAGAAGATCGGCCCGGGCGACGCGGTGTTCCTGCCCGCCTTCACCTACACCGCCACCGCCGAGGTGCCGCTGGTGCTGGGCGCCACCCCGGTCTTCGTGGACGTGGCGGCCGACGGCTTCAACATCGACATCGCCGACCTGAAGCGCCGCATCGCGCTGGTGAAGGAGCAGGGCAAGCTGCGCCCCCGCGCCGTCGTCGGCGTGGATCTGTACGGCCTGCCGGCCGACTGGCCCGCCATCCTGGAAATCTGCCAGGCCGAGGGCATGTTCGCGCTGGATGACGCCGCCCAGGCCTTCGGTGGCGCGCTGGATGGCAAACGCCTCGGCCGCTGGGGCACCGCCACGGCGCTGAGCTTCTACCCGACCAAGACGCTGGGCTGCTACGGCGATGGCGGCGCCATCCTGACCAACGACGCCGAGCGCGCCGAGCTGTACCGCAGCCTCCGCACCCATGGCGAAGGCAAGACCCGCTACGAGGTGGAGCGCACCGGCATGAACGGCCGGCTGGACACGATCCAGGCCGCCATCCTGCTGTGCAAGCTGCCGCTGATGGAACAGGAACTGGCCGCCCGCACCCGCATCGCCGGCTGGTATGCCGAGCAGCTGGGCGAGCACGTGGTGGTGCCGCGCGAACGCCCGGGCGCCCAATCCGCCTGGGGCCTCTACACCGTCATCCTGCCGGACAGCGCGACGCGTGAGCGCGTGCAGGCGGCGATGAAGGACCGCGGCGTGCCCAGCGCCATCTACTACCCGAAGCCGCTGCACCACCAGCCGGCCTACGCCGCCGCCCACGCCTACGGCCTGCCCAACGGCCCGGCCCTGAGCGTCAGCGAAGACCTGTGTGGCCGCGTCCTCTCCCTGCCCATGCACCCCTATCTGGACGAAGGCCAAGTGGCGACGGTGGCAAGCGCCCTCATCGCCGCGCTGTAACGGCCCCGTTCGTGGCCGCCGCCGTTTGGGGCGGCCACGCTGATGGGCAATGCTCTTCCGGGACGGTCCAGGCGCGCATCCGGGTGATCTGGCGGCGATGCTTTGGCGGCCGCGGCGTCCGGGTTGGAGCCGCCTTGATGGATGGAAGCCAGGCAGGACAGTGAAGGCCGGGGAAGGAATTCCCCGGGCCCCTTCTTTCCTTCTTCAAGTTTTTGGGCGTGGCCGTTGAGGAGTTGATCTGCGGATAAGGCTGGGAGCGCCAGAGGTCTCAGACCTTGGCGACTGGGAGTTCAGCCCGCACGACCGATATTGAATATCCTCGGAAGCGCCCGCCCTCAGTCCTGCAGCGCTCCACCAAACCCGCAGAAAGAAAGAAGGGGTCTGGGGAATTCATTCCCCAGCTTACGCGCCAAGACCACTACGGCCGCGACAAGAAACGCGCCGCCGCTTCACAGGACGGGCGGCGCGTTCAGTCCACCAGCAGCAGGCTGCCACCCCAGGAGAGGCCGAAGAACACCACCACGACCACGGCGGTGGCCATGCCGGGGCAGCGTGCGGCGCGGTCCAGCAGCAGGCCGCCCAGGCCGGCCAGCACGGAGAACAGCAGGAAGGCTGCCATCAGGGCGTTGAAGGCGGCTGCTGTCACGCGCGGTCCCGCCGCCGGCGCCGGCGGATCGTGGCGCGTTCCGTGGCGGAGAGGGGCGCGTACAGGGCGCGGGCATCGCGCAGCCAGGCGGCACGGCTGCCGGGGTTGCCGCTTTCGTAGCGGATGGCGGCGGGGTCTGGGGTTTGCGCGGCGGCTTCACGCCCCGCGGGTGGGAAGGCGGCCAGCCAGCCCATCAGTGCCAGGGGCCAGAGGCGGTTCGGCGGTATGTCCGTCATGCGACCTCCTCATGCTGCAGCGGTCTGTGCTGCTAGTAACCACCTGTATGAAACGGCAAAATGGCTATGGTGTGACAACACGTTGCGCGGTGCTCCTCATATCCCACACAAGGGAGTGAGCTGCCGCCGCGCTGGCGCTTGACGCAGGGAGATGTGATCCCTACCGTTTTACTTGGTTGTTCAAGGGGATGGCTTCAACTTGGGTGCACCACCCTTCTCACGCACAGGCTTCCCCCGCAGTACCCTGCCCAGGGACCTGTCCGGTGCCGCGTTGTTGCCGGGCCTCGACAGCCGCGGCGCCGCGATCCTGCGCCAAGTCGTTGAACTTTATGTGGAAACCGGGGAACCGGTGGGCTCCCGCACCCTATCCCGGCGCCTGCCGCTGGCTTTGTCACCCGCAACAATTCGTAACGCGATGGCGGACCTGGAGGAGGCCGGGCTGCTCTACGCCCCCCACACCTCCGCCGGCCGCCTGCCGACCGAGCAGGGCCTGCGCCTGTTCGTCGATGGATTGCTGGAATTTGGCGACCTGACGGACAAGGAGCGGGAAGCCATCGCCCTGCGCTGCGCCAGTTCCGGCCGCAGCTATGAGGAGACACTGGCGGAGGCCGGGCAGATGCTCTCCGGCCTCGCCGGTGCCGCCGGGCTGGTGGTGGCGCCGAAGACCGAGGCGCCGATCAAGCATATCGAGTTCGTCGCCCTCTCCCCCGGCCGGGCGCTGGTAGTACTGGTCAACGCGCACGGACAGGTGGAAAACCGCGTCATGGAGGTGCCGGCCGGCCTGCCGCCCAGCGCCTTCACCCAGGCCAGCAACTTCCTGAATGCCCGCCTCTCCGGCCGCACGCTGGAGGAAACCCGCGCCCTGGTGGCCGAGGAGATCAAGGCCAACCGCAACACGCTGGATGAGCTGAGCCAGCAGGTCATCGCCGCCGGCCTCGCCACCCGTGCCGGCGGCGGCGGCGGCTCCCTCATCCTGCGCGGCCAGGCCAAGCTGCTGGAGAACCTGGGCGAGCTGGCCCGCGTGCACGAGATCCAGGCGCTGTTTGAACGGCTGGAAGCGCAGGAGACGATGCTGCGCCTGCTGGAACTGACCCAACGCGGCCAGGGCGTGCAGATCTTCATCGGCGCGGAGAGCGGGCTGTTCGACAGCGCCGGCCTCTCCATGGTCGTCGCCCCCTTCCGCAATGGGGAGGAGCAGATCGTTGGCGCCATCGGCGTCATCGGCCCGACCCGCATCAATTACGGCCGGGTGATCCCGGTGGTGGACTACACGGCCCAGGTCATCGGCCGCCTGCTCGGCTGAGAGGCTGTCCGGGCCTTATGCCCGCGTAGGCTGCTCGGCCCGGTTGTAGGGATATTGGGCAAAGTCGCCGGTTGAGTTGGCGCGGAACATCCTCCGAACTGGCCCGTATTTTTAGATAAGCTGCAGAGGCGGCCAATCTTCAGCTGGAGAAGAAAGGCTGGGGAAGGAATTCCCCAGACCCCATCTTTTGTCTGTGAGTCTTTTGAGGCTGACGGTTGGAGCGTTCGCTTTTTCCTGCCCAGGCCAGCGCTGCGTTGGAGGTCGATCCTCATTCACTGAGAGCATTTTTTGTTCGCACAGGCTCACTTCAAATGCTCTGGCTTGTTGTTTTGAAGGGCATCGTCACGCCGTCAGGTGATTCCACCTGATGGATATCTGCTCTAGCTCTGCCAGGCAGTCCTGAAGCCCGCCGCCAAAACCCGCAGAAAAAAGATGGGGTTTCAGAGGAATTCCTTCCCCTGACCTTTCCTTGCCCCAGGCCAAGTGTCGATGGCCGGGGGTGTTCACGCCGGCTTTTCGCCCTTGAGCACGCCCGTGTTCGGTGGGACCGTCCGGAACCAGCAGACAAGGCTCCGCCGTCCATGCGGCGCGAGGGCCTGACAAAGGAAACGCGATGTCCCTGACGATCTATGGCGTACTGCGCTCCCGCGCCTCCCGCCCCATCTGGCTGGCCAAGGAGCTGGGCATCCCCTATCGCCACGTCCCCGTCATCCAGGGCTACCGCCTGGCGGACCCGCTGGCCCTGGACGCGCCTTTCAACACCGTCACCCCCGCCTTCCGGGAGATCAATCCGAACGGCCTCATCCCCTCCATCCAGGATGGCGGGCTGGTGCTGCATGAGAGCCTGGCCATCACCCTCTATCTGGCCAAGAAGCATGGCGGACCCCTCGCCCCGCGTGACCTGACCGAGGAAGCCCAGGCGATGATGTGGAGCCTGTGGGCCACCACCTCGGTCGAGGAACAGGCCCTGTCGATGCGCGCGGGCCCGGACGCGATCGAGCGTGCCTTCCCGGGGCTGGACAAGCAGTTCGGCGTGCTGGCTTCGGCCCTGAAGGCCGGCGGCGGCTGGCTATTGGGCGGGCGCTTCACCGTAGCCGACCTGAACGTGGCGGAATGCGTGCGCTACGCGCAATCCGCCCCCGCGCTGTTCGAGAAGCACCCGGCGGTGAAGGAATGGCTGGCCGCCTGCCACGCGCGCCCGGCCTTCCAGGCGATGTGGGCGGAACGGGATGCCGAGCCGGCCTGAGTTCTGTTGCGCTGGCGCTGGTACTGGGGGTGCTGACCCCAGGCCCCGCCGGGGTGGAAAGTCCACCCCGGACCCCGCTGTCAGGTTTTTTCAGTGCTTTACGGCTTGAGCGGAACGCTGCCGCAGGACGGGTTCAAAGTATTTTTATAAGGCCATGCTGGCTGGGGGCGTCAGTCGTCGAGGGTCATGGACGCTCGGCGGAACCACCGTGCCGCCTGCCTGAAAACCGACGGCGGGGTCTGGGGTGGCACTGCCACCCCAGCGGGAGTGTCCAGAGAGGGCGGAGCCCTCTTTGGCCCCGGCACACCATTATGCAGGGCAGCCCCCCGTGACCTTGGGGGGGAGGCGTATCATATAACGCCCCGACCGAGTGGCCCCCACTCACTGACCACGCCGATTGACCCGCTTGGCCACCGACAGGAAGATTCCCCCATGAGCGATACCGCGCCCACCGAAGACACCACCATCCCCGTTACCGTGCTGACCGGCTATCTCGGCGCCGGCAAGACCACGCTGCTCAACCGCATCCTCAGCGAGGACCATGGCAAGAAATACGCCGTGGTGATCAACGAGTTCGGTGAGCTCGGCGTAGACAACGACCTCGTCATCGACGCGGACGAGGAAGTGTTCGAGATGAACAACGGCTGCATCTGTTGCACCGTGCGGGGCGATCTCGTCCGTATCCTGGGCAGCCTGATGAAGCGCCGGCAGAAGCTGGACGGCATCATCGTCGAGACTACTGGCTTGGCCGACCCCGCCCCCGTCGCCCAGACCTTCTACATGGATGAGGACGTGAAGCGCGCCACGCGGCTGGACGCTATCGTCACGCTGGTGGACGCCAAGAACCTGGCGGCCCGGCTGGCGGACAGCAAGGAAGCCGCCAGCCAGATCGCCTTCGCCGACATCGTCGTGCTGAACAAGATGGACCTGGTGACGGAGGAAGAGGCGGCCGAGGTCGAGCGCCGCATCGCCGCCATCAACCCGTATGCCGAGATCCGCCGCGCCACCAAGTCCGCCGTGCCGATCGAGACGGTGATGGGCCGCGACGCCTTCAAGCTGGAGCGCATCCTGGAGCGCGAGCCGACCTTCCTGACCGAGGACAACCACTCCCACAACGAGGACGTGATGAGCCTGTCCTTCGAGGTGGATCAGCCGCTGGACGAGGCCAAGTTCCAGAACTGGATCGGCGAGCTGCTGCAGACCAAGGGGCAGGACCTGCTGCGCACCAAGGGCGTGCTGGCCTATGCCGGGGAGGACCGCCGCTTCGCCTTCCAGGCGGTGCACATGATCGCCGATGGCGACTTCATCGGCCCCTGGCCGGAAGGTTCGCCCCGCAAGTCCAAGATCGTCTTCATTGGCCGCGACCTGAACCGCCCGCGCCTGCGCCGCGGCTTCGAGAGCTGCGTGGCGACCGAAGCGAGCACGGCCACCGGGGCTGGCGCAGAATGAGCGAGACCGTCACCGACGCCGATTTCCTGCTGACGCATCGCGGCAAGGCCGAGGACCTGGATGCCTGGGTCGTCGGTGCCGCCTTCTCGCGCGATGGCAAGTCCGCCGGTTTCGCGCTGGGGGATGGCACGCTGCGCCTGGCCTCCACTGGCGACATCACCGGCGACTGGCAGCGGGTCGAGGCGCATGAGGGCGCGTGCCTGTCCATGGTGGCCGATATCGCCAGCGGCTTCCTGACCGGTGGCGATGACGGCCGCATGGTCCGCACGGCGCATGACGGCACGGTGGAAGAACTGGCCAATCTGGGCGCCATGAAGTGGGTGGATTGCGTCGCCAGCCACCCGGACGGGCTGCGCGCCGCCTCGGTCGGCAAGAAGCTGCATGTGTTCGGCAAGGGCGGCCCGCTGAAGGTGCTGGAGCATCCCTCCTCGGTCGGCGGCATCGCCTTCGATGCCAAGGGCAAGCGGGTGGCGGCGGCGCACTACAACGGCGCCAGCCTGTGGTTCGTGAACAGCAAGGAAGACAAGCCCCGCGTGCTGCCCTGGAAGGGTAGCCACCAGGGCGTGTGGTTCAGCCCGGACGGCACCCATGTCGTCACCACCATGCAGGAGAATGCCCTGCATGGCTGGCGGCTGGCGGATGGGCAGGACATGCGGATGTCCGGCTACCAATCCAAGATCAAGTCGGTGTCCTTCACCGCCAAAGGCCGCTGGCTGGCCACGGCGGGCGCCGACTGCATCGTGCTGTGGCCCTTCTTCGCCGGCGGCCCGATGGGCAAGCCGCCGATGGAACTGGCCGGCGGCGACGGCGTGCTGTGCACCCGCGTGGCCTGCCACCCGCAGCACGAGGTGGTGGCCGCCGGCTTCGATGACGGGTTGGTGCTGATGGCCGAGATCGCCTCCGGCAAGGTCGTGCCCGTCGCCGCCCCTGGCCGTGGCCCGGTCTCCGCCCTCGCCTGGAACGCCACCGGCACGCAGCTCGCCTTCGGGACCGAGACGGGCTTCGGCGGTCTGGTCGATCTGTCCAAGCGGTGAGAGACTGAGCGGAACTTCCGCCGGGCCGGCGGGGCCGGGGCAGCCGACGCTGCGCCCCAGCCCCGCCGGTCCTCTTCAAGGATTTCCGCATGACCGTTCCCGTTGAGAAGACCCCGCGACTCGCCATCCCCAAGCTCGGCCTGGGCACCTGGCAGCTGCGGGACGCGGAAGGCCAGAAATCGGTGGAGAGCGCGCTCTCCCTCGGCTACCGCCACCTGGACACCGCCGCCCGCTACGCCAACGAGGCCGAGGTAGGCAGCGCCATCCAGGCCAGCGGCGTCGCCCGCGGCGACATTTTCCTGACCAGCAAGGTCTGGTGGGAGAACCTGGAGCCCGAGGCGCTGTACCGCAGCCTGGAGAACTCCCTCTCCCTGCTCAAGACCGATTACCTCGACCTGTTCCTGATCCACTGGCCGACGCCGTCGATGGACCTGGAAGGCGCCATCAAGGTGCTGAAATCGGCGCAGGGCAGCGGCATGATCCGCGCCTGGGGCGTCTCCAACTTCCCCATCGCGCTGATGCAGCAGGTGGAAGCGCTGGGCGAGACCCCGGCGGCGCTGCAGGTCGAGTACCACGTCCTGCTCTCCCAGGCGCCGCTGCTGGAATGGTGCCAGGCGCGGGAGATCGTGCTGGAAGCCTATTCCCCCCTGGCCCAGGGCAAGCTGCGGGAGAACGAGGTGCTGGCGCGCATCGGTGCCAAGCATGGCGCCAGCGCCGCGCAGGTCGGCCTGGCCTGGCTGCTGCGGCAGAAGGGCGTGGTGCCGATCCCGAAGGCCAGCAGCGCCACGACGCAGCAGGCCAACCTGGACGCCATCCCCCTGGCCGCCAAGCTGGATGCCGAAGACGTGGCGGCAATCGATGCCCTGCCGAAGGACCAGCGCCTGGTGAACCCGGCCTTCGCGCCGAGCTGGTAAGCGTGTCTCAGCGGGCCGAGGCATTAACCCTCGGCCCGTGCGCCCGCCGCTGCGCTGGCACCGGCCGTTCCCGGCGTCGGCCGCGCGACGCCGCCCTGAAGTGCCCGCGCCGCCTTGGCTTCTTGAGCATCCGTGGCGGCCTGGCTCTCATGCAAGACGCGGCGCCATCTCGTGCAAGCCAGGCGCACACAGGCCCCGCCGCTACGCTGACGCAAAGACCCACTGCAACCACGGGCGGGGCTGCGGACTTGCCCCTGCGCCCGGCAACAGAACGCGGCAAAAGGACCACACCGCATGCTGCGCTACGCCACCACGGGCCTCGCCACCCTCCTGGTCATCCTGGTGCTGGACGCGCTGTGGATCAGCCAGGTGGCCCTGCCCCAGTACCGCGCCGCCCTGGGCGACCTGCTGCAGTTCCGCCCCATCCCCGGCGTGGTGTTCTACCTCGTCTACGTCCTTGGCATCTGCGTGTTCGTGCTGCCCCTGGCCTTCAACGGTGATGGCTGGAAAACCGCCCTGCTCTACGGCGCCCTGTTCGGCCTGTTCACCTACGCCACCTTCACCCTGACCAACTTTGCCGTGCTGCGCCCCTGGACCCTGGGCCTGACCGTGGCCGACATCCTGTGGGGCGCCGCCATGACCGGCATCGCCTCCGCCCTCGGCCTCACCCTCGGCGACGCGGTGCTGCGCTGGTTGCGCTGAGGCAGGAAAGGCCGGGGAAAGAATTCCCCGGACCCCTTCTTTTTTTCTGCGAGTTTGGCGTGGCGCTGCAGGACTGAGAGCGGGCGCTGCTTGATGATTTTATAATGGGCCCCGCAGGCTGAACCCTCAGTCGCCGGAGGTCTAGGACCTCCGGCGCACCCAGCCGTCGTTTCAGCGCACCGCTCCAACAATGCCGCCCGAAGAACTCGAAAAAAGAAAAGAAGGGGTCCGGGGAATTCGTTCCCCGGCCTTCTCTCTTCACCTCCCCTCACCCTCCAGCAGACGCGCGTAGCGCAGGGCCATGACCAGGGAGAGGCAGAGCACGCTGCCGGCGTTCATCGCCAGCACCCGGGCGGCGGCCTCGGTTGGCATCGTCAGTAGCGGCGGCACGGGCATCCAGGCGCAGAGGACCGCCACGGCGAGGATGAGACCAAGGACTCCCAGCATCAAGCTGCGTTCCTGCGGCCGGTGCAGCAGCGCGGCCAGCAGGGCGCAGGGTGGCAAGAACAGGGCGATGCCGGTGCCCGGCCCCAGCACCCAGGCACAGAACAAGGTGTTGAGGGTACCGGCCGATGCCAGCAGGGCCAGCCCTGCCGTGGGGTTCCGCCGGGCCAGCCAGGGCACGGCCAGGAACAGCGGGCAGGATAGCAGGGTCAGCCACCCGATCGGCCAGACCTCCGGCCCGGCGGCCCAGCGCAGCATCAACGGATAGAAGGGCGTGTTCCAGCCGACCACCAGCGCCAGCAGGTTGGCGGCGGCCACGCGGGGCTGCGGATGGTGCAGGTAGCGGCCCAGCGGCCCCATCGGCCCGGCCGCGTGGGATGCGGCGGGGGTGGGCGGCGCGGCCGGGCGGGAGAGGGTCATGCCGTACCCTCCGCCATCCGGCGCGGGCGGGCCAGGGATTCCGCCCGGGCCGGCCCGGCTTGCCGCCTCAGGCGGCGTGGGCTTCGACGAGGGAGGCCGGGATGGTCTCCCCGGTTCCGCCATCCGCCACGCCGACATCAGTGACATGCGGCCCGGCGTTGCAGGCGAGCGAGGCGCCGACGATGGCTTTGAAGATCAGGTAGGGCGGCTGCCAGTCGGCGATGCCATCGGCGGCGGCCTTCACCGCGGCGAACTGCGCCGCCACCTCCTCCACCGGCGCGTCGGAGAGCAGGCCACAGATCGGCAGCGGCAGCAGGGCGGTGACTGCGCCGCCCTGGGCCACGGCCATGCCGCCGCCGCAGCCGATCAGCGCATTGGCGGCGGCGGCGAGGTCCACCGGATCCCGCCCGAACAGCACCAAATTGTGGGAATCATGCGCCACGGTGGTGGCCAGGGCGCCGCGCCACCGGCTCCAACCCTGCAGTACGCCGAGTACCGGAGTGGCGGGGTACAGGCCGTGGCGGTGGATGACGGCCATGAAAATGCCGTCCTCCGGCAATTCGGCAATGCCGTCCCGCACCGGCACCTCGGCCGTGCCCCATTCGGTGAAGCGCGGGTTCACCACGGTGCGCAGGGTGGCGGTGCCGGTGGTGACGCCCAGGGTGCGGATGCGGAAATCCTCCGGCGTCAGCGGTGCCAGCTTCATGGTGTCCCGCAACGGGCCGGCGGCGGGCTCGGGCGGCAGTTGCGCCAGCAGGCGCCCATCGGCGGCGACGTGGCGGCCGGAGGCAAAGACGTGGCGGACGCCCAGGCTTTCCAGGCCGTCCAGCAGGATCAGGTCCGCCCGGCGGCCAGCGGCGACCAGGCCGAGATCGGGGCGGCGGAAGCGGTAGGCGGCATTCAGCGTGGCGGCGCGCAGCACCTGCATCGGCGGCATGCCGTAGCGCACCAGGCGCCGCAGCAGGTCGATCATGCCACCCTTGGCCGCCAGGTCGTCCGGGAAAGTATCGTCGGTGCAGAGCGTCAGGGTCTGCGGGTATTGCGGCAGGGTGGCCAGCGCCTGCACGCATTCGGGCAGCAGGTGGTCGTGGCTGCCGCGCAGCTCCACGGTGAAGCCAGCGCGGAGTTTTTCGAGCAGGTTGTCTGCGGAAACGATCTCATGGTCCGAGCCGATGCCGGCACTCGCAAAAGCCTGCAGGTCCGGGCCGGTCAGGCTGCGGGCATGGCCGCAGACCAGCTTGTCCGCCTCCAGCCCGGCGCCGACGATGCCGGCCATGCGGGGGCTGCGCTCCACCACGCCGCGCATGTCCATCACTTCGGCCACGCCGACGATCTCGGGCCAGGAGAGCATTTCCTCCAGCTCGGCCGGGCCGAAATCGGCGCCGGCGCGCTCCAGCCCCGGGGCGGAGGGGACGCAGGAGGGGGCCATGACCAGCGCGCGCAGCGGCAGGCCGCGCATCGCCTCCAGCGCCCAGCGCACGCCGGGCAGGCCGGAGACGTTGCCGACCTCATGCGGGTCCCAGCAGATGGTGGTGGTGCCGTGCGGCACCACGGCGGCGGCGTAGCGGCGCGGCGTGATCATCGAGCTTTCGACATGCATATGCGTGTCGATCAGCCCGGGGGCGGCGATCAGCCCGGTGGCATCCAGCGTCTCCGCCGCATCGGCGCGGCTGCCGGGCGCGTGCACGCTGGCGATGAGCGGGCCGACCAGGCCGATATCGGCCGGGCGCAATTCCCCGGTGGCGACATCGGCCAGGGTGGCGCCGGTGATCAGCGTATCGAAGGGCGCCTGGCCGCGGGCGGCGCGGACCGCGCGGTCGCGCAGCGCCCTTTCATGCAGGTCGTGCGGTTCACGGGTCATGGGCGTGGCCTTCGGCTGGGGCGTGGTCGCGGGGGTGGCCGGCGGCGTGGATCGCCCCCGCCCCGCGGCGGCTTGGCGGGCCGGGATTATTGCGCGCGGGGCGTGGAAAGCAAAACAGGGCGCCCGTTTCCGGGCGCCCTGTTTGAATACTGGTGGAGCCAAGGGGAGTCGAACCCCTGACCTCTTGAATGCCATTCAAGCGCTCTACCAACTGAGCTATGGCCCCGCAGTCACTCTCGTCTTTCAACGAGGTGGCGCGGTATAACTGCGGCCCGATGGGCACGCAAGCCCCCTGTCACGATTATTTCGCGCAGGCATCCCGCACGGCTCCGCATCCCCCTTCCCGCCCCTGTTGGGGCCCGGTAGCGTGGCGCACGATCAAGGCTAGGGAGCGAAGTGATGCGGAAGATCTACCCCGATGCGCGCGCCGCGCTGGATGGCGTGCTGAAGGATGGCATGCTGATCCATTCCGGCGGCTTCGGCCTCTGCGGCATTCCGTCCGCGCTGATCGAGGCGATCCGGGATTCGGGCGTGAAGGACCTTACCGTCGTCTCCAACAACGCCGGCATCGACGATGCGGGGCTCGGCCTGCTGCTGAAGACGCGGCAGATCAAGAAGATGATCTCGTCCTATGTGGGGGAGAACAAGACCTTCGCGGAGCAGTTCCTGGCCGGTGAGCTGGAGATCGAGTTCAACCCGCAGGGCACGCTGGCCGAGCGCATCCGCGCCGGCGGCGCCGGCATCCCCGCCTTCTTCACCAAGACCGGCTACGGCACCGCCGTCGCCGAGGGGAAGGAGACGCGGGAATTCGACGGCGAGCATTACGTGATGGAGCGCGGCATCTTCGCCGACCTCGCCATCATCCATGCCTGGAAGGCGGATACCGAGGGCAACCTGGTGTTCCGCAAGACCGCGCGGAACTTCAACCCGATGATGGCCACCGCCGCCAAGCTGACCATCGTGCAGGTGGAGGAACTGGTGGAGCCCGGCCAGCTGGACCCCGACCACATCCACACCCCCGGCATCTACGTGAAGCGCATCGTCAAGCTGCCGGAGAACTACGAGAAGCGGATCGAGCAGCGGACCCTGCGCAAGCGGGTGACCGACCTGAACCCCGCCAACAGCAACGTGGCCTAGCACCCTGCCCGCCGCGGCGGGCGTGCACTGGACCTTTGTATGGATGGCGCGGCCCCCGTTGCCGGTTGACCCAACCGGTGACGACCGCGCCCACCGCTGCTTCGTGTTTGATTGCGTGATTCGCGCCACCGGCCACTGGCCCCCGACGATCACGCCCTAAGGGAGAACGCACATGGCCTGGACCCGCGACGACATGGCCGCCCGCGCCGCGCGCGAGCTGGAGGACGGCTTCTACGTCAATCTCGGCATCGGCATCCCCACCCTGGTGGCCAACCACATCCCGGATGGCATCAGCGTGCAGTTGCAGTCCGAGAACGGCATGCTCGGCATGGGCCCCTTCCCCTATGAAGGGGACGAGGACGCCGACCTGATCAATGCCGGCAAGCAGACCGTGACGGCCCTGCCCACCACCAGCTTCTTTTCCTCCGCCGACAGCTTCGCCATGATCCGTGGCGGGCATATCGACATCTCCATCCTGGGCGCGCTGCAGGTGGCGCAGAACGGCGACCTCGCCAACTGGATGATCCCGGGCAAGATGGTGAAGGGCATGGGCGGCGCCATGGACCTGGTGGCCGGCGTCAAGAAAGTGGTGGTGCTGATGGAGCACACGGCCGGCGGCAAGCCGAAGCTGCTGCGGGAGTGCACCCTGCCGCTGACCGGCAAGGCCGTGGTGGACCTGGTGGTGACGGAACTGGCCGTGTTCAGCATCGACCGCGCCCTGGGCCGCGCCACGCTGATCGAACTGGCGCCGGGCGTGACCGAGGAAGAAGTGCGGGAGAAAACCGAGGCGGAGTACGAGACGGCGCTGGCCGTCCAGGCCTGACGGGAGAAGGCCGGGGAAGGAATTCCCCGGACCCCTTCTTTTCTTTCTGCGAGTCTGGTGGCTGTTGCCAGGGCCGGGCTTTTTAAGTCCGGACGGGTCGCGCCGGAGGTGCAGGACCTTCGGCGACTAACAGCGCAGCCCCTGGGGCCTTTTGATTCAAAAAGGCTTCGCCGGTCAGCCCTCCCCCGCATCACTATCAAACTCGAAGAAAAAGATGGGGCCCGGGGGAATTCCTTCCCCCGGCCTTGCTGACCCCGTCCCTCAGCGCGCCGGCGCAGCAGCGGTACCCAGCGCGGCAGGCCCGCCATTCACCGGCAGGGTCTGGCCGGTGGCTTGCAGAGTATCGCCCTCGATCCGGTAGAGGCCGATCTGCCGGTCCACCATGTTACCGATCATCAGCGTGCGGCCGTCGCGGGAGAAGGCCATGCCTTGCACCCAATCCCCCGCCGGGGCTTCGGCCACCACGCGCAGTCGGCCGCCTTCCACCTTCAGCAGCTTCACCATCGCCCGGCCGCGCAGCGGGTCCGCCGCCGCGCGGCTGGAGCCGTTATGCACCACCGTCACCGCGTGGACCCCGTCCGGGCTGGCCATCACCCCTTCCGGCGTCGGGCCGACGGTGACGGTGTCGATCGTGCGGAACGGCTCGCGCGACAGGTCGATCAGGCTGACGGTGTCCAGGTCCCCCGTATTGTTGGCGCTGCGCCCGACATTGCCGACCACCGCCCAGCCGGCGGGGGAGGCGGAGATGGAATAGGGCCGCACGCCCACCGTCAGGTCGCGCTCCAGCTTGGTCACCGTCTCGCCCTCGATGCGCAGGACGGAGACGATGCTGTCATTGTCCCGCGTCACCAGGGCGTGCCGGCCGTCGGCGGTGAAGATGACGCCGGAGGCGCCGGTGGTCGCCGCGCCGATCGGCACGGTGCCGGCGACGCTGACCTGCTGGCCGGCGATGCGCAGCACGGAGACGGTGCCGCCATTGCGGTTGGCGACCAGTGCCAGTGTGCCGGCCGGGTTGACCGCGATACCGGACGGACCGGCGCCGACCTCCAGCGTCGCCAGTACGCGGGGTGGCGATGCCTTCAGGTCGACCACGGAGACGCGGTTGTCGGGCACCGTCTTGGCCGGGTCGGCGGGGTCGATCCGCTCAGCCGAGGTCGCCAGGGCCAGGCTCTCATCCGGCGTCACCGCGATCGAGTTGGGCGGGCCGATCACCGAATGCGGTGCCTGCACCTCCCCCACCAGCCGTGGCGTGCCGCCGGAAAGGTCGAACACCGCCAGCGTATCCGGCTGCGGGTTACGCACCACGGTGTTCACGCCGTTGACCAGCGCGCGCTTGTTGTCGTTGCCGGAGACGACGATCTCAGCCGAGGCCTGCGCCGCGAGGGCCAGCGTCAGCGCCGCCCCAGCCAGGAGGACTGCTCTTCTCATCACGTTCTTCCCTGATCGTTCTTGGTCGGGATCTCTGTCCCTGGCGAAGTCTCTGCTTCGCGGCGCGCGCTTCGCAAGGGCTGAATTGGAGGGAGGGAAGGCCGGGGAAGAATTCCCCGGACCCCTTCTTCTTTTTTTTGAGTTTTGGGGGTGGGCGGTTGGAGGTGGGCTTTATGAAGCCGGAGGCTTTGGGAGGGATCATGGCCTTTGATGACTACCGATGCTGCCATGGATATTTTGTAATTATCTGGAGCCCCCACTCGCACCTGAGAGCGCAGCGCCAACTCGCAAAAGGAAGATGGGGTCCAGGGAATTCCTTCCCCCTGGCCCTCCCCACTGCCTTCGGCTTCCCCGCCACTGACCCCAGCATTCCAAGGCGGGCTGCCACTCACCGAGGCTCCAGGCCGCGGCGCCGCCTTGGCCCGCCCGAGGGCATGCCCCGGGGCCCCGAGATATTTTCCAGTGGTATCGGGGGCTTCCCCGGTCCATAAGGCGCGCGGTTTACCTGCCATTCGCGGGTAGGCCGGACCCGCGAGCGTAGGCGGGGCCGCAGCCAATCTGTCGTAGCGCGACCTTCGGTCGTGGCGGCGTTTCCGGCCACATGGTGCGTTCCGCGGTTCTCCGCGGCCATCCATGCCGCCCGAAACGCCGGTCCTTGCAGCCCCCAGGTGGGGCGGGCCGGGCGGCAGGGCTGGGTTCCGCATCGCTCATTGACGTGGCCTCCCCGAGCGGGGCGGCCGGGCGAAGGCCGGCGCAGCAATGGCGCGGCCGAAGCTAAGGACCTTTCATGTTCGACAATTATTTCCGCAAGGACATCAACTGGGGTGGCAAGACCCTGACGCTGGAGACCGGCAAGGTCGCCCGTCAGGCCGATGGCGCCGTCATGGCCCGCCTGGGCGACACCATCGTGCTCTGCACCGTGGTCGGCGCCCGCAGCGTCAAGCCGGGCCAGGACTTCTTCCCCCTGACGGTGAACTACCAGGAAAAGGCCTTCGCGGCCGGCAAGATCCCGGGCGGCTTCTTCAAGCGTGAGGGCCGTCCGTCCGAGGCCGAGACGCTGATCTCCCGCCTGATCGACCGCCCGCTGCGCCCGCTGTTCCCGGAAGGGTTCCGCAACGAGGTGCAGGTCATCGCCACCGTCCTGTCGCATGACATGGAGAACAGCCCCGACATCGTCGCGCTGGTGGGTTGCTCCGCCGCGCTGACGCTGTCCGGCATTCCGTTCTTCGGCCCGGTGGGCGCGGCGCGCGTCGGCTATGTCGACGGCGAGTACGTGCTGAACCCGACCCTGGAGCAGATCAAGCAGTCCAAGCTGGACCTGGTGCTCGCGGGTACCGAGGAAGGCGTGCTGATGGTCGAGTCCGAGGCGCATGAGCTGACCGAGGACGTGATGCTCGGCGCCGTGACCTTCGGCCATGCCGGCTTCCAGCCGGTCATCCAGGGCATCATCGAGCTGGCCGAGAAGGCCGCGAAGGAGCCGTGGGATCTGCCGGAGGAATCCGCCGAGACCGCCGCGCTGAAGAAGAAGCTGGCCGAGCTGGGCACCGCCTCCATCGGCGAGGCCTACAAGGAGACCCAGAAGCTTCTTCGCCAGAAGAAGGTGGGCGAGGCCAAGAAGGCGATCCTGGCGCAGCTGACCGAGGACGAGGCGGCCGCCGCCAAGGGCCTGCTGAAGGCGTTGGAAGCGGATGTCGTCCGCAACAACATCCTCGACACCGGCATGCGCATCGATGGCCGCGACACCAAGACGGTCCGCCCGATCGTGGCCGAGGTGCATGTGCTGCCCCGCGCCCATGGTTCCGCCCTGTTCACCCGTGGCGAGACGCAGGCGCTGTGCGTCGCCACGCTGGGCACCGGGCAGGACGAGCAGATCATC
The DNA here is from genome assembly GCF_014490485.1 of Teichococcus aerophilus. Classification (GTDB taxonomy): domain Bacteria; phylum Pseudomonadota; class Alphaproteobacteria; order Acetobacterales; family Acetobacteraceae; genus Pseudoroseomonas; species Pseudoroseomonas aerophila. The sequence continues at coordinate 69,312 of NZ_JACTVA010000006.1, read as the reverse complement.
GACCAGCTCGCAGGCGAGTACCGCGAGGCGTTCATGCTGCACTACAACTTCCCCCCGTACTCGGTGAACGAGACGGGCCGGATGGGCAGCCCGGGCCGCCGTGAAGTCGGCCATGGCAAGCTCGCCTGGCGCGCCATCCGGCCGCTGCTGCCGGAGAAGGAGAAGTTCCCGTACACGATGCGCGTCGTGTCCGAGATCACCGAGTCCAACGGCTCCTCCTCGATGGCCACCGTTTGCGGCACCTCGCTGGCGCTGATGGATGCGGGTGCGCCGCTGAAGCGCCCCTGCGCCGGCATCGCCATGGGCCTGATCAAGGAAGACAAGGGCTTCGCCGTCCTGTCCGACATCCTGGGCGACGAGGATCACCTCGGCGACATGGACTTCAAGGTGGCGGGGTCCGAGCAGGGCATCACCGCGCTGCAGATGGACATCAAGATCACGTCCATCACGCCGGAGATCATGAAGATCGCGCTGGAGCAGGCCAAGCATGGCCGCCTGCACATCCTGGGCGAGATGGCCAAGGGCCTGTCCGGCGCGCGGAGCGACGTGGCTGGCAACGCGCCGAAGATCACCGTGATCCAGGTGCCGAAGGACAAGATCCGCGAAGTCATCGGCACCGGCGGCAAGGTGATCCGCGACATCGTGGAGACCACCGGCACCAAGATCGACATCGAGGATGACGGCACGATCAAGATCGCGTCGACCAGCCCCGAGGCGACCCAGGCGGCGATCGACCGCATCAAGGGCATCACCGCCGAGGCCGAGATCGGCACGATCTACAACGGCACCGTGGTGAAGACCGCCGATTTCGGCGCCTTCGTGAACTTCCTCGGCGCCAAGGACGGCCTGGTCCATATCTCCGAGCTGGCGAATGAGCGGGTCAACAAGACCGGCGACATCGTCAACGTCGGCGACAAGGTGAAGGTCAAGGTCCTGGGCTTCGACGATCGCGGCAAGGTCAAGCTGTCCATGCGGATGGTGGACCAGGCGACCGGTGCCGACATCTCCGACCAGGTCGGCGCCCGCCGTCCGCGCGAAGAGGGTGAAGGCGGCGAGCGCGAGCCCCGCAATGACCGTGGTGGCGAGCGCCGTGAGCGCCGCCCCCGCCGTGACTGATCAGCCCACGGGCTGAAACGTGCCTGCAACCGGGGCGGCAATGCCCGCCCCGGAATGCGCGCCTGGCGCGCGAAAGGGCGGTGAGACCCCCCCTACCGCGACGAAAGGCTGGGTAGGCCGTTGAAAGCCAGCCCAACCTGCGCCAAATGGCGGGTCTCCCGGACAGCGATGCCGCGTTCCCTTCGACATCGCTGCTACCGGCATGATATGACAAAACAGTGATCATTAACCGTAGGAACGGCGAACGGCTTTGAAAGCGATCAACGCGATCCGGATGGGTGGGGTGGATGTGCTGCCGCTGGTGGAAGGCGGCAAGGGCGTCGCTGTCTCGACCGGTGCCTCCTGCGGCGAATGGGCGGGCGCTGGCGGCGTCGGCACCTTCTCGGGCGTCAATGCGGATAGCTTTGACGCCGATGGCAATGTCATCCGCCAGACCTACCAGGGCCGTACCCGCGTGGCCCGGCATGAAGAGCTGGTGGCCTACGGCATTTCCGGCGGCATCACCCAGGCGCGCGAGGCGTATGAGCGCGCCGGTGGCCATGGCCGCGTGCATATGAACGTGCTGTGGGAGATGGGCGGCGCCGAGCGCATCCTGCGCGGTGTGCTGGAAGGTGCCCGCGGGCTGATCAACGGTATCACCTGCGGTGCCGGCATGCCCTACAAGCTCGCCGAGATCTCCCGCGAGTTCAACGTCTTCTACTACCCGATCGTCTCCTCCGGCCGCGCCTTCACGGCGCTGTGGAAGCGCAGCTACTCCAAGGTGGCGGAGCTGCTGGGCGGCGTGGTGTACGAGGACCCGTGGCTGGCCGGTGGCCATAACGGCCTTTCCAACTCCGAGGACCCGCACAAGCCCGAGGCGCCCTATGCCCGCGTGCTGAAGCTGCGCGAGCAGATGCGGCAGTTCGGCCTGGGCGACGTGCCGATCATCATGGCCGGCGGCGTCTGGTGGCTGGAGGAGTGGGAGGATTGGATCGACAACCCCGAGCTCGGCCCCATCGCCTTCCAGTTCGGCACCAGGCCGCTGGTGACGCAGGAAAGCCCGATCAGCGATACCTGGAAGCAGAAGCTGCTGACGCTGAAGCCCGGGGACGTGCTGCTGCAGCCCTTCTCCCCCACCGGCTTCTATTCCAGCGCCGTGCGGAACGAGTTCCTGCGCGACCTAGAAGCCCGCAACGAGCGCCAGGTGGCCATCAGCCCGGAACCGGTAGGCGAGCACACCGCCGAATACGGCGTGGGCCCCCGCAAGCGCCTGGTCTGGCTGGCCCCGGGCGACCTGGAGCGGGTGCATAACTGGGAAGCCGCTGGCTATACCGAGGCCCTGCGCACGCCGGATTCCACCCTGGTCTTCGTCACGCCCGAGAATTCGCGCGAGATCCTGAAGGACCAGACGGATTGCATGGGTTGCCTGTCCCATTGCCGTTTCAGCAACTGGACGCAGCACGCGCCGGAATACAGCAACGGCAAGAAGGCGGACCCCCGCAGCTTCTGCATCCAGAAGACGCTGCAGGACATCGCGCATGATGGCTCGATCGAGCACAACCTGATGTTCGCCGGCCACAACGCCTACCGCTTCGGCCAGGACCCGTTCTACTCCAACGGTTTTGTGCCGTCCGTGAAGCAGCTGGTCGAACGGATCATGACGGGTCGATAACGATCTTCCGTCAGTAGCTAAGGCGTGACACAACCGCATCCGGAACGCTCCGGATGCGGTTTTTTCATGGGTTCTTCCCATCCCGGGGCAAGCAACATTGTGCTGGGAGAGACCGACTGATGATCCGTGCGATCCTGCTGAACCGTGCCGTGCTGCTGCTGGCCCGCATCCTGCTGACCTTCCCCTTCTGGGGCAGCGGCCTGGCCAAGCTGATCGATTTCCAGGGCGGCGTGGCGGAGATGGCCATGTTCGGCCTGAACCCGCCGGTCGTCTTCAACATCGCCACCATCATCGTGCAACTGGCCGGCTCGGCGCTGATCATCGCCAACCGCAGCGCGTGGCTGGGGGCCGGGGCGCTGGCCGTCTTCACCGCCCTGACGATCCCGCTGGTGCACCATTTCTGGAGCCTGGAAGGCCCCCGCGCCATCGTCGCCTTCCATACGGCGACGGAGCATGTGGGCATGATCGGCGCCCTCATCCTCGCCGCGATCCTGGCGGAACTGACCCACCCTTCGCGGCGTTGATGGCAGGAAGGGGCCGGCGTTCGGCCCTGGCCTCCGGGTACAGGGCGCCGGTATTTGCCGCCGCCCGGGCCGGTGATGCACACGCAACGGGACAGGCGGGCCCATGACGCAGTGGCCGGCGCGGCCAGCGCATGTGAGCCATGGGCTACCGTGAAAGGGCTAGGCGGGCCAAGCATGGATGCATACATTACAGGCTGAAAGCACATCATAATCCATACAATATTTATTTGAATGGATTCCAACCCTGTCCCAGGGGGAACGACCATGGCCGAACCGACCGAACACCAATTGCCCGCCGGCGAAACCCCCTTCAGCCTGGGCGTGCGCGGGCTGTGCCCACGCTGCGGCCGTGGCCACCTGTTCCAGGGCTTCCTAACCCTGCGGCGCGAGTGCGAGGTGTGCGGCCTGGACTACAGCTTCGCCGACCCGGCCGACGGCCCCGCCTTCTTCGTCATGTCGGTCGTCGCGGTGCCAGTGACCATCTTCGCTGGATGGCTGGAACTGCGGCACGAGCCACCCTTCTGGGTGCACCTGATGACCACCTTCCCGCTGCTGATCCTGAGCTCGCTGGCGCTGCTGCGCCCGTTCAAAGGCTGGCTGGTCTGCTCGCAGTACATCAACAAGGCCGCTGAGGGCCGCTTCGGGCCGCGCCAGCCCTGACCATCCTGCCGGGTCAAGGCCGGGGAAAGAATCCCCGGAACTTCTTCTTTTTGTTCTGCGAGTTTGGGGTGTGCTGAACTGGTGGCGCTTCCGGGCGCTCGGTGTCCAACAGCCTCGGCAAACCCCCGCTGCTGAAACTGCCAAGAAGAAAGAAGGGGTCCGGGGAATTCCTTCCCCGGCCTTCCTTCCCCCTCCTCCAGACCCAACCTAACCTGCCGTCATGATGTTCCGCGCGCACCCGGCCCCGGTCCTCGCCATCAGCCAGCCCTCGCATGCCTGGATCGCCGGGCAGATCCTGCGGAGCTGGGCCCGGGACCTGGACCAGGCGTTGCTGCTGGCGGCGGACCAGCACGACATCGCCTGGCTGGATTGGGAACGGTCGCCCAGCTTCGCCGCGACGACCGGCCGGCCGCACAGCTTCCGTGCCCTGGGCCCGGCCACGCATGCGCCGATGTGGGCGGAAGGGATCGAGCGTGCCTTGGCGGCCTGGGGGATGCGGGTGGCGCTGCTGATCTCCCGCCATGGTGCGCTGCTCTACACCCGCTTTGCCGACCCGGCGCGGATGAGCCCAGCCGATGCCGCGGCAGTGGAAGGCTTCCTGCGCCAGCAACGCCCGCTGCAGCGGCAATGGGCCGAGGCGCTGGGGCTGACCGAGGCGGTGCTGGAGCACGACACCGGCATGATCGCCATGGCCGATGCGCTTTCCCTCGCCCTATGCGGCGATCTGAAGACGCCGCTGGAGGTCAAGGCACCGGATGGGCAGGGCGGCGAGCAGACGCTGCGCCTGGAGGCCGACCCCGAGGCGCCGGGCCGCTTCACCCTCTCCCCCTGGCCGCTGCGCGTACCTGCCCTGGTGCTGGAGGCTGAGGCCATGCCGCTTCCCGCCTCTGGCCGCTTCGCCGATGAAGCCGCGATGCGGGCATGGCATGCGGGGGTCCGCCGGGCGCCTTTCACGCTGCGGCTGGAACCGGGGCAGGCCAAGGGCTGACCTGGAGCCGATCGACATTCAACCGGGGGGGTGAGGAAGGTCAGGGAAAGGAATTCCCCTGCGTAAACGTATACGTTTACGCCGTCTTTTTTCTGGCAGTTGGCGTGGGGCTTCAGGGCCGGCGGGTGCGGCCATGAGCCACCGGGCTGAACGATCGGCCTCCGGCGGCCACAGACCCTCCGCGCAACACTGGTCTGGGCCCATGATGGCCGACGTCCCTTTCCCCCCGTATCGACACCCAAAGAACTCGCAGAAGAAAGATGGGGCCTGGGGAATTCCTTCCCTAGCCTTCTTCCCCAAAGCTGCATTTCGAGCCGTCCTCGAGCCGATCTCCATCAGGTGGAATCACCCGATGGCGAGAAGATGCTTTTCGGAAGAACAAGCTAGAGTATTCGAAGCAAGCCTGTGCAAACACTTCATGCTTTAGCTGGCATGGGCCGTGCCATCAGTCCGAGCGCCATGCGCGTGGCTGCCATAAGCACGGCATGCGCGCTCCAGACAGAGTTCCACGCCGCATGGGGAGTGACGCTGCCGGCGCCCGACATGGCCAGGCGCAGGCAACCTCAATCGGCGACGAAGGCGGGCTTCGGCGCCAGGTCCAGCTTCACCGCCTTCACACCGGGGATGCCCTCCCCTAGCGCCCGCAACGCGCGCTCGACATCGGCGGAGCGGCTGAAGCCGTGGAAGGTGACGACGCCATCGGCGACATCGGCGAAGATCAGGTAGGAATCCGCCCAGGACTGCTTGCGCATCTCGGCCCGGACACGCAGCAGCAGCTCCCTGTCGCTGACCGGCGCGTCGGACTTGGCGATAGGCGCCAGCAGGGCGCGCATCATGTCGGCGCGGGAGAGGATGCCCAGCAGCTTGCCGTCCTTCACCACCGGCAGGCGGCGGATGTGGTGCTTCTCCAGCAACGAAGCGGCGTGGGAGACGGTGTCATCCTCCCCCACCACCTGCAGCTGCGTGGACATCACGTCCCGCGCCCGCTGGCCATGGATCTGCGCGTATTGATGCGCCTGCTGCGGCGAGGAGCCAAAAAGGCGGGAGAGCCAGGAGCGTGGCTGCTCATCCTCCGCCACCAAGCGGCGGATCAGGTCGCCCTCGGTGACCAGGCCGATCAGGTTGCCGCTGGCTTCCACCACCGGCACGCCGGAGATGCCGCGTTCGGCGAACAAGGCCGCCAGGGCGGGCACCGGGGTTTCCGGCGTCACCGTCATCACTTCGCGGGTCATGATATCGCGGACGAACATGCTGGCGTTCTCCTCTCTGTTCAGGCGTCGATGGCGCCGTTCTGGCAGGCACGCGGCGGGGCGCGAGTGAATGCCCCGCTCTGGCACGGGCCGGCCGGGCCTGCTGCACGCTCGATGAGCGCCGCTTCCGCACTATAAATTACGTACAGTTCATCTGCTTTCAAGCACGAGCCAAAGAAGAAGGTCTGGCCTCTGGTGGATCACCGCGCCAGCAACCGACTCACGCAGGTCAATGCTGCGTCGCAAAACTTCCCGCTGCTTCAACGAAAGTCTAGCACAGGCGCGCGCCCCACCCGCACGCACAACCTTGTGCTGCCCGGCCCGACGCCGGCACCGCGGGGCGACAGCCATCCGTACCATCAGTCGCCGGACATGCTTCGCCAGCGCGTATCTGTCACTCACTTAACCTGAACGTCATCTTCCCTTCATCGCCCTGTCCCGCAGCGCGGATACCCCGGCCGCTCAAACGCGGCGCAAGAGCGGGTGGCATTTCCCTCCGGCCGTCCCTCGCGCCGCACGGATGGGATATGGATGTCATGGCTCAGTACGATTCGCTCAATGGCGGCGCGCCGCAGGTCATCGGCCATCGCGGCGCCAGCGGCTATCGGCCGGAGCACACGCTCGAAGCCTACAAGCTGGCGATCGAGATGGGTGCCGAGGTGATCGAACCCGACGTGGTCATGACCAAGGATGGCCACCTGATCGCCCGGCATGAAAACCTTCTCGACCACACCACCGATGTCGGCGAGCGGGCGGAATTCGCGCATCTCTACACCACCAAGGCCATCAACGGCCGCAATGTCAGCGGCTGGTTCGCCGAGGACTTCACCCTGGCCGAGATCAAGACGCTCTGGGCGCGCGAGCGCATCCCCGAGACGCGGCCGGAAAGCGCCAGCTACGACGACCAGTTCCGCATTCCGACGGTCGAGGAGATCATCGACCTGGTGAACCAGGTCGAGGTCGAGACGGGCCGCAAGATCGGCATCGCGCCGGAGACCAAGAGCCCGACGCACTTCGCCTATACCGGCACTTTCATCGACGGCTCCGCCATCCATGCCGATACCTCGCAGATGCTGGTGGACGTGCTGGTGGCCAAGGGCTTCACCGATGGCGACCGCGTCACCATTCAGTCCTTCGACATGCTGAACCTGATCCAACTGGCCAACGAGATCATGCCGGCCGCCGGGGTGGACTTCAAACTCTCCCAGCTACTGGGCGGTGCGGCGGATATCGCCTTCCACTTCAACCCGGCCAATGCCGGCAAGGGCGCCGACCCCTCCCTCTACGATGGCTTCGACTTCCCGCTGACTGCCGCCAGCGCCAGCAACGCCGACCTGTATTCCGCCGCCGCCATCCAGGCGATGGCGAAGCTCTACGCTGACATCCTCGCCCCCTCCAAGGACGCCATCCTGCGCAGCACGCGGCTGGAGACTCCGGTGGATGCCGATGGCGACGGCAAGGCGGAGATCACCAAGATCCTCACCGGCCAGCTGCTGGACCTGTCCGACATCGCCCACGCCGCCGGGCTGGAATACGTGCCCTGGACCGTGCGCGCCGATGAGAGCTTCATGGCGCTGAACCCGGACGGCACCGTGCAGCTGCCGGTGGAGGAGTTCGTCAAGCTGCTGGACATGGGCCTCGACGCCCTGTTCACCGACTTCCCCGACCTCGGCCGCGCGGCGGTGGACCAGTACATGGCGGGGGATGGCGCTATCGCCCTTTCCAACCTGCGCGGCGGCCATGACATCCTGGTGCGCGATGCCGGCGACTTCACCGCCGCCAAGGGCAGCGAAGGCACCGACCTCGCCGTCTACTACGGCGACGGCACGGTGGTGCTGCCCGGCAATGTCGAGAACCTGCGGCTGAACGGCAACGGTGACGCCATGGTCATCGGCAACGCGCTGGACAACCGCATCCAGGGCAATGCCGGCGACAACCGCTTCTTCGAAAGCGCCGGCAACGACACCATCCTCGGCGGCGGCGGGCAGGATACGCTGGTGCTGAACGGTGCCCGCGGCCACTACGAGATCCGCGTGGCGGAGAGCCTGGCCACCATCACCAACCTCCGCACCGGTGACGTGCAAAAGGTGGGCGACGTGGAGAACCTGCTGTTCACCGATGGCGCGCAGCAGCTTTTCGCCACCGGCCAGACCGAGGTGATGGGCCTGTACCGCGCCCTGCTGGGCCGCACCGCCGAAGCGGATGGCCTGCATTTCTGGATGGACCATAGCGCCGATGGCATGACCATGGGCGAGATCGCCAACAGCATCGCCGGCTCCGCCGAGCACCAGGCCCGCGCCGATGGCATGGGCGAGGCCGCGATGGTCGACGCGCTCTACACCACCACGCTCGGCCGCGGCGCGGATGCCGAGGGCCGCGCCTTCTGGACCCAGGCACTGCAGGACGGCACCGCGCTGGCCGATATCGCCCAGGGCTTCGTCAACAGCGACGAGTTCCAGCAGCGCAGCCCGCTGCTGGCGAACCCGGAGGTGTGGCTGGGGGCCTGAGGATAGGTCGGGGGAGTGAGCTCCCCCAAGCCCCCTCCTTTTTGGGGGTGTTTTTTGGCGGTGCTTGTGGAGGGGTTGTCCCTGCGTTGCTGCGTGATTGTCGTAGGTCGGGTTGACCAAGAATCACGTGGACGATGAGGGTAGGGAGCAAGTCCGCTGCGCTTCTTTGCGGCGGACTTGCTTCTGTCATTGTTGGCGACTGGCGCGGGCGCTCGTGGCAATCCGGACAACGGAGTTCAACGAGCACATTCTCAAAACACTACTATTTATCTGTTATTTCGAGCAGGCCCCTGGCAAGGCAGAATGGATGACACACCTCATCCCGGCAACCTGCTCCCCCCCTTAGCCGCACCTCTCCCGCTAAAGCACAGACAAGAAACTCACAGAAAAAAGAAGGGGCCCGGGGAATTCTTTCCCCGGCCTTCCCTTCCCTTCCCTTCCCTTCCCTTGCGCCTAACGGACTGCGTTGAAGCGGGTCCAGCCCGGCACCTGGGCCGCGAGGTTCACCTCTTTCCATTTCGGATGACGCGGGGCCTGCAGGAAGGCGGGGAAGCGGGACTGGAAGGCCTCGACGAAGCGGGCCACCTTGCGGTGCCGCTCGGTGCCCGGTTGCCAGGCGTAGACGGCCATGACGGCGCCGACGGCGATGGTCTCCACGCTTTTGCCCTGCGGCACCAGGCCAGGGTAGTCCGCCGCGCCCAGGGTAGAGGGCAGGTAGGTTTCGATCAGCGCCGGCGTGGCGGCGATGGGCAGGAAGTGCAGGCCGCTGCCGGCCGGCACGCCGCTGAACAGCCGCGCGGGCTTGCCGGCGATGAACACCATGGCCGCGATCTCGCCCTGGCGCAGCCTGGTCAGTGCCACGTCCTGCGTATCCTGTGCCATGCGGGGCTGGATGCCCAGCAGGCCGAACACCAGCGCCGCCGTCATCGCCGTGCCGCTGCCAGGGACGTCGATATTGACGGTCTTGCCTGCCAGGTCCTGCAAGGTTCGGATGTCGGCGTGGGCGAGGATATGGATTTCCTCGTCATACAGCTTGGCGATGTACTGGATCATGCTGTCGATGCCGGGCACCAGCCTGCGGCCGCGCGCGTAGGCCAGCGCGTCCGACTGGACGATGCCGACATCGATGCCCCGCAGCAGCATGATATCCGTGATGTTCTGCACCGAGCCCTTGCCGAGGATCGGCAGCACCCGCAGCGCATCCCCGTCATCCAGCACGGAGGCGAGGTCGGCGGCGATGCGGATATAGGTGCCGTCCACCCCGCCGGCGATGACGCCGACGGTGCCGCCATTGGCCTGCGTCACCATGGCGTTGACCATGGCGAGGTTCTGCGCCTCGGCCGGCTGGGTGGCGGTTGCGGCGGCCACGCTGGCCAGCAACAGGCCGCGCCGGGTGGCAGGGGGCAGGGTCGGCTGGTTCATGGGGCCTCCAGGGCTTGGATGCGCTGTGCCACCGGGGCGCCACGCGCGGCGGCGCGGCGGTACCAAGCCAGCGCGGCGGCGGGGTCGGGCCGCAGCCCCCTGGTGTGCAGGCTGGCGAGGGTGGCGGGGTCGTAGGTCTCGGCCAGGGCCACGGCGGCGCTGGCGCTGCCGGCGGCCTCCGCCCGCTCCAGAAAGCGCCGTGCGCCGGAGATATCGCCGAAGGAGAGCAATACCTCCGCCCGGCGCAGCATGGCGGCGACCAGGGCGGGCTCCGCCACCGCTGGCTGCGATGGAGGCGGGTCCTGGACGGGCCGGGCGGGCACGGGCGCGGCGGCCATTCCGGCCGAGGTGGTTACGCTGCCGGTGGCCCTGGGTGTTGGCGGTGTGGGTTGGGGCGCTTCGGTGGCAATGGCACCGACCGCCGCCGGAGCGGGTAATCGTTCTACTGCCGGCGGTGAGGGCGCGGCGGTCGCGGCTGGCGGCAGTTCGGCGACTGGTGAGGGCAGCGCTGCGGTGGCGTTGTCCATGGCCGGCTGTCCGGCCGATGGTGGCAGAGGCGTTTCGGCGGTGGCCCTGGCGCCCGGGGGCGGCTGATCTGCCGGAGGTGGCCGTTCCGTCGCCATCGGAGCAGGTGTTTCGGCTATCGGTGCAGCCTGGCTCTCTGCTTCCCCTCGCACAGACGCTTCCACAACGCCGGTCCGCGCTGCAGCCGTCGCAGACGTGCTATCCCGCGCAGGCAGAGCCAGCCCTCCGGCACCGGCTTCCGGCGCCGACAAAGCCAGGGGCTGCGGGTCCGGCGATTGAGCCGGTGACGCCTGCGCGCCCTCAGGGGTCTCGGCGCGGACAAACTCTGGAATCAGCCACCGTGCGGTCATGGGGCTTGGCAGCGGCGCCGTGGGCGGCGTGTCCTGGGTCGATGGCACTTCCGGCAACACCGGCGCAGGCACCGTCACCAGAAAGGCCGGTGAAGCAGCCACCGGCACCTCCCAGCCAGGGGGCGCCTGCAGCGCGGCCAGCGTCACCAGGGCAGGCAAGGGCGCTTGCGGCGTGCCCTCGCCCGCCACAGCGGGGAGTGCGGCCGGTAAGGCCATCGCCCAGGCCAGCGCTTCCCCTTCTGGCATTGCCGGGATCGCTTCGAGTTCAGGCAGGGTAGACGCGAGGAGCGGGACGGGTGTCCCAGGCAGGGTCTCCGCTGCCGGCGCTCCGGCCAGGGCCGAGGCCGTCCAACGTGGCCACACGCTGTCCGCCGCCGGCACAGGCGGGGGCGCGGCCATGGTCTCGGCCGGCGTTGGCATCGTCGGTAGGGCGGCGGCCAGGCGCGGCAGGGTGGGCGGCGGCTCGGCCTGCCGCGGTGCCGGCCATAGTAGCCAGCAAGCGGCCACGCCGGCGCAGGCCAGCAGGGCCGGCACCAGCTTCCGGCGCGGCGCGCGCGGCTGCGCCACTGAGACCTTCGCCGATGCCGTCGCGGGGGCCTTCGCCAGCATGGCCTGCAGCGCCTCCACCCAGCCGGAAGTGGGGGAGATGCCGATCCGCTCCTCGAAGGCAAAGGCCTCATGCAGGATGGAATCCAGGTGGGGGATATCCTCTGGCCGCAGGCGGCGATGGATCACCGGCAGATGCCCCGGATAGGCGGCGCTGAAGCCGGCCCTTGCCAGTCCCTGGCGGAAATGCGCGGGCAGGTCCTCCGTCCAGGCGGGCGGCAGTTCGAACAACGCGACACCGCCATCGGGGCGCAGCAGGACAATGGGGATACGGAGCGGGCCGAGGCTACAGTGGCTGAGCAGTATCCAGCCGCACTTCAAATGTTCCGACGTGAATGCCGAAGCATTGTCGGAATATTTTACGGTTCCTGCCCTGACATTCTTCCACGATGTGTCCCGCATGGTCGCCTCCGGAACATCGTCTGATTGCTTGGATAGGGATGTTAGACTGTGCGCAGCCTGCGGGCCATGTTTTCGTTACGGCGGCGCGCGGATGAAAAAAGGGCCTCCGAGGAGGCCCTTCCGTCGCGCTGCACCCAGACCTGGGATCCTGCCGCTCAGGCCTGCGGCATGCCCGCCTTCAGCAGCTTGTCCAGCGTCAGCGGATAGTCGCGGATGCGCACGCCGGTCGCGTTGTAGACCGCATTGGCCACGGCGGCGCCGACGCCGCAAATGCCTAGCTCGCCAATGCCCTTGGCCTTGATGGGGGAGGATTTGTCGTCCTCCTCCTCCAGGAACACCACGTCCATATGCGGGATGTCCGCATGCACGGGCACCTGGTACTCGGCCAGGTCGTGGTTGATGAACAGGCCGTGGCGCTTGTCCACCACCGCCTCCTCCATCAACGCGGCGCCGATGCCCATGGTCATGCCGCCCAGGCACTGGCTGCGCGCGGTCTTGGGGTTCAGCACGCGCCCGGCCGCCGCCACGCTCAGCATGCGGCGGATGCGGATCTCGGCGGTCTCCACATCCACCCGCACCTCGCAGAAATGCGCGCCGAAGCCGGCCTGCTCGTATTGCTTGCTGAAGTCGCCGAAGGTGATCTCGGCCTCGGCAGAGAGCCCGGCCTCGCCGGCCACCTCGGCCAGGGTCAGGCTGCGCTGGCCGGAACGGACGGTGCCATCCTCGAACACCGCCTCGTCATTGAAGCCGGCCCGCTGCGCGACGATGCCACGCAGCTTCATCGCCGCCGCATAGACCCCGGCGCCGGAGCTGTTGGCACCCCAGGAGCCGCCGGAACCCGAGGCCTGCGGGAAGCGGGTATCGCCCAGCTTCACCGTCACCGCGCCGACCTCGAGGCCCAGCATCTCCGCCGCCACCTGCGCCAGGATGGTGTAGCTGCCGGTGCCGATATCGGTCATCTGCGTCTCCACCGTCAACCGGCCCTGGCCATCCAGGTGCAGCCGCGCGCCGGAATCCATCACCGGGTTGGGCCGTACCGCGGCGGCGACGCCGAGGCCGACCAGCCAGCGCCCATCCCGCACCTGGGCCGGGCGCGGGTTGCGGGCGTCCCAGCCGAAGCGGCGAGCGCCCTCACGCAGGCATTCCACCAGCTTGCGGGTGGAGTAGGGCTTGGAGGGCCCTTCCTCCGGATTATAGGCGACGTCGTTGCGGATGCGCAGTTCCACCGGGTCCATGCCCAGTTTCTCCGCCAGCTCGTCCATGGCGCATTCCAGCGCCAGCAGGCCCACCGCCTCGCCCGGGGCACGCATGGCGCCGGCGAAGGGCAGGTCCAGCGTCGCCAGGCGGTGCCGGGTCAGCCGGTCCTTGCCGGCATAGAGCAGGCGGGTCTGGCTGGCGGCGCCTTCCGCAGTGCCGCCGCTCTCCTGGTCCCCGGACCAGCTTTCATGCGCGATGGCGGCGATGCGCCCCTCAGCATCGGCGCCGATGCGCAGGCGCTGGATGGTCGCCGGGCGATGGGTGGTGTGGTTGAAGATCTGCTGCCGCGTCAGGGCCACCTTCACCGGGCGGCGCAGTTGCCTGGCCGCCAGCGCGCTGAGCACCGCATCGCCATACACCACCAGCTTGGAGCCGAAGCCGCCGCCGATATAGCGGCTGACGACGCGCAGCTTCTCCGGCGGCATCTGCAACGTCGCCGCCACGCCCTCCGCCGCCCAGTGCAGGATCTGGTGGGAGGTGTAGAGCGTCAGCTCGTCACCCTCCCACACCGCCGTGCTGGCGTGCGGCTCCATCATCGCGTGGGACTGGTCGGGCGTGGTGTAGGTCACGTCCAACTGCACCGGCGCGGCGGCGAAGCCGGCGTCGAAGTCGCCGGCCCTGGTCTCGGGCTTCACCATGCCAGGCTCCGGCGCCACGGCGCGGCTGCGCTCCTGCGCCAGGTCGTAACGGCCCGGCTCGGCGGCGTAGTCCACCTTTACCAGCCGGGCGGCGGCGCGCGCCTGTTCCAGGCTTTCGGCCACCACGAAGGCCACGGCCTGGCCGTGGTGCAGCACCTCGGTCCCCTGCAGTTGTGGCGCGGCATAGTCGCTGTCCTTGCCCTGGGCCGGGGCGTTGCGGTGCGTCAGCACCAGCAGCACGCCGGGCGCGGCCTCCGCCGCCGCGGTGTCGATGCCGGCGATCTTGCCTTTGCCGATCTCGGCGCCGACCAGCCAGCCATAGGCGGCGTTGGGCGCCTCCTCGTGATACTCGTAGGAATAGTGGGCGCGGCCACTGACCTTCAGCGGGCCGTCCACCCGGTCCAGCGGCTGGCCGATGACGCGCATGCGGTCGGAGGGATTGGCGGTGGCGGGTGCGTTGAAATCCATCGTCCGGTCCCCTTAGCCCTGCATCGCCTGCGCCAGCGTGCCAGCCAGCACCCGGCGCGTCAGCGGCAGCTTGAAAGCGTTCTGCTCGGTTGGGCGGGCGCCCTGCAGCACGGCATCCGCCACGGCGTTGGCGGCATCGGCGCCCTGGCCGCGCAGGCGGTCCTCCGCCTCCGTCACCCGCCAGGGCTGGTGCGCCAGGCCGCCGAAGGCCAGGCGCGCCTGCGCCACCTTGCCGCCTTCCGGCACCAGCACGGCAGCGACCGAGATGGTGGCGAAGGCGTAGGAAGCCCGGTCCCGCACCTTGCGGTACAGGTGCACGCCGCCCACCGGCGGCGGCAGCGTCACGGCGGTGACGAACTCGCCATGGCGCAGCGCCGTCTCCACCTCCGGCGTATCGCCGGGCAGGCGGTGGAATTCAGCGATGGGGATCTGCCGGGTGGCGCCATCCGCATGCACCGTCTCCACCACCGCATCCAGCGCCCGCATGGCCACCGCCATGTCGGACGGGTGCGTGGCGATGCAGTGCTCGCTGGTGCCCAGCACGGCCAGGTTGCGGCTGAAGCCGCCCAGCGCGGCGCAGCCGGACCCCGGATTGCGTTTGTTGCAGGCCTGCGCGGGGTCATAGAAATACGGGCAGCGCGTCCGCTGCAACAGGTTGCCAGCGGTGGTGGCCTTGTTGCGCAGCTGGCCTGAGGCACCGGCCAGCAGGGCGCGGGAGAGCACGGCGTAATCCCGCTTCACCCGCGCATCGGCGGCGAGGTCGGTATTCCGCACCAGCGCGCCGATGCGCAGGCCGCCTTCCGCCGTTGGCTCGATCCGGTCCAGGCCCAGGCGGTTCACATCTACCAGATGCGTCGGCACCTCGATCTGTAGCTTCATCAGGTCGAGGAGATTGGTGCCGCCGGCGAGAAACTTGGCGCCCGGGTTGGCGGCGACGGCGGCGGCGGCCTCGGCGGGGGTCGAGACCCGCTGGTAGGTGAAGGACTTCATGCGCCGCGCTCCTGCACTTCGCGAATGGCTTCGACGATGTTGGGGTAGGCGGCGCAACGGCAGAGATTGCCGCTCATCCGCTCCCGCACCTCGTCCTCGCTGAAGGAGACGGCGTTCAGGTCGGCGGTGACGTGGCTGGGGATACCGGCCTTGATCTCTTCCAGCACTGCGACGGAGGAGCAGATCTGCCCGGGCGTGCAGTAGCCGCACTGGAAGCCGTCATGCTTGACGAAGGCGGCCTGCATCGGGTGCAGCGCATCCGGCTGGCCCAGGCCCTCAATGGTGACGACCTCGTCGCCATCATGCATCACGGCCAGCGTCAGGCAGGCATTGATGCGGCGGCCGTTCACCAACACGGTGCAGGCGCCGCACTGGCCGTGGTCGCACCCCTTCTTGCTGCCGGTCAGGTGCAGATGCTCACGCAGCGCGTCCAGCAACGTCACGCGCGGGTCCAGCGCCAGGCTGCGCTCCTGCCCGTTCACGCGCAGAACAACGGCTTCCGTGCCACCCGGCGTCGTGGCGCCCGGTGTCGCGCCGGGCGTGGCGTTCGGGCCGGCACTCTGCGCTTCCGCCTTGCCGTTCAGGGCGGCGAGGCCGGCGCCACCGGCCGCCAGGACCGTCCGGCGGCAGACGCCCGGGGGTGCGTCATCGTTCATCAATCTGTTCCTGACAAGCGTTGTGGCCGGCTGTCCCGGCCCATTTCCTTGGCGCCGCTGCGGGCACCGCCCGGGCAGGGGCGTGTGTCAGCAAGGTGCGGCATGCCATATCGTCTGGCGGAAGCGGTGCGGGCTTTCCGCCCCGCTTCCGCCCTGCCCGCTATAATCGAGCCAGGGCGGCCCCGGTTGCAGCGCGCCGCTGAAGGTTCCGCGGACGAATCGCCAAAAGCCCTGCTCCAGCTTGGAACGTTGCAGGGCCATTGCGTCGGGATCGGGCCATGCGGAACGGCACCGCTCGTGGTCGCCGCCGCATAACGTGAAGCCTGTGCCGCAACGAACGGCCAAGCCAGACATTCTTCCCATTCATGGAAAAAATTCCCGGAGAGCAGGCATGGCCAGCTTGAGTGCAAGCGTCGCCTCCCTGCCGCGTCCCCTGCGGTCCGCGGCGCTGCTGGGTCGCCTGCGCGCGATCGCGCCCGAGATCGAGGCCCGTGCCGCTGAGCTGGACAGCCAGGCTGGCGCCCTCCCCGCCGAGGACATCGCCCGCCTGGGCGATGAAGGCCTGCTCATGGCCCCCCTGCCGACATCCTTCGGCGGCTGCGGCTGGGGTGTGGAGCCCGGCACGGCCCGGCCGCTGTTCCAGGCCCTGCGCCTGGTGGGTCGCGCCAGCCTGCCGCTGGGCCGGTTGTTCGAAGGCCACGTGAACGCGCTGCGGCTGGCCTTCCACCATGGCACCGCCACCCAGCAGGCCAGCGCCGCCGCCGCCGCGCGGGCCGGGCAGCTCTTCGGCGTCTGGAACGCCGAGGACCCGCAGCACGGCCTGTGGCTGGAGCCGGATGCCAGCGGCGGCGGCATCCTGCATGAGGGCAAGATCCTCTGCTCCGGCGCCGGCCTCGTCGGCCAGGCGCTGGTGACGGCGCGTAGCGGGGCCGATGGACCTTCTCTGATGCTGATCCTGCCGCTGGAAGGCCAGCAGCAGCGCGCCGACCTCTCCCGCTGGACACCGAGCGGCATGCGCGCCTCCGCCACCGGCAGCTTCGATTTCGAGGGGATGCAGGTCGCGCGGGACGAGATCCATGGCGGGGCGGATGCGTACTTCACCCAGCCGGGCTTCTCCGGCGGCGCCTGGCGCTTCCTGGCCGTGCAGCTGGGCGGCATGGAGGCCCTGGCCGAGGCGTTGCGGCAACACTTCCTGCGCACCGGCCGGGGTGCCGACCCGCACCAGGCCGCGCGCTTCGGCCAAGTGGCCACGGCGGTGGAGACGGCGCGGCTGTGGGTGCAGCGCGCCGCCGTGATGGCCGAGGATACCGAAAGCCCGCCGGAGCAACTGCTACCCTATGTCGACCTTGCCCGTGGCGCGGTGGAGAGCGCGGCGCTGGAGGTGCTGGAACATACCCAGCGCTCCGTCGGCCTGCAGGCCTTCATGCGCCCGGCGCCGGTGGAACGCATCGCGCGCGACCTGATGACCTATCTGCGCCAGCCGGGCCCGGACCGGGCGCTGGCCTCCGGCGCGGCGGCGTGGCTGCACGCGCCACTGCCGATGGGCGATGCCTGGGACGAAACCCTGCCGTGAAGGCTGATGCGTATCTACGGGCGGTAGAGGCGTTGCCCCTGGGTGGGCTGGATGCCCTGCTGCCGGATGGCAGCGGCATCACCGTGTTGGCGCCGCATCCGGACGACGAATCCCTCGGCTGCGGCGGGCTGCTGGCACTCGCGGCGGCGGCGGGGCGGCCGGCGCGCATCCTGGTGCTGTCGGATGGCGCCGGGTCGCATCCCCATTCCCGCCTGTTCCCGGCGCCGCGCCTGCGGGACCTTCGCCGGCAGGAAGCATTGGATGCGGCCGCCGCGCTGGGCGTGGCCCCCGATGATGTCGGTTTCCTGGACTGGCCCGATGGCGACGTGCCCGCCGGGGGTCAACGGCTGGAGGACGCCTCCCGTGCCGTGCTGGATGCCGCCGGGCAGACCACGCTGGTGGCCACGCTGGGGCTGGACCCGCACAAGGACCATGAGGCCTGCTGGGCCATCGGCCGCCGCGCGGCGGCACTGGGCGGCCTGCGGCTGCTGGGCTACCCGGTCTGGAGCTGGCGCTACCTGTACCCGGAGATGAACGAGGGGCTGGGGCCGCTGCCCGCCGCCGAATGGGCCGGCCCGCCCCAGGGCATGCGGCTGGACGTCGCCGCCATGCTGCCGCGCAAGCAGCGCGCCGTCGCGTCCCACCGCAGCCAGCTGGGGCAGGTGATCGGCGACGCCCCGTCCGCCTTCGCCCTCTCCCCCGCCGTGCTGGCGGTGCTGCAACGGCCCTTCGAGGCCTATGTGGAAGCCGCCGCATGACCTCCCTCCCCAGCGCCCATTTCGATGCGATCTATGCGGAGGACCCGGACCCGTGGCGCTTCCGCAGCAGCGCGTATGAGCAGGGCAAGTACGCCGCCACCCTGGCCGCCCTGCCCCGAGACCGCTACCGGCGTGGTTTCGAAGCTGCATGCTCGGTCGGCGTACTGACGCAGATGCTGGCGGGGCGGTGCGACAACCTGCTGGCCACCGATGCCGCCGCCGCACCCTTGCAGACGGCGCAAGAGCTATGTGGGCATGCCCCGCATGTCCGCTTCCGCCAGGGGCGCATTCCGGAGGACTGGCCGGACGGGCCGCACGACCTGATCGTGCTGTCGGAAGTGCTGTACTACCTGGATGCCGCCGACGTGCAGCGCGTGGCTCGGCAGGCGGCGGCTTGCCTGGAACCGGGTGGGCATGTGGTGCTGGTGCACTGGCTGGCCGCGGCGGAGCCCCCCTTCCCGTTGCGCGGCGATGCGGCTTCCACGCTGTTCATCACCGCCGCCGCGCCGCAGCTGCGCGTGCTGGCCGGGCACCGCACGCCGCAATACCGCTTGGATCTCCTGCAAAGAATCGAAGACAGCGTATTGCCGCGGTAACGAATCACCCATCTCCGCCGTTATCCATGGCGGCCCGAGATCGCCGCGCTTCGCATCTTCCCTGGAAGGACCACGCGGCATGCGGATCGCTGTACTGGCACATCTGAAGTACCCGATTGCCGAGCCCTTTTCGGGGGGGCTGGAAATGCACACCCACATGCTGGTGCGCAAGCTGCGCGCCATGGGCCACGACGTGCGGCTCTATGCAGCCGAGGGCACGGACCCGGCGCTGGAGCCCGTCATCATCTGCCCACCGACCGGCACGCCGACCGAGCCGCGCGAGATCGAGGCCGTGGCATTGCGCGAGCACGAGGCCTACACCCGTATCATCGGCATGCTGGCGGCGGAACGCTTCGATATCATCCACAACAACGCGCTGCATTACCTGCCGCTGACCCTGGCCCATACCCTGCCGGTGCCGATGGTGACGGTGCTGCACACGCCGCCTTTCCCCGACTTGGCCAACGCGGTGGCGGAGATGGCGGCGCCGGGCCCGTTCATCGCGGTGTCCGAGACGGTGCGGCAGGCCTGGGCCGCGCTGGTGCCCGCCCGCGTCGTGCCCAACGGCATCGACCTGCTGCAATTCCGCGATGGCGCCTCTGCCGTGCCGCCGCATGCCTTGTGGTCCGGCCGCATCGTGCCGGAGAAGGGGCTGCACCTGGCGATGGATGCCGCAAGGCTGGCCGGCATGCCGCTCCGCATCGCCGGCCCGCGCAGCAATGCCGCGTACTGGGAGGAGATGATCGTGCCGCGCCTGCATGACGGTGCCACCTATCTCGGCCACCTGACGCATGATGCGCTGGCGGCGGCGATGGGCGAGGCGACGGTGGCGCTGTGCACGCCGCGCTGGGAGGAACCCTACGGGCTGGTTGTGGCCGAGGCTTTGGCCTGCGGCACCCCGGTTGCCGGTTTCGCTCGCGGTGCCTTGCCGCAGTTGCTGGATGCCACGTGCGGCCGGCTGGCCGCCGCGGACGACATTGTCGGCCTCGCCGGCTGCATCGCCGCTGCTGCCCGCCTCTCCCGCCACGATTGCCGCGCCCGGGCGGAAGCGCTCGGCGATGCGACCGGCATGGTGCGCGCCTATGAAGCGATCTACCGCGCACAGGTTGCCGCCCCCGCGCCCCGGATACTCGACATCACGCCGGAAGCCGGATGAGCCGCGACGCCGTCATCTGCGTACCGGCCCGCGACGAGCGCGACTGCCTGCCTGCCCTGCTGCGTTCGGTGGCGGCGCTTGAGGGACCGGTGCGGCCGCGCTTGCTGATCCTGGCCAATAACTGCGCCGACGATACCGCCGCGCTGGCCCGCGCCGGCCAGGGCGGGCGCATCGACCTACGCGTGCTGGAGGCCCGCTTCGCCCCCGCCGAGGCCCATGCCGGCAGCGCCCGCCGCGCCGCCATGGCGGCCGGCGCCGATTGGCTGCGGGAACTGGGTGCCATGGACGGCGTCCTGCTGAGCACCGACGCGGACGCGACGCCGCCGCCTTGCTGGCTGCAGGCGAACCTCGCGGCGATCGAAGCCGGGGCCGATGCCGTCGGCGGCCGCATCCTGCCGGAGGATACCGACCACCACCCGCTGCCGCCCACCCTGCGCTGGCGCTACCAGCAGGTGGAACGCTACTGGGCCGCTGTCCGCGCCGTCGCTGACCGGATCGACCCGCTGCCGCACGACCCACCGCCCCGGCATGGCAGTCACACCGGCGGCAGCCTGGCCGTGACGCTGGCGGCCTTCCTGGCTGTGGGAGGCATCCCCGCCCTGCGCAGCGGGGAGGATAACGCCTTCATCGCGGCGCTGGAGCAACAGGGCCTGCGGCTGCGCCACGACCCCGCTGTCTGGAACACCGTCTCCGCTCGCCGCGAAGGCCGGGCCGAGGGCGGCATGGCCGCCGAGATGCAGCGTTGGGACCAGGCCGGGGAAGCGCCGATGCTGCTGCCCTCCGCCGCCTTCTGGTGGCGGCAGGCGCAACGCCGGCGGCAGATCCGCCAGGCCTGGCGTGGCGATACGCGTGCGCTGGCCACCCTGCTGGGCGGCACGGCGGCGGAACTGGCCGCCCTGGCCGCGGCCAGCCCCAACGACATCGCCTTCCTCGCCCGGGCCGAAGCGCTATTGCCCGCCAGCCCCGCCGCCCCGTGCCAGGAGATCGAGGCCGCGACACGGGAGATGGAAACCATGGCCGCACGGGATATCCTGGCCGCATGAGGCCGATCGGATACTACGTGCATCACCACGGCATCGGGCATTGGCAACGCGCACGCGCCATCGCCGCGAAGCTGCACCATCCGTGCACTCTGATCGGCACCTTCGATGCCGCGCAGCAGTCACAGGCCGGCATCCCGCTGCTGCCCCTGCCGGACGACAAGCTGGACGCACCGCCCGCCCGCCCCGGCGCGCACCCCGCCACCGCCGCGCTGCATTACGCACCGCCCGGCGCCGATGTGCTGCGGCAACGCGCCGCGCTGCTCTCTGGCTGGATCCGCGACCATCGGCCAGCGCTGATGGTGGTCGATGTCTCGGTGGAGATCGTGCTGCTGGCCCGGTTGTGCGGCACGCCCGTCGTCTCCTTCCGCCTCGCCGGCCGGCGGGACGACCCACCCCACCTCGCCGCCTTCGAGGCCAGCGAGGCGCTGATCGCCCCCTTCCCGGCCGAGCTGGACGAGCGCGATCTGCCCGCCTGGATTCGCGAGCGCACGGTCCATGCCGGATTGCTAGCCCCTGCTTCCCCTAACCAGGCACCGGGCAAGCCGCGGCGCATCGCCGTCGTCCTCGGCCGCGGCGGCAGCGCGTTGGACCCGGCCGCCCTGCTGGCCGCCGCCGCAGCCACCCCGGGCTACCATTGGCAGGTCGCCGGCCTGGCCCGGCCCGCCGGGCCAATCCCCGCCAATATCGAGATGCTGGGCTGGGTGGATGACCCCGCCCCGCTACTGCGGCAGGCCAGCCTCGTCATCGGCGGCTGTGGCGACGGGCTGCTGGCCGAAGTGGCCGCGCTGGGCCGGCGCTTCATCTGCATCCCCGAGCCACGCCCCTTCGCCGAGCAAGCCGTCAAAGCTGACCGCCTGGCCGCCCTGGGCTGCGCCATCACCCTGCCCACCTGGCCCGATGCCCCCGCCTGGCCCAGCCTGTTGCAGGAAGCCGAGGCGCTGGACCCGGCCCGCATCGCCGCCCTGCACGACGCCAGTGCCATCACCCGCACGGCCGGCTTCATCGATGGTTGCGCGGAGGCGGTGACGGTACGCTACGGGTGATCGGGTCTTAGCAAGCCAGCTTCACTTTGCTGTTCAGGACTCGAGGTTTGCGAAATGAAGGCTGGGGACGGAATTCCCCAGACCCCTTCTTTTACGTTTTCAAGCTTCTCCGGGCGTGGCCGCTGAGAGCGCGGTCTTGGAAAACGGCTGGGTGCGCCAGAGGTCCTGGGCCTCCCGTGACTGAAGGTTCAGCCAGCGTGGCCCATGATTAAAATCATCAAAAAGCGTCCGCTCTCAGTCCCGAAGCGCCACGCTAAACTCGCGGAAAAAAGAAGGGGTCTGGGGAATTCTTTCCCCAGCCTTCCCCCACTTCCCCAAACGCGCAGCCCACTCAAAAAGCGCGCCCTGGCGGGCAGGCAGCCGCCGCGACTTCTTCCGCGCTTGGCTGGCGCAACAGCCGAAGGTCCCCCTCGGGTGACCAGTCGATCAGTCCCATCCGGGCGAAGTCCCGCAGCCATCCATCCATGGGCCACAGGCCGTGGCGTTCGCGAAAGCGCCTTGCGTTGAGCAGGATGTCGTCGAAATGCTGCAGGGGCGGGTCGAAGACCGGGTGGTATTGGTGGAAGGCGCGGGTGTCGGCGGTCAGGAGCAGGGGCAGGCCATGGTCACGGGCGCGGAAGCCGAAATCGGTGTCTTCGGCGCCGTAGCCGGTGAAGCCGGTGTCGAAGCCGCCCAGCGCCGCGAAGCTGCTGGCGCGGATGCCGAAGGCCAGGGACCAGAACAGCCCGGCATTCGGCTCCGCCCGGCTGCCCTGCTCGGGGAAGGGCCGGTGCGGGTGGCGATGGCCGAGGCGGGCAAGCTCGTCCGCACTGGCAGGCGCGGCGGAGGCAGCGGCGTCGAGATAGAGGATCTCGCAGCAGACCAGCGCATCCTGCCGACCGAGCGCGGCGCCGAGCGTGCCGACCATGTCAGGCGCGGGAATGCAGTCCACGTCGAGGAAGACCAGCTTCGGCGCCTCCGCCAGCCTGGCGGCGGCGTTGCGCGCGGCGGCCAGCGGCAGGCCGGTGGCGGGGGCGTGGTGGTGCAGCAGGGGAAAGGGCATCGGCGGCAGGCTGGCCGGCTGCGCGTTCAGGTCCACCACCACGCAGCGGGAAGGCGCCACCAGGCTGCGGGAGAGGCCGTCCAGCAGGCGCAGCAGGTGCTCCTGCCGGCCTTTGGCGATGGTCAGTACCGCGACATCCGCCTGGCCATCCGTCACGCCGCATTCCTTGTCTTCACACGGGCTTCCTCTTTACGCAGGTTTGGTGCGTGGCCGGTTTGAAACGGGCGCGGGCGTGATAAGTTCCCTTTCCATGGGGCAGGAACGGTTCTCCGGTTGGGCGCAGGCGCTGCACTGGATCACGGCGGCGGCGCTGTGCTTTTTGCTACCCTTTGTCTGGGTGGCGGAGAACTTCCCGCCCGGGCCGGTCCGTACCTTCTGGTACATGGCCCATGAGTCGATGGGCATCTCGGTCTTCCTGCTGGTGCTGATGCGGCTGACGTGGCGCTGGCGGCACCGGGCGCCGTCCTATCCGCCCGGCATCGCGGCGGTGCAGCGTGCGGCGGCCTGGGCGAACCATGCGCTGCTCTACGCCGTGCTGCTGGTCATGCCGGTCACCGGCTACATGATGGCGGGGAATGGCCAGGGCGTTCCGTATTTCCGGCTGTTGACCCTGCCGGGCTTCGCGCAGAACCAGGCGCTCGGCGTGGCGGCGAACACCGTGCATGTATGGGGGCAGTTCGCCCTCTACGCCCTGGTGGCGATGCACGTGGCGGCCACGGTCTACCACGTCGCCATCCGGCGGGACGGGTTGCTGGAGCGGATGCTGCCGCCCCAGCGCGGCCCCTGATCAGGCACGCTTGCGCTTGGCGGCGGGCTTGGCCTCCTCCTTCTTGCTGCCGGACTTGCTCTTGGATTTTCCGCCGGCGGATTTCGGGCTGTCATCCGCCTTCTTGCCGGACGCGCGGCCACCCTGCTTCAGGCTGTCCCGCAGCGCCGCCATCAGGTCGATGACGTTGCCGCGCGGCGCGGGGTCTTCCTCCGGCTCCGCGGAGATGGTCTTGCCCTGGCGGCGTTCCTCGATCACCTCGCGCAGCCGGGCCTCGTAGCGGTCCTCGGTATCCGTGGGGTCGTAGGTGCCGGTCTGGCGGGAGATGAGTTGCTGCGCCAGCTTCACCATCTCTGGCTCCGGCGCCGTGCCTGGCACTTCGGCGAAGACATCGCCGGCATCGCGGAGGTCGCCTTCCTCGTGCAGGGTGTGCAGCACCAGCCCCTGGCCCAGCGGCAGGATGCCCACCGGCCGTTCCCGCCGGAACAGCACGAGGCGGGAGAGCGCCATCATGCCGCTCTTGCGCAGGGCATCGCGCAGCACGGCATAGACGTCGATCGCCTCGTCCTCCTGCGGCACGACATAGTAAGCGTTCTCGAAATACAGCGGGCTGATGGAGCCGAGCTTGACGAACTTGGCGATGGAGAGGGTGCTGCTGCTCTCCACCCGCGCGCTGTCGAAATCCTCGTCGGTCAGCAGGACGTACTCGCCCTTCTCCACCTCGTAGCCACGCACCAGCTTGCCGCGCTCCACCTCCCGCCCCGTCTCGGCATCGACGGTGCGGTTGCGGATGCGGTTGCCGGTCTTGGGGTTGATCATGTTGAAGTGCAGGTTGTTGCGGTCCTGCCGCGCCGGCACCAGGGAGATGCGGCAGGACACCAGGGCCAGGCGCAGGGTGCCGCGCCAGATGGGGCGTTCGCTCATCGGGATGTCTCCTGGGCCTTGGCCCGCTTGCGGGAGGTGGCGCGCTTTTGGGCGCCGAGGGCCGGCAGTTCCCGCGCCGCCTTGGCATAGCCTTCCCACGGGTCCGGCTGCGCCAGGCGGTCCGGCACGGTGGCGATGGTGAAGGCCTTCGGGTCCAGCCCTTCCGCCACTTCCTCCCATGCCAGGGGGACGGAGACGGTAGCACCCGGCCGCGCGCGGGGCGACCAGGCGGAGACCGCGGTGGCGGTACGGTCGTTGCGCAGATAGTCCAGGAAGATGCGGCCCTTGCGGGCCTTCTTGGCGAGCGTGGTGGTGTACCGGGCGGGTTCTTCCTGCGCCATCAGCGCGCACAGCGCCTGGCAGAAATCCTTGGCTTCCGGCCATTCGGCGCGCGGGCGCAGCGGCACCACCACATGCAGCCCCTTGCCCCCCGTGGTCTTGACGAAGGCGCCGAGGCCGAGGCCTTCCAACCGTTCCCGCAGCGCCCGGGCGGCGTGGAGGACGGCGGCGAAATCCAGCCCCTCATCCGGGTCGATATCGAAGACCAGCCGGTCCGGCCGCTCGGCATCCTTGGCAAGGGCGCCGCCGGGGTGCACTTCCAGCACGCCGGCCTGGGCCAGGGCCACCAGCGCCTGCGGGCTTTCCACCGCCAGGAACGGGTCATCCTCCCCCGCCAGCATCACCCGGCGCAGCAGGGCGGAGGTGCCGGTGCCGGGATGGCGTTGCAGGAAGCGCTGGCCCTTGATGCCGTCCGGCGCCCGCAGCAGCGCCACCATGCGACCGCCGGCGTAATCCAGCAGGCGCGGCGCCACGGTGGCGTAATAGCGGGCCAGGTCCCGCTTGGTGACGCCTTCCTCCGGCCACAGCAGTTTGTCCGGGTGACTGAGTCGGATGCCGCCGATGGTGTTCTGCGTATCCGTGCCGGCCTTGGCGGGGGTGGGTTTTCCGGCGCCCGCGCCAGGGTCCTTAGTGGCAGAATGTCCGCTGGCCGCCTTCCCGGTATCCGCCTTCCCGGCGTCGCTCGTGCCGGAAGCCGCCTTGCCGCGTGCGGCCTTGGGCGCCTCCGGGATCGGCGGCGGGTCCTGCCCGGCGATCGGGCCGGGCGGGGTCACGCTCTCCGCCGGCTTGTCCTCCCGCACGCCTTTGAAGGAGGCCTGGCGGATGCGGCCGTCGCCGGTCCAGCCAGCATAGTCCACCTCGGCCACCAGTTGCGGCTCCACCCAATGGGCGCGGCGGCGGTCCGCCGCGTCCAGGGCCGTGGCGAAGGGGGAAGTCTTGCGCGCCAGCTTCTTCAATTGCCTGGTCAGCGAAGCCGCCCGGCTGCCCGAAATGCCCGAGCCGACGCGGCCGAGATAGACCAGCGCCCCATCCCGCCACGCGCCCAGCAGCAGCGTCATGCTGCCCTTGGGGCCAGTGCCATGGCCGCCGACGATGAACTCGTCATTGCCCCGGCACTTCGTCTTCACCCAGCTCTCGCCCCGGCCGGACTGGTACGGCGCGTCGATCCGCTTGGAGACGACGCCCTCCAGCCCCATGCGGCAGGCCGAGAGCAGGATGGCATCGCCGGCCGCCTCGAAATGCTCGACATAGCCGATGGCATCGGGCGCCTTGGCCAGCCATTCGCGCAACGCCGCCTTCCGTTCCCCCAAGGGCTGCGGGCGCCAGTCCTGCCCACCGGCGGCCAGCAGGTCGAAGGCCATGAAGCGCAGCTCCCCGGTGCGCTTGCGCTCCAGCGACGCCTGCAGCGCGGCGAAATCCGGGTGGCCTTCCGCATCGGTGGCGATCACCTCGCCATCCAGGATGCTGTCCTGCAACTGGCCGAGAGCGGCGGCGGTCTCGGGGAAGCGGGCGGTCCAGTCCAGGCCACTGCGGGTCAGCAGCCGGGCCTCGCCCCCGCTGATATGCGCCTGCAACCGGTAGCCATCCAGCTTCACCTCATGCACCCAGCCGGGTCCCATCGGCGCCTCGGCGGCCGAGGCGCAGAGCTGGGGCGGGACGAACTGCCCCGGTGCCAGGCTGGCGCCACGTGCCTTGCGGCTGCCCTTCGTGGCCTTGGCGGCAGACTTCCCGGCTTTCTCAGCCGCCTTCGGGGCTGTCTTTGGGGCTGTCTTCTGGGCCGGCGCCGGGCGTGCCGCGCCGCCACGCTTCGCCTTACCCGTCGTCCAGACCTCCCCCTGCTCCCCAGCGGAAGCGGCGATCTCCTCCATCGAGCGGCCGGAGGCAACCGAGCTGGTCTCGGCCTGCAGCAGGCTCTCGCCCTCGCCTGGACGAGCCTCGTCGTCATGCTCCTTGATCAGCAGCCATTGGGGCGTCTTCTCGCCACGCCTCGGGCGCATCCGCACCAGCGTCCAGCCACCCTGCATCCGCGCGCCATCCAGGTGGAACTTCATCTTGCCGGCGGCCAACGCGGCTACCGGGTCCGCATCGTCGCTGTGCCAGGTGCCACGGTCCCACAGCATCACCGTGCCGCCGCCATATTGGCCGGGCGGGATCGTGCCTTCGAAGCCGCCATATTCCAGCGGGTGATCCTCGACCTGCACGGCCAGTCGCTTGTCCGCCGGGTCCAGGCTGGGGCCGCGGGTTACCGCCCAGCTCTTCAGCGTGCCCTCCAACTCCAACCGGAAGTCGTAATGCAGGCGGGTGGCATCGTGTTTCTGCACGACAAAGGACAGCGCCTTCGCCGCCCGGCGGCGGGCGGGCTGGCCCGCCGGTTCCCGCGTGCGCGTGAAATCGCGGCGGGCCCGGTAGGGCCGCAGGGATTCATCGGCGGCTTTGGCGGGCATGGCGACCAACCCCCTTCGGCAGGATGCATGAACGAACGTCGCAACGATAAAAAACCCCGGGTCGTCCGGGGTTGCCGCGCCATGTGCCGCCCCGCGAGAAGCCGCCTGGAAATACCGGTTGGCACGGAGGCGGGCAGCCTGCACGGACGGGTCCACAGCCCTCGGAAGAACGGCGAGGGCGGCCTGCCCTGCCGGGCCGCATGGCTCCCACCGTTGCTGTCGGCCTGTCCGGCCTGCCGCCAGCACCGGGCCGACGGAGGCATGCGCATCGTGGCTGAAGCGGATGCCGGCAGGCGCCTCGCCATTCCGTCAGCGGCGCGTATCGCCCTGTCCACCCGCCGCAGCCGATCCGGGTTTTGGAGCAGGCGAGTCGCTGGAAGCCGCGTCCTTGGTTTGGGGGCACTGTTCTGCCACGACGGGATGCGCAAGCTACGGGAGGAAGGCCGGGGAAAGAATTCCCCGGACCCCATCTTCTTTCTTCGAGTTTTGCCGGGGGAAGGTTGGTTCGAGACAGGGCCGGTTTGCGACGGCAGGGCAAATGACCGTTTTGACGCTCTAGCTACTGAGGCGTGCGGCTGGGGCTTTCTGTGCGGCCAACAAAGCAGGCGCAGGAAATACCTGCTCTTAACACAGGAATTTTCAAATGGATTGTCGGAAGCCAGCTTTGAGTGGATAGCAGCCAGTTGTTTCTAATGTGCCGGCTGTCTGTGGCCACTGGCGTCCTGGCCACGCCGCTCACTCCTGCACCCACAGCATCATCTGCCGGCGCGCCCAGACAGCCATTCGGATGCATGGCAACCAAGCACTCAGCCCACCTGTCCCTCAGAGCCGCACCACCCGGCCCCGCAGCCTCAACGCCAAACTCGCAGAAAAAAAGAAGGGGTCCGGGGAATTCCTTCCCCGGCCTTCCTCCCCCTCATCAGGCTCCCGGCGGATGCACCCGACGCCAGTGCAGGGCGATCTCCTCCCGCGTGGCGACCCACACATCCGGGCAGGATGCCACGTGGTCCAGGAAGCGCTTCAGCGCGGCGGCGCGGGCGGGGCGGCCGACCAGGCGGCAGTGCAGGCCGATGCTCATCATCTTCGGCGCGGTCTGGCCTTCTTCCCGCAGCAGGTCGAACGCATCGCGCAGGTGCTGCTCGAACCCATCGTTCGAGGCGAAGCCGGGCGGCACGGCGAACTTCATGTCGTTGTTGTCGAGCGTGTAGGGAATGATCAGCAGGGGCCGGCCGGCGACGGTGACGTAATAGGGCAGGTCGTCGTCATAGGCGTCGCTGTCGTAGAGGAAGCCACCGTGTTCGGCGACCAGGCGGCGCGTCTGCTCGCTGATGCGACCGGTGTACCAGCCGACGGGCGGCTTGCCGACGGTGCGGGTGATGGTCTCCACCGTCTGCGCGATGTGCTGCCGCTCGGTCGCTTCATCGACGTTCTGGTAGTTGATCCAACGCCAGCCATGGCTGGCGACCTCGTGCCCCGCGCTGGCGAAGGCGGCGCCGATGGCGGGGTTCAGTTCCAGCGCCCGGCCGACGCCATAGACGGTCAGCTTCATGTCGCGCTCGGCGAACAGCCGCAGCACGCGCCAGACGCCGGCGCGGGCGCCGTAGTCGAACTGGCTTTCCTTGCCGATGTCGCGCTGGCCCAGCACCGGGTTCCCGCCCGGCGTCTCGTTCAGATAGATCTCGCCGCCGGCATCGCCGTTCAGCACGGTGTTCTCGCCGCCTTCCTCGTAGTTGAGCACGAAGGAGACGGCGAGCTTCGCCCCGCCCGGCCATTGCGGGTCCGGCGGATTGGGGCCGTAGCCAACGAAGTCGCGGGGGTAGCAGCTGTCGGGGGCGAGGATCGTCATGGAATGAAGAGTGCTGGGGACGGGCGGGCGGCGTCAACGGTCCGGGCATGGCGGCAGCGTGTGGCGTGGCCAGGGAAAGATCGAGGGGTGAGCGTCGTCGGGCCTCCTCCCAAGCTGCGGTGCGTGATGAGGCGATGACGTGGGCCTCAGGCACCGGCCGGCATGCGGGCGGATAGCTGATGCCGCCAGGATGGGACTGGTATCTTCGCCCGCCCTGTGCCATCCGCCGCACATGCAACAGGCCCCCGCACACCCGGCCCCCGCAGACCCGGCCGCCGAACACTGGCAGCGCTACGAGGCCGTGGCGCAGACGCGCCCCTGGGCCGCCACCGCCCCCATCCGCATGCCGGATGGGCGCTGGCTGTGGCTGCCGCTGCGCGACTATGGCGAGGTCGCCGTCACCGGCTTCGTTGCCAACCAGGCATCCTTCGCCGTGCTGCGGCCGATCGTCGGCTGGATGGCCGAGGCGGTGCGGGATTGGGGGGCGGACATCGTGGTCGGGCTGCCGACTCTGGGCCATGTCTTTGGCGGCCCGGTGGCCGAGGCGCTGGGGCATGCCAACTGGGTGGCCCCCGGCTATTCCCGCAAGAACTGGTACGAGGAAACCTGGTCGGTCCCGACCTCCTCCTCCACCGCGCCAGACGCGCGGCGCATGTGGCTGGACCCGCGCCTGCTGGCCCGGCTGCGTGGCAAGCGCGTGCTGCTGGTGGATGACGTGATCAGCACCGGCAGCTCCGCGCTGGCCGGGCTAGCGCTGCTAGGAACGGCAGGGGTACGCCCGGTGGGTCTGTGCGTCGGTATGGCGCAGGGCGACCGCTGGCTGCCCACTTGGCCTACCGACGTGCCCGTGGCTGCCGCCTTCGCCACGCCGCTGTTCCGCCGCGCGGCAGATGGCTGGGCGCCCGATGAGGCAACCCGCCCCGAAGTGCGGCTTCCCGTGCAGGAGAGTGTGTGATGGCCCGCCTCTGGCTTGTTCTCGGCGCGCTGTCCGGCTGCGTCGCGGTGGGGCTGTCCGCCTGGGCAGCGCATGGGCTGGACGCGGCCCAGGCCGCACTGGCCGCCAGTGCCCTGACCATGCAGGGCTGGCACGCCCTGGCGCTGCTGGCCACCGGCCTGCTGGCCGAACGCCGCCGCGGCGCGTTGCCGCACATCGCCGGGGCCGGCTTCGCCCTGGGCTCCCTGGCCTTCTGCGGCGCGGTGTGGTGGCGGGCGCTGGCCGGCACCTCGCTCGGCAGCGTCGCGCCGCTGGGCGGCACCGTGCTGATGCTGGCCTGGCTGGTGCTGGCCCTCGCCGCCGCCCGCCGCCCTGCCCCGCCGGCCCTTAACCCCCCCTCCGCGGAGCGGCACCCATGAGTATCCGCAGCGCCTACCTGGCCGCCGAGGGCTTCGAGCCCGAACTGGAAGAGGAACTGCGCCGGGCCGGCGTGGCCATCGACCGCTGGCATGGCCGCCTGGCCCTTTCCGCCGCGCCGCCCGCCACCGCCGCCTGGGCGCTGGAAACCTGGACCGACGTGCGGGAGATCCCCGTCGCTTCCATCAAGAGCGCGGCCTCCGCCCTGCGCGGCATCCAGCGCAACTGGGCACTCTACGCCGCCGTGCACCACCGCCGCGCCGCGCTGATCGAGGCCGCGCTGCCGCCAGTAAAGGCCCGTGCCCTTACCTTCCCCGAAGCGGCGCCGACCGGCCATCTCGGCGCCTGGACGCTGCTGGCGCCGGATCTGATGCTGGCCAGCCCGACCAAGACCAGCCCCTTCGTCAACGGCGCCGTGCGCTTCGAGGAAGACCGCGAGGGCCCGCCTTCCCGCGCCTATCTGAAGCTGTGGGAAGCCCTCACCCGCCTCGGCCGCTGGCCTGGCCCGGGCGAGACGGCGCTCGACCTCGGCGCCGCGCCTGGGGGCTGGACCTGGGCGCTGGCGCAACTCGGCTGCGACGTCGTGGCGGTGGACAAGGCCCAGATGGACCCCGCCGTCGCCGCGCTGCCCAACGTGACCATCCGCACCGAAAGCGCCTTCGGGCTGGAGCCGGAGAAGCAGGACGCGGTCGACTGGCTGTTCAGCGACATCATCTGCTACCCGTCCCGCCTGCTGGGGCTGGTGCAACGCTGGCAGGCCGCCGGGCGCGCCCGGAACTTCGTCTGCACCCTGAAGTTCCAGGGCGAGACGGACCACGACACCGCCGCCGCCTTCGCCGCCATTCCGGGGGCGGTGGTGTTCCATGGCGCGCACAACAAGCATGAGTTGATGTTCTGCCTGTTGGGGGAGTGAGGAAGACTGGGGGAAGGAATGCCCCCAGGCCCCATCTTTTTTCTGCGGTGTTTTTACTGGCGGGCTTTTGTGAGGTCTGGCTGTTTGAGGGTTCCCTCGGGGGCCGCGCCGGTAGTCTATGACCTCTGGCGACTGACGGTTCAGCCCTTGTGAGCATTTTAAAATTCTAGAGATTTTTACTGCCTCATCCCGGCGCATCGGATAAGGCAAGCCTCCCGAATGCAGGCGGAGTTCTGTTCCACCCTTGCTTCCGCCGTAGCGCCGACAGGCGCTTACTAAGCCCTCCCCGCCACACAAAAAAGGCCAGGGCCCCAACAGCCCCAGCCCCTTTAAACTCACAGAAAAAAGATGGAGGTCTGGGGGAATTCCTTCCCCCAGACCTCCCCCCGCGATCAGTCCCGCTTCACCGCGCCATGGGCCGCGAAGCAGGCCATGTCGAGGATCTGGTTCACGCTGGCGTCCATGCTGACGATCTGCACCGGGTGTTCCAGCCCGACCAGCACGGGGCCCAGCGTGGTCGCGCTGGTCAGGTTCGGCACGGCCTTGGTCAGAATGTGCGCGGCGTGCAGGCCGGGCATCACCAGCACGTTGGCGGGCCCGGTCAGGCGGCAGAAGGGGTAGAGGGCGCGCAGGCGGGGGTCGAGCGCCACGTCCGCCGTCATCTCCCCATCGTATTCGAAGTCCACGCCGCGGCCGTCCAGCAGCTTCACCGCGTCCTGCACGGGCCCGGTGATGGTGCCGCCGGGTGCGCCGAAATTGGAGAAGGAGAGGAAGGCCACGCGCGGCTCCAGTCCCATCCGGCGGGCGGCGGCGGCGGCACCGATGGCGATTTCCGCCAGGGTGGTGGCGTCGGGGCGCTCATGGATGGCGGTATCGGCGATCAGGGTGCTGCCGGAGGAGCGGCCGAGCAGCATGGTCAGGCCGAAGAGCACGGTGCCGGGAGCGGTGTCGATCGCCTTGGTGACGCCTTCCAGCGTGACGCCGGTGGAGCGGGTGACGCCGCTGACCATGGCGTCCGCATCGCCCAGCGCCACCATGCAGGCGGCGAAGACGTTGCGGTCCAGGTTCACCAGCCGCTGGCAGTCGCGGAACAGCAGGCCGTTGCGCTGCTGGCGCTCGTACAGCCACTCGGCATAGCGCAGGTTGCTGCCGGAGAGGCGGGCGTTGTGGATCTCCACCCCGTCCGGCAGCGGGATGCCGAGCGCGGCCACGGTGGCCTTGATGCGCTCTTCCCGCCCGATCAGCACGGGGGTGCCGTAGCCGGCGTTGCGGAAGGCGATGGCGGCGCGGATGACCTTCTCTTCCTCGCCCTCGGCGAAGACCACCTTCTGCGGGTTGGCGCGCACCCGTTCGGTAATGGCTTCCAGGGCCGAGATGCCGGCATCCAGGCGGCCCGCCAGCTCACGCGCGTAGCGCTGCAGGTCCATCAACGGCTTGCGGGCCACGCCGCTCTCCATCGCCGCCTTGGCAACGGCGGGGGAGACGCGGGCGATCAGCCGGGGGTCGAACGCATGCGGGATGATGTATTGCGGGCCGAAGCGCAGGCCCTTGCCACCGCCGGCACCAGCCACTTCCTCCGGCACATCCTCCCGCGCCAGCATGGCCAGCGCCTCGGCGGCGGCGACCTTCATGGCGTCGTTGATGGTGCTGGCGCGCACGTCCAGCGCACCGCGGAAGATGTAGGGGAAGCCGAGGACGTTGTTGACCTGGTTCGGGTAGTCGCTGCGGCCGGTGGCGATGATGACGTCCGGGCGCACCGCGTGGGCGTCATCCGGCGTGATCTCGGGGTCCGGGTTGGCCATGGCGAAGATGATCGGGTTGGGCGCCATGGAGCGCACCATATCCGCCGTGACCGCACCCTTTACGGAGAGGCCGAAGAACGCATCCGCGCCATCCAGCGCCTGGGAGAGGGTGCGGCGGTCCGTGGTGACGGTGTGGGCGGACTTCCACTGGTTCATCCCTTCCGTGCGGCCGCGCCAGAGCACGCCCTTGGTATCGCACATCAGGATGTTTTCGGGCCGGATACCCATGGCCTTTACCAGCTCGGCGCAGGCGATGGCGGCGGAGCCGGCGCCGTTGATGACCAGCTTGGTCTCCGCCAGCTCACGCCCCGTCAGGTGGCAGGCATTGATCAGGCCGGCGGCGGCGACGATGGCGGTGCCATGCTGGTCGTCATGGAAGACCGGGATATCCATCAGCTCGCGCAGCCGCTGCTCGATGACGAAGCACTCGGGCGCCTTGATGTCTTCCAGGTTGATGCCGCCGAAGGACGGGCTGAGGTAGCGCACCGCGTTGACGAAGGCGTCCGCGTCTTCGGTATCGATGCAGAGGTCGATGGAGTCGACGTCGGCGAAGCGCTTGAACAGCGCCGCTTTGCCTTCCATCACCGGCTTGGAGGCCAGGGCGCCGAGATTACCCAGCCCCAGCACCGCCGTGCCGTTGGAGATGACGGCGACCATGTTGCCCTTGGCCGTGTAATCGTAGGCCAGCGACGGGTCCCGGTGGATATGCAGGCAGGGCTCCGCCACGCCGGGGGAGTAGGCCAGGCTCAGGTCACGCGCGGTGGTCAGCGGCTTGGTGAGCCGGATTTCCAGCTTGCCGGGCTTGCCTTCGGCGTGGAGGGCGAGGGCCTCCTCGGCGGTAATGCGAGTGGTGCGGGTATCAGCCGCCTTAACGTCATCCATGGAGATCGTACTTCCGGCAGAAAGGAAAAACGGAACGTGATGCAACCTCCATCATGACGGCCCAACCCCGACCCGACTAGGGAGCCGCTTCGCACCTGCGGGATGCCGTGTTTGACGCGTTCGCAAAGGGTGATGTCGAACCGCTGCGGTCCCATAGCGAGACGCGGCACTGAAGGGGCCGAGGGACCCTTCCGCCACGGTCTGCTTGCCTGCTCAGGCGCTGAGCCCAGCGACTCAGGCAGCATGCATGCGACCGCTGTTCAGTCTGGCAGCCTGCGCCGAAGTTCGGGTGAGGGCTTTTCCCTGATCCGCCACTGGCGGCTGGGCCAACCACAGTCAGGCTGAAGCCGGAAGGCAAGGTCAGGGGAATGATTTCCCCCGAAACCCCATCTTTTTCCTGCGAGTTTGGCGTGGGGCTTTAGGACTGCGAAGAGGATGAAGCCACCCGACTGAGCTGTAAGCTGCCGCAGGTCATGGACCGCCGACATCCCCCGCCCGGTCGTAAATAGCTGACGCCTCCGCACCAGCACCCGAAGACTCCCGGAAAAATAAGGGGTCTGGGGAATTCCTTCCCCAGCCTTCTCCTCACCCCCACGGCAAAAATGGAAACGGGGTTGAGGAGCTTCCTCCCCAACCCCGCAGAAGCTTCAGCGACGCCAGAAATCAGGGCAGCAGCAGGTTATCGATGCCCTGGACGATGCCGTTGCTGGCCATCAAGTCCGCCAGGACAATGCGCGCCGGCGGCTGGATGTTCTGGCCGCCCGCGCCCGTGCCGAAGTTGCTGGACGGGCCGCCGGAGGGGCGGGCCACGGCTACCGTCGGCACCGCGCCGGTGCCATCGATCCGCACCAGGCCACCGTTCAGGGACGGCACGTCGCGGATCGCACCGCGCATGCTGGTCGTGGTCGCCACGCCAGCAATGAAGTGGTGCGTCACCAGCGCCGTCAGGCGGAACTGGTCGGGAGAGCCGCTCTGGCTGCCGCCGGTCTGGCCCAGCAGGTCCTGCAACAGACCCACGGGCGCGCGATCGAACGCCGCGTTGGTGGGGGCGAACACCGTCAGGGCCTGCGTGCCCTGCAGCCGGCCGATCTCGCCCGAACGCTGTGCCAGCTCAACGAAGCGGGAGAATTCGGAGGTGCCGGCGAGGATCCGGGCGATATCGCCGCTGACGGCGACCTGCGCGCGGAGGATGGCGGGGGCCGCCAGGGCGGAACTCAGGGTAGCGCCGAACAGGATGCGGCGGGTGAGCATGATCGATGGCTCCTTGTCTGGATGCGGGAAAACCGTAAGCGCAGGCGAATTGGGTGTTCCGGCCCGGTCAGCGTCCGCCCTTCACTCAGCCGGCCATTCTGGCGCTGCGGGACAGGGACGTTCGCGGATAGCCGTTGCGAGGCTGGAACGCGGCTTCTGACGCAACGGTTGCGCGGCGACGCTGGCGTTTCCGCGATGGGCCCGCACGCCGCGAATTTCCCCACGAAGTAAATTGGAACCGAAAGCCGGGCAGGACGTTCTCGGCCTGTGACGGTCTGAAACAGGCCGATTTTAACGGGAGCTATCCAGCATGCTGCGCCAGCGCGAGATCTTGTCCGCCATTGCCGTGTCCGCCCTGATGCTGGGCCTCGCGGCCTGCGACAACACCAACACTGCCGCAACCCGCGCGGCGGACCGTGCGGCCGGTACCAATACCTCCGGCGCCTACCCCGCCCAGTCGGACGGCACCCGCGCCAACCCGGCCGGCACCGAAGCCACCCGCGCCCTGGACCGTGCCGCCGGCACCAACACCTCCGGCGCCTACCCGATGCAGTCCAACGGCATGCCGGGCAACCCGCCGGGCACCGAGGCGACCCGCGCCCTGGACCGTGCCGCCGGCACCAACACCTCCGGCGCCTACCCCACCCAGGCGGACGGCACGCCCGGCAACCCGCCCGGCACCGCCGCCGACCGCGCGGTCAACCGCGCGCGCTGATCACGGAGGGGGGGCACCCCCTTCGATGGGAAAGGGCTGCCCGCCAACGCGGGCGGCCCTTTTCTTTTGAGGTGCCCTCCGTGGCAGGAAGCAAGGATAGGGAAAGAATTCCCCAGGCCCCTTCTTTTTTCTTCGCGTTTTGGGTTTGGCTGCTGAGCGGTCGGGCATGAACATCGATTGGGTCTGCCAGAGGCCCTGGATCTCCGGCGACCGGCGTTCAGCCTGTGTGGCCGATTATAATATCATCAAGCAGCGCTCACTCTGTGCCCTGAAGCGCCAAGCCAAACTTGCAGAAAAAAGAAGGGGCCTGGGGAATTCTTTCCCCAGCCTTCTTCTTCCCCTGCTCCTTCATCCAAAAGAATGGCCATCTCCCTCCTCCCCCGGTAAGCCGCCCGGCGAGGCCTGCGGATGGAGCTCCCCCAATGACCGATACCATTTTCGCTCTCGCATCCGGCTCCGGCCGTGCGGCCATTGCGGTGCTGCGGCTTTCGGGCGGGCCCTGTGGGGAGGTGGTGCGGCGCCTGGCGGGGGGCTTGCCGCAGCCGCGGATGGCCAGCCTGCGCCGCTTGCGCGACCCGGGGACGGACGAGGTGCTGGATGATGCGCTGGTGCTATGGTTCCCCGGCCCGCGCAGCTACACCGGCGAGGATTCGGCCGAGTTGCACCTGCATGGCGGCAGGGCGGTGCGGGAGGGTGTCAGCGCCGCCCTGGTGGCCTGCGGCGCCCGCCCAGCCGAGCCTGGGGAGTTCACCCGCCGCGCCTTCCTGAACGGCCGCCTGGACTTGACGGCGGCGGAAGGCATCGCGGACCTGATTGATGCGGAGACGGCAGCCCAACGCCGCCAGGCGCTGCGGCAAGCGGGTGGCGCCCTGGCCATACGCTACGCCGGCTGGGCGGGTCGGCTGACCCGCCTGCTGGCGCACCAAGAGGCCGCGATCGAGTTCGCCGAGGACGGCCTACCGAACGACCTGGAAGCGCAGATGCGAGCCGGCGCCGCCAGCTTGGCCGCCGAGATCCGCGCACATCTGGACGATGGCGGACGGGGAGAACGGCTGCGGCAGGGGCTGTGGGTCGCCATCCTCGGCGCACCGAATGCCGGCAAGAGCTCGCTGCTGAATGCCCTGGCGGGGCGGGAGGCGGCCATCGTCTCCGCCCAGGCGGGTACGACGCGGGACGTGGTGGAAGTGCGGTTGGAGCTGGGCGGCATTCCGGTGCTGCTAGCCGACACCGCCGGGCTACGGGACGCACCGGACGAGATCGAGGCCGAGGGCGTGCGCCGCGCCCGCAGGCGGGCGGAAGAGGCGGACATCGTCCTGGCCGTCTTCGCCGCCGACAACCCGCCGGATGCGGAGACTTTGGCGCTGATCGCACCCGGGGTGCTGCCGGTCGTCAACAAGACGGATCTGGCACCGCCGCCGGCGCTGATAGGCAGCCAGGCGCCGCTGGCGATCTCGGCCCGGACCGGTGTGGGACTGGAAGGCTTGCAGGCGGCGCTGACCGAGGCCGCCGTCGCCCGCGCCGGCCTCTCCGAGGAAGCGAGCCTGACGCGCCCGCGACACCGCGCGGCGCTGCAGGAGGCAGCATCCTGGTTGGATGAGGCCGTGACGGCGCCCTTGCCAGAGCTTGCCGCCGAATCCCTGCGCGCGGCCGTGCGTGCACTGGGGCGGCTGACAGGGCATGTCGGCGTCGAGGATGTGCTGGACGTCGTATTCGGGGATTTCTGCATCGGAAAATGACGCGCGGGGCGGTATACCCGCCGGCATGCGCGACATGAATTTCGATGTGGTGGTGGTGGGCGGTGGCCATGCCGGCACCGAGGCCGCCGCCGCTGCCGCCCGCTGCGGGGCCCGGACCCTGCTGCTGACACACAAGCTAGAGACCCTGGGCGAGATGTCCTGCAACCCCGCCATCGGCGGCGTGGGCAAAGGGCATCTGGTGCGGGAGATCGACGCACTGGACGGGCTGATGGGGCGCGCCGCCGACGCGGCGGGCATCCACTTCAAGCTGCTGAACCGCAGCAAGGGCCCGGCCGTGCGTGGCCCCCGCGCCCAGGCGGACCGCAAGCTGTACCGCCAGGCCGTGCAGGCGCTGCTGGCGGCGCAGAAGAACCTGACCATCCTGGCCGTGGCGGCGGAAGGGATCGAACGCGATGCCGCCGGCCGCATCGCTGCTGTGCTGACGGCGGAGGGCACGCGCATCAGTTGCGGCGCGCTGGTCATCACCACCGGCACCTTCCTACGCGGCGAGATCCATATCGGCGAGACGCGCCGCCCGGCGGGCCGGGTGGGCGATGCGCCCGCCATCGGCCTGGCCCTGGCCATTGAGGCGATGGGCCTACCGATGCGGCGGCTGAAGACCGGCACGCCGCCCCGGCTGGATGGCCGTACCATCGACTGGGCCAGCCTGGAGATGCAGCCGGGCGACGCGGTGCCGGAACCGCTGTCCTGGATGACCGACCGCATCACCAACCCGCAGGTGGAATGCGGCATCACCGCCACCACCCCGGCCGGGCACGCGCTGATCCGCGCGAATCTGCACCGCGCGCCCATCCATTCTGGCCAGATCCAGGGCGTGGGCCCGCGCTACTGCCCATCGATCGAGGACAAGGTGGTGCGCTTCGCGGAGCGGGAACGGCACCAGATCTTCCTGGAGCCGGAGGGGCTGGACGATCCGACCATCTACCCGAACGGCATTTCCACCAGCCTGCCGGAGGACGTGCAGGCCGCCTTCATCGCCTCCATTCCCGGGCTGGAGAAGGCGGCGATCCTCCGCCCCGGCTATGCCATCGAGTACGATCACGTTGACCCGCGAGCCCTGTGGCCGACGCTGGAAGTGCGCGAGGTGCCGGGGCTGTTCCTGGCCGGGCAGATCAATGGCACCACAGGGTACGAGGAAGCCGGCGCCCAGGGGCTGCTGGCCGGGCTGAACGCCGCAGCCTTGGCTGGTGGCGGTGAGGCGCGCACCCTGCCCCGCACCGCCGCCTATCTGGGTGTCATGGTGGACGACCTGACTCTGCAAGGCGTCAGTGAGCCCTACCGCATGTTGACCGCCCGGGCTGAGCATCGCCTGGCCCTGCGCGCTGATAATGCTGGCATGCGGCTGACCGAGACCGGGATCGCCTGGGGCTGCGTCGGCACGGAGCGCGCCGCGAAGCACCGCAGCTTCGCCGCCGCCGTGTCGGAGGCGCTGGAGCGGGCCCGGGCGGAAGGCGGCACCCCGGCGGCCCTGAATGCCGCCGGCATCCCCATCAACCAGGATGGCCGCTGGCGGAACCTGCTGGAGGTCCTGGCACTGCCGGAGACCGACGCCCAGGTGGTGCAGCGCGCCTTCCCCTGGCTGGCCGAACTCCCTACCGGCGTCCGCACTCAACTGGAAGCCGAGGCGCTCTACGCCCCGTATCTGCACCGCCAGGCCGCGGAGCTTCGGATGATCGAGCGGGAGGAGCGCACCCCCATCCCCAACGAGATCGACTTCGCCGCCATTGCCGGCCTTTCCAACGAGATGCGACAGAGACTGTCTACCGCCCGCCCCGCCACGCTGGGCAGCGCCGGCCGCATCCCCGGCATAACCCCCGCCGCCCTGGCCGCCCTGGCCGTCCACCTGCGCAAGACGGAGCGTTTCACGTGAAACACCCACCGGCCCTCGACCTCCCCTCGGCCGATGTTTCACGTGAAACAGCCGCGCGGATTGATGCCTTCATACCGCTGCTGCTGCGCTGGAACGCCAGCATCAATCTGATCGGCCCCACGACGGAGCAGGCGCTGCGGCAACGCCACATTGTCGATTCGATCCAGCTGCTGGGTCTGGTACCGCCCGGCGATGCGCCGATGGGCGATATCGGCACCGGGGGCGGTTTTCCAGGCCTGATCCTGGCCATGGCACTGGACCGGCCCATGCATCTGGTGGAATCCGACCGTCGCAAGGCCGCCTTCCTGCAGACAGTGGTCGGCGAACTCGGCCTCACCCATGTCCGTGTCCATGCGGAGCGGATCGACGCCGCGGCGCTACCGCCGCTCGCCGTGCTGACCGCACGCGCCCTCGGTCCGCTGGAGAAGATGCTGCCCTGGGCCGAACGCCTGCTGGCGCCCGACGGTGTCGCCATCTTCCCCAAGGGCCGCACGGCGCTGGAGGAGCTGGAGGCCACCGCCGCAGGCTGGACTTTGTCGGCCGAGCGGTTCAAGAGCACCACCGAACCCGACGCTTCCATCTTCCGCCTTTCGAGGATTCGCCGTGCCGGGGCCTGACCGCACAA
Organism: Teichococcus aerophilus; assembly: GCF_014490485.1. GTDB lineage: Bacteria > Pseudomonadota > Alphaproteobacteria > Acetobacterales > Acetobacteraceae > Pseudoroseomonas > Pseudoroseomonas aerophila. Next base: position 28,606 of record NZ_JACTVA010000006.1, on the reverse strand, counting down.
CCCGCCGTATCGCTCTCGCCAACCAGAAGGGTGGCGTGGGCAAGACCACCACCGCCATCAACCTGGCCACCGCCCTGGCAACGAAGAAGCGTGTCCTGGTCATCGACCTGGACCCGCAGGGCAATGCCTCCACCGGCCTCGGCCTGCCACGGGCCGAGCGTGGCAAGGGCAGCTACTCCCTGCTGATTGGCGAGCGCCCGCTGGGCGAGCTGATGCAGCAGACCAAGGTGCCCAACCTGTTCCTGCTGCCCGCCGATAACGACCTGGCCGGCGCCGAGATCGAGCTGGTCGGCATGGACAACCGCGAGCACCGCCTGCGGGAAGCCCTGGATGCCGGTGCCGAGGCACTGAAGGGCTTCGACTTCATCCTGATCGACTGCCCCCCTTCCCTCGGTCTGCTGACGCTGAACGCGCTGGTGGCCGTGGAATCGGTGATGATCCCGCTGCAGACCGAGTTCTTCGCGTTGGAGGGCGTCTCCCAGATCACCCGCACGATCGAGCGGGTGAAGCGGGCGCTGAACCCTGCCCTGCGGCTGGACGGCATCGTTCTGACCATGTTCGACCGCCGCAACAACCTGTCCGAACTGGTGGCGGCGGATGTGCGGGCGTTCTTCCGGGACAAGGTGTTCGACACTGTCATCCCCCGCAATATCCGCGTCAGCGAGGCGCCGTCCCACGGCCTGCCCGTGCTGCTCTACGATATGAGATCGACCGGCGCCCAGGCTTACATCAAGCTGGCTGCCGAACTCCTGCGGCGCGAGCGCGCGGCCGCGAAACTTGCCGGAGCGCACACCGCATGAGCGGACGCAAGCCAAACCGCCTGGGCATGGGCCTGTCCGCCCTGCTGGGAGACCAGCCCAACCCCGCCGCCGCCAATCAGGCGCCCCGCAGCCTGCCGATCGAGGCGCTGGAGCCGGGGCCCTTCCAGCCACGTGGGCCGATCGACCAATCCGGCCTGGCCGAGCTTGCGGCCTCCATCCGCGAGCATGGGGTGCTGCAGCCCATCCTGGTGCGGCCCAAGCCCGGCCATGCCGGCACCTACCAGATCATTGGCGGTGAACGCCGCTGGCGCGCTTCCCAACTGGCACAGCGGCACGACGTGCCCGTGGTCATCCATGACATGGACGACCGCGCCGCCATGGCGGCCTCCTTGGTCGAAAACCTGCAGCGCGAGGACCTGAACGCGCTGGAGGAAGCCCAGGGCTACCGCCGCCTGACCGACGAGTTCGGCCTGACCCAGGACCATCTGGGCCGCGCCGTCGGCAAGAGCCGCAGCCACGTCGCCAACACGCTACGCCTGCTTGGCCTGCCGCCCAAGGTACGGGAGATGCTGGGCCGTGGCAGCCTGTCCGCCGGCCACGCCCGCGCGCTGCTGACCGCCCCCGACCCCGCCAAGCTGGCCGAGCTGGTGGTGACCCGCGGCCTGAATGTGCGGCAGACCGAAGCCCTCGCCGCCTCCGCCGAACGCCCCCGCCCCGCGGCTGCACCGGAAGACAAGGATACCCGCGCCCTGGAGCGCGACCTGACCGAGAAGCTGGGCCTGAAAGTCGCCATCCGCCACGGAGGCCGTGGCGGCCAGATCAGCATCGCCTACAAGGATCTGGACCAGCTCGATGGCCTGATCCGCCTCCTGACGCCGGGACGCTGATACCTTCTCACCTGCGTGGGGTGTTTCGAAGCCGCAGAGAGGACAAAGGCCGGGGAAGAATTCCCCGGACCCTTCTTTTCTTCTTCGAGTTTGGGTGTGGCCGATGAAGGGGCATTTCTAAAGACGGTTAGGTGCGCCGGAGGTCCTGGGGCTGATGGACATTCGATTCTGTGGAGGGAAAGGTCAGGGGAAGGAATTCCCCTGAAACCCCATCTTTTTTTGTCAGCTGGCGTGGGGCTTAGCAGCAGGTGCGGCCGTGACAAAGATCACGGACCATCTGGACTGAACCAGCAGCGTCCGGCGACACCCCGGTCTGGGCCCGCCGCCACACGCCTGAACAGACTCGCCGGAAAGATGGCGTACGGGGAATTCCTTCCCCCGGCCTTCCCGTCCCAGTCCGAATGCCGATCCGCCCAATACCTCCGGCAACTGACAGTTCAGCCCTGATGGCCATTTAAATATCATCAAGAAGCGCCCGCTTGCAGCCCTAGGCGCAGCGCCAAACTCGAAGAAAAAAAGAAGGGGCCTGGGGAATTCATTCCCCAGCCTTCCTGCCCTTCAGCTCCTGCGAGCCCCCACCATCCCGAACCACGTCGTGGCAGGACAGGCCCCTTCCCAGCCGATGTTTCATGCCCCCAGGAGAAACCCACGGGGCACGTCTCCATCACCCCCGCCGGCGGGCCGCGAAGGCCTGGCGAGCCAGGGTCAGGACAGCGGCACGGGCGATGGCCTGGTCCGGGATCGGCCGGGCGGCGGAGCTGGATTTGGTGCGCTTTTCAGCTTCCAGCAACGCATCGCCGGCGGCGGCCAGGGAACTGGGGTTCCAGCAGCGCAGGGCGCGTTCGAAACCCGGCTTGTGGCGGAAGAATACGGGCGGCCGCAGGCCTTCCAGAGCCGCGCCTGGGGGAGCACCGGCGGCCATGGCGAGGGAGGCGAGGTGGAGGCGCTGGATGTGCCGGAGCGCGGCACGCACGACCATGACGGGGTGGGCCCCCTCGCCCAGTGCCACGTCCAAAGCGCGGTCGGCCACCGAGATCTCGCCGGCCGTGGCGGCGATCAAGGCCTCGTCCAGGTCGAGGGTGGAGCCGTCGCCGATGCAGGCCAGCACGTCTTCCTCGCCCAGCGTGCCGCCTTCGCCGACATAAAGGGCGAGCTTCTCGACCTCGCGCCGCAGCAGCATGCGGTCTTCGCCCAGGCGGCCGGCCAGCCATTCCAGCGCGGACGGCTCGGCGCTGACGCCTTGCTCCCGCAGCAGGCTGGCAATGGTCCCCGCCAGCTCCGCGCCACGCTCGCGGTAGCAGGCGATCACGGCGGCCTGTGGGTGGCTCTCCAGCAACGCGCGCAGCTTGGCGCGAGATGGTAGTTCACCGGCCTCCAGCACCAGCAGCGTGTCTCCTGGGGCATTCAGGGCGTCCTTGACCCCGGCGGTCAGGCCGTCCGTGGCATCGCGGACGCGAACCATGCGGCGGCCGCCCGTCAGTGCCAGGGCGGACATCTCGCCGGAGAGGGCGCCGGGCTTGGAGGCGGCGTCCCGTGGCAGATCGGCGTAGCGGAAGGGGTCGTCGCCGCCGACCACAGCCTGTTGCAGGGCGTCCGCGCGCTCGCGGATCAGCCCGGCATCCTCGCCATGCAGCAGGACGGCACGGGTCGGGCCGGGGTCCTTCAGGAAGGCAGCGACCCGGCGGGCATCCAGCTTGGCCACTGGTTCAGCCCGTAGGCTGTTCCTGCAGGCGCACCGCCAGCCGGGTGACGATGTCCTCGGCCAGCTGGTCGATGAGGCGGGAGATCATCGCCTCGCGCGAGGCGTCGCCGGCGAAGAACTGGTTGTCCGGGATGTTGGAGGCGTCCATCGCCCGCTCGGACCCCGTCAGCACCATGCGGGGGGGCGCCTCCTTGGTGGCGAGGTACCAGTTGGCCGTGGCGTTGTAGCGGATGCGCGTCGGCAGGCCGTCGGTGCGGTAGCCCTCCGGCTCGGCCGCCAACTGCAGGCCAAGCGTCAGGGTGTAGCGGGGCGAGGACTGCCCGCCGGCCCACAGCCGTTCCCGCAGCGCCCGGCGCAGTAGCTGGCCGCTGCGCTCGGGGATGATGGCGACGTCGATGGCGCCCAGTTCGGCCGCGACCGAGCTATTGGCGCCGAGGGCACCGCGCTGCCCGTAGAGCGGGCGGAACCCGCAGCCGGACAGGCCGAGCAGCCCCAGCGTGCCAAGCCCGAGCAGGCCACGGCGGCGGGTCATGGCGCGATCAGACGACAAAGTTGACGATACGTCCCGGGACATGGATGCGCTTCCTGATCGGGCGCCCGGCGATGGCGCGCTGCACATTCTCATCCGCTTCCGCCAGGGCGAATACGGTGGCTTCATCGGTGCCGATGGGCACGGCCAGGGTGGACCGCAGCTTGCCCAGCACCTGCACCGCCAGCGTCACGCTGTCGGCGGCGGCGAGGGAGGCGTCGGATTCCGGCCAGGCCAACTGTGCCACCAGGGTCTTCTCGTCCGGCCGCAGCAGGGACCACATTTCCTCCGCCAGATGCGGCATCATGGGGCCGACCAGCCGCGCCATGGTCTCCAGCGCCTCCCGCCGCGCCGCGCCGTCCTCGGCGCCGGCGGCCTCGATGGCATTGGCGAACTCATGGATGCGCGCGACGGCGACGTTGAAGGCGAACGTCTCCAGAGCCTCGGTCACCGCCGCGATGGTGCGGTGGGTGACGCGGCGCAGGTCCCGCCCCACACCCTCCGCCGGCATGGTGCCAGGCACCGGCAGGCTGCCGACGGCACCCGCCGTGGTGCGGTACAGGCGCTGGGAGAAGCGGGCGGCACCGGATGCGCCGGCCTCGGTCCACTCCATGTCCCGGTCGGGCGGGTTGTCGGAGAGGATGAACCAGCGGGCGGTATCCGCGCCGTAGCGGTCGATGATGCTGCCGGGGTCGATCGTGTTGCGCTTCGACTTGGACATCTTGTCGTTGCGGGAGATGGTCACGGAGAGGCCCGTAGCCGTCTCCACGGCGCCGCCATCGGCGGTCGGCTCCACCTCGTCCGGTGCCAGCCAGCGGCCGTCCTGGGACTTGTAGGAGGCGTGCTGGACCATGCCCTGGGTGAACAGCCCGGCGAAGGGTTCCGGCGTCTTCAGGTGGCCCATGGAAGCGAGGCCGCGGGTGAAGAAGCGGGAATACAGCAGGTGCAGGATCGCGTGCTCGATACCGCCGATATACTGGTCCACCGGCAGCCAGGCATTGGCGGCGGCGGGCACCACCGGCGTCTCGGCCTTGGGCGAGGTGAAGCGGGCGAAGTACCAGGACGAATCGACGAAGGTGTCGAAGGTATCGGTCTCGCGGCGGGCCGGCTTGCCGCAGCCGGGGCAGGCCACGTGCTTCCAGGTCGGGTGGTTGTCCAGCGGGTTGCCGGGCTTGGAGAAGTCCACGTCCTCCGGCAGCACCACCGGCAACTGGTCCTGCGGCACCGGCACGGCGCCGCAATCGTCGCAGTGGATGACCGGGATCGGGCAGCCCCAGTAGCGCTGGCGGGAGACGCCCCAGTCGCGCAGGCGCCAGTTCACCACGCCCTGGCCGGCCCCCTGGGCCTCCAGCGCATCGATGGCGGCGCGCTTGCCGTCGGCCGTGCCCTTGCCGTCCAGGAAATCGGAGTTGAACAGCGTACCGTCATCGGTGAAGGCGGTGTCGCCGATGGCGAAGCTGGCCGGGTCGGCGCCGGGCGGCAGCACCACGGGCGGCACCGGCAGGTCGTATTTGCGGGCGAAATCCAGGTCGCGCTGGTCACCGCTCGGGCAGCCGAAGATGGCGCCGGTGCCGTATTCCATCAGTACGAAATTGGCGATCCAGACCGGGTAGGTCTGGCCGTTGAACGGGTGCTTCACCCGGATGCCGGTGTCGATGCCGCGCTTCTCGGCCTGCTCGATCGCGGCCTCGGACGTGCCGAGGCTGCGGACCTCGGTGATGAACTCGGCGATCCTGGGGTTGCGCGCAGCCGCGGCGGCGGCCAGCGGATGCTCGGCGGCCACGGCCAGGAAGGACATGCCGAACAGCGTGTCCGGCCGGGTGGTGAACACCTCCACCTGCGTCAGGCCATCGACCGGGGTTTCCAGGTCGAAGCGCACGCGCGCGCCCTCGCTGCGGCCGATCCAGTTGGCCTGCATCAGGCGCACGCGTTCCGGCCAGCGGTCCAGCGTGTCCAGCCCGGCCAGCAGCTCCGGCGCGAACTTGGTGATGCTCAGGAACCACTGGGAGAGCTTCTTCTTCTCCACCAGCGCACCGGAGCGCCAGCCGCGGCCATCGATCACCTGCTCATTGGCCAGCACGGTATTGTCCACCGGGTCCCAGTTGACCCAGCTTTCCTTACGTTCGGCCAGCCCGGCCTTCATGAACTCCAGGAACAGCTTCTGCTGCTGGCCGTAATAGGAGGGGTCGCAGGTCGCGAATTCCCGCTCCCATTCCAGGGAGAGGCCCATGCGCTGAAGCTCGGCCCGCATGGTGGCGATGTTCTGGTAGGTCCACTTCGCCGGGTGCACGCCGCGCTCGCGCGCCGCGTTTTCCGCCGGCAGGCCGAAGGCGTCCCACCCCATCGGGTGCATCACCTGGTGGCCGCGTGCCCGCTTGTACCGGGCCACCACGTCGCCCAACGTGTAGTTCCGCACATGCCCCATATGGATCTTGCCAGACGGGTACGGGAACATTTCAAGAACATAGTATTTTGGCTTGCTGCCATCCGGCACGTCCGGCGCGCGGAAGCAGCCCTGGGTGTTCCAGGCGGACTGCCAACGCGGCTCGGCCTGCGCGAAGTCGTAGCGCGCAGGCTCTGGGCGCGCAGGCTCGGGGCGGGTGTTCTCGGAGCGGTTGGCGGTCACGGCGTCGTTCATGAAAGCGGGCGATCGATCTGTTCGGGGGACGTCGATAAGTGGCGTCCGTGCTGGGCGGATGCCAGATATGGCATAGGATTTCAGCGCGGCTAAGGGAAGGGCCAGACGTCGCGCCCCTGCCCCGCTTGATGGGGCGGAAGGGGCCTGCGGCCGGGGTTCCTGGCCTGCCTGTGCCCCCGGAAGCGGGTGGCCGGGGCCATGAAGGCCCCGGCTGTCGCCTCAGCGGCCGGCGGACTGGCTGCGCAGCTCCCGCGCGCGGGAGAGGACCTGGTTCTCCAGCTCCGTCGCCGTGCCCGGCGCCGCCGCGGCATCGACCCAGGCGCCGCCCTGGCGGACCTGGCGGAACACCGTGACGCGCACGCCGTCCGAACGCAGCTGGCGGCCCAGGATGTAGGCCGTGGCGCGGAAGCGCTCATCCGGTGCGGAGGGAGGCGCGTACCAGTCGGTGATGATGACGCCGCCGAACGGATCGGCCGACGACAGCGGCAGGAAGGACAGCGTGTCCAGCGTGGCGCGCCAGAGATAGGCGTTGACGCCCAGCCCGCCTTCCTGATTCCCACCGCCTTGCGGGGTGGTGCGGTCGGTACCGAATATCAGGATGCCGTCGCTGTTACCCAACCGCCCCGAGACGCGGGAGCGGCGGCTATCATCGCCGTATTCATCGTTACCGACCGGACGGCTGTTGCCGCAGGCGGCGAGCAGAGGGAGGAGCAGCCCGAAGGCGAGGATTTTGCGCATGGCGGGCGCACGATAGGCGGGCCACTGATCCAATCAAGCGCAAAAAAAGAAAGGGCGGCAGGTTCCCCTGCCGCCCTTGTCGTTTTCAGACCCGGAAGGGATCAGAAAGCGATGCGCACGCCCGTCAGGAACACGTCGGAGCCGACGTTGTTGTTCGCGCGGCCGGCGGCACCGTTGATGAAGTCGAAGCCGGCTTCCTTGCGGTCGATGTTGATGTACTCGGCCACAACCTGCAGGCCCGGGGCCAGGGTGTAGTTCGCACCAACCGACCAGACGCGGTCACGACGGCCGGCACCGACAGTCTGGTTACCAGCGCTGTTGATGATGAAGCCGTTGGCACCGACGGTCAGGGCCTGCCAGGTGTAGGACAGACCGAGGGTGTACTGCTCCATGTCACGATCGTCGACGATGGCGCCGCCGCTGCGGGCGATCGGCGCGTAGCCGCCGTTGGACGAACCGCGGGTGTAGTTGGCACCCAGCAGGAAGCCGTAGGCGCTCAGGTTCACGCCGGCCTGGCCAGCGCTGACCTGCTTGCCGGACTGGCCGGTGCTGTTGGTGACGACGTCGGAACCGACATAGCCAACCATCGCCTGGACGCCGACGCCGCCGAAGGAACCGCGGTAACGCAGGGCGACCTGACGCTCATTGCGCATGCGCAGGACGCCACCGGGGGTGGAGCCGGTGCGGTCGCAGGCAGCGCTGACGCTTTCGCAGCCGGAGTCTTCACCTTCGCCGTTGTTGAAGGCGAAGCTGGCGCCGAAGTCGAAGCCGAAGAACTGCGGGGAGGTGTAGATGACCTTGGAGCTGTCGGCCAGCGCGCCACCGGCCACATAACCCGGACGCTGGTTGGCGCCGATGATGTAGTCGTACACGTCGCCGTCGAAGCCGCCGGTGCCGAAGGAGGTGTTGAAGCCGGTCACCATGGCGCCGAGCACCACGCCGTCTTCGTCACCCATGCGCAGCTGGCCGAGGGTCGGGTAGGCAACCCAGACATACTGCTCATCGATGTCCAGGCTGGTCTTGGTGGCCGTCGTCGCCGTCGCCTGGCGGTTCTGGTCTTCCTGGATTTCGATGGTCGCGCCGTAGGTCAGGCCGTTCGCGGCCTTGCCGGTCACGATCACGTGCACTTCGGCGTCGGACGCGAAGTCAGACTTGCCCGTGCTGGTGCCGGCAGCGGCGCCAACGCCGTTGGCGCCGGACTGGTCGACGAACGCATAGTTGAAACGGAAATAACCGCCAACGCGAACCGTCGGAGCTTCCTGAGCGGAAGCCACACCCGGACCGAACAGGGCAGCAGCGGCGACCGCAGTGGTCGCCAGCAGAATCTTGCGCATCCCAATAACCTCCTCACGCGCCGGCGCGTACCGGCTGTTCCCGCGGCCCCGTCTGCCCCCCTCGGCAGACTTGATCCCGTTACCCGAAGGCATCGAGCAGGGCCCGGGGCGGACTATGGTTCAGTGATGAGATTTTGAGCAATGGTTCGTAAGCCTCTAACGCGACTTCAACGAGACACTGTGGCGCCAGAGACACAGCGCCCCCCTGGCCACGATGTCACACCCACCCAGCTTGAGCCGGAGCAGCGCCGCGCCTACCGTCCGCAGGCCATGACCTCCATCCTCGAATCCCTGCGCCGCATCCAGGACCGGATCGCCAGCGCCTGTGCCGTCGCCGGGCGAGACCCGGCCAGCGTCACCCTCGTCGCCGTCTCCAAGACCCATCCGGTCGAGTCGGTCGCCGAAGCCTTGGCCGCCGGTCACCATGTCTTCGGTGAAAACCGGGTGCAGGAGGCGGAAGAGAAGTTCCCCCTCCTGCGCCCGTCCCACCCCGATCTGCGCCTGCACCTGATCGGCGCGTTACAGACCAACAAGGCGCGGCAGGCCGTGCGGGTGGCCGATATCATCGAAAGCCTGGACCGCCCCAAGTTGGCCGCCGCCCTGGCCGAGGCCAGCCAGAAGGAAGGCCGCCGCCCCCGGCTGCTCATCCAGGTGAATATCGGCCGCGAACCGCAGAAAGCCGGCATCGACCCCGACGCGGTGGACGACTTCCTCGGCCTCTGCCGCGAGACCCATGGCCTGGATGTGCAAGGCCTGATGTGCATCCCACCGGCCGAGGGCGACCCCGCCCCCCACTTCCGCGCCATGGCCGCCATGGCCGCCCGACTCGGGCTGGACACCCTGTCCATGGGCATGAGCGGGGATTTCGAGACCGCGATCGCCGAGGGCGCCACCCATGTGCGGGTCGGCACCGCGATCTTCGGGCACAGGCCCTATCCGGCCGGGTGACGGAGGCGCGGGCGTTTCTGGCCTGAAGGCTGGGGGCGCCGCCCCCAGGCCCCCGCCGGGGTTGGAAAGTCCACCCCGGACCCCGCCGTCAGTTTTCGAGGTGCGGGGTTTGGCTTGGGCGGCACTTATGAATGTCTGTGCGGCTTGATGGACGAGGCGTTCGCGGTCGGATTATTGGCTTCGGCTCATTTCGAGACCCAGGACACTCTTTAGAAGCGCCGCTTGGTCGCGATGCTCTTCTTCCGCCACGCGTATCGCCAGCTTTCTCATGTCACCGCATGGGGGCGCTAGTGCCAAACTAGTGGCCACGCCGTAGGACAGATCGACATTCGGCTGGACAGGCAGGCCGGGGAAGGAATTCCCCGGACCCCATCTTTTTTCTGCGAGTCTTTCTGGCGTGGATGTGGCGGCGTCAGCTTTTCCGGGGCCCGGACCCGCCGGAGGCTATTGGTTCAGTTCGGATGGTCCGTGTTCTTTGTCACGGCCGCACCTGAGGCTGAGTCCCACGCCAACTGACAGAAAAAAGATGGGGTCTCAGGGGAATTCCTTCCCCTGACCTTCCCCTTCCACACTGAACCGAACGTCGATCAGCCCTTGCACCAGAGTGACCGAGACGCATCCGTGAGATGAGGTTTATGACATCCAAAACCGGCTTCGCCGGCTAAGCCCGCAGCCACCGCCCCGGCCCGAGGCCAAACCCCACCTGACAACAGCCACCCGGCAAAACTCGCAAAAGAGGATGGGGTCCGGGGGAGTCCCTTCCCGGCTTCACCCCACCCGTCCCGCTCACGGCAGCCCTTGCAGTTCCCGCTCCAGCAGCGCGCGCCACGGTGCATCCGCCGGCGAATCCGCCAGCAGGGCCTGCCAGACGGAGCGGGCATTCTGCGGCCGCCCGGCGCGGGCTTCCAGCAGGCCGGAAAGGTAGCGCAGGCGCGGGTCTGCGGGCGCCTGCCGCAGGGCTTCCACCAGAAGGCCGGAAGCGGCGTTGGTATCGCCGCGCTGGATGTGCAGTTCCACCAGCTCGGCGGCGATGCCGGGGTCCGGGCGGATGACCAGGACGCGGGCGAACGCCTCGACGGCGGCGTCCAGCCGGCCACGGGCGCGCTCGGCATTGCCCAGCAGCAGCCAGCCCTGCCGGGCGCCCTCACTCTGCGGCGGAGTCATGGCCAGGCGGGCCCGCAGCTGATCCAGTAGCGCGTCGTCCCGCGCGGCGGCGGCGGCGCGCTCCACATAGGGGGCGGCCGGCACGTCCGGCGCGCCGTGCCATATATAAAGGCCGAGGCCGAGGGCCGGGATCAGGAAAAGCCCGGCCGCCAGTGTCGCCGCACCCCGCCCGGCGCGCGGGCTGGCTTCCTGGGTGGGCGCGGCCAGCAGGCGGCGCTGTACCTCGGTGCGGGCTGCGGCGAAGGCGGGCTCGTCCAGCCGGCCGGCCTCGCGCTCACGCTCCAGCTCCGCCAACTGGGCGCGGTACAGGGCGAGGTCGGCATCGTGGCGGCCTTTGGCGCGCGGCGGGCGCAGCAGAGTCAGCCCGAGCGGCGCCAGGGCCAGCGCCGCCAGCGCCAGGAACAACAGCCAGATCATCGGGCGGAATCATCCTCCAGCGCGGCGAGGCGCGCCTGTTCCGCCGGGGTCAGCGGGGCGGGGGCGGCGGCCGGCAGGGCACGGCGGCGGCGCAGCAGCAGGAAGATGGCGGCCAGCCCGCCGCCGAGCGCGATGAAGGGCGCCCCCCACAGCGCGGCCGTGGCCAGGGTGAAGGGCGGCCGCAGCAGCACGAAGTCGCCGTAGCGGTCATGCACGTAAGCGACGACCTGGGCGTTGCTCTCACCGGCGGCCACGCGTTCCCGCACGATGCGGCGCAGGTCCCGCGCCAGGTCGGCCTCGCTCTCCTCGATCGACTGGTTCTGGCAGACCATGCAGCGCAGCTCGTGGCCGATGTCGCGCGCGCGCTGCTCCTGCACCGGGTCCCGCAACATTTCGGACGGCAGGCCCACGGCCAGGGCCCCGCCACCCAGGATGGGGCCTGCCAGCAGGCACAGCGTCAAAGCAAGGCGGCGCATCAGGCGTGGCGCTTCAGCAGCGGGCGGATGTCCTGTTCCAGCACCTCCGGCGTCACCGGCCCGGCCCAGCGCCAGCGGATGATGCCGCCGCGATCCAGCAGGTAGGTTTCCGGCACGCCGTAGACGCCCCAGTCGATCGCCACGCGGCCCGGCTCATCCCGGCCCAGCCGGGCGAACGGGTTACCATGGCGGGTCAGGAAGGTGGCGGCGTCGGCCGGCTTGTCCTTGTAGTTGATGCCCAGCACCTTCACGCCTTCGCGGGAGAGCTGCATCAGTTGGGGGTGCTCGATGATGCAGGGCACGCACCAGCTGGCCCAGAAATTCACCAGCACCGGGCCGGGCAGGGCCGCCAGGTCAGTGTTGGCGAAGGCGGGCAGGCCGGCGGCTTCCAGCGGCGGCAGCGCGAAGGGCGGCGCGGCGCGGCCGACCAGGGCGGAGGGCACGCCGCGCGGGTCGTAGGTGCCGGTGCCCATGCCGCGCAGCATGGCGTAGAAGCCGGCGCCACCCGCCACGGCCAGGCCCAGCGGCGCCAGCATCAGCGCACGGCGGCGGCCAAGTCCGGGCGCGGAAGCCGGCCCGGGCTCAGGCGTCCCGGCCTTGGGCGTGGTGTCGGGGATATCGCTCATGCCGGGGCTCCCGCCGCGCCGGTGGCCCGCTTGGCGCCGGGGGCGGAAACCCGCACGCGCCGGTCGCTCAAGGAGATGCCGCCGCCCAGCGCCATGAAGGCGGCGCCCAGCCAGATCCAGGGCGCCATCGGGTTGTGGTGGATGCGCAGCACGGCGCGGCCGCCCTCCTCCTCCCCCAGCACCAGGTACAGGTCGGAGAGCCAGGTGGTGTGGATGGCGGCCTCGGTGGTGGTCATGCGCGCTAGGGCGAAGAAGCGGCGCTCCGGGTGCATGATGGTGACGGTGGCGCCATCGCGCCGCACCGTCACGGTGGCGCGGCGCGCGGTCCAGTTGGGGCCAACCACGTCGCCCACCTGGTCCAGCCGCCATTCATAGCCGGCCAGGGTGGTGGAGCCGCCTGGGGCCAACGCCACCAGCTTGTCGGTCGCCAGGCCCATGCCGGCCATGCCGGCGATGGAGACGCCCAGCCCGGCATGCGCCATGGCCGCGCCCCAGGCCGCACGCGGCAACCCGCGGGCGCGGGAGAGCGCGGCGGAGGGCCGGCGGAACAGCGCGATCCGGTCGATGATATCGGCGGCGGCACCGGCGATCAGCCAGGCGGCGGCGCCGAAGCCCAGTGCCGGGCCGATACGCGCCCCGGCCAGGAAGAAGCACAGCGCCAGCGCGGCACCGGCGAGCAGTGCCGCCCACCACAGCCGCTGCAGCACCGGCCACAGCTTCGCGCGTTTCCACGGCAGCAGGGGGCCGGCGGCCATGGCCAGCACCAGCGGCACGGCCAGCGGCAGGATGGCGGTGTTGAAGAAGGGCGGGCCGACGGAGATCTTCTGCTGGAACAGCAGGTCGGCGAACATCGGCCACAGCGTGCCGGTCAGCACCACCGCCGCCATCGAGCACAGCAGCAGGTTGTTCAGCACCAGCCCGCCCTCACGGGAGAGCGGGGCGAACACGCCGGTCGGCGCCATGGACGGCGCCCGCCACGCGAACAGCGCGAAGGCGCCGCCGATATAGATGGCCAGCAGCACCAGGATGAAGACGCCCCGCTCCGGGTCATTGGCAAAGGCGTGCACCGAATTCAGCACGCCCGAGCGCACGAGGAAGGTGCCGAGCAGAGAAAGAGCAAAAGCCAGCAGCGCCAGCAGCACCGTCCAGACCTTCAGCGCCTCCCGCTTCTCCACCACGATGGCGGAGTGCAGCAGCGCCGTGCCAGCCAGCCAGGGGAGCAGAGACGCGTTCTCCACCGGGTCCCAGAACCAGTAGCCACCCCAGCCCAGCTCGTAATAGGCCCACCAGGAACCGAGGGCGATGCCGAGGGTCAGGAAGGCCCAGGCCGCCAGCGCCCACGGGCGCACCCAGCGGCCCCAGGCGGCATCTACGCGGCCTTCCAGCAGCGCCGCCACGGCGAAGGCGAAGGTGACGGCAAAGCCGACATAGCCGAGGTAGAGCAGCGGAGGATGGAAGGCGAGGCCGGGGTCCTGCAACACCGGGTTCAGCCCGTTGCCGTCGGCCGGCGGCGGCCAGACGCGGTTGAAGGGGTTGGACGTGGCCAGGATGAAGGCCAGGAACCCCACCGCCACCAGCCCCAGCACGCCCAGCACCCGCGCCTGCAATGCGCTGGGCAGCCGGCGGCCGAACGCCGCCACCGCCCCGCCGCACAGCGCCAGGATCAGCACCCACAGGACCATCGAGCCCTCGTGGTTCCCCCAGGAGCCCGCCAGCTTGTAGAGCATCGGCTTGGCCGAATGGCTGTTCTGCACCACCCCGGCCACCGAGGTGTCGTTCACCGCGAAAACGTAGAGCAGCGCCCCGAAGGCCGCCAGGCAGGCCAGCAGCATGCCGAGCGCCAGCGGTGCGCCGGACGCCATCAGCCGCGCGTCACCGCGCGCGGCGCCCCACAGCGGCAACACGGATTGCGCCAGCGCCAGCGCCATGGCTAGCGCCAGCGCGAAATGCCCGAGTTCCGCGATCATCCGCCTTGCCCTGTACTGGCCGCCGGGTTTCCCCCGGTGCTCATCGTGTTCCAGGAGCCCGCCGGCGGCGGCGCGCCGCGCTCCGGCTCCCAATGGCCGGTGCGCTTCAGCGCGGCGGCCACTTCCGGCGGCATGTAGGTCTCGTCATGCCGGGCCAGCACCTCGCTGGCGCGGAACATGCCGTCGGTACCCAGCTTGCCGAGCGTCACCACCCCCTGCCCCTCGCGGAACAGGTCCGGCAACACGCCCACATAGGTCACCGGCACCGTGGCCGGGCCGTCGGTCACGCGGAAGCGGGCTTCCGGGCGGCCATCGGCATTGACGCTCTTCTCCACGCTGCCGGCCTCGACCAGCCCGCCCAGGCGGAAGGCGCGCTCCGGCCCCGGGTGCTGGGCGGCGATCTCGCTGGGCGCCAGGAAGAACACCAGGTTGTCCTGGAACGCTGTCATCACCAGCGCCGTGGCACTGCCGAGGCCGATCAGCCCCAGCGCCAGCGCCCACATGCGGCGCTTCTTGCGGGAGAGGCTCATCCTTGCAGTTCCTTGGCTCTCGGCAATCCGTCCCCTGCGGGGAGCCCCCTGGCCGTGGCATCCCGGCCTCCGGCACGCGGGTCCAGCAGCGCCAGCCGGCGTTTGGCCGCTGCAAGACGCTGCAGGGACAGCAGCAGCATCGCGCCGAAGCCCAGCCCGGCCAGGCCCCAGGCGGCCGTCACATACCACCAGTGCAGGGTCATGCCGCCACCGCGTCCTGCCGCCGTGCCTGGGCAAGCTGCAGCTGGCGGATGCGCTTCTCCATCACCGCCGCGCGGGTGCGCGTCAGCACCAGCGCCGCGAAGAGCAGGCTGAATCCCACCGCGCAGACCAGCAGCGGGTAGAGGATATCCACATGCAGGCTCGGCCCGCCCAGCCGCGCCACCGAGGCCGGCTGATGCAGCGTATTGAAGAAATCGACCGAGAACTTCACCACCGGCACATTGATGGCGCCGATGACGGCCAGGATGGCGCCGGCACGCGCACCGCGTTCCTCATCATCGAAGGCGCGCACCAGGGCGGCGTGGCCGACCCACAGGAAGAACAGCACCAGCACGCTGGTCAGCCGCGCATCCCACACCCACCAGGTGCCCCACATCGGCCGCCCCCACAGGCTGCCGGTGGCCAGGCACAGCGCCGTCACCGCGGCGCCGACCGGGGAAATCTCCCGCGCGAAAAGGTCCGCCAGCGGGTGGCGCCAGATCAGCGCGGTGGCGGAAGCGGCGGCCAGCGCCACGTACCCAGCCATGGAGAGCCAGGCCATCGGCACATGGACGTACATGATCCGCACCGTCTCCCCCTGCTGCCAGTCAGGTGGGGAGAACACCAGTGCCCAGGGCACGCCCACCGCCAGCAGCAGCGCCGCCGCCGCCCATAGCCAGGGCGAGACGCGGGCCGAGAGGCGCAGGAACCGGCCGGGATTGGCGAAGCGGTGCAGGCCGCCCCCGGAAGGGCGCCCCCCCACGGGACGATTCTCCGGCGGGCGATTCGCGGCCGGAACCGTCTGGGGCGCCACGGGGCGGGTGGCGGGGGAGGCTGGGGGCGTGCTCACGCGCGGAAACTAGTCCAGTTCGGGGTGGGGCGGGAACCGGCCACCTCGTAACCCCGTGTTGCACCGGGCGCGCCACACCATTGAAGGGCGCCCGAATGAGAGGTAGGTCGGAACCACCCACAAGGGAAGGAACGCGGCCCCATGATCTTCTCCGTCACCTCGCTCGACAAGCCCAACGCCCTGGAACTGCGCCTGGCCACCCGGCCCAGCCATATCGAGTACCTGGACAGCCAGGTCGAGGCGATCATCATCGGTGGCCCGCTGCTGGATGCCGACGGCAAGCCCTGCGGCAGCCAACTGCTGATCGAGGCCGCGGACGAGGCCGCCGCCGCCGCCTTCGCCGCCGCCGACCCCTATGCCAAGGCCGGGCTGTTCGCCAGCGTCACCATCAAGCCCTTCCGCATGGTGTTCAAGGACGGCGCGCGGGTCGGCTGAACCTCCATGGCCGTCTCCCACTGGCTGGTGAAGTCCGAGCCCGACGCCTTCTCCTGGCAACAACAGGTGGAGAACAAGGTCGAGCCCTGGACCGGCGTGCGCAACGCCCAGGCGGCGAAGTTCCTCCGCACCATGGCGGTGGGGGACCTGGCCTTCTTCTACCACTCCAATATCGGCAAGGAGATCGTCGGCGTGGTGGAGGTGGCGCGCGCCGCCTACCCCGACCCGACCGATGAGAGCGGCCGCTGGGTGTGCGTGGACATGCGCGCCGTCAGTCCCGTGCCGCAGCCGGTGACGCTGGCCACCATCAAGGCGACGCCGGAGCTGGCGGAGATCGGGCTGATCCGTCAGTCGCGCCTCTCCGTCATGCCGATCGCGCCCGAGCACTGGAAGCTGCTGTGCAAGATGGGCGGCTGGCGCAAGCCTTGAGCCGCCGCCCGCTCTGCCGGCTGGAGGATATCCCGGATGGGCAGGCGAAGGGGTTTTCCCCCGCCGCCGGCTTCGTCGGGCTGTTCGCCGTGCGGCAGGGCGGGCGGGTCTTCGCCTATGTGAACGCCTGCCCGCATATCGGCGTGGCGCTGGACATCATGCCGGACCGCTTCCTCAACCACCGCGGCACCGCCATCATCTGCGCCCTGCACGGCGCCAGCTTCCGCATCGAGGACGGCTTCTGCACCCAGGGCCCCTGCGCCGGCGACACCCTGGAAGCCGTGCCCGCCGAGGTGGACGAGGACGGCACGGTCTGGGTGCCGGAGGATGCGGGGGCGTGATGGCCCGCGGATGCGTGGGCAGTTGCTCGGGGCCAGAAAGGTCGGGGCCAGAAAGGTCGGGGCCAGAAAGGTCGGGGCCAGAAAGGTCGGGGCCAGAAAGGTCGGGGCCAGAAAGGTCGGGGCCAGAAAGGTCGGGGCCAGAAAGGTCGGGGCCAGAAAGGTCGGGGCCAGAAAGGTCGGGGCCAGAAAGGTCGGGGCCAGAAAGGTCGGGGGAATGAATTCCCCCGAACCCCCTTCTTTTTTCTGTCGGTTTTCTCGCTGGTGGCAGGCGCCAGCCTGCCTACGGCATTAGGAGACTGTTTTAGAAATCTGCCGGCTGAGGGCGCGGGCCGAATTCCGCGTGCCCGCACACAGTCGGCTTGCCGCCGACAAGGCTGGCTCATACAGGGCCGCCGCACCCACCTCAGCAGGCCTTTGAAACGGTCTCTGGTGGCGGGACATCCGGCGTGGCTGCTCATGCGGCGGCGTAAGGCCAATGACGACCGCGGGACGCCCGCGATGCCACCGCAGGCCATCACGTCTCCGCGCTGGCGGCCCTCCATGGCCAGCCGCGAAACGCCCGCCCCAAGGCCAAACCCGCAGAAAAAGATGGGGGCCCTGGGGGAATTCCTTCCCCCCAGCCTTCGCCTACCGCACCGGCAGATCCCAGATCTCATCCGCGTATTCCCGGATGGTGCGGTCGGAGGAGAACCACGCCACCCGGGCCGTGTTCATCACCGCGCTGCGCCACCACTCGGACGGCCGCTCCCACTTGCGGGCGACCAGGTGCTGGGCGGCGACGTAGCTGTCGAAATCGGCGGTGACGAGGAAGCTGTCATGCGCCAGCAGCCCCTCCACCAGCCCACGGTAGCGGTCCGGCTCCTCCGGCGAGAACACGCCGTCCGAGATCGCCCGCAGCACCTCCTGCAGGTCGTCCGAGCCCGCGACGGTGACGCGGGCATCGTAGCCATCCTGCCGCATGGCGACGGCCTGCGCCGCCTTCAGCCCGAAGATGAAGATGTTGTCGAGGCCGACCCGCTCGCTGATCTCGACATTGGCGCCATCCAGCGTGCCGATGGTCAGCGCACCGTTCAGGGCGAACTTCATGTTGCCGGTACCGGACGCCTCCAGCCCGGCGGTCGAGATCTGCTCGGACAGGTCGGCGGCCGGGATGATGCTCTCAGCCAGGGTGACGTTGTAGTTGGGCAGGAAGGCCACTTTCAGCAGCCCGCGCACCGTCGGGTCGCTGTTGATGACCTTGGAGACGTCGTTGGCCAGCCGGATGATCAGCTTGGCCTGGTGGTAGCTGGGCGCGGCCTTGCCGGCGAAGATCTTCACCCGGGGCGCCCAGTTGCCCATCGGCTGCGCCCGCATGGCGTTGTACAGCGCCACGGTCTGCAGGATGTTCAGCAGCTGCCGCTTGTATTCGTGGATGCGCTTGATCTGTACGTCGAACAACGCGGCCGGGTCCACCACGATGCCGGTGCGGTCCTGCACCACCTTGGCCAGGGCTTCCTTCGCCACGCGGCGCTGCTGCGCGAAGGCGGCCTGGAAGGACGCATCGCGCGCATGCGGCGCCAGGTCCTCCAGCCGCTCCGCATCGTCCAGCACGCGGGGGCCGATCGTGTCCACGATCAGCCGCGTCAGGCCGGGATTGGCCCGCATCAGCCAGCGGCGGAAGGTGATGCCGTTGGTCTTGTTGACGATGCGGCCGGGGCAGGCGCGGTCCAGCTCGGCGAAGACGGTGGTCTTCATCAACCCGGTATGCAGCGCCGAGACGCCGTTAACCTTGTGGGAGCCGACGAAGGCCAAGTGCCCCATCCGCACCCGCCGCCCATGCTGCTCATCGATCAGCGAGACGCTGGACAGCTGGCCATCGATCAACCCCTCCGCACGCGCCTGCTCCAGGTGGCGGGCATTGATCAGGTAGATGATCTGCATGTTCCGCGGCAGCATCCGCTCCATCAGCGCGACGGGCCAGCTCTCCAGCGCCTCCGGCATCAGGGTATGGTTGGTGTAGCTGAAGGTGGCGCGGGCAATGTCCCACGCCCGCTCCCACTCCATCCCGTGCAGGTCCACCAGCAGGCGCATCAATTCCGCCACGCCGATCGCGGGGTGGGTGTCGTTCAGCTGCACGGCGTTCTTCGCCGCCAGGGTGGCGATGTCCCCATCCATGCGCAGGTGCCGGCGGATCATGTCCTGCAGGGAGGCAGAGGCGAAGAAATACTCCTGCCGCAGCCGCAGCTCCTGCCCCGCCGGCGTGTCGTCACCCGGGTAGAGCACGCGGGAAATCGCCTCCGCCCGCACGCGGTCGGCCTGGGCGCCGATATGGTCGCCCTTGTTGAAGGCCTCCAGCTGCAGCGGGTCGGTCGCGCGGGCGGACCACAGGCGCAGCGTGTTCACCCACTGGCCGCGCCAGCCCACCACCGGCGTGTCGTAGGCAATGGCGCGCACCACCTCGCCCGGGTGCCATTCCATGGCGCCATCCGGCCCCTGCGTCACATGCCCGCCGAAGCCGATGTCGTAGAAGATGCCGGAGCGCTGGAACTCCCACGGATTGCCGAGGGAGAGCCAGTCCTCCGGCACCTCCCGCTGGCGGCCATCCTGGATCAACTGCCGGAACAGCCCGTTCTCGTACCGGATGCCGTAGCCGATGGCGGGGATGCCGATGCTGGCCATGCTTTCCATGAAGCAGGCCGCCAGCCGGCCAAGGCCGCCATTGCCCAGCGCCGCATCCGGCTCCTGCGCGAACACGTCCTCCAGGTCGACGCCGAGGCCCGCCAGGGCCTGCCGCATCGTCTCCGTCAGCCCCAGATTGCCCAGCGCATCGGACAGCAGCCGGCCGATGAGGAATTCCATGGAGAGGTAGCAGACGCGCCGGTGGCCCTGCGCCGCCGTCTCGTCATTCGCGGCGCGCCAGCGGTCGACGATCCGGTCCCGCGTGGCCAGGGTGGCGGCCTGGAACCAGTCCCGCGCATTCGCACGCTCCTCCCGCCCCGCGACCTGATAGACCAACTTGGCACGGATGGCCTGCCGCAACGCCTCCACCTCCGCCACGCTGGGCGTCGCGAGGAAGTCCGGCACGGAAGCATCCGGTGTGGCGATGTCGTCGGTCACGTCGCTATCCTTCCGATCTGACCCCAGGGGCCCGTCGGCATCTAGGCCTTCCCGGACCCCGGCTGTCCAGGGCGTGTTGCACGCAATGTAAATCATCGGCGATGGCGGTTGTGTGGCAGGGCCACCAGGGCGGCTGCGGGCGGGATGCTGATGCCTGGGGGCTGCCAGGGGATGAGATGTGGTGAAGGCCGGGGAAAGAATTCCCCGGACCCCTTCTTTTCTTTCTGCGCGTTTTGGGCGGCATGGGTGGAGAGGGTGCGCTGCGAACCGGCCGGGGTTACGCCTGGGAGCTATGGCTCCAGCGACGACGGTTCAGGACAGGTTGCCTTGAAGCATCATCTTGGCTTCGCCTCCCGATCTCGTTCGTCCATTGCAATCCGCGGACGATCGGAAGAAGCATATTCGTGACATCCCTATGCGACTGACAAGGTGACCTTCCGCGGCAGCGGGATGCCTCCCCATCAGACAAACAGGCGGCCGCTTTCCCGCTGGGGCATCCCCGAAATGGATTCCCAAAGGCCTCAGGCCTTTGGCGGGGAGAGTTTGTGAGGGGCAGCGCCCCTCTCAACTCACGCAGAACCAACCTCCAAGCCCCGAAGCCCGACCGCAACACAACGGGAAATCCCCCGACACAGGGGCGCGCAGCCGTGGGTCAGGACGCCGCCATGACCGTCAGCGCCACGCATTCCCCCGCTACCGCGCCGGCCCCCAGTACATCCCCCGTATGGCCACCGATCTGCCGCCGCGCGAGGCGCGACAATGCCAGCAGGACCAGCGCGGCGAGCAGCACCGCCGGCAGTGCCATCGCCGGGGGCAGGAACAGCAGCGCGGGCAGCACGGAAAGCGCCATTCCTGCCAGCAAGGGCACCCCACGCGGCTGGCCGAGGCCGGACGCCATGCCATCCCGCCGCGCCGGCGGCAGGAGGCGCAGCAGGCCAAGGATGACGCCCCGCCCGAGCGCCGCCGCAGCGCCGCAGGCGGCCACCAGCCCAAGGCTGGCGCCCCAGGTGGCCGGCAGCGCGGCCAGGGCGGTAGCACGCAGGCCCAGGGCCAGCACCAAGGCCAGCACGCCGTAGCTGCCGATGCGGCTGTCGCGCATGATCTCCAGCTTGCGGGCGGTGTCGCGGCCGCCGCCGAAGCCATCCGCCGTATCGGCCAGGCCGTCCTCGTGGAAGCCGCCGGTCAGCAGCAGCGTGCCGGCCAGGGACCACAGCGCCGCCAGCAGCGGCGGCAGGCCCAACCATAGCCCGGCGGCCAGGATGGCGCCGCCAAAGGCGCCGATGCCGAAGCCGACCAGCGGATAGGCCCAGACGGCCCCGGCGAAGCCGGCGGCATCCTGGTGCTGCGGCAGCCAGGCGGTGGGCAGGCGCGTCAGCAGGCCAAGGGCGGCGGCGACATCCGCCAGCAGGCTACGCATCCCGCCCCGCGACGCCGGCCTCGGCAAAGGTGGCCATGCCGGCGTGGCAGGCCAGTGCGGCGCGCAGGATCGGCACGGCCAGCGCGGCGCCCGAGGCCTCGCCCAGCCGCAGGCCGAGATCCAGCAACGGCACCATGCCCAAGCGGCCCGCCAGCGCCTTATGGCCATGCTCGGCCGAGGCATGGGCGATGAGGGCATGGTCCAGCCCCCCCTTGGCCAGCCGCGCCAGCGGTGCGGCGGCGGCGGTGCAGACAAAGCCATCCAGCAGCACCGGCACGCGGTGGCGCCGCGCGGCCAGGGTTGCGCCGAGGATGGCCGCCATCTCCCGCCCCCCCAGGCGACGGATGGCTTCCAGCGGGTCGCCCAGCGCGGCGCCGTGGAAGGCGATGGCGGCGTCGATCGCCTCCCGCTTGCGGCGCAGGCCGGCATCGTCGATGCCGGTGCCACGCCCGGCCCAGAAGGCGCCCAGGCTGGCGGCGCCATCGGCACCGAACAGCGCGGCGGCCAGGGCGGCGCCGGCCGTGGTGTTGCCGATGCCCATCTCCCCCAGGCACAGCAGGTCCAGCTCCGGCGCCACCGCATCGTGCCCGGCGTTGAAGGCGGCCATGAACTCCGCCTCGGTCATGGCGGGGCCGGTGCAGAGATCCGCGGTGGGGCGATCCAGCTCCAGCGGCACCACCCGCAGCGTGGCGCCCGCCACGGCGGCCAACTGGTTGATGGCCGCACCGCCCCGGGCGAAGTTCTCCACCATCTGCGCCGTCACCGCCTGCGGAAACGGCGAGACCCCGCGCGCCACCACGCCGTGGTTCCCGGCGAAGACCAGCACCGCCACCGTATCCAGCCGCGGAATCTCCCGCCCCTGCCAGCGGCCGAGCCAGCCCACCAGTGTCTCCAGCCGCCCGAGACTGCCGGCCGGCTTGGTCAGCTGCGCCTGGCGGGCGGCGATGGCAGCCTCCGCCGCGTCATCGCCGGGCAGCAGCGCGGCGCACAGGGCGCGGATGCCGTCCAGGCCGATCGGGGTATTGGTCATGGCCTGCCTTGTCCTGCTCGCGTGATGGGCCCGTGCGGGGCCGATGGAAGTTCGGGGAGGGAAGTAAGGCCGGGGAAAGAATTCCCCGGACCCCTTCTTTTTTCTTCGAGTTTGGCGGGGCGCTTCCAGGATGAGGGTGACTTAATGGTTTCAATAACAGGCCACGCGGGCTGAACCCTCGGTCGCCGGAGGTCCTCGATCTCCTGCGCGAACCAGCCGGGTTTCAATCCGGACCAGCCCCCTCAACATTCTCTTCGCCAGAAACCCGAAAAAGAAAAGAAGGGGTCCGGGGAATTCCTTCCCCGGCCTTCCTCGCCTGAACGTCGTCCCAGCCATCCCAGGCTTCAACCATCCTGCCGCGCGATGGCGTGGAAGAAGCTGCCCGACACCCGCCCGCGCTGGCCGCCACCGGGGGGCAGCGCGGTGCCGTTGGCGTCGGTCAAGTCGGCCAGCGGCGCGTCGGTTCCGGGGTCGGTCACGCTGGCATAGTGGAATTCATGGCCGCGCAGCACGGTGCCGGCGGCGCCCAGCGCGCCATCCGCCCGCAGCACCGCCTGGCGGTAGCCCAGATTCATCTTCCGCTTCGCGAAGCTGGTGGAATGGCCGAGCAGCCCGGCCATGGCATGGCGGGCACCGCCGGCATCCACCAGCCCTTTGCCCAGCACCATGAAGCCACCGCACTCGCCATGGATGCGGCCCGGGAAGTCGCGCAACCCGGCGAGGAAATGGGTGGCTGCCGCCAGCCGGCCGGCATGCAGTTCCGGGTAGCCGCCCGGCAGCCAGCAGGCGTCGCAGCCGGGGGGTGGTGGCGCATCCTCAAGCGGGGAGAAAGGGAAAAGCTCGGCCCCGGCCCGTCGCCAGCCTTCCAGCACATGGGGATAGACGAAGCCGAAGGCGGCGTCCGATGCCAGCGCCACGCGCTGCCCGGGTGGCGGCAGTGGCGAGGGCGTGCCTGCCGCCGCTGCGCCGGTACCCGCCAGCGGTGCTGCCAGGGCCTGGATGGCGTCCAGGTCCAGATGCGCCTCGGCCAAGTTTGCCAGCCTTTCCAGCAGCACGGGCAGGTCCGGCAATTCGCGGGCCTGCACCAGGCCCAGATGCCGCTCCGGCAAGGCGATGGTGGCATCGCGCGGCACGGCGCCCAGCACGGCCATGCCCATCGCCGCCATGGCGCCGGCGGCGCCGGCCCGGTGCCGCTCGCTGGCCAGCTGGTTCAGCACCACCCCCGCCACCCGCACGCCGGGGTGATGCGTGGCGAAGCCCCGCGCCACCGCCGCCGCCGATTGCGAATGGCCGGAGACATCCAGCACCAGCACCACCGGCAGCCTGAAGCGCGCCGCCAGGTCCGCGGCGCTGCCTTGCCGACCCGCGGTTTCGCCCGCGCCGTCGAACAGGCCCATCGAGGCCTCGATCACCTTCAGGCCCTCACCCGCCACCAAGGTCTCCAGCAAGGCGGGCGGCATGGCCCAACTATCCAGGTTGACGCTGGGATGCCCGGTGGCGGCGGCATGGAAGGCGGGGTCGATGTAATCGGGGCCGGATTTCGCCGCCCGCACCGCCACGCCCCGCCGCCGCAACGCCGCCAGCAGGGCGAGCGTCACCGTGGTCTTGCCGGAGCCGGAGCGCGGGGCGGCGATAATAAGCGCGCGCTGGGCGGTCATGGGCGCGGGGTTCCTGCGAACATTCCACTGTGCGACTGCATGGTTCGCGACGTGGCGCCTGCTTTTGCGCGGCTGAAGGCCAGGGGAGAATGAATTCTCCCCTGGAACCCCTCTTCTTTTATTTTTGCTCGTTTGGCTGCGCGCGTGGGCAGCGCTCGCACCTGCCCTGAGCGTTGCGGCCACGCCAAACACCGCAGAAAAAAGGAGGGGGCTTGGGGGAGTTCACTCCCCCAACCTTCCTGCTCATCACGTCCGAAGGCACCCCCACGCATGTCCGGCCCATCATGCCGGGCGGCCCCCGCATCACGTTGCCCAGGCGCCGAACATGCAGCTGGCAATAACCCTGCCCTCATGGCGCCAGCATCTCCCGCAAGGCTACCACCTGCCCGATCACCACGATGGCGGGGGAGCAGACGCCTTCCGACCGCGCGCGGCTTTCCAGCGTGGCCAAGCTGGCTTCCACCACGCGCTGCCCTGGCAGCGTGCCGGATTCCACCGTGGCGGCGGGGGTGGCGGGGTCCATGCCTGCCGCCAGAAGCGCGGCGACGATCGGCCCCAGGCGGCGCAGCGCCATGTACAGCACGATGGGTTGCCCCAGCCGTGCCAGCGCCGCCCAGTCCAGCCCGCCCTCGTCCGAGGCGGCGTGGCCGGTGGCCAGCACCACGGCGTGGTTGATGCCGCGCATGGTGGCGGGAATGCCGGCTGCCGCCAGCCCCGCCAGCCCGGCGGTGACGCCGGAGATGACGCGGAAGGGGATGCCGGCCTCGGCCAGGGCCAGGGCTTCCTCGCCGCCACGGCCGAACACATAGGGGTCGCCGCCCTTCAGCCGCACCACGCGGCGGCCCTGGCGGGCTAGAGCGATCAGCAGGGCGGTGATATCCGCCTGGGCGGAGGAAGGCCGGCCGCCGCGCTTGCCGGCGAACAGGCGCTCCGCCCCAGCCGGGGCGGCGGCCAGGATGCGGGCATCGACCAGATCGTCATGCACCACGGCATCGGCCTGGGCCAGGGCGGCCAGCGCATCCAGCGTCAGTTGCCCGGGGTGGCCGGGCCCGGCGCCGGCCAGCCAGACATGGCCGGGCAGCAGGCGGGGCGCCGGGCCGCCGGTCAGGCGCTCGAGCAAGGCGAGGGATTGGCTGGCCAGGGAGCCGGTGGCCAGCGAGTCGGTGGCGGCGGTCATGGCGGGGGTGTATGACAGGCGGCGTGGAGCAGGCCGAGACAGAACCGAACAGGCCCCCCAGCCAGCCTCTTCGCACGGGCTGGACCACGGGCGCCTGTGCCACCGCCGCCGCCAAGGCCGCCTGGGCCGCGCTGCTGACCGGCGAATTCCCCGACCCCGTCGAGATTCTGCTGCCCCGCGGCCAGCGCCCGGCCTTCGCCCTGGCCGAAAGCGCCCTGGCGCCCGGGCAGGCCATGGCCGCCATCGTCAAGGATGCGGGAGACGACCCGGACGTGACGCATGGCGCCCTGGTGCGCGCCTGGGTGCGGCACGGCGCCCCGGGCAGCGGCGTCACCTTCGCGGCGGGGCCGGGGGTGGGCACCATCACCCTGCCCGGCCTGCCGCTGCCGCCCGGCGAGCCCGCCATCAACCCCACGCCGCGCCAGATGATCCAGGACGCGCTGGCGGAGCTGTCCGGCCACGTGCCGGACGTGGCGGTGACCATCGGCATCGATGATGGGGAGGCGCTGGCGAAGCGCACCATGAACCCGCGCCTGGGCATCCTGGGCGGGCTGTCCGTGCTGGGCACCACGGGCATCGTGGTGCCCTATTCCTGCTCGGCCTGGATTCACTCCATCCATCGCGGCGTGGACGTGGCGCGCGGCACCGGCCTGGCGCATGTGGCGGGGGCCACCGGCGATGCCTCCGAACGCGCTGTCGCCCGGCTGCACGGTCTGCCGGAGCAGGCGCTGATCGACATGGGCGATTTCGTCGGCGGCATGCTGAAATACCTGCGCGCCCACCCGGTGCCGCGCGTCACCGTGGCGGGCGGCATCGCCAAGCTCACCAAGCTGGCGCAGGGGCGGCTGGACCTGCATTCCCGGCGCGGCACGGTGGACATGGCGGCGCTGGCCGCCCTGGCGCGGGAGCTGGGCGGGGATGACGGCGTGGCCGCGCGCATCGCCGCCGCCAACACCACGCCGGAAGCCTTCGCACATGCCGCCGCCGCCGGGCTGGCGCTGGGAAACGTGGTGGCCGAGCGCGCGCGCCAGGTGGCCGCCGCCGTGGTAGAAGGCAGCGGCATCGCCCTGGATATCGCGATCTTCGACCGGGATGGTGGGCTGATCGGTCACGCCGGCCCCCCTGCCCTCGCCGGGCCTTCCCGGCCCGGGCCGCGACCGGCCATGCCAGAGCCGTCTGTACCAGAACCGTCTGCGCCGGGGCCGTCCTTTCCGGTGTCGCCGTTGCCAGGGGCGCCTTCGTCCGGCGCGCCCGTACCGGACTTGCCCGCGCCAGAATCGGCCACGGCAGGATTAGCTCCGGCCACATCGGCATCGACCGCACCAGTGCCCGGCCCGGCACCACGGAACCTGCGGCGGTAATCGGCGCTGTAGAGCGCGCTGTCCGTCGCGCCTGCCTCATCCAGGCCAGGGCCGACCAGGATCAGCGCGGTGCGCTCCGCTGGCTCGGCAGCCAGTTTCACGGCGATGTCGGCCAGGGTGCCGCGCAGGATGCGCTCCTCCGGCCAGCTGGCGCGCACGACGATGGCGACGGGGCAGCCCGCGCCATAGAACGGCAGCAGCCGCGCCACGACATCCGCCAGCGCATGGATGGCCAGGTGGATGGCCAGCGTCGCGCCGGTGGCGGCGAAGCCCTCCAGCGCCTCCCCCGCCGGCATGGCGCTGGCGCGGCCGGAGATGCGCGTCAGCACCAGGGACTGCGCCACGCGCGGCACCGTCAGTTCCTGCCCCAGCGCGGCGGCGGCGGCGGCGAAGGACGGCACGCCGGGCGTGACGGTGTAGGGAATGCCGTGGCGCTTCAGCCGCCGCAGTTGCTCCCCCATCGCGGACCAGACGGAGAGGTCGCCGGAATGCAGCCGCGCCACGTCCTGCCCCGCCTGGTGGGCGCGCAGGAACTCGGCCTCGATCGCATCCAGGTCCAGCGGCGCGGTGTCCAGGATGCGGGCGCCAGGCGGGCAATGCGCCAGCAGGGCGCGCGGCACCAGGGAGCCCGCGAACAGGCAGACCGGGCAGGCCGCCAGCAGGTCCCGCCCCCGCAGGGTGATGAGGTCGGCGGCACCGGGCCCGGCGCCGATGAAGTGCACGGTCATGCGCTGCTTCCTGCCGCGACGGCGCACGTCACGCCAGCCCCATCGATGCGCGGCAACAGCAGGGACGCGCCCATGCCAGCCCCCGCCAGCGCACAGGCCTCCGCCACCGAGGCTAATCCGGTGGCCCGCAACGCCGCCGCGGATCGCGTGGGGCAGAGCGGCTGTACCGCCTCCAGCGCCGGGGCCTCCAGCCACAGCAGCTCCAGGCCAAGCCGTGCCGCCGCCTCGGCCAGCGAGGTCTCCCCCACCCGAAAGGCCGGTGCGGCCAGGTGCGTGAAGGCCGGCAGCCCCTGCCCGGCCCGCTTCAGCAAGGCCAGCACGGCCTCCGGCGCCACCCCGGGGCGGCAGCCCATTCCGGCGACGATCATGCGCGGCAAGGGGTGTGGAAGGGGAAGGCCGGGGAAGGAATTCCCCGGGCCCCTTCTTTCTTTTTTTCGAGTTTGGAGGGTGATGACGTCCTGTCGGACGCCGGGCCACAGGCCGGCGATAAGAGTTCCCTTGCGGCTGAGAGCTTCGCGCTGGCTGTTCTGATGCGAGAAGCTGTCCGAGAAGTCCGCTGGCGGAGAGTGCGGCTCCAATGGGCTTGGCTGGCGTGAAGTCGGCCAGACGCGACCGCATCTGGATATTGTCCAAGAGTCCTGTTGGCTGCGGGCATGTCTCCGGTGCGCCACGCTGGCGCAAAGCCGGCGACATGCGACCGTACCTGGCCAGGCTGGCGTAAAACGCCGAATGGCCACCACGCTGCCAGCGCAGGGCCCCCAACCGCCAAACTCGCAGACGGAAGATGGGGGCCCGGGGGAATTCCTTCCCCCGGCCTTCTTCCCGCCCCGCTCACGGCTTGCACGCCACCAGTTGCGTCACCGTCATCGACGGCCGGAAAGCGTGCCGGGTGCCGACCGCATCCAGCCGTTCCACCCCCAGCCGGGCCAGACGGGCGCCGAGGCGGGCATGGCTGGCCAGCAGCAGCGCCTCGGTCTCCACCGTCACGGCATTGGCCACCAGGCGGCCGCCGGGCTTCAGCGCGTCCCAGGCGGCGTCCAGCACCGCGGCATCGCAGCCGCCGCCGATGAACACGGCATCCGGCGCCGGCAGCGCCGCCAGCCCATCCGGCGCGCGCGCCTGCACCACGCGCAGCCCCGGCACGCCCAGCGCCAGCGCGTTGCGCG
>NZ_JACTVA010000059.1 GCF_014490485.1 Teichococcus aerophilus | reverse complement strand
GTCTCGCCGCGGGGAGAAAGGCGCAGCCCAGAGCGGCGATCCTGGACAGCCGGACGCTGCGCTCCTCTCCCGAAAGCGGAACCCGCGCCGGGTACGACGGTGCCGAGCGCAAGAAGGGCTCCAAGCTGCACCTGGCAGTCGACACGCTGGGGCATCTGCTGGCGTTGCACGTCACGCCCGCCAGTGCCGACGACCGGGCCGAGGTTGGGCGGCTTGCCCAGGCAGTGCAAGCCTCCACAGGCCAGAGCGTCGATCTGGTCTATGTTGACCAGGGCTATACGGGAAGCAAAGCAGCCGATGCCGTGAAGGCGCATGGCGTCGAACTGGAGGTGGTCAGATTGCCAGAAGCCAGGCGTGGCTTCGTGCTGCTGCCGCGGCGCTGGGTGGTTGAGCGCTCATTCGCCTGGGCAACCCGCTTCCGGCGGCTGGTCAAGGACTACGAGCGCTACGCCAGCACTCTTACTGATCTCCACCTCATCGCCTTCGCCTGCATCATGCTCAAACAGGCCGCTCAACTCGCCGCAGGTCCATAACAGCCTCTAGCCCTTCGCCAGCACGGTGATGCGGAGTAGCTCAGCGGTCCGCAGCAGGATCTGGGCGCAGGGCTCCTGTGCATAGGCAGCCTGGACCGCCAGATGCTCCAGGATAACGACGGCACCTTCAATTTCGTCGTGAAGCTTACGCGCGTCGGGCAAGGTGACGTTCATGGACTTCTTGTCTCTGGCTGGGGTGTTACGATGCTCACGACTTCGTGAGTAAGGACATACTTACAGATTGGTACCGATGAGCAATCCCAATTTTACGGCACAATTCTACTGCAGTGAGATTTTCTTAATGTGTGGAAATGCACTCCGCCGCGTAACACACTGAAAAATCATGCGCCGTTAACAACAATTAGCTCAGATTAAGATTATGTAATTAAGTTCAGCGCAAACTTCTGCGCGTTAACAGGTTGTTGTGCCTCCTGTTTTTCTGAGTAGGGTACGTTTCCCTCGAGCGAGACAGTCAGATTGTTGGATGAACGGGCCTTTGCCATGCGCACCGCACTTACCCAGGCAATTCGGGAACACCTCGGCCCAGATCCGGTCGATCTGGCGGCGTTAGACCAACTGCGCGCATCGTTCGTCCGTACGCTCGAGACTGCGCAGTCGCAGGACGAGGCGATCAGCGACATGCGCTATCGCGCCTTGCTGGCCGCTGAATTTGACAGGATTTACCAGGAACTTTTGCAGGCGAGCCGCTGCTAAGGCACGCTGCCTAGGGTCCCTCCTGTCCGGCGAATGCCGAACAGGAGGGATCTCTTAATGCAGCAGATCAGCAGGCTGCGGTGTGCGCCGTAGCTCGTGCAGCGCCGCAAGGACGCACAGCCAGAGCTGCACCCCGGCTGCGTCGTCGCACACTTCCATCCGGACGACATGCGAAAGGATTTCCTCTTCCGCGCGGTCGCCGTGGAGCTCGAGCACGATCTGCGCCGCACGGAAATGATTGAGCGATGCCATCGCAAGGCTCCGCGCCTTCACGGCCTGGCTCACGATACCTCGTCTTCTCGGGCGATCACGCACTGACCTTCCGGCAGGATATCCTCTTCCTTCGCGGTTAGCCGTGCCGCCGTCAGGACTGCCTTACGACCCTGCGACGACAGACTGTCCCAAAGGGCCAGGAGCTCCTGCCTCGCCTCGTAACGAGGCTGGATGCTGCTGCCGATGAGGGAATGGACCTCTCCCCCCTCTAACCGGGCAATCGGTATCGTCCGCGACGGCGGGACGAGGCGGCGGGACGAGGCGGCGGGACGCGACTGCCCATTAGACGGGACAGCCAGGATATATCGCTATTTCGTGATATTGAGACTTTCCCTTCTCGCAGCTGCCCTGTCGCTGCTCCTGTCCAGGCGCTTCTATCACCGGGCAGCTGAACGGCGGACCGCAGTAGACTCTCGTCTTCCCGACAAGGATGCTGCGGTGTGCGGCATGCTGCGCCAGCGTCGGCGCAATCGAGTTGGTCGTTGCCCGACCCGCCGAAAAGTTGGTCATTTCCGCACCCGCCTTCCAGGCGGTCGTCGCCGCCCAAGCTGCGGATCTCGTCTGCCTCGGCTATGCCGGCCAGAACATCATTCCCCGAGGTACCAACCAACAACGCCATCGCGACTGTCCAGCCCTCTTTGTCATAACGATTTAGCCACGCTTCCGCTTAGCGCCAATCCTGCCTGCATTGTCCAGACCTGGACGCTCCTAATACCGTCCGAAAAAGCCTGTTATCGGCGAAGGGTTGGGCATGGCCAGTGGGTCGCTTTGCACCTCAAGCGGCTTCATCCCCTGCCCTGGACGCGGTGCCGTCGGCGCGTCCGGTCCCCGGTAAGGCAATCCGTGACATAGCGCGGCGTGGCTCGTCACTCTCGCCGCAAGTTGGTAAAAAGGGGCGCGCCTTTCAGCATGCCTTTCAGCTCGGCACGATAGGCCGTGGGCTGGTAGAACACGCCAGTCGGGTAGAAGGGCACTTCCTGGAAGGCCAGGGTCTGCATCTCGGCGCAGATGCGCTTCTGGCTCTCAGCATCCGCGGCGGCGAACCAGGTGTCGCGCAGCGCCTCCATGCGCGGGCTGTCGTACCAGCCGAAGGTGGCGCGGCGGCCGTTGCCGCGCATGTAGTTGTGCGCCGCCGGATTCATCGTGCCGACGCCGAGGCTGAAATTGCAGAACAGGCTCCACCCGCCCTTGTCCAGCGGCTCCTGCGACGCAAGGCGCTGCAGCACGGTGCCCCAGTCCAGGGACTGGTAGTCGAGGTTGATGCCGACCTTGCGCAACATGTCGGCCGCCACCTCGCTCATCGCATTCAGCACTGGGAAGTCGGCCGGCGCCAGCAGCACGACGCGTTCGTCCTTGTAGCCGGCGGCGCGCAGCGCGGCGCGGGTGGCTGCCAGGTTGCGCGGACCGGTCAGCGCCTCCAGCCCGGCCTCGCTGGCCATCGGCGCGTCGGGCAGGAAGAAGCCCGACTTGTCCTTCCAGAGCGCGCGGTCGTCACCGGCGATGACCTGCATGTAGTCCGCCTGCTGGATGGCGCCCATCAGGGCATGGCGGATGGCGGGATTGTCAAAGGGCGGCTGCAAGTGGTTGGGGCGGATCATGGTGAAGGCGCCAGCGGTGTCCAGCACCTCCACCTTCAACTCGCGCCGACGCCGCAGCAGCGGCAGCAGGTCTGTCACCGGCTGTTCCCACCAGTCCATCTGGCCGGATTGCAGCGCGGCAGCGGCGGTGGCCGCATCCGGCATGGTGTGCCATTCCACCCGCTCGAAATGCGCCTGGCGGGGGCCGGCCATCATGCTAGGCGTGCCGTCGGCGCGGGGCACGTACCCATCGAAGCGGCGGTATACCGCGCGCGCGCCGGCCACGCGCTCATCCGCCACGAAGCGGTAGGGGCCGCTGCCAACCATCTCCGCCACGGCCTGTGTGGCGGGCGTGGCCGCCAGCCGCTCCGGCATCATCGGGCAGATGTTGGAACCCGCCTTGCCGAGCGCATCCGGCAGCAGCGGGAAGGGGCGGCTGAGGCGAAACAGGATGGTGCGGTCGTCCGGGGCGGACAGTTCGTCCGTCGCCGCCAGCAGCGCCATGCCGAACGCATCGCGCGAGCCCCAGCGGCGGATGCTGCCCACGCAGTCCCGCGCTAGCACCGGTGTGCCGTCATGGAAGCGGAGGCCTTCACGCAGGCGGAGCATCCAGCGCCGCCCGTCCGGCTCCACGCTGTGGCCTTCCACCATCTGCGGGTGGGCGGCGGCGTGCTCGTCCACGCCGTACAGCGTGTCGAACACCATTAGCGCGTGGTTACGGGTGACGAGGCCGGTGGTCTGCACCGGGTCCAGCAAGGCGAGGTCCGCCTGCGGGATGAAGCGCAGGACGGACTGGCCCTGGGCCCCTGCCAGGCGGGGGGCGGACAAGGCGGCCGTGGCCAGCGTGGCCCCGGCGATGAAGCTGCGACGCTGCATGACCCTCGGCTCCTAATGGGAATCGCGCAACGGCGGGGCGCCGCTGCCGCCGACCAGAAAATCGAAATCCACGCCCTGGTCGGCACCCATCACGTGCTCGACATACAGGCGCTCATACCCCCGCTTGTAGGGAGAGACGAAGGGCACCAGCGCGGCGCGGCGGCGTGCCAGCTCGTCCTCATCCACCAGCAGGTCCAGCGAGCGGGCGGCGACGTCCAGCGCCACCAGATCTCCGTCCCGCACCAGCGCTAGCGGGCCGCCGCCGACCGCCTCCGGTGCCACGTGCAGCACCACGGTGCCGTAGGCGGTGCCGCTCATCCGCGCATCGGAGATGCGGACCATGTCGGTAATGCCCTGGCGAAGGATGGCGGCGGGCAGGCGCATGTTGCCAACCTCCGCCATGCCCGGGTAGCCGCGCGGGCCGCAATTGCGCAGCACCAGCACGCTGTCCGGCGTCGCCGGCAGGGCGGGGTCGTCGATCCTGGCCTGGAAGTCCTCGATGCTGTCGAAGACGATGGCGGGGCCGGTATGGCGCATGAGGTGCGGCGAGGCGGCGGAGGGCTTCAGCACGGCGCCGAGCGGCGCCAGGTTGCCGCGCAGGACGGTGATGCCGCCCAGCGGCTTGAACGGGGCATCCAGGCTGCGGATCACCTCCCCATCCGGCGGGCCGGCCGCGTCCGCGATCTCGCCCAGGGTGGAGCCCCCGACGGTGGGGGCTTCCCGGTGCAGTCGGTCCCCCAACACGCGCAGCACCGTGGGGATGCCGCCGGCATAGCAGAAATCCTCCATCAGGAAGCGGCCTGACGGCATGAGGTCGACCAGGCAGGGCATGTCGCGGCCCAGCCGGTCCCAGTCCTCCAGCGTCAGCTCGATGCCGGCACGCCCCGCCAGGGCCAGCAGGTGCACCACGGCGTTGGTGGAGCCACCGAGCGCGCCGTTCAGCAGGATCGCGTTCTCAAAATGCTGGCGCGTCAGCAGGGTGGAAAGCCGGATGTCCTCCCGCGCCAGGGCCACGGCGCGCATGCCGGTCATGTGCGCCAGCGCCTGGCGGCGGGCATCGACGGCGGGCAGCGCAGCGTTACCTGGCAAGGCCAGGCCCATGCCTTCGACCAGGCTGGCCATGGTGGAGGCGGTGCCCATGGTCATGCACGAGCCGGCGCTGCGGTTCAGCTCGGCCTCCGCCGCCTCGAACTGCGCGTGGGTCATGGCGCCGGCCTTCACCGCCTCTACCGCCTTGAAGACATGCGTGCCGGAGCCCATCCGGTCCCGCCCCTTCCACGCGTTCAGCATCGGGCCACCGGAGAGCACGATGGCGGGCAGGTCGACGCTGGCGGCGCCCATCAGCAGTGCCGGCGTCGTCTTGTCGCAGCCCGCCATCAGCACGACGGCATCCAGCGGGTTGCCGCGCAGGGCGCATTCCACATCCATGCTGGCCAGGTTGCGGAACAGCATGGCGGTGGGCCGCATCACGCTCTCCCCCGGCGAGAATACCGGGAACTCCAGCGGAAAGCCGCCAGCCTCATAGACGCCGCGCTTCACGAACTCGGCCAACTGGCGCAGATGGCCGTTGCAGGGCGTCAGGTCCGACCAGGTGTTGCAGATGCCAATGACGGGGCGGCCATCGAACATATGCGCCGGGTGGCCCTGGTTCTTCATCCAGCCGCGATGGACGAAGCCGTGGCTATCATGCCGGCCGAACCAGTCCTGGCTGCGCATGCGGCGGGGCGGCGTACTCATGCCGGTGCGTCCCCATGCCACCAGTGGGCAAAGGGGTTGGCGTGGATGATGCCGTCGATCGTCGCCTGCGTGACGCGCGGCAAGGCGGTGCCTTCCACCAGGTGGTTGATGCCGCGCAGGCCGGCCAGCGATTCCTCCACCCCGGCATAAGGGAAGTCGGTACCCCAGAAAATCTTGTCACGGTCGGTGATGTTGTACTCCTGAGCCGCCACCAGCGTGTTGTAGAACTGCCACGGGCGGTAGAAGAGCGCCGAGACCTCGCAGAACACGTTGGGGTGCTTGCGGGCGACGACGATGCACTCCTCCCCCCACGGGTGGCCCATATGCGCCATCACCATCTTCAGGTCGGGATAGCGGCGCGCGACTTCGTCCACATGGATGGGCCGTCCCATCTCGAGCGGCGCATTGCGGGCGAAGGTGGTACCCATGTGCATGGTCAGCGGCAGGTCGTGCTTCACGCAGTATTCGTAGATCGGCACCATGCGCGGATCGGCCAGGTGCACGCCATTGTAGATCGGGCCGAACTTCACGCCGCGCAGGCCGAGATCCTCCACCGCGTGGCGCAGCAGCTCCATGGCGTCGGGGCGGCGCGGGTCGACGGCAGCGAAGCCGACGAACTTGTCAGGATACTTCGCGACGGCGGCGGCGGTCACTGCGTCGTCCCCATCCACGCCCGCGCTGTCGCCATAGCGCAGGGTAAAGATGATGGCCTTGTCGACGCCCGCCATGGCAGCATGCAGCGTATCCGCGTCCGCCTTCGGGTCGACGCCGCCGGCGCGGGAAGCCACCTGCTGGCCATGCACAGGCGTCAGGTGCCGGTCCTCATAGATGTTGACGTGACAATCAACGATCATGCTCAGAGGATCCCGTATTTCTCGAACACGGTGCGCAGCGGCACGCCGGCGCGCAGCTCGGCCAGCGTCTCCTTCTCGCCACGCAGCTTGGCCTCGGCGCGCTCGGCTACCGCGGCTTCGGCGGCGCGGGGCACCACGACCACGCCGTCGGCGTCGCCGAAGACGAAGTCCCCGGGACAAACGCGGACGCCGCCGCATTCCAACGGCACATCCAGCGCGACGATCTTGCCACGCCCCTTGCTGTCCAACGGCCCGATGCCACCGTGGAATACCGGGTAGCGCATCTCGCGGATGGCGCTGATGTCGCGCACCATGCCATCCATCAGCGCCCCGGCGCTGCCGCGAACCTGCGCGGCGGTACTGAGCAATTCGCCCCAGGGCGCGATGCGGCCGCTATGGCCGCAGGCGAAGACCGGGATCTCCCCCGGCGCCAGGGAATCGACCAGGTCGATCTCGAGGTCGTAGGGATTCTCACCCTCCTTCGCCTCGAAAACTTCCAGGTACAGCGCGGTGCGGGCGCGACCGGCCATGCGCACGCTGTCGTCCAGTGGGCGGATACGGGCGGGCAGGGCCTGGCGGGTGTAGCCGAGGCCGTCCAGCACGTCAGAGAGCATGGCCGAGAACAGCCGATCCTGCATGGCTTCCAGGATTCCGTCGGATACCGCCAAAACTGCCTCCTCGTCCGCGTGTTCTTATTTAACGTTATAGTTTGAGCGCAGCACGAAGCCCGCTGTCAACAGGATCCTCCCTCCCGCAACTGCACAGGCAGCACGATCTCAGTCTGCCGGAAGGCGCCATCCTGCAGTCGCAGCAGCAATTCCTCACCCGCGCGCACACCCATCTCGTAGGCCGGGCTCGCGATGGTGGTCAGGGTGGGCTGGACGAAGCGGAACATCTCGAACGCGTTGAAGCCGGCCACTGGCACCGCATCGGGCACTGCCAGGCCCCTGGCCTGCAGCAGCGCCATCGCCGCCAGGGCCATCTGGTCGTTACCGCCGACGATGGCATTCGGGACACCGTTCTGTTCCAGCGCGCGAGAGAGAGCCTCCTGGGTGGCGCCGAAGCTCTCGTCGCCGCAGAGGACGCGCCGCAGCCGGATGCCACGGCCCAGGCCCAGCCGAAGCCCCTCCCCCCGCTCTGACTGCGCGGTCCAGGCGATTGAGGGGGTCAGGAAGAGTACGCGGGTGCCAGGTTGGAGACGGCGGCGCAGATGTATGCCCAGCAGCCGGCCGCCTTCCCTATCATCCTGGCGCAGCAGGCAGGCATCCTGCAGCCCGCCAGTATCGCGCTCCTGCACCAGCACCACAGGCTGGCGCAGCCGTGCCACCTGTTCCAGCAAGCGCATGCGGGCGGCGGGCGTGCCGGAGAGCAGCAAGCAGAGTGCATCCGTCTCGGACTGCGCCAGCAACGGCGGCACCGTCGCCGCATGGGGCCGGACGCCTTGCAACACCAGCGAGAATGCCTTCTCCGCCGCCACGTTGCCGAGGCCGGCGATGACGTTGGTGATGAACGGGTCCCGCAGGTAGTCCGGCGCGCTGTCCAGCACCAGCACGCCGATAGAGCCCGTGCGTTCCAGCCTCAGGCGACGGGCGTTGGCGTCGGGCCGGTAATTGAGGCGCTCCACCTCCCGCAGCACTTTCGCGCGCGTTTCGGCGCTGGCGCCGGGGCGGCCGTTCAGTACGTTGGAGACGGTCATCGGCGTTACGCCCGCCGCCTCCGCCACGTCTCGCAGGCGACTGATCCTTGTTTGGCGTTGGTTATGCTCGGTCATGGGTGGTTATCCTGGCGCCCTCCATCCATCGCGTCGGACCGCTTCCTGCTGTCGTTAAATGACGCCCATGCGCGCGAGGTGTTTGGCCGCCTCACCATCGAAGCCGTTGAGACCACCTATACGGTCGCCCCGGTGCTAGTACGCAGAATGGGGCTAGGTGTTGATCAGCGGGTGACAGGATCCAAAGCTCGCGCAACCATATCTGGCTCCCGTGCAATCACGCGCAGGAATGCCATGGCGGTTGTGTCGGGCTTCTTCCGGCTCTGCTCCCAGTCCCGCAGCGTTCCTGCGGGGATATGGAAGCGGGCCGCAAAGGCCGCCTGTGACAGGCCGAGGCGATGACGCACAGTGCGCACCAGGGCTGCGGCCGTTTCTGCATCACTTAGGA
Organism: Teichococcus aerophilus; assembly: GCF_014490485.1. Lineage (GTDB taxonomy): Bacteria > Pseudomonadota > Alphaproteobacteria > Acetobacterales > Acetobacteraceae > Pseudoroseomonas > Pseudoroseomonas aerophila. Next base: position 20,102 of record NZ_JACTVA010000059.1, on the reverse strand, counting down.
TAGGTGCAGCGTCGGGATCGGCTACGACACGCCGTGCGATCTCCTCATCTGATAGCGAGTCTTGCGCGGCCCAATCCGTGTCAGCCAGAGCCTGCGCGATCATCTCGGGTGTCACCTTCACAGTAGCCATCGCTTTTGCTCCCTTGCATTGGCCTTGCGGACCGAGATGAGACGGATGCAGCTTTCACGAATGGTGTAGGTGCAGGCGTAGAGACGGTCTTGTACCATCTCATAAGCCGTCATCCGCACTTCGCCATAGTCGCGGCGGTCATCGAGCAGTTCCGATTTGGTTCGCCAGCACCACCGCGCCGAGAACCAAGGAAACGCCGTGCTTGTCACGGTTGGCCGCGTCCTTGGCAGGGTCGAACTCGATATCCATGATCTTATTATACTGCTAAGCAGTATATTTCGCAAGGTTATATACGGCAAAGCAGTATCTGATGGCGATGAACCCGTGGTCAGTCCCCATCCTGGCAGCGAGGGCGGCATGCTCCGATGGCGTCGGGGACCCACCGCGCCTTCCTTCCCCCTGTCCACAGCCTTGTTCTTATCATCAGAGACTTTCGGCTGACCGCCTATCGGTATCGCTCGCCCAAAGGCTCGGCGTGGCAAACAGGTAGGCCGAGGTCCATTGACACCAGCGGGCCACGCCGCGCACGGCGGCGACCAAGCCACGCCGAACGTGGCCCATGATGCCGGCGGCCTCCAGGCGGCCGATAGCGAGGTGCATTGTGGAGCGGGCGCAGCCGCACCCCGCCGCCGGCTGGCCGTGCTGTCGGGCCTCGACCAAGCATATGATCTGCTTCTGCCACTAGGCCAGGCGGCGAGAAGCGCCGCTCCGCCAGAACATGATGCACCAGGAAGCGGTGCAGCCGCCCATTGCCGTCCTCAAAGAGGTGCACCGTCACGAAACCGAACGCGATCGCCGCGGCCTGCAGGACAGGATCGATCTCTCCTGTGCCCATACGCGCATTCGTTGCCAGCAGGCCCTCCAGCAGGGCCGGCAAACCCTCTGACCGGGCTCTGATGAACTCCGGTACCGGTAGGCCATCCTGCGTTCGGTCACCCAGGAACACACCTTCACGTCGTAGGCCTGGACGGACATGCCGGCTGTCCTCGATCAGCACAGATTGTAAGCGCTCCAACCCGTCCACCGAGAGTGGCCGTTGTCCAGCCCGCAGCACCGCCCGACCCCAACGCTCGATCCGGTTGCGCGGCGGCCGTTCCCCCTCAATCAGGAAGCTCGCCTGGCTGTCCGCTAGGAGCAGAAAGCTGGCAGCGCGGGACAACAGCCGCTTGTCGGCCCGGCTGGTGGTCTCCTGTGCGGCCTGCATGAGCTCGCGTTCGATCCACGCTACCAAGGTCGGTGTTTTGCGCAGAACAGGGCAGAACGCCGAGGTACCTGGCAGGTTGTCCCGGACCCTGTGCCGAGGCGAATTCACCGCAGTGGCCGTGACATAGAAGGCAGGATCCAGAGCTCGACGTAGTTACCCGTCTTGGCGTCTGGCAGTGGTAGCCGCTGACCGGTCAGCCACTCGAACAGGAACCAGCTGCGCCGGACCCAGGCGCCAGTGGGTTGACTGGCTACGAACTCCGCCATCTCCGCTACATGGGTGGCGTCGAACAGCCGTTTCAGCAGCAGGAGATCCAGGGGCTCATGGCGCAGGGCGAAGGTCAGATGACCGGCTAGGCTGGCTTCCGGCTGGTAGCGCTTCTCAACGAAAGTCCAGTCGCCTGTGCTCTGCCGCCCTCAAAAAGCCCGGCAGAATGCAGGCTGCCGACCTGACTGGGGCATCCAGACCATAAGCGTGGGCTAGGGCAGCGTATCCGACCAGTTCGCCATTCGGTGGGACTAGGCGCTCTTGGAAAACGCGGGGTGTGGTAAAGCCGAAGGCCATGGTCGGAATACAGTGCGTCACGTCGATTATCGATTACCAAACAGCCGCATAAAGGGAAATCATTTACACGCGGGGCTATCCGAGGCCCGCTTCACGACTGAAGCCTGGAACAGCGGAGCCCCTTCGAGCTAGTGCCGCTCCTCATGAGCGGGTCAAGGTATCACCCATGCCGCTGTCCGGTTCGCAGGCACGTGGCTTCCAGATTCAGCAAACGATGTTTTGGACAGCAGCCCGGTCTGTCTACGGTCCTAGTCAATGTGTCCCGCCGGTTCAACATGCGCGCTCAACTCGCAGTCCATAAGGTCGCCCAGCAGCGGGTCCAGCTCGGCGACATGCGCCTGCGGCAGGCCTAGGCTGGTTCCCTGCCAAGCGCTTCGCCTTGCTTAGCGGACCGTGCACGGTCACGCACATTCTGGCGCATGGCGTCAAGCTGTCGTAGCCGCGGCCTGCTAGCCGAATGCCGGGATCATTGTCCCATTCCTCCGCCCAGTTCGCCAAAGGTCATGCTGTCATGCTCCCCGCCTGGGGTCAGCGTCAGGCTGATCGGCAGGCCTCGGCAGCACCAGCGCCCCTCCAGGAGATAACCTTGAATTGCCTCAGCTTCGGGGTGTGAAGCACCTTTGTCGACGCCGCCCGGCAGCCGGCAGTTGGAGCCCATGAGACTTGGTCAAGTACACCTTCGAGGATGCCGTTAAAAACAGCTCTGAACGGGTTTCATGGCTTGAGTGCTCGGTAAGACTGTCACAGGCACTGCAAGCGCAACGTGGACTTTCATGATGCCGAGCGGGCGAGCGCCTATCGTCGCCGGCTTCTCTTTATCGTTGGCATCTCGAGTACTGTCGATGAATGGCCCCCGTGCGCCCCAGTCGTCACCGGGGGCCTGGATTGGTGAAGAGTAAGGGCGGTCGCAGTAATTTTCTACCTTCGCCTCCGGATATACAGCAGTCGGAACAGGCAGCGTGTGCCTAGAGGCGGGCCGCCTGGGTTACATGACAGGGGCGGCATGAGAGGGCGCAGGCAGATTCTTACCGGTAAGAGGGTGCCCGCCTCTCCCGTCGACTTACAAAGTGCTCTAGGGTCAGCACGAGGAATCTGACGGAGCCGAATATGGCCGAGGCCACTAGCAGAAAACTGAAGCGGACGATCCGCATTCTAAGTACTGGGGCCAAGGGCGGCCCCGGAAAGAGCTTCTTAGTAAAAAACCTGGCGGGCGCTGCCGCCGCCGCTGGCTTCAGCGTCGGCATGGTTGACTTCGACACTCAGCGGACGGTCACCAAGTGGCTCCAGCGCCGGGCGCAGTATTGCCCCGACGCCCCCGAAATTGTCGGCTATGAGGCCGACCCCCATGACGCCCGGGATGCTGCCGAGGTTCTCGGCCTCGAGGACCACGACATCGTTTTCTTCGACACCCCGCCCGCCATCGACCAAAGTTCCGAGGTTCTGAAGACACTCTCCTACGGCGTCGACCTGGTGCTTGTGCCAACGAAGGTTGGCATCTCGGACACCGAAAGCGCGGAAACTCTGCTTCATGCCCTTGCGGCGTGGAAGCGGCCTACGCTGGCAGTACTGAACTTGGTGAAGCCCAAGGCGACCCGTGTCATCGGATTGGCGAAGAAGCGGCTGGTTCGGCACGCCGAACTCTGCGCCGTGGAGATAGGCGAGTACTACGATTTTCTGGCCGCCGACGAAGTAGGGTTGGGGGCTACTGAGATGCGTAAGTGCACCGGTGGTGAGGACGTCGAGGCCGTCTGGGCCGCTGTTCGCCGCCGCGTTGGCCTGGAAGAGGGTTAAAGATATGGCCGTCCGCCGCACCACCACAACAGCCACCACCTCTGACCGCCGCGGCCTGGATCCGGCCCGCATCCGCAAGACCATCGAGCGGGCGGTCGACCACGAGCCTGCCGGCAACCCGGATCACCGAGGCGATGCATTGGTGCTCGCGGGATTTGAGACAGCAAACCCGGACCATCTTGCTGTCGAAATCGGAACCCTTTGGTCACGGGCCCAGGAGGCCTTTCTGACCATCGGTCACCGCATCATCAAGGCCCGCGGATTGATTGAGGACCGCATCCGGGGAAGCAACGCTCACCTGACCCCTGCGGGACGGCGCGCACAAATGAACGCTGAGTGGCGCGTGTTTCTGGGCAAGCTACCCTTCAGTGTGCAGATCGCCTCGCAACTTGAATGCGTTTCCCGCGCGCTGAACGATGGCAAGCTCAATCCGGCTGAGCTGCCTCAAAACTACTCTGTGGCCTATCAGCTAACGACTTTGACTGATGCTGAACTTGATGCCGCCCGCAAGGAGGGCTTGGTTGGTCCCGGTGCGAAGCGGGATTCCATCATCGATTTCAAACGGCGGCTGCGGCGGGCCCGCGTTGGTCGGGAGACCGAGCTCGTCCAGCGGCGGCTGCGCATCGTCGCCGAAATGGAGAAGATGCGTCGTGAGCTCCTAGACATCGACCGCGAGCTTGGGGGAAGCAGTGGCCGCATCATCGACGTGCAGGTCGACCAGTAATGATGAATTAGTTGGAGGTGGGAAGCGAGGGTCGACTGCCGCGGCTTCTGCCACACCATCCGTCGTACCCACCCGAAACTTCGCTCGATCCCAGCCGCCCCAGAGCAGAACAGCGGCGGCCGGAGCTTTCCCTCCGCCTCTGATAAACCCAACTCGGGCGCATCCAAGATTCCGGATTAGCTAGTCGCAAGATGCGGCGAGGATGATGGCCGCATCGAGAGGTCCCGCAGACACGGACCGACAACCGCAGTCCACTCCAGCAGCAGCGTGACCGTGCATCCGCTGCGCCCACTTCGGGCATCTGCAGGCTGGGCCTTCCCGGGCGGTACGCGCCCAGGAAGGCGGACTCGTTATTCGTCATCAGCCAGAGCCAGGCCGACCCATCTTCCCTTGTCTGCATCGTTTGGCCGGCGGCCACCGTCGATGTCGCCGTTCCCTCGCCCACGGCCCGGCCGACTCTGCTAGCCACCATGCGTACAGCAAGTGCGATGCCTCCGGTGGCTCATTCGTATCCAGCGCCACCGTTCCTGTGTCATCCGACTCCAAGCTGGTGGTCAGCCGGGGCGGAGCAAGTCGCCGGCGTCAACTCAGCGTCTTCCGCTGACGGAGCAGATGGGGGGGAGGGGAGATTCTCTTTCCTGCGCCGCTTCCTGGACTACTCCGATCGGCCGTCCGCCACCTTGTGCACAGCCGCCACTTCCTCCTCTGGGCCCCTCAACAGGGCGCGGGCGGCTTCCTCGGCCACTTGGTGAGGCCGGCCACGGTCACTGCCCACCAATCACTTCCCAGCCCTGGTCCTTGTCCTTGCTCTGTCCCAGCGAACTAACAGCAATTTCTCGGCCTAAAAGCCATCGCTAATTCCCAGGTCGCGCCGGGCGTCCGCCCATGTCACTAACAATCGGCTACCACCACGAAATACGTAGACCGGCTTTCCGGGATTCTGGGCTTCGCCTCCCGCGTCTTCGCGAACTCGGGGCCGTAGTAGTGGCCGACCGGGCGCTGGGGTTCAGGTCGTGTCAGATTGGGGCGCGCGATGGTGCCGTCTTCGGCCTGGAAGGCGATGCCGGCGTTCGATAGGCCTTCGTCACGGCGCGTGATACCGTAGAAAAGATTACAGGCTGTTTCAACCAAGTCTGTCAAAGAGATGGTGAGACGTTCCACCTTGTCCTTGGATCTGTGGTGTTCGAGCGTGCCCAGCTCACGGTAGAGGAGATCGCAGTCCACCATTGAGATCCGTCTCCCATAGAAGCCATGAGCTGCTGCTGGTCTGGTGGACACCTGGTTAAGGTTTTCACCTGATTAGAGGTCCGAGGATGGGACGAAGGTTAGCCGGCCGTGAGTGTAAGGTCGGGGCAGTGGAGTTGGTCCGGGAGCATGGGTGTCGGTGACCCAGGCTTGCCGGGACCTGGAGCTTGCCGAGAGCGTCTTGCGGCGCTGGCTGCGGGAGAAGCGGACGATCCGCACCAAGCCTTCTCTGGTTGCAGCCAGATGAGGCCAGAGCAGCAGGAGATCAAGCGGCTCCGGCGGGAGGTCGCCAAGCTCAAGGCGGAGCGTGACATCCTAAAAATGGCCGCAGCGTACTTCGCCAGGGGTGAGGTCATCAACGCCATTGCCATTGCCCGAGTGACTGGCCGAACACATGAAGTTCGCCGTCATCGCGAAGCACCGGTCGGCTTGCCGCTGTCCTGGCTCTGCTCGGCGCTGGCGTTTCTCGTTCCAGCTTCCATGCCCTGGCTGACCCGGCGTCCTAGCCAGCGTGCTGTCGAGAACGAACAGATCACGCCCAGGATCCACGCCAGCTTTCTGGCCGGTGACCGGCCCTATGGCGCCCGGCGGGTGTGGCACGACTTGCTGGCCCAGGGCATCCGCTGTGGCCTGCATGGAATTGAACGGCCGATGCGGCAGCAGGGTCTGTGTGCCAGGCCACGGCGCTGCGGCTTGCCGCTCGATAAGGGTCAGCGGGTTGCTTCCACGTCGGCCAACATTCTCGACCGCCGGTTCGAAGCGGAGCAGCCAAACCAGAAATGGACCGCAGGCTTCACCTACATCCGGACGGATGAAGGCTGGCTTTACGTTGCCGCCATGATCGACGTTTTCCCCGCCGTGTTGTTGGCTTGTCGATGAGCGCCACGATGACCGCACGGCTCGTTACCGACGCCCTGGTTATGGCGATCTGTCCGCGCGGCAGGCCGAGGTCCTTGCTGCACCACTCCGACCGGGGCAGCCAGTACAGCAGTGAGCAGTTCCAGCGACTAATGGCTGACCAAGGCATTACCTGCTCCACGAGCCGGTCCGGCAACGTCTGGGATAACGCTGCGATGGAGAGCTCTTCTCGTCGCTGAACACCGAACGCACCGCTCGGAAGGTTCACCGCACGCGCGACGCAGCAAGAGCTGACGTGTTCGACTACATTAAGCGCTTTACAATCCGGGGCGGCGCCACTCGAGGGCGGTGTCAGCACTGTGGCGAGGAGGGGTTCCTCAACGCGGATAGCACTCCCTACCTCGAGGCCCACTTCGAGCGTAAAAAGGCCTCCCTGGAGGCGCAGATGATCCAGATCGCCCGGCGTAAGGAAAGGTTGGGGTAGCTCGTGCTCCCTCGATTCCTTCCTGAGCATTCAGTGCTCCCTTGCCTCCCGCTCATCCTCCTAGCCCTTTGCCGCCTTAGCCGAAAGGAGTGACGGCGGCCGATTTGTCCACACCCGGACGTCAGTTAGAGTCTGTTTTAGAGTCAGTGATTCGTCTGTAGGCGGATTTCCAAGCCGGATCAGGACCTTCCGCGCGAGTCGTGCTCCCACCTTTCCCGCTCATGCTCCTTCTCTTCCTGTTCGTGCTCCCTGGCCTACGGTTCGTGCTCCCTCTTCTACGGGCTAGAAAGGAGTCATCCACAGTTCTGTGGATCTCCTGACCGTTCAGCGGCCATCCAGTGCGATTCGGAAGCTTTCGTGCTCCCTCGATTCCTGTCCGAAGACTGCCCCGATCCCACTCTCCCAGGCGATTAGGAAAGTTTCGTGCTCCCTTGATTCCTGATCGTTGGAGAGGGAACGAAGGGTGCGGTATGGGGTGACCATGCCAAGGAAAGCTCAGACCACCGCAGAGAAGGAAATCGCCCGTCTAGCTCGGTTTGAGAAGACGCAGGCTAACCGCCGCGGGCGCCAGAACCCGGCAGTCCTGCCTGCCAAGCTCACTAGAACCTCTGCCTTCGCTCCGCGGAAGAAGGGACTAAGCGACGCGACAACTACCCGGATCTACGCCGTGAAGCCGCACAGTGTAGTCGAGGTCCATGGTCGGGAACTGGGGTCGCAGCACAGGGACGCGTTGTATGCCCTCTTCCGGGTCAGGGCTGCCCGGTTTGAGCTGACCAACCCGGAGTGGCGGGAGGGCGCAGACCTCCGCGTACCCAAGAGCATTGTCATTTACCAAACGAGCACGACCTGGCGCGCTCTGCTGCAGGCCACGGGTCGGACGGCGCACGTCAATAACTTGGCTACGATACTCCGATCGCTTGAGGAGATGCGGTCGGTCTCGTTCCGGATTTACGCCGGAGCCTATGAGCAATATGAGGCCGGGATCGCCAAAGGTCGGCTTCCTGGCGCAGGTTTCTCGGACACTCTGATAAGCGAGATTTCATGGTCGGGAGTCGATCTCGATAGCAGTCTGACCATCCGCTACGGAAAATGGGTCCGTGACATGTTCGAGAGCCGGACCTTGGTCAGCCTCGACGGCGACACGTATTTCAAGCTGCGCTCAGACTACGCCAAAAGCATCTGGCCGTTTATCGACGGCAAGCCCAGCCACAGCTGGATCGACGACGTGGACATCGCCGCACTCTGCGGTGAGGACTACCTGAACGCTCCGATTAAGCGGCGGGTGAAGTTCCGTGGGGAGATCCGCCAGGCCTTCGACGACTTGGTCCGGGCCGGTGGCCTGTCGTCCTGGGGCTGCGAGGCCATTGGCGTCGGGCGGGTCAAGACCTACCGCTACCGCTGGAACCATCGGCGCCTTCGCCAAGCCGAACTAGATCTCGAACCTTCCCAAGCAGAGGCTCTGCAGGAAAGGTGATCAAGGGCTTCGTGCTCCCTCGATTCCCGGATTGGACGCTCATGCTCCCTCTATTCCAGGATCTCGCTCACTCATGCTCCCTTGATTCCCAGATTCGTTATTCAGGTTCCGGGGCAGGGGGGCGCGTTCCTCCTGGCCCGTTGGGTCTACGACGTTCCTTCGGGTGAGTTTTGAGGCGGTGGTTTGCATATCTCCTGGACTTTGGACTGTGCCTAGCGTGGGGGGGTTGGGTCTGGCCACGGCTTGCCGGGAGCTGACGGCGACCGCCTGGCCGGACGCTCACGTTGCCGAGGCCTGGGAGGGAAGGGCGGTCACGTTTTACCAAGTGGACCGCTCCCGCCGCGCCGCCGGTCGCCAGTAGGACATCGCCGCTCGCTCCGCGTCCTGCTCCCGTACGGGGTGGTCACGGGCGAGGGTCGATGAGGCCGCGGCCGTCCCGGGCGGCTGCGCGGGCGGGCCAGTTTGCGGTCGCATTGGCGACCCGAGGGAACCGTGGCCTGCGCTGAAGCAACCCCTCCTGCAGGCTGTACCCCCGTGAACCGGCCAAACATCCAAAATGAGGTGCTAAAAATCAATGGCTTAGCGAGTGTTCGCCGAGCCCTAACTCGTGATAATCCTTCTTATCGCGAGTGAGTGGATTGCGCCGACGCCGGCCGCGCCGGCGGCGCCAGATCCGGGGCCGGGATGGCTACTGTGCCCGTCCCGTAGTCCCGTCGTTGGGGCTGCAGAATAGCCAAATTGCCATGCCCAACGCTCCGCCCGATCACAAAGTGTTTCGGACGGAAGAGGGAGAAACGTACAGAACTGGCAGTAAGCTGCTAGTCCGCTTTCGAGGCTGGGGTGGAGAACCGAACGTAACGGCAGGACCATCCCAGAGCTTCCGTGCAGGCCAGTACAGTGTTTGCCCGCACGGTTCCGGGTACGCCTCATGCATGTGCACTTGGAGCAGCGACACGCCCTTCTGCAGGACGTCGCTATATGGATCACGGTCCCGGCGTTACTTCCTGGTCAGGTTCCTGGCACACAGCCTCGATGTTGTTTCCGTCCGGGTCGAGCACGAAGGCGGCGTAGTAGTCAGAGTGGTAGAGTTCACGAACGCCTGGAGGGCCATTGTCCGCCCCTCCGGCTGCAAGGGCGCCCACATGGAAGGCGTCCACGATACGACGGTCGGTGGTCGCAAGCGCGAGATGCATGGGACTGCCCGGAGCCTCGCCATCATGGAACCAGATCCTCGGATACCCATCTCGGCCCAAACCGTATCGTGTGCCGCCCGTGCGTGTCCGCTCGGGTCCGACACGGATGATGAAGGTCATGTCGAAAGGGCGGAGCGCCTCCTCATAGAAGCGGCGCGACCGTTCTGCGTCCGCCACGGCGAACTCGATATGGTCGAGGATCGCATCGCCCGCATAACGTGGTGCTTCACTCTTGACGGTCATTACCCACCTTCCCTGCCTGCGATGGACCATGTCATGCCTGCGACGCCCCGCCATCCGCGAAGAGCTCCACGCCGTTGACGTAGCTGGCGGCATCGCTGGCCAGGAAGGCGGCGACCGCCGCGATCTCTTCTGGTTCGCCGATCCGACCGATCGGGCTTTTGGCGGTGAGGAACGCCAGCCCCTCCTCGGCATGTTCACCGAACGCCTCTCGCAGAGAGGCCGTGTTCGTCGGACCGGGGCTGACGATATTGATGCGGATGCCGCTGCCCTTGAGGTCGCTGACCCAACTCCGCACCAGGTTCCGCACGGCCGCCTTGGTCGCGCCGTAGATGCTCATGGTGGGACCGGGGTCGATGGAGGCCGTGGAGCCGACGATGACGATGGCGGCGCCGGGCTTCATCAGCGGCAAGGCTGTCTGCACCGTAAAGACGACCCCCTTCACGTTGGTCGCGAATTGCTGGTCGAACTGTGCCTCGGTGATTTGCCCTAAGGGAGCGTGCTGCCCACCACCGGCATTCGGCACCAGCACGTCCAACCGGCCGAACCGCGCCTTCACCTCGCCAAATAGCCGTTCGAGGTCGGCCGGGCTGGTTACGTCGGCAGTGAGGCCGACTGCGCTGCCGCCCACACTGGAGACTGCGCCGTCCACCGCGCTCTGCCGTCGTCCGACCAGGACGACCTGCATGCCCAACCCGGCGAAGTGGCGAGCGATGGCCAAGCCTATGCCGCTGGAGCCCCCGGTGACGAGGACAACGGGTGTGTCGATGATGGTCATGCTCAGTCCTGAAGGATGTGGATGGTGGTGTCGGCGATGGTCTCGGCGAAGCCATGGCCGAAGAGACCTGCTGGAGTCTGGAAGCCGGACCGCGCTTCTCCGGCGAGCACCCGGCGCGCCGCCTCAGCGGCCGCCAACGACGTGAAGCTGTAGCCATTGACGGTGTCGAGAATGGCCCGGACGGTCTCTCCCCCAGTGCCGGTCATCTCGACTACGGCCTGGTAGCGGTTCGCGTCACGCTCCTCGGCGGGGGGTCCGTCCGGCAAAGCCATCAGGTCGCCGGTCGGGAAGGCACTGCCGGAGACGTGGACGAATGTGCCGATATTCGGCGCCTGCAAAGCCTTCCAGAGGGTCACCAGGTCGGGCAGCGTGACGGGGAAGCAGGTCACCGGGCCGCTACCGAAATTGAAGTTCTGCGTGGTACCTGGCTCGCAGATCCGCAGTGCTCCGTCGACGCGCTCAAGGCAGTCTCCCGTCAGGTTCTCAGCCGCGCTAATCGCCGAGCCGCGGGACATCGCCCCGGCGACATGCAGTGCAACGCGGATGGTGTGGGGGCGCCCGACACGCTCGGCCGCCCGGCCTGCCAGCGAACCCAGCATGGCGACGCTGCCGCCACTGCCGGGCAGCAGCATGACCCCGGCGGCTTGTGCCTGCGCGTCATAAGCCTCGGCCAGACGGTAGCTGTCCAATTCGACGGCGATGTCGAGGTAGTGGGTACCTGCCCGGATGACCCCACGAATCAACGGGTCGGCGGTGCGCTGAAAGGGACCGGCACAGTTCAGCAGGATTGCCACGTCCTGCAATGCCGCATCGATTGCAGCGTCGTGGTTCAGGGTGAACACCCGGTGCTCCACGCCGAGAGAGCGGCCGAGCTCCGCAAGCCGGGTCTCGTCCCGTCCCGCCAGGATGAGGTCCAGCCCGGCCGCCCTGGCATGTGCGGCGGCCATGCGGCCGGTGTAGCCGGTCGCGCCGTAGATCATCAGCCGGGTCATTGCGGGTGCTGCCAGGGCTTGAACACGAACTCAAGACTGTAGCCGTCCGGGTCTAGGACGTTCGCCGCGTAGTAGCGCGGGTCGTAGTGGAGCCGTGCGCCCGGTGTGCCATTACCCATGGCGCCTGCCGCCATCGCGGCGGCATAGGCGGCGTCGACCGCCTCGCGCGAGCGCGCCACGAAGCCGACATGCGCCGCTTGGCTCCTGGCCTCGCCCTCGCGGAGCCAGAAGAACATGCGCCCGTTCGCGCCGAAGCCCTTGAGGTCCGGATGACCGGGCGGGCCGTTGCGGCCGTCATAATCCAGCCGGTCAGTGATGCCGAGCGGCACCAAGGCGGCGTGGTAGAAAGCGATCGAGCGCGCGATATCGCTGACCGGCAGGAAGATGTGGTCGAGCATGGTCACCGTCCCCTCAGATGCAGTAGCCGCCGCCGACCTCGATCGACTGGCCGTTGACCCAGCCGAGCTCGTTCGTGAGCAGGCTGGCGATGACGCGGCCGACCTCCTCCGCCTCACCGACGCGGCCGAGCGCTGTCTGCGATGCAAGCATTGCCTCGAACTCGTCGGTCAGGCCGCCACCCAGCTCGGTCCGGATCGCGCCCGGCGAGACGGCGTTGGCGCGGATGCGGCGCGGGCCGAACTCCTTGGCCATGTAGCGGGTCAGCACCTCCAGCCCGCCCTTGAAGCTGGCGTAGGGCGCCACGCCTGCCGTTGCCACACGTGTCGTCGCGCTGGTCAGGTTCACGATGGCACCGCCCTCACGGATCAGCGGCAGCAGCGCCTGCGTCAGGAAGAACGGTCCCTTCAGGTGCACCGCGAACAGGCCGTCGAACTGTTCCTCGGGGACGGTCTCAATCGGGTTGTAGAACCCGAACCCCGCGTTGTTGACGAGGCCACGCAGGCTGGCGCCGTTCCAGGTCTCCTCCAGCGCGCGCGTCACCGCCTCCCGGAACGCGGGGAAGCTCGCCGTGTCAGCGATGTCGAGCGGTAGTGCGACCGCGCGACCGCCACTCTGCCCGATCTGCGTCACGACAGCCTCGGCGGCCTCGGGATGGCTGTTGTAGGTCAGGATGACGCCCAGGCCGCGATCAGCGCAGGCTCGTGCCGCAGCCGCGCCGATGCCCCGGCTGCCGCCTGTGATAGCGATGACTTCCATGGTGCATAGCTCCAGTATCTGCCGACGAAGCTATGCGGCAACCGCCTAACCGCGCGTCGCAGTTCCTACCCGAATCTTGCCTAATCCTGCTTTCCAGGTTGTTTCCTCATATCAGGCAGGACACTGTGAGGGGCATGGAACAGCAGCTGACTGAACTGCGCGCCCTGGCTGCGCGGGCCGGGAACAGGAAGACCGAGACGGGCATTCCGCGCGTGGCGATGGTCCAGGGACAGGTGCCCGAGCATGAACTCGCCGCCTGCTACGACCCGATGGTCAACCTGATCCTGCAAGGCAGCAAGTCGATGACGGTCGGCGATCAGACCCTGCACTACGATCCCGCGACCTACTTCGTGATGTCGGTCGACCTGCCCGCCGTTGGGGCCGTGCATCCGAGCGCATCGGGCACGCCCTACCTCGCGGTAAGCCTCACGCTGGACCCGCAGGTGGTTGCGACCTTGCTCACGGATCTGCCCTCACCGGCGGCACAGGCGCCGATGGCGGGATTTTCGGTCGCCGCGGTGACGCCCGAACTGCTGGATGCCTGGGTTCGCATGCTGCGCCTGATGGAGCGGCCCGGCGACATTCCGGCACTGGCCCCTGCCTATGAGCGCGAGATCCTATATCGCGTCCTCCAGGGGCCGCACGCGGCGCTGCTCCGCGACATCGCCACGCCCAGCACCGCGCTGGCGCGGATCAACCTCGCCATCCGGTGGATCCGACAGCATTTCGCCGAGCCACTGCGGGTGGAGGCGCTCGCCGCCATCGCCGCCATGAGCCCTTCTGCCTTCCACCGCCACTTCAAGAGCGCCACGGCACTCAGCCCGGTGCAGTTCCAGAAGCGCATCCGCCTGCTGCAGGCACGGCTGCTGCTGGTTAGCGGCGGCGTGAAGGCAAGCGACGTGGCCTTTGACGTCGGATATGAAAGCGCAACCCAGTTCAGCCGCGAGTACGCCCGCTTCTTTGGGGCGCCTCCAGCCAAGGACGCTGCACAGATTTTCCGCTATCTTCAGCAGGCGGGCCCGCGGGAATGAGTGGCACTCAGTAATCTGCAGGTGACCGCTATGGGTAGAAAGCTGCCAGCAGCTCATTCCCGATATTCCGTCCTACCACAGGCCTTTTCGGATGGAATGTGAGATTAGGAGTGCCTCGAGCTCCCGAGCAACCCTGGCAGGGCACGGCTACGGACCCTCGTTGACAGATGTTCAGATTAACAACTACCGTGATGTCCCATGAGTGGCCTTCACCTCCGCCTCGCAAACCGACGCCGTCGCTGCTTCCCAGCGGCGGCTTCCGTGGCTGCGTGCAGACAGGCCCCTCCCCGGTGAGGTCCGCTCCCTAGCGGTCCACCCCTGAAGCGGCATCAGCCCGCATCTCCGAACCTCCGCAGCCTCTGGCTTCGGGGGTTTTTCTTTGCCCTCACTTCAGCAGCAGGACACCACCATGAGCATTCGCGTCGGCATCGTCGGCATCAGCGGTTTTGGCGGCGGTGAGGCGATGCGCCTCATCGCAGGCCACCCGTCTTTCGAACTCGTCTACGCCGCAGGCGAGGGCAGCGCCGGCAGCCGATTGGTGGACCGCTTCCCCGGCGTGCCGGCCAAGCTGGCCGAGCTGGTGATCGAGAAGTGGGACCCCGCGACCCTGCCGAAGCTTGACGTGCTGTTCGCGTCGCTGCCCACGGGCACCTCGGCCGAGGCGCTGGTGCGCGTCCCCAAGGACGTCAAGATCATCGATATCGGCGGCGACCACCGCTACGTCGAGGGTTGGGCGTACGGTTTGGCCGATGTCTGGCCAGCCCAGATCGAGGGCCAGACCCGCGTTGCCAACCCCGGCTGCTTCCCCGCAGCGACGCTGACCGCGCTGGCACCCCTGCTGGCCAACAAACTGATCGAGTCCGAAAATATCATCATCGATGCAAAGACCGGCATCTCCGGTGCTGGCCGGGGCGGCGCCGACAACAGGTTCGGCTACGCCGAGAGCAACGAGAACCTGGCGCCCTACGGTCTGCTAAAGCACACCCATATGCCCGAGATGACCAAGACAATCGAACGGCTGAGCGGCGGCAGCGCAGCCGCACTGGTGTTCACGCCACACTTGGTGCCGATGACCCGTGGCGTACTTGTCACCATCTACTGCCGCGGCCGCGCCAGCACGGAGCAGTGCCTGGATGCGGCCCGGACCTTCTACGCCGGCCGGGCGTTCGTCCGCGTGACCGACAAGCCACCGCAGACCAAATGGGCGACCGGCTCCAACTTCGCCTTCGTCAGCTACGCCGCCGATCCGGAGCGTAACCTGGTGATCGCGATGGGCGTGGTCGACAATCTCGGCAAGGGAGCGGCCGGCCATGCAGTACAGAATGCGAACCTGATCTTTGGCATTCCAGAAACTGCGGGGCTGGACGGCGTGCCTGTTTGGCCATGAAAGGCGTCAGGTCCGCAAACCACCCATAGTGGCGTTCGCTATGGACGGGCACCTACTCCGTCCGAAGCCAGGCATTTTCGGACGGAATGGCGTGGAGTTGGAGAATTATCAGCTGCCGCCTGGTTGATGCATTCGACGGGCGAGAACTAACAGTGCAAGCAACGAGAGCACGGTAAGGGTGCCCGATAGCAACAACACCGTGCGTGGCCCTGCCACATCCAGCACCAGTGCAAACAAGAGCGGCGCCCCAGCTTGGAGGAGCCGCGCTGGCGCCGCCAACAACCCTGTCCGCAGGCCGTACCCGGCCGGCCCAAAGAGGGCGAGCGGTAGTGTTCCTTTGGCAATCGTCAGCAAGCCATTCCCGGCGCCGTGCAGGAGCACGAAGGGCACGGCCGCTACTGGCCCCAGGAAGGCGAGTAGCACCGCGCCGACAGGATGCAGGCCGGCAGCGAGCTGGGCCGTGATAAGAGGCGATGCTTTCCGCAGCAACGCGAACTCCGCCACCCGCGCCGCGACCTGCGCCGGGCCGACCAGTGAAGCCGCGAAGATTGCAGCAGTCGGCGCCGCACCCAGCGCCTCGATGATGCGCGGCAAGTGGGCTGCCATGGCCGTGGAAACGACAGCCGTGCCAGCAAAGACGGCGGCCAGGATGATCATGCTCCACGGCATGCCTTCGGGCGCCGCTTCGTCGGCGGCAGCCATCGGCTCGGGCGGCGGCGCCTTCGCGACCAGAAAGCGGCTCATCGGCAGCGCGACGACCAGGTGCATGGCGGCCCATGCCCAACAAGCGCCGCGCCAACCCAGGGCGTCGATCATGAAGGCGCTGGCTGGCCACCCCACCGTCGAGGCGAATCCCGCGAAGAGGGTGATGCCAGTGATGGCATTGCGGGCCTCGCGTCCGTAGAGGCCGGTGACAGTGGCGAAGGCGGCCTCATATAGCCCGAATCCCATGCCGATCCCGATCACCGCCCAGGCCAGGGCCAGCGTGACCGGCCCCGACGCCCAGGCCAGTAGCGCCAGCCCGGCCGCGAAGACGAGGTTGGAGGCAGCGAGGACGTCCCGGCCGCCATAGGTGTCGATCAGCCGTCCGGCGGTTGGCCCGACCAGCCCGGAGAGCAGCAGCGCCCCAGAGAAGATCCCGAAGAACCACGCCCGCGACAGGTCCAAAGCCTCGCAGATTGGGTCAGCGAACACGGCTGGGAGGTAGTAGGTAGAACCCCAGGCCAGAGTTTGCGTGATGCCGAGGGTGGTGGTGACCACGCCCCGGCGTCGCGCGAGACCCATGCTACTCATGCCCGCTCGTACCAGCCCTTCGTCCGCATCACGATGTGGACCACCGAGAGCATAACGGGCACCTCCACCAGCACACCGACCACCGTGGCTAGCGCGGCGCCGCTCTCGAATCCGAACAGGGCAATGGCCGCCGCGACGGCCAGCTCGAAGAAGTTGGAGGCGCCGATCAGGGCGGAGGGTCCCGCGACGCTGTGGGCGGAGCCGCACTGGCGGTTCAGCACGTAGGCCAGCCCTGCGTTGAAGTAGACCTGGATCAGGATGGGCACCGCCAGCAGCAGGATCACCAGCGGCTGAGCGAGGATCTGCTCACCCTGGAACCCGAACAGCAGCACCAGCGTGGTGAGCAGGGCCACCAGCGACACCGGATTCAGCGCCTTCAGCCTGCGCTCGAGCGCCGCCTCGCCGCCGGAAGCCAGCAACGCCCGCCGCCAAATCTGTGACGCGACGAGGGGCAGAACGATGTAGAGGCCGACCGAGAGGAACAGGGTATCCCAGGGTACCGTGATGGCGGACAGGCCAAGCAGCAGGCCGACCACCGGCGCAAAGGCCACCAGCATGATGGCATCGTTCAGCGCGACCTGGGACAGGGTGAAGTTGGCGTCTCCGTCCGTCAGGCGGGACCACACGAAGACCATCGCCGTGCAGGGCGCCGCGGCGAGCAGGATCAACCCGGCGATGTAGCTGTCCACCTGCCCCTCGGGCAGCCAGGGTCGGAACAGCCAGCCGATGAACAGCCAGCCCAGCAGCGCCATGGAGAAGGGCTTCACCAGCCAGTTGATGCCGACCGTGACGGCGATGCCGCGCCAGTGCTGGGCGACCTGCCCCATGGCGGCGAAATCGACGCGGAGCAGCATCGGCACGATCATCGCCCAGATCAGGAGCGCGACTGGGATGTTGACCTGGGCCACCTCCATGCGGCCAAGCGCCCGGAACGGCCCGGGCAGGAGGGCACCGAGCACGATGCCTACGACGATGCCGAGCGCGACCCAGAGAGTCAGGTAGCGCTCGAAGGTGCCCATGGGCGCACGGCGGCGCCTTATGGCCGCCTCGCCCTCAGTGGCCCCGCTCATGCGTTGTTCCCGGGCGACACGCGGCGCCCCTGGTCGTCGATGACCTTCTCGCCGTCCTCCTTGGTGAAGGCCTCGCGTTGCGCGCTGGGCAGGAGGTTGAGCACGGTCTCGGATGGCCTGCACAGCCGCACGCCGAGGGGCGTCACCACGATGGGCCGGTTGATCAGGATGGGATGCGCCATCATAGCGTCGAGCAGCTGGTCGTCGGTCAGCGTCGGATCGCCGAGGCCCAGCTCCGCGTAGGGCGTGCCCTTCTCGCGCAGCACGGCGCGAACCGGGATGTCCATGCGGCGGATCAGGTCGGCCAGCACGTCCCGGGTCGGCGGTGCCTTCAGGTACTCGATGACCTCTGGCTCTTCACCGCTGTTCCGGATCAGGGCCAGGACGTTGCGAGACGTCCCGCAATCCGGGTTATGGTAGATTGTGACAGTCATTTTGGGGGCTCCGGAGAGGGGCAGGCGCAGGCCGCGAGCGCGGCGACCGCCGGTGTGCAGACGGCCGGGTGGCCCTGACAGCAGTCGCGCATCAGGAAGGCGATGAGGCCGGACAAGGCGTCGTAAGCGGCCGAATAGCGGATAGACCGCCCCTCCCGCCGCGACTGCACCAGGCCGGCGTGTTCGAGGTGGGTGAGATGGAAAGACAAGCGCGACGAGGTAGCGCCCATCGCCTCGCCGATGGCACCGGCGGCCATGCCGTCCGGGCCGGCTGTCACCAGCAGGCGCACGATCCGCAGGCGGGTCTCCTGCGAAAGGGCACCAAGGGCATCGAGTGCTTGCATTTCATCCATGGCACCTTAATGTCTCAAGATGTGTTGAGATGAAAGAGGTAAAAATGAACGCGCCTGCTCTGCCTCTGACCATCAGCTTTCAGGGCGATGCGTCGCTGGGTGCCGTGCGCAACGCCCTGAGGGCCCATGGCACGCGACAGCTGCTCATCCGCTACGATGGTCAACTGATCCAGGGCGGCTACCATGTGACCGAGGTGAAAGCCGGCTCCTTCGTCACCCTCGACTGCGGGGGCAACCCGGACGCCTGGCAGGAGACGATCCTACAGGTGGAGGATCTGCCCGCCTCGGCCGAGAAGCCCGAGCACATGGAGGTCGGCAAGTTCCTCGCGATTTTAGGGAAGGTGGCCGAGCGGGTCAGCCTTCAGGAGGACGGCCGGTTGACCTTCGAGGTTGGCCCTCCCGGCCGCCCCATGCAGGTCTTCGACGTCGAGGCGATCCGGATCGAGTCTACCCGCGTCGTGATCGAGCTTGGCCCCCGCCCCGCCATCTGCAAGCCACGGCACCGGGCGGAGCAGGAAGCGGCCAAGGGCAACGCTTGCTGCACGCCTCAAAGCGGCTGCTGCTGACGCCGGAGCTGATCGGACGGCATGAGGTAGAAGAGGCGCTATAATGCCTGGATGATCAACCGCGTCCTCTCTACCTCCCTGCTGGGTGATTTACCGTTGCCTGCGGACAGCACGCCTGAGTTGGATGCGCTCTTCAGCCGGGCGGCTGTCTATGCCACCAGAGGCCCAAAGGATGAACGCCGGCCGGGATAGTCTCGACGGTCAACCGGAACAGATGCAACGCATCACCCCTTGAAATGTTCTTTCTTTGTTCCTTTACCCTGATAGGTTCAAGCCATGGTCGCCCCTCCCTCCCTGTCAGAATCGTCTGCCGCCCTCTCCACTGAGCTCATCGCCGCGACCCCGGACGAGATCACCGAGGCGCTGTCCTACGCGCTGCAGGGAGCCGATACCCAGCGAACACTGCTTACTGACAACCAAGTGGGGCTTAGGAGATCCTAAAATGAGCTGATAGCGAATTTCGACTTGCCGTTATATAAGCTGTCAGCTAATTATCGGTATGCCGCTGATCCTGCTCCGCTCTGCCGCCAAGGAATTCCTCGCGATGCCGAAGCGAGAGCGCGAACAGCTGAAGAGCCGACTGGACGCGATCGCAGCCGAGCCTGCTACGCAGCATCCCAACGTCCTCGCCATAAAAGGCGAGCCAGCGGGACGCTTCCGGGTCCGGCAGGGGGACTGGCGCGCCATTTTTACGGTGGTCGACGGCGACGTGTTTGTCATCCGCATCGCTCACCGCAGGGAGGTTTACGAGTGATGGCCTATATTGGACCCATTGCCGAGACGGCAGACACGGTAACGCTGCGTCGCGAGGATTTCGACGCCCTGATCGCCGCGGCCGAAGACACGAGTGACCGCCGGGCACTGGCAGCCTTTGACACCATGGTTAAACGGCAGGGGTTGGAGGCGGTCCGCGCCGACAGTCTGACGATGGAAGAGGTGATGCAGATCGCGGAAGGGGTGAGCCCGATCCGGGTCTGGCGGAAGCGCCGTGGCCTAACAGCCCGAGCACTCTCGGAGATCGCCGGCATCAGTCCTGTCTACCTCTCCGAGATCGAGACAGGGAAGAAGCCAGGAAGCGCCGTGGCTATCGTCGCGTTGGCGAAAGCGCTTGGCGTTGACGCCAGCGACCTCCTGCC
>NZ_JACTVA010000058.1 GCF_014490485.1 Teichococcus aerophilus | reverse complement strand
CGCCGCCGCCGAGGCCGAGCCGCGCCCGCGCCGCGCCCCCACCCTCTCCCGCTCCGCCGAGGATGCGCCGCGGGTCGCCGAGCGCCGCCCGCCCGCCATCCGCCCCATGCCGCCGCAGGATACGGCGGAGGAGGACGACTACGATGACGCGCCGGCGCCGCAGGTGGTGCCCCGCGCCCAGCCGCAGCCCGCCGCGCGCAAGCCCAACCGCGTGCCTGCCGCCCTGCCCGAGATCCAGAAGTTCCAGCTGCCACCTTTGGAGTTCCTGACCTCCCCGCCCACCCGCCGCAATGATGGCCCGACCGAGGAAGCCCTGCAGGGCAATGCCCGCCTGCTGGAATCGGTGCTGGAGGATTACGGCGTGCGTGGCCGCATCGTCGAGATCCGCCCCGGCCCGGTGGTCACGCTGTATGAGCTGGAGCCGGCGCCCGGCACCAAGTCCGCCCGCGTCATCGGCCTGGCGGACGACATCGCCCGCAGCATGAGCGTCATGGCCGTGCGTATCGCCACCGTACCCGGCCGCAACGTCATCGGCATCGAGATGCCGAATGCGAAGCGCGAGACGGTGTACTTCTCCGAAATGATGACCAGCCGGGAGTGGGAGGCGAATACCAGCAAGCTGCCGCTGGCCCTCGGCAAGGATATTGGCGGCGCGCCGGTCATCGCCGACCTCGCCCGCATGCCGCATCTGTTGATCGCCGGTACCACCGGCTCCGGCAAGTCGGTCGGCATCAACACCATGATCCTGTCGCTGCTCTACCGGTTCAGCCCGGATGAGTGCCGCTTCATCATGATCGACCCGAAGATGCTGGAACTTTCCGTTTATGACCGTATTCCGCATCTGCTGGCCCCCGTCGTCACCGAGCCACCCAAGGCCATCGGCGCCCTGAAGTGGACGGTGCGCGAGATGGAGCGCCGCTACCGCGCCATGTCGCAGCTCGGCGTCCGCAATATCGGCGGCTACAACGAGAAGGTGCAGGCCGCGCATGGCCGGGGCGAGGTGCTGACCCGCCGTGTGCAGACCGGCTTCGACCCCGATACCGGCAAGCCGGTCTTCGAGGACCAGCCCCTGGCGCTGGAGCCGCTGCCGATGATCGTCGTCGTCATCGACGAGATGGCCGACCTGATGATCGTCGCCGGCAAGGAGATCGAGGCCGCGGTGCAGCGCCTGGCGCAGATGGCGCGTGCCGCCGGCATCCACGTCATCATGGCCACGCAGCGCCCGTCGGTGGACGTCATCACCGGCACCATCAAGGCCAACTTCCCGACCCGCATCTCCTTCCAGGTCACCAGCAAGATCGACAGCCGCACCATCCTCGGTGAAATGGGCGCCGAGCAGTTGCTGGGCCAGGGCGACATGCTGCACATGGCCGGCGGCGGCCGCGTCTCCCGCGTCCATGGCCCCTTCGTCTCCGACCAGGAAGTTGAGCGCGTGGTCGAGTGGCTGCGCGAGCAGGGCGAGCCCGCCTATATCGAGGAAGTCACCGAAACCGAGGATGAAGACGGCGACAACGGCATGTCCGGCATCGCTGCTGCTTCCGACGGCGAGAAGGGCCTGTTCGACCAGGCCGTCGCGCTGGTGACGCGGGAGGGCAAGGCTTCTACCAGCTTCATCCAGCGTCACCTCTCCATCGGCTACAATCGGGCGGCGAAGCTGATCGAACAGATGGAGAAGGAAGGCATCGTCGGGCCGGCCAACCATGTCGGCAAGCGCGAAGTCCTGGCACGGCGGAGCCACGACGAGGATTGAGACGGGGAAGGCCGGGGAAGGAATTCCCCGGACCCCATCTTTTTTTCTGCGAGTTGGCGTGGCGCTGCCGGACTACAAGCGGACGCTGTTTGATGATTTTATAAATGGGCCACGTGGGCTGAACCCTCAGTCGCCGGAGGTCCAGGACCTCCGGCGCACCAGCCGTCTCTCAAGCGCACGGCCTCAACCGCCCCGCCCGAAAAACTCAAAAAAAGAAAAGATGGGGGCCCGGGGGAATTCCTTCCCCCGGCCTTCCCTTCCAACACGCGCCCCCCCCCTTCACCCCAGCGGGGCGGGCGAGGACAGCGGCTTGTCCTTCTCCACCACATAGGTCGCGAAGAGGCGGCTATTCGCCAGGGCTTTCCCCGCATGGGGCACGCCTGCCTGCACCAGGAAGCTGTCGCCCGGAGCCAGGCGGCGGGTGGCTTCGCCTTCGACGGCCAGTTCCAGGTCCCCGCTGAGGATGACGGTGGCCTCGTGCCCCGGGTGGGTATGGCGGGCGATGATGGCGCCGGCGTCCAGTTCCACGATCACCTGCAGGGTGACGTGATTGGTGCCCGGCAGGGCCTCTTGCTTCACGGTGGTCCGGCGAACAGGGGATGGCACCTGGGCGCCGGCGGGGGCGGCCACCAGCCCGATGGCGGCGCACAGCGCGCAGCCACCGAAGATCCTGCGGGTGATCATGGAGTCGGGCTCCTTCTTGCCTGGACGGCGCCATTCGAGCACCGCGCCCCTGCCGGCGCCAAGCATCCTGAAGGTGGGCATGAAGGTGGGCATGCCTCGGGTTGGCCTGGCCGGGCGCAGGCGCTTGTTGGGCGCGCCGCCTTCACCGCGCCGGCCGCTGCCCGGCTGGGGTTCATGCCCATCGGTGATTTGGCTCAAGGAGGAAGGATCGCTGGCCCGCCAGCGGGAACGCTGCCCACGCGATCAAACCGCAGCGGGCGCGCACGATCACGGCTTCTATCGGCGCGGATGGCGCCCTAGGCTCCGCAACCTTCAACCGGATCGGATGGCGCGCAATGGCGGATGGCAGGCTGGTGATCGGGACCAAGATGTATTCCTCCTGGTCGCTGCGCGGCTGGCTGGCGGTGCACCTGGCCGGGCTGAATGTCGAGGAAGTGCTGATCCCCCTGGATGGCGGCCGCACCAATTCGGTGAAGGATGCCACGCCTTCCGGCACCGTGCCCTACCTGGAGCACCAGGGTGCCAAGGTGTGGGAAAGCCTCGCCATCGTCGAATACTGCGCGGAATTCGCACCGGGGCTGTGGCCACAGGACCGGGTGACCCGCGCCGCCGCCCGCAGCATCGCGTCCGAGATGCATGCCGGCTTCCGCGCCCTGCGGCAGAACATGCCGATGACCATCCTGAACAGCTTCCCCGGCCAGGGCGCGACGCCGGAGGCGATGGCGGACATCGCCCGCATCGACGCCATCTGGCAGGACGCGCTGGCGGCCTCCGGCGGCCCCTTCCTGTTCGGGGCGGAGATGGGCGGGGCGGACGTCATGTTCGCGCCCGTGGTCTGCCGCTTCCTCACCTGGCGGCCGGCGGTGTCGGCGGCCTCCCAGAGCTACATGCAGGCGGTGCGTGCCCACCCCCTGATGCAGCGCTGGTACGCCGAGGCGGAGCGCGAGCCCAAGGCCTGGCGCCTGCCGCACTACGAAGCCCCCAAAGCATGAGTGCCGCGACTCTCGACCATGTCGGCTTCTGCACGGATGCGCCCCAGGCACTCTGGGCAGTGTATGAGCGGCTGGGCTTCACCCTGACCCCCATCGCGCGGCAATCCGCCGCGCGCACGCAGGGCGGCCCGGTGGAGCGGACCGGGATCGGCAACCGCTGCGCCATGCTGCGGCATGGCTACCTGGAATTGCTGGGTATCCTGGACCCCGCGTTGTTCGACCGCGGCATCGGCAAGTTCATCGCGCGCTATCGCGGCCTGCACATCCTCGCCTTCGGCGTGACCGACGCGGAGGCCGAGCTGCCCCGCCTGCGCCGCGCCGGCTTCGAGATTCCCGGCGTGGTGCCCCTGCAGCGCCCGGTGGATGACGATGCGCCGGAAGGCCCGATCGCCCGCTTCGCCCGCGTGCCGATGCCGGATGCGCCGGAAGGCCGCCTGCAGCTGGTGCAGCACCTGACGCCGGAGCTGATCTGGCAGGAACGCTGGATGCAGCACGCCAACCACGCCGTGGCGCTGGACGCCGCCATCCTGGCGGTGGCGGACCCGGCCGAGACCGGCGCCCGCCTCTCCCGCCTCACCGGCCTGGTGTTGGAGCCGGACCCGGCGGGCGGCTTCATGCTGCCGTTCCGCGAGGGCCGCCTGCGCATCCTGCCACTCGAGGCGCTGGGGGCGGTGCTGCCCGGCGTGGTGGCCCCCACCCTGCCCTTCATCGCCGGCTTCGTGGTTCGCACCGATGACGGCAATGCCGCCGCCCGCGCCCTGCTGGCCGGCCTGGAAACGCGGGAGGCACCGGACGGGCTGATGGTGCCGCCGGAACTGGCGGGCGGCGCCGCCATGGTCTTCGCCCCGGCCACCGACGCGTGAGCAACGCCAAGGCCATCGGCCGTTCGCTGCGCACCTACTACGCCCCCGGCCGCGCGGCGGCGCTGGATGCCTTCCTCGCCCGCTTTCTTGGCCAGGGGGAGCTGGGGTTCGACATCGGCGCCCATGTGGGGGACCGCACGGCCAGCTTCCGCCGCCTCGGCGCCCGCGCCCTGGCGGTGGAGCCGCAGCCGCGCCTGGCCCGCCTGCTGCGCCTGCTGTTCCGCCACGACACCGACGTCACCCTCGTCTCCAGCCTCGTCGGCAGCCAGAAGGGGGAGGCGGCGCTGCACCTGAACAGCGCCAATCCCACCGTCGCCACCGCCTCCACCACCTTCGTCGCAGCCGCCGCTGGCGCCGTGGGGTGGGAGGACCAGCAATGGGACGGCAGCCTCACCCTGCCTGTCACCACGCTGGACGCGCTGGCCGAGGCGCATGGCGACCCGCATTTCATCAAGATCGACGTCGAGGGCTATGAGGCGAACGTGCTGGCCGGGCTCTCCACCCCCGTGCGCGCCCTGTCCTTCGAGTTCACCACGCTGCAGCGCCAGGTGGCGCTGGACGCGCTGGCGGAGGTGGAATCGCTCGGCGACTACACCTTCAATGCCTGCGTGGGGGAAGACATGCGCTTCGTGCTACCCGCCCCCGTGCATGCCGGCACCCTGGCCCGCTGGCTGGAAGCGCTGCCGGCGGAGGCCAATAGCGGCGACATCTATGCCAGCCTGGAGCCCGCCCGGCTGGGTGTCTGACGACGCCCTGGTTTGACGCTGCGCCGGGCTTGTGGCGTTAAGCGCGCACCGAAACCGGCCGCGTGGCCACGGGGCGCCATTGCCGCCCCGTGGCCGCCGCTGCCCGGCCCGCGACGACCGCCGGGAATGAAACGAGCGCCATGACCCGCCAAGCCCTTCTGGACCACCTGCTCTTCGCCGCCGGCCTGGCCGCGCTCTCCGCCCTGCTGGTGCGGCTGATGATCGCCTTTCCCATCCTGGATCATCCGGACCACCGCAAGGCACATACCCGCCCCACGCCCAAGGGCGGCGGCATCGGCATCGTCGGCGCCTTCGTGGCGGGGATGCTGGTGCTGTTCCTCACCGCCCGCTTCGCCCGCGTGGCGGATACGCAGTTCGTCGGCGTCATCCTGGCGGCGGTGGCCATTGCCATCGTCTCCCTGCTCGATGACCTGAAGGATTTCCGCTTCGTGGTGAAGCTGGCGGCGCAGGCCCTGGCTGCGCTGGTGGCCATCGGCAGCGGGCTGGTGGTCAGCCGCCTCGCCATCCCCTGGGTGGGCGTGGTGGAACTCGGGTTGCTGGGGCCGGTGATGACGGTGTTCTGGATCGTCGCCTGCACCAACGCCGTCAATTTCATGGATGGGCTGGATTCGCTGGTCAGCGGCGTCATGCTCGTCGCCTGCGCCGTGCTGGCGGTGGTGGCGGCGCAGCAGGGCGCCTGGTTCCTCTACGCCGCCTGCCTGATCCTCGGCGCCGGCATCCTGGGCTTCCTGCCCTTCAACCTGCCGCCCGCGCGCATCTTCATGGGCGATGTCGGCAGCCAGTTCCTCGGCTTCATCCTGGCCGTTCTGGGCGTCGCCGCGGCCAAGTTCGATACCGCCCAGCTCTCCTTCCTGCTGGTGCCGCTGCTGCTGTTCGGCCTGCTGTTCGATACCGGCTTCACCATCCTGCGCCGCGCCTGGATGGGGGAGCGGATCAGCGCCCCCCACCGTACCCACCTGTACCAGATGGCCCAGCGCAGCGGCCTGCCGGTGCCGGTGGTCGCGGCCGTGCATATCGGCTTCGCGCTGTTCCAGGGCTGGCTGGCGCTCAGCTTCGAAAGCCTGCCCGGGCCGGTGAAGCCGCTGGTCATCCTGCCGCCGCTGCTGGTGCAGCTGGCATGGCTGGGCTTCGTCGCCTGGCGCGTCCGCCAGGCCGGGCTCAGCTGGCGGGCGGGTTGACCACCTCCAGCCACAACGAGCCCGCCGGGCCGATCCACTGCTCCGAGCGATAGATCCCCCCAGTCTCGGGGTCCGCCCAGAAGCGGTTGGTGAAATTCTCCCCACCCCCGCGGCATTCCTCGCGGATCAGCAGGGCCGGTACACCCTCCGCCGCCTCCGTCATGCTGCCGCGCAGCCGGCAGCTCAGCATCAGGCCGAAGCGCATCCCTTCCGGCGAGCGGTCGCTGCGCATCAAATCCACCTGCCGGCGCAACGGCGTCTCCCGCCCCAGCAGCAACAGTGGCTCATCCAGCGGGTCCGGCCCATCCAGCCGCGTCGCCGCCAGCCACTGCCGCATGCCCGCCGTGGCCACCACGCGGGCACCGTCCGTCGCCACCACCATGCCGCCGGGGCTCTGCCACATGCGGTTCTCGCCATTCTGCTGCGTCAGCACGGCCAGCGCCCGCCGCCCGTGCCAGCGCAGATACAACGAAGGCTCATCCCCCGCCCGCAACCGTGCCGAATCCGGCACATCCTCGACCTCCGCCTCCGGCAACGGCGTGGCCAGACCCAGCGTCTCCGCCCCCGGCAAGCCGGACAGGTCCGGCCAATCCGGCACGAGCGAACAGGCCGGCAGCAACGACACCAGGATCAGGGGAAGAGCGAAACGCATGGGGCATGATCCTAACCGATCACGCTTCCGTGAACACCACCTGAATGCGGGTAGAATGGGTCGGGACCACCACGCCGTGGTGTTTCGACCGTGGCCCGGTCGGGGCGGCCGAATGCGACAGAGGTTTGCGCTGTGGGCACCGGGGGAGGCCGGGGAAAGAATTCCCCGGACCCCTTCTTTTTTTCTGCGAGTTTGGCGTGGTGCTGCAGGGCTGAGAGCGGACGCTGCTTGATGATTTTAATATGGCCACGCGGACTGAACGTCAGTCGCCGGAGGTCTAGGGCCTCCGGCGCACCTAGCCGTTCTTCAAGCCCAACCCCTCAACAGCCACAGCAGGAAAACTCGAAAAAAGAAAAGATGCGGGTCCGGGGGAATTCCTTCCCCCGGCCTTCAGCCAAACGCCTTAGACCAACCCCGCCGCCTCCCGGTACAGCGCCGCGTAGCGCCGTGCCGGCCCGGCCCAGCTGACATCGCTGGTCATGCCGTTGTGCTGCACCCGGCGCCAGGCGGCCTGGTCGCGCCACAGCACTGCCAGACGGTCCAGCGCCGCTTCCAGCGCGTCCGGCGTCGCGGTGGTGAATTGCAGACCGGTGCCGGCCCCGGCGGCGAGCGCCATTTCGTTGGCGTCGATCACCGTATCGGCCAGCCCGCCGACGCGGGTGACCACCGGCAGCGCGCCATAGCGCAGGGCGCAGAGCTGGGTCAGGCCGCACGGCTCGAAGCGGGAGGGCACCAGCAGGGCGTCGCAGCCGGCCTGGATCAGGTGGGCCAGCCCTTCATCGTAGCCGAGATGCAGGCCCACCCGGCCGGGGTTGGCGGCGGCGGCGCGGGCGAAGCCGTCCTGCAGGTCCCGGTCCCCGGCGCCAAGCACGGCCAGCCGCATGCCGTGGCGCAGCAGCGCCGGCAGGGCCTGCAGCACCGTATCCATGCCCTTCTGCCAGGACAGGCGGCTGACGATGCCGACCACCGGCCCCGAATCGTCGTCGATCAGGCCAAGCCGGCTGCGCAGCGCTTGGCGGCTGGCCTGCCGGCCGGCCAGCGCATCGGCGCTGTAGGGCGCCGGCAGGTGGGCGTCGTCCGCCGGGTTCCACACCGTGGTGTCGATGCCGTTGAGGATGCCGGAGACGGCGGCGCCGCGGAATCGCAGCAGCCCGTCCAGCCCCATACCGCCGGCTGGCGTGCGGATCTCCGCCGCATAGGTGGGGGAGACGGTGGTGACGCGGTCCGCCAATTGCAGCCCGGCCTTGAGGAAGCCAATGCCGCCATAGGATTCCACGCCGTCGATCGCCCAGGATTCCGGCGGCAGGCCCAGCGTGGGCAGCCAGGCGCGGTCGCACTGGCCCTGGAAGGCCAGGTTATGCACCGTCATCACCGTGCCGGGGCGGCGGGTGCTGGACTGGACGGCGGCGTAGTGCAGGTAGGCGGGGGCCAGGCCGGCCTGCCAGTCATGCGCGTGCACCACGTCCGGCAGGAAGCCGGGCAGCGCGCCCTGGCCCAGCCGTGCCGCCACCTGCGCCAGGGCGGCGAAGCGCTGCGGATTGTCCGGCCAATCGGCGCCATCGGGGCCGGAATAGGGGTTGCCGGGGCGGTCATACAGATGCGGCGCATCCAGCACGAACAGGTCCAGCCCGGCCGCCTGCCCGGCCAGCAGCCGCGCGGCGCCGCCGAAAAGCGGGTTGAGGTCCAGCACCGCTTCCGCACCTCGCAGCGCCGCCAGCACGGCGGGGTAGCCGGGCAGCAGCACACGTGTGGCGACGCCTTCGGCCGCCAGGGCGCCGGGCAGGGCCCCGGCCACGTCGGCCAGCCCCCCGGTCTTGATCAGCGGATAGACTTCGGAAGCAACGGAAAGCGCCGACAGGCTCATGCGGGCGCCATCATGGTAGGAAGCTCATGGGGTCAGGGCATCGATCATCGGTTGCGTGATCAGGGTGACACCCTTGGCGCTGCGACGGAAGCGGCGCGCATCCTCCTCCGGGTCCTCGCCCACCACCAGGCCGTCCGGCAGGCGCACGCCGCTATCCACCACCACGTTCGTCAGGCGCACGTTGCGGTTGACGATAACGCCCGGCAGCAGCACCGCGCCCTGCACCTCGCAGAAGGAATGCACCCGCACGTTGTTGGACAGCACCGAGCGCGTGACGCGCGAGCCGGAGACGATGGTACCACCGGCCACCAGCGAATCCACCGCCGTGCCGCGTCGGCCATCGTCGTCGAAGACGAACTTCGCCGGCGGCGTCAGCTCGCTATAGGTCCAGATGGGCCATTCCCGGTCGTACAGGTTGAGGGAGGGCACCACGTCGGTCAGGTCGATATTCGCCTGCCAGTAGGCATCGACGGTGCCGACATCGCGCCAATAGGCTTCCTCCTCCACGCCGGAGGTGACGCAGGAATCGGTGAAGCGGTGGGCAACCGCATGCCCGTGCTGGACGATATAGGGCACCATGTCCTTGCCGAAATCGTGGCTCGATGCCGGGTCCGCGGCATCGCGGCGCAGCTCCCGCGCCAGGAAGTCGGTGTTGAAGACGTAGATGCCCATGCTGGCCAGCGCCATCTCCGGCTTGTCCGGCATGCCCGGCGGGTCGGACGGCTTTTCCAGGAAGGCGGTGATGCGGTCCTCGCCATCCACATGCATCACGCCGAAGCCGGTGGCCTCCATGCGCGGCACCTCGATGCAACCGACGGTCACATCGGCACCTGAGGCCTCGTGCTGCGCGAGCATCAGCTCATAGTCCATCTTGTAGACGTGGTCCCCTGCCAGGATGACCATGTAGCGGGGGTTGTAGGCCTCGATGATGTCGAGGTTCTGGTACACCGCGTCGGCGGTGCCGGAATACCAGCCATTCTCGGTCACGCGCTGGCTGGCGGGCAGGATGTCGAAGCTCTCGTTCCGCTCCGCCCGCATGAAGCCCCAGCCCCGCTGCATGTGCCGGATCAGGCTATGCGCCTTGTACTGGGTGGCCACGCCGATGCGCCGGATGCCTGAGTTCAACGCGTTGGACAGCGCGAAGTCGATGATGCGGGACTTGGCGCCGAAATGCACGGCAGGCTTCACCCGCCGCTCGGTCAGTTCCATCAGGCGGGTGCCCCGGCCACCGGCCAGCACATAGGCCATCGCGTGGCGGGACAGGGGGGAAGGGCTGGGCAGCGGCGACATCGTGCGTTTCCTCTCCAGCCGCCCGCCTTGGCGCGGGGGCGGAATTGGCCGTCAGAGTAAAGCGCCACGCTGGCGTCCCGAAGAGGGAACGAAGCGCCAAGCGGTCTCTTTATTTTTCTCCGGACACGCAACCAAACCGCCGCAAGCCGCAACCGCAGCTCTCAGCTGCCGCTTCTCTTGACGGCACCCCCCGCCCGGCGGCCCAATAGGCGCAATAGAATTCTGCCGGAGGAGATGCAGCATGACCGACCAGACGCGGATTCCGGTGAAACCGGAGATCGCGCAGGGCGCGAGCCTGGACGCCGCCGGCTTCCAGGCGATGACGGAGCGGGCCCGGCAGGACCCGGACGGCTTCTGGGCCGAGGAGGCGAAGCGCATCGCCTGGATGAAGCCCCCCACCATCATCAAGAACTCCTCCTTCAGCGGCGACGTGCAGATCAAATGGTTCGAGGACGGCGTGCTCAACGCCTCCGTCTCCTGCCTCGACCGGCACCTGGAGGAACGCGGCGACCAGACCGCCATCATCTGGGAAGGCGACGACCCCGGCACCGACGCCAAGGTGACCTACCGGGAGCTGCATGAACGCGTCTGCCGCCTGGCCAATGCCATGAAGGCACTGGGCGTGAAGAAGGGGGACCGCGTCACCCTGTACCTGCCGATGATCGTCGAGGCCGCGGTGGCCATGCTGGCCTGCGCCCGCATCGGCGCCGTGCACTCCATCGTCTTCGGCGGCTTCAGCCCGGACAGCCTCTCCACCCGCCTGGTGGATTGCGAGAGCGTGCTGCTGATCACCGCCGACGAAGGCCGGCGCGGCGGCCGCAAGGTGGCGCTGAAGACCAATGCGGACGAGGCGCTGAAATCCGCGCCGCTGGTCCAGAACGTCATCGTCGTGAAGAACACCGGCGGCGACGTGCCGATGCAGGCTGGCCGGGACCACTGGTACCACGACGTCACCGAGGCCGCGCCGCGCGAGTGCGAGCCGGAGCCGATAAACGCCGAGGACCCGCTGTTCATCCTCTACACCAGCGGCTCCACCGGCAAGCCAAAGGGCGTGCTGCACACCACCGCCGGCTACCTGCTGTGGACCGCCTTCACCCACCAGCATGTGTTCGACTACCGCCCCGGCGAGGTCTACTGGTGCACCGCCGATGTCGGCTGGGTCACCGGCCACAGCTACATCGTCTACGGCCCCCTCGCCAACGGCGCGACGACCGTGATGTTCGAGGGCGTGCCGAACTACCCGGATAACAGCCGCTTCTGGCAGGTGGTCGACAAGCACCAGGTGAACATCTTCTACACCGCCCCCACCGCCATCCGCGCCCTGATGCGCGATGGCGAGGGGCCGGTGAAGAAGACGTCGCGCAAGTCCATCCGCATCCTCGGATCGGTCGGGGAGCCGATCAATCCGGAAGCCTGGCTCTGGTACTACCGCGTGGTGGGCGAGGAGCGCTGCCCGATCGTCGATACCTGGTGGCAGACCGAGACGGGCGGCATCCTGATCTCCCCCCTCGCCGCCGCCACCGAGCTGAAGCCGGGCTCCGCCACCCTGCCGCTGCCCGGCGTGCTGCCGGCCCTGGTGGATGGCGAGGGCCAGCTGCTGGACGGCGCGACCGAGGGCAACCTCGTCATCCTCGATTCCTGGCCCGGCATGATGCGCACCGTGTTCCGCGACCATGAGCGCTTCATCCAGACCTATTTCTCCACCTTCCCCGGCAAGTATTTCACCGGCGACGGCGCCCGGCGGGATGAGGACGGCTACTACTGGATCACCGGCCGCGTCGACGACGTGCTCAACGTCTCCGGCCACCGCATGGGCACCGCCGAGATCGAGAGCGCCCTGGTCGCCCACCCCAAGGTGGCGGAAGCCGCCGTCGTCGGCATGCCGCACGACATCAAGGGCCAGGGCATCTATGCCTACGTCACCCTGAACGCGGGCGAAGAGCCGACCGACGCGCTGCGCAAGGAGCTGGTGGCCTGGGTGCGGAAGGAAATCGGCCCCATCGCCTCGCCCGACGCCATCCAGTGGGCGCCGGGGCTGCCGAAAACCCGCTCCGGCAAGATCATGCGCCGCATCCTGCGCAAGATCGCGGCGAACGAGACCAGCGCGCTCGGCGACACTTCCACCCTCGCGGACCCGACGGTGGTGGAAGAGCTGATCGAGAACCGGGTGGGCTGATGGTGCGGCCGGTTGAATGAGGAAGAAAGGCTGGGGAATGAATTCCCCAGACCCCTTCTTTTTTCTGCAAGTTAGCGTGACGCTTCAGGGCTAGGAGCGGACGCTTTTTGATGATTTTAATCATGGGCCGTGCGGGCTGAACCGTCAGTCGCCGAAGGTCGTAGACCTTCGGCGCGCCCAGCCGTGTCTCAAGACAGCGCTCTCAGCAGCCAGACCTCCAAAGACTCGAAAAAAGAAAAGATGGGGTCCGGGGAATTCTTTCCTCGGCCTTACCTTTGTCCCCAAAGATCAGGCCTGACCTTCAAAGATATTCCCGCCGGAACAGCCGCTTCAGGCTGATGCCTTCGCCGGCCACCATAAAGGCGCCGCCTCCGCGGTAGTGGATGGTGCGGGGGCGCTTCGGCGTTCGTGCGACGTGGGCTTTCACCACTTCCCAGATGAAGAAGTTGTATTTGTCCACCAGGGCGCTGTCGTGCAGGCGGCATTCAAAGCTGCTGTGGCAGGCATCGATCAGCGGTGCGCTGATCTCGGATGCTTCCGTGGTGGCCAGGCCGAATTCGGCGAATTTGTCGATCTCGGCGCCGGAGCAGTTGCCGATGCGGGTGACGGTCTCGGCCATCTCCACTTCGGGGATGTTGATGACGCATTGGCGGGAGCGGCGGATCATCTCGAAGCTGTGGTTGCCGGCGGCGATGACGCAGCCGAGGAGGGAGGGCGTGAACTCCATCACCGTGTGCCATCCCATGGTCATGACGTTACGCTGCCCTTTCCAGGCGCTGCTGACCAGGACGATCGGCCCCGGCTCCAGCAACTGGCGGATGTGCGAGACGGGAAAGTCCTGCTTGCGGTAGCGGCGCATCGTGGCCCCCTGCGGCGTGGATGGAAGGCGAAAGCGGTACGGCAAGCGGGGTTGCGTCATGCCTCGGCGTGGGCGTGGCCATGCGCCGCTTCGCCCCCCCCCCCCGCTGTGGCCCGCCATGACATTCGGGGGTTAGCCAAAGCGTAGCCGGGCGCAGCAGGTTTCAAAAAGCGTGAACTTTAACCGCCGTGTTGCGTTTTGTGTCGGGACGGCGCCGTCGCTGACCTTGAGCTGAGCCTGCCTCGCCAGCCGCACCGAAGACGTTTTCCTAGGATGCTGATGATGAGTGAGAGATATTCGATCTGGCGCCGCCACTTGCTGCAAAGCATGGCCCTGGCCGTGCCCGCCATGGCCATGCGGCCCGGGCGAAGGCCCGCGATGGCCGCCCCCGCCGGCGAGGGCTGGCAAGTGCTGAGCCCGACCGAGGTGGCGTTGCTGGAACCGCTGGTGGCGCGCCTGATCCCGGCGGATAATCTCGGCCCCGGCGCCCTGGAAGCCGGCGTCGCCCACTATATCGACCGGCAGATGGCCACGCCCTGGGCGGAGGGCGACCATTTCTACGCCGAGGGCCCGTTCGAGGCCGGTCTGCCCACCCAGGGCTACCAGTTCTCCCACACCCCCGCCGCCTTGTTCCGCATGGGCCTGGTGCGGTTGGGGGAGGTGGTGCAGCAGCAGCACAACACGCCATTCCAGAACCTGAGCCCGGAGGCGCAGGATGCCGTGCTGACGCAGTTGGAGAAGGGTGAGCTCGACCTCTCCCCCGTGCCCGGCCCACTGTTCTTCCAGACCGTGCTGGACCTGACGATGGAAGGCTTCTTCGCGGACCCGATCTATGGCGGCAACCGGGACATGGTGGGTTGGAAGCTGGTCGGCTTCCCAGGCTACTACTCCAGCTATGTGGCAGAGATCGAACGGCACAACCTGCCTTTCACCCGCCCGCCGCAATCGCTCGCCGACCTGGCGCGCGCGCATGCGGAGGACGCCCAGCACGGCCACGCCCCCTCGCCGCAGCATGTCGGCCATGAGGGGGGGCAGCATCCATGAGCCGTACCCTTCCCGCCGTGGATGTCGTGGTGATCGGCAGTGGCTGGACCGGCTCGATCATCGGCAAGGAGCTCGCCGCCGCCGGCCAGCGGGTGGTGATGCTGGAGCGCGGCCATGCCAAATGGACCGCGCCGGACTATGCCAGCCCGCAGGTGCATGACGAGCTGAAATACGAGCGGCGCAACGAGCTGCACCAGAACACCGCGCGCGAGACGTACACCTTCCGCAATACCACCGCGCAGACCGCGCTGCCGATGCGGCGCTGGGGCTTCGCCTATCCCGGCAACCATCTGGGCGGCGCCGGCGCGCACTGGGCCGGCGTCTCCTACCGCTTCGACGAGACCGAGTTCCGCCTGCGCAGCCACTACACCGAGAAATACGGCGCCGGCATCCTGGAGGGGCTCACCTCCCAGGACTGGCCCGTCACCTACGCGGAGCTGGAGCCGCTCTATGAGCGGTTCGAGGCACTGGCCGGCGTTTCGGGCCGCGGCGGCAACGTGCAGGGTCACACCCCGCCGGACGCCAATCCCTTCGATCCGCCGCGCAACAAGGACTATCCGAACCCGCCGATGAAGGTGCCCTTCGCCGCCGCGCTGTTTGGCGAGGCAGCGGCACGGATGGGGCTGCATCCGTATATCCAGCCCTCCTCCCTGGTCACCCGGCCCTATACCAACTCGGAGGGGCTGAACATGAGCCCCTGCTCCTATTGCGGCTTCTGCGCCCGGCATGGCTGCGAGCATTTCGCCAAGGCCTCGCCCAATATCTGCGTCCTGCCCGCCGCCATGAAGCAGCCGAGCTTCGAGCTGCGCACCGATTCCCACGTGGTGCGGATCGAGCTGACGCCGGACAAGAAGCGCGCCACCGGCGTCACCTACGTGGATGCGAAGGGAGAGGAGCTGTTCCAGCCGGCGGAGATGGTGTTCTCCTGCACCTTCGCCATCAACAACGCCCGGATGCTGCTGCTCTCCGGCATCGGCACGCCGTTCGACCCGACGACGGGCCAGGGCCAGGTGGGCCGCAACTACACGCACCAGACCACCAGCAGCGTGCAGCTTTTCTTCCGGGAGGATTATAACCTGAACACCTTCATGGGCTCAGGCGCCTCCGCGGTGACGCTGGACGACTACAACAACGACAATTTCGACCATACCGGCAAGGGCTTCATCGGCGGCGCTTATATCCAGATCCAGGTGAACGGTGCCGGGCCCATCAACTTCCACCCCACCTTGCCGGAGACGCCGCGCTGGGGCAGCGCCTTCAAGGCCGGGGTCAGGCGCTACTACAACCACTGCGTCAACATCACCATTACCGGCGCGCAGCAATCGCATCCGGGCAGCTGGCTCAGCCTCGACCCCACCTACAAGGATGCCTACGGCCAGCCCCTGCTGCGCATCACCAGCGATATCCACGACAGCGATATCCGCATGTCCCGCTTCGTCACCGATCGTGGCGTGGAAATCGGCCGGCAGATACGCGGGGTGGAGCGCGCCATCGGCAACCCGCGCACCAAGCCCTATACCAGCACCGTCTACCAATCCACCCACCTGACCGGCGGCGCCATCATGGGGGACAATCCTGGCAACAGCGTCGTCAACCGCTATGGCCAGAGCTGGGACGTACCGAACGTGTTCGTCGTCGGCTCCAGCATGTTCCCGCAGAACGCTTCCTACAACCCGACCGAAACCCTGGGCGCGCTGTCCTACCTGACGGCCGATGCCGTCAAGCGTGACTACCTGCGCGCCCCCGGCCCCCTGGTGCGGACATGAAGTTCTTCGACAGCCCGGCGGTACCGCTCGTCGGCGCCTTCCTGCTGGCGCTGGTGGGCGGCGGCATCGCCACCCACATCATCAGCCCGGAAGAGGCCGAGCCACCCGCCCGCCCCTATCCGCAGCCGGAAGCCCTGCCGGGCTGGGCGCGGCAGACCATCATCGCCAATGCCGAGGACGGCGCGCCGATCTTCAACCAGGGCGTCGGCGGCGGCGCCAGCTGCGCCACCTGCCATGGAGAGGCGGGCATCCCGGAGCGGCAGGCGCCCTATCCGCGCCTGGCCGGCCTCTCGGCCGAATACGTCGCCAAGCAGCTGGAGGACTACGCCAGCGGCGTCCGCAACAACGAGCAGATGACGCCCATCGCCCGCGCGCTGAACGGTGCGCAGCGCGGCTCCGTCGCCCGCTACGTTGCCAGCCTGAAGCCGGCGGAGACCAGCCTTTCCGCCGCCTCGCTCGACATGCGAGGGCGGGAGCTGGACGAGGTGGGCGACAATGCACAGGCCATCCCCGCCTGCGGCAATTGCCACGGCCTGCGCGGGCGTGGCGAAGGGGTGATGCTGCCGCCGCTGGCCGGGCAGCCGCAGACCTACCTCGTCTCCCAGCTCAATGCCTTCCAGGAACGGCGCCGCCAGAACGATACGGTGGCCGTGATGGAGGGTATCGCCTCCCGCCTGACGCCCCAGGATATCGAGGCGGTGGCGCGGTACTACAGTTCGTTGGCGCCGGTGGCGGCGCGTTGAGGAGGGCTGGGGGAAGGAATTCCCCCTGGCCCCCATCTTTTTTCTGCGAGTTGGCCGAGTGATTGAAGCCTGAATCACGCGGCCGAACAGAAGCACAGAGCATGGTGTATGAACGCATGGGGACGCATCATGCGCTAAACCAGCGTTGGCGCCGCAGGCAAACCATGAATGCGCCGTTGCATCGAAAGCGGCGTGGCCAGCCTGCACCACCCGTCGCGCAAACTTGGCGCGACCACCCCAACAAACAGGCCCACCCTCCTTCATCGCGCGTCCAGAAACTGACAGAAAAAAGATGGGGTCCGGGGAATTCCTTCCCCGGCCTTTTCCCATCAGAAAGCGGGATAGCCCCGTTACCCCGGCGACGTCTCTTCCAGCGTGATCGGCGCGTAGAAGGTGAGGCTGCCTGGAAGATTGTGGAAACCCTGCACCCCGGCCTGCATGGCGAAGGCCTGGGAGCGGAGCGTCAACCACACGATCGGGCATTCCTCCGCCGCCTGCTTCTGCAGGTCGTCATAGATCGCGCGTCGCTTCGCCGGGTGCGCCTCCTGCCGCCCGGCCTGCAGCAGGGCGTCGATCTTCTCGCTGCTGAAGCCGTGGGAGCGTGTGTAGGCGTTGCTGCCGGTGAGGTAGACGGAGAGCGCATCTGGGTCCGGCCACGCCGCCACGGTACCGAACACCGCGAAGTCGTATTGACCGCGATTGCCCATGGTGACGCGCGTGCCCCATTCCGGCAGGCGCAGCGTCACGTCGATGCCGACTTCCTTCAGATTCTGCTGCACCACCTCGGCCGTCGCCTGGTGCAGCGTGGGGCTGGATGTCGCCAGCAGCGTCGCCGCGAAGCCGCCGCCGACGCCGGCCTCCTGCAACAGCTGCTTCGCGCGCGCCGGATCGTAGGAGAAGATACCGGCGCTGGGCAGGTCATCATACGGCGCCGGGTAGGGTAGGCCGAATTGTTGCGTGCCGCGGCCGTAATGCGCGGCGCGCACCACCTCATCCCGCTTGATGGCGTAGGCTACGGCGCGGCGCACCCGCGCATCGGTGAACGGCCCGGTGCGCGTGTTGAACAGCAGGTTCATGAACGGACCCACCGTGCTTTCCATCTTCAGCCGGGGGTTGGCGTCGATGGCGCTCATGCTCTGCCACGGCACGCCCTCGATCACGTCCACATCGCCAGCCTGCAGGGCGGAGACACGCAGGTTCTCGTCCGAGTAGCCCTGGAAGCGGATGCGCGCGACCTTCGGCAGGCCAGGCTTGTAGAAGCCCTCGAAGCGCTCGACCTCGATGGAGGAACCGCGCTCGATCGCCGCCAGCTTGAACGGCCCGGTACCCACCGGCAGCCCGTTCAGCACCGCCTTCTTCGCCGAGAGGATCGGCGCATGGTAGCTGGCCATCAAATGCGGGAAGGGAATCGACGCTTCCTTCAACAGGATTCGCCCTTCCAGCGGACCCAGCACCTCCACCTTGTCCACCACGGACAGGAACGGCTTCATGTAGGCGGTAGAGTTCTCCGCCAGGATTTCCTGCAAGGTGAAGCGCACATCCTCGGCCGTGACTGCATCGCCATTGTGGAAGCGTACATTCGGCAGCAGCTTGAAGCGGTAGG
Source organism: Teichococcus aerophilus (assembly GCF_014490485.1). Classification (GTDB taxonomy): domain Bacteria; phylum Pseudomonadota; class Alphaproteobacteria; order Acetobacterales; family Acetobacteraceae; genus Pseudoroseomonas; species Pseudoroseomonas aerophila. The sequence continues at coordinate 11,369 of NZ_JACTVA010000058.1, read as the reverse complement.
CCGTCGGGCTTTCCGCGACCCAGCTCTCCGCCATCTCGTTCCGCAACTGGCCGGCATGGTCGTAGGAGAGCAGGCTGCGGTAGATCATCATCTTCACCGCTGCCTGCGACGATCCGGTATTCTCCAGCGGGCGGATATTCGGCGGGAAATTCACCAGCCCGACCCGCAGCAGGCCCTCAGCCGCCGCCGCCACCCGAGCCGGCGCCCCACCCGCCAGCACCAGCCCGCCCGCGACCCCCAACAGCCCGCGCCGGCCAATCGCCAAGCGAGACACGCCGTTATTTCTCATCCCGTGAAATTCTTCGCGCATGATCTCTCGGCCTTCCATATCTTGGAGGAGAGCCTGTCGATATTGGGGGAGTGGGGCAAGCCGTTTCCCGGTGGGTGCAACGGGAAGGCCGGGGAAAGAATTCCCCGGCCCCCTTCTTTTCTTTTTCGAATTTTCGGGCGGGACTGTTGAAGCCGTGCGCCTGAGAGACGGCTGGGTGTGCCGGAGGTCCTGGACCTTCGGCGACTGACGGTTCAGCCCTTGTGGCCCATCATTAAAATCATCAAGACGCGTCCGCTCTCAGTCCTGCAGCGTTGTCCCAAATTCGAAAAAGAAAGAAGGGGTCCGGGGAATTCTTTCCCCGGCCTTCCTCCACCCTCCCCGCCAGCCCAACCTGACCCGGAACTCCAGGCCGGGCTGCCTTTCGGCACGCGGACCCGTTCAAGCTTTGGCGTGCTCTCTTCCGGCTTGGCGCGGTTGGGCGCAGAGTGGGTGCTGCGCTTCCGTTCAGCCTGCAAGGACCGTGTCGATGACCCCGCCCGATGATGCCCCGCGTTTCAACTCCGCCGCTGCGCGGGACATCGAGTATGCCCTGCATCCCTACACCAACCACAAGGCGTTCCGGGATACGGGCCCGCTGATCATCCAGCGCGGCCAGGGCATCAAGGTCTTCGACGACAGCGGCAAGGGCTACATTGAATCGGTGGCCGGGCTGTGGTGCGCCTCGCTGGGCTTCGCCAACCAGCGGCTGGCGGATGCGGCCTACAAGCAGATGCAGCAGTTGCCCTTCTACCATGCCTTCGGCGCCCGCAGCCACGACCCGCTGATCGACCTGTCGGAGGCGCTGATCCAGCGCGCGCCGCTCTCCACCGGCGGCAAGCCGTTCAGCAAGGTGTTCTTCGCCAATTCGGGGTCCGAGGCGAATGACAGCGCGATCAAGATGATCTGGTTCTACAACAACGCCATCGGCCGCCCGGCGAAGAAGAAGATCATCGGCCGGGTGCGCGGCTACCACGGCATCACGGTCGCCTCCGGCTCCGTCACCGGCCAGCCGGCCAACCACAAGATGTTCGATCTGCCGATCGCCGGGTTCTTCCACGTCTCCACCCCGCACCACTACGGCTACGCCCAGCCCGGGGAGACGGAGGAAGCGTTTGCCAGCCGCCTGGCGCAGGAGCTGGACGACCTGATCGTGCGGGAAGGCCCGGACACCGTGGCCGCCTTCTTCGCCGAGCCGGTGATGGGCGCCGGCGGCGTCATCATCCCGCCCGCTACCTATTACGAGAAGATCCAGGCCGTGCTGCGGAAGCACGACGTGCTGTTCGTGGCGGATGAAGTGATCTGCGGCTTCGGCCGCACCGGCCACTACTGGGGCTGCCAGACCTTCGGCATCCAGCCGGATATCCTGACCTGCGCCAAGCAGCTCTCCTCCGCCTTCCTGCCGATCTCCGCCGTGATGATCAGCGAACAGCTCTACCAGGGCATCGCCGAGGGCTCGGACGCCGCCGGCACCTGGGGCCACGGCTTCACCTATTCCGGCCACCCGGTACCCGCCGCCGTGGCGCTGGAGACGCTGAAAATCTACGACGAGATGGAGATGCCGAAGCTCGTCGCCACCCGCGGCGCCTACCTGCAGAAGGCGATGCAGGACCGCTTCGCCAGCCACCCCCTGGTGGGCGAGGTGCGCGGAGTCGGCATGATCGGCGCCATCCAGCTGAGCCCGGACAAGGCCAGCCGCGCGACCTTCGACCCGGCCCGCAAGCTGGGCCCGCGCTGGCAGGCGCTGGGGCTGGAGCATGGCGTGATGATGCGGGTGCTGGTGAACGAATCCGCCGCCATCTCCCCTCCGCTGACCATCTCCGAACCCGAGATCGATGAGATGCTGGACCTGATCGGGGCGGCGCTGGATGACCTGGCCAAGGAAATCTGAGCCTTCCGGGGCCGCTGGGTGATTGAGAGGGGCGCTGCCCCTCTCAAACGCTCCCCGCCAAAGGCCTGAGGCCTTTGGAAACCCCTTCTGAGGTCGCTTTATCTGAGGAATGAAAAACCTTCAGAACATTGATTATTCCACGGTAATTCCAGAAGCACAGCGCGCAGCACCAAGTATCACGCTTGTCTCGACGCGGGTGCAGGGGATCGCATCCCCTGCCAGGGGAGCTTGAGGGGGACAGCGCCCCCTCAAACCCAGCCTATGCCCCCAGCCGCAGCGCGCCCCGCCCTTTGCCACGCTTCGTTGCAGAGCGGCCTATGGCGGCGCTCAGGCTCCTGGCCTAGCTTCCGCCCGATTTCAGCCCGCGGCCATCGCCCACCGGAACGACGCCTCTGGCCCCGGCGCGAGGCCGCATCGGGGATGCCGTACGGATGTTCCGCCTGCCACCAACCGCCGCACTGCTGGTGCTCCTGGCCGCCGCGCCTGCCCTGGCTCAGGCCCCCGCTCCCCTCGCTACCGCCACGGCAGCGCCCGCCGCCGCCGCGCTGGCCCCGGCGGAGGCCGCTGGCATCCAGGCGCCCCTAGTGCAGGCTGGGGCGTGGATTCTCTACGACCGCACCACTGGCCAGATCCTGGCGGAATCCAACCCGGACCTTCGGTGGGAGCCCGCCTCCCTCACCAAGTTGATGACCGCCTATCTGGTGCTGGAAGCCGTGCGGGATGGAAGGCTCAGCTGGCAGCAGGCGGTGGAGGTGCCGGCGGCGGTCCGGCGCGTCGGCAACGAGGAATCCCGCATGTACCTGGCCCCGGGCCAGCGCATCTCCCTGGCCATGCTGATGGGCGGGCTGCTGGTGGTCTCGGCCAACGATGCGGCGCTGACCCTGGCGCGTGCGATGGATGCGGATGAGGACGCTTTCGTGGCCCGCATGAACGCGGCGGCGGTGCGGCTCGGCATGTCGGGCACGCATTTCAACAACCCGTCCGGCATCCCCGGCCCCACCCACTACACCACGGCGGCCGACCTGCTGCGCCTGACGCTGGCCTTCGACCGCGACTTTCCGCAGGTCTACCAGCTCTCCCGCCAGCAGCACTTCGCCTACCAGCGCTTCCAGCACACCTCCACCAACCGCCTGCTGGCACTGGACCCGACGGTCGATGGGCTGAAGACCGGCCATACCCGGGCCGCCGGCTACAATATCGTCGTCTCCTCCCGCGGCCTGGCGGCGGCGGGGCAGCCGGACCGCGGCTTCATCGTCGTCCTGCTGGGCGCGCCGAGCCGCGCCGCCCAGGTGCAAAGCGCCCGCGCGCTGCTGGCCCACGGCGCCTCGGCCTTCCATCTGGTCCAGGTGCTAACGGCGGGGGAGGCGTTGCAGCACAGCCGCGTCTACGGCTCGGCGGCGGGCTCGGTCGGCCTGGGCGTGACGGAAGGGCGCATCCTGGCCCTGCCGGCCGGCATCCAGCCGCAACTGCGCATCACGCTGGAGGACACGACGCCTTTCGCACCGGTTACGCGCGGTACCGTCATCGGCCATGTGGAAGCCCTGGCCGGCGGCCAGCCCTTGCTGCGCGCGCCCCTGGTCACGCTGGAAGACGCCGAGCCCGCCGCCTGGCCGACCCGTTTCCGCGACAGGATTTCGTTGCTGCTGTCCCAGTGGATGGGGTGAAAGGTCGGGGAGGATTTTTCTCTGTCGGCGACTCCGCCCTGTCCCCACTCTCGGTCCGGACCCATGGCTGAGGGCCGGCGCATGGGGCGCAACGCGCCGCTAGAGCGTGATGGCTCGACATTGAATCATCGAAAAGTCTGAATCACGCGATCACGTAGAGCATGATGCGTCAACGAATATGAGCGCATCGCGCTCTAAAGCAGAGCCATTCCATGCACCCTGCCACTTTGGGCCAGGCTGCAAACCACTGCCATCAGCCACCACAATAACTCGAAAAAACAAGATGGGGTCCGGGGAATTCCTTCCCCGGCCTTGCTTCCACTCAGCCAATCGATGCCGCAGCGGCCTAACCGAAGACTCTCGCCGCCTCAGCCCAGCACGCGGTAGATCGTCACCTCCCGGCTGTCCCGGTCTTCCAGTTCCCGCGTCGTCGGCACAGGGAAGCGCCCCAGGGCGACCATGCCGTCCTTCGGCAGGTAGGCCCGCCCCGGGTCGGCCAGCAGCACCTCGGCCCCGCCGGCGGCCAGGCGGCGCAGCCAGGGCATGATGTGCTGCGTCATCGGCGCTTCGTAGCAGACGTCGCCGGCCAGGATGGTGTCCCAGCGGCAGGGGGCGCCGACCACGTCATCCTCGGGCGTCGCCACCGCCACGCCGTTGTGGCGGGCGTTCAGGCGGGTCGCGGCCCGGGCCAGGGGGTCGATCTCGGCGGCCTCGACGCTGGCAGCGCCGGCGCGCAGGGCGGCAATGGCGGCCAGCCCGCCCCCGGCGGCGAAATCCAGCACGCGGCGGCCGCGCACATCCACTGTGCCATCCAGCATCAGCCGCGCCAGGGCCTGGCTGCCGGGCCAGGCGAAGGCCCAGAAGGGCGGCTCGATGTTGCGCTCGGCCAGCCATTCCTCGGTGGCCTGCCAGATCGGGGTGATCTCGGTGGCCAGGTACAGTTCCACCTCGGGCACCAGGGCGGGGCGGGCCAGGGCGGTGTGGGCAGCGATGAAGGCCTCGGCCGGGTCGGTGGCCTGGCCTGCACCGGCAGCGGGCTGGACGGCGGCTGCAGTAGCAGTGGGTGGGGCGTCGGCTGCAGTGCCGGCAGGCCGGGCATCGGGCATCCCGCCCGCGCCAGCCGCCAGCCCATCAGCACGTGCATCGCTCTGCATGACGCCCGGCACGGCGATGAACGTTCCGCCAGGCCCGCCCAAGGTAATGGCGGACACGCCCACGCCGCCCGGCCCCTCCGTATCCCCAGGCGCGCCCACCGCCATGACGGGTGCAAGGCCCGTCGCCTCGGCAGGCGCGCCACCAGGCGCACCACCGGGCACCACGCCCCCCACAGCCGCAATGGCCGTGCCCTCCGGCACCCCGGAGGCCGCCGTCGGCCCCACCGCCCCGCCGCCGTTCACAGCCGCCCCGCCAGGAAAGCGAGCGCGATCAGCAGGCCGACATCGCGGTTGCTCTGGAACAGCCGCAGGCACAGCGCCGGGTTATGGATGTCCAGCCGCGCCACCTGCCAGGCCAGCATGGCGGCAGGCAGCAGCAGCACCGGCCAGAACCACGGCCCCATGCCGCCCAGCCAGCCCGCCAGCGCCAGCAACACCACCGCACCGCCGTAGCAGATGGCCAGGAAGGGCCGCGTCCGCTCGCCGAAATGGCGCGCGGTGCTGCGGATACCGACCAGGATGTCGTCCTCCCGGTCCTGGTGGGCATAGATGGTGTCGTAGGCCAGGATCCACAGGAAGGCGGCGGCGTAGAGGAAGCTGCCCACCGCATCCAGCCGCCCCGTTGCCGCCGCGTAGCCCAGCGGCGCGGCCCAGGAGAAGGTGAGGCCCAGCACCGCCTGCGGCCAGTCCGTCACCCGCTTCGCCGCCGGGTACAGTGCCACCGGCACCAGGGAGACAACGCCGAGGACGATGGAGAGCGGGTTCAGCGTCAGCAGGATCGCCAGCCCCAGCAGCAGCAGGACGCCGAGGAACGCCACCGCCTTCTTCACCGACACGGCGCCCGAGGCCAGCGGCCGGCTGGCGGTGCGGCTGACCTTCTTGTCCAGCTCCCGGTCCCACAGATCGTTCACCACGCAGCCGGCGCCGCGCATGATCGTGGCCCCCAGCGCGAATAACAGCGTGAGCCACAGCCCCGTCCGCCAGTCCGGTGCCGCCAGCGCGAAGGCCCACAACCCCGGCAGCAGCAGCAGCCAGACGCCGATCGGCCGGTCCAGCCGCATCAGCAGCGCATAGGGCTGCCAGGCGGAAGGCAGTTGCGCGACCCAGCCCCGGGCGCGGATATCGGTATGCGGGGCCGCGCCCGTATCGGTGCCCCCTGCCTCAGTGCCTCTGGAGCCGCCCATGTCCATCCCTCGCCTCTATGTCGAAGCCGACCTCGCCGAAGGGGTGGATGTGCCCTGTTTACCCGGCCAGGGCCACTATCTCGGCCAGGTGATGCGCAAGGCGGAAGGCGATGCGGTGGACCTGTTCAACGGGCGGGACGGCGAATGGCGCGCCAGCGTCGCCAGCCTGCGCAAGGACAAGGCCATCCTGGTGCCGCGCCAGCGCCTGCGCCCGCAGGCCGCAACGGCCGATATCCGCCTGCTGCTGGCCCCCCTGAAGCGGGACGCGATGGAATGGGTGGTGGAAAAGGCGACCGAGCTAGGCGTCGCCAGCATCCACCCCGTCTTCACCGCCCGCGGCATCGTGGGAAAAATAAATCACGAGCGCCTTTCGACCATTGCGCGCGAGGCGGCGGAGCAGTGCGAGCGGCTGGACCTGCCCACCATCGCCCCCGCCATGGACCTGCACGCGGCGCTGGAAGCCTGGGACGGCACGCCCATCTTCGTCGGGCATGAACGCGGCGCGGCGCCACCCCTGCCCACCCTTCTCGCGGGGCGAAACCCGCCCCTGGCGCTGCTGGTCGGTCCCGAAGGTGGTTTCACGAAGCAGGAACTTGACGTCGTGGGCCGGCGACACTTTGTTTCATCAGCCGCGCTCGGCCCCCGCATCCTGCGGGCGGAGACGGCGGCGGTTGCGGGGCTCGCAGTGCTGCAAGCACTGGCGGGCGACTGGACCGTCCCCTCCTGATACGGCAAACCCCACCTTGACGGCGGGTTTTACCGCCAAGCCGCAGACACGCACGGTAGGTTCCACGAATGTCCAATCCCGGCGAGGCCGATCTCACGCCGATCACCTCCGTGCGGCAACTCGCCGACTGGTTCGCCCAGGGCAGCAAAGCCCCGGGCGACTGGGCCATCGGCACGGAGCACGAGAAATTCGGCTTCTATCACGCCAACCTGGCGCCGCCGCCCTATGAGCCGGCCGGCATCCGCGCCCTGCTGGAAAGCCTGCAAGGCCAGGGCTGGGCACCGATCCTGGACAACGGCAACCCCATCGGCCTGACGCGGGACAAGGCCTCCATCAGCCTCGAGCCCGGGGGGCAGTTCGAGCTGTCCGGCGCGCCGCTGCCGGACCTGCACGCCGCCTGGGCGGAGTTGCAGAACCACCTGGAGGAGACCCGCGCGGCCTCCGCCCCCCTTGGCCTCGGCTTCGCGCCGCTGGGCTTCCACCCGCTGGCGCAGCGGGCGGACATGCCGTGGATGCCCAAGGGCCGCTACGCCATCATGCGGCAATACATGCCGCGCGTCGGCGCCATGGGGCTGGACATGATGCTGCGCACCTGCACCGTGCAGGTGAACCTCGATTTCGGCACCGAGGCCGACATGGTCGAGAAGCTGCGCATCTCCCTCGCGCTGCAGCCGCTGGCCACCGCGCTGTTCGCCAACTCCCCCTTCGCCGAGGGCAAGCCCAACGGCTTCCGCACCCTGCGCGGCCGCGTCTGGACCGAGACGGACCCGGACCGCACCGGCATCCCCGCCGTGGCGTTCGAGGACGGCTTCGGCTTCCAGCGCTTTTCCGAATACGTGCTGGACGTGCCGATGTACTTCATCATGCGGGAAGGCCGCTACGTCGACGCCACCGGCAGCACCTTCCGCCAGTTCATGGCCAAGGGCCTGCCCGGCCAACCCGGCATCGAGGCGACGATGGGCGACTGGGCCGACCACGTCACCACCGTCTTCACCGATGTGCGCCTGAAGCGCTTCCTGGAAATGCGCGGCGCCGATGCCGGCAGCCCGGAGATGCTGCAGGCCCTGCCCGCCTTCTGGACCGGCCTGCTGTACAGCGATGCCGCGCAGAAAGCCGCCACCGCCCTGGTGCGGGACTGGCCGGTAGCCGACATCCAGGCCCTGCGCCGCGCCGTGCCCGCCACCGCCCTGGCCACCCCCTTCCAGGGCCGCACCCTGCGCGAGGTGGCGGCCGACGCCATCGCCATCGCCCGGGACGGCCTGCGCGCCCGCGGCCTGGGCGAGGAGACCTTCCTGGAACCGCTGGACGCCATCGTCGCCAGCGGCGAAACCCAGGCCGACCGCTGGCTGCGCCTGTACCGCGACGAGTGGCAGGGCGACGTCTCCCGCATCTTCCAGGCGGCGGCGATCTGACAAGGTAGAAGGCTGGGGGAATGAATTCCCCCAGGCCCCCTTCTTTTCTTTTTCGGGATTATCGATGCGCGGCCTTTGGCCGTGTTGCGCTCGGGGGCCACGGCCTCCCGCGATGGGGCAGGCCAGCCGCATGGCCTTGATGCCGTAAATCCGCCGGTCCGTTCGCAGCGGTCTTTCCGCGCCAGCTTCGTCGGCGGCTTGGCCACAAGGTCCACATGGACCGGCACCACCCTCCAGCCTGTACGAGATCCTGAGACACGTCCTCAGACAGCAGATTGTTGGAGTCATCATAGGCTTCGCCATCTGGCGCCGCCCTCCGCTCCCGAACCCCAAACTGACAAAAAGAAGATGGGGGCCCGGGGGAATTCCTTCCCCCGGCCTTCCCCATGGACAGTTCGTCCAGATGACAGGCCAACCCGATATGTCTTATCTGGTGGAACCCGTTCGCTGGAGGTCCCCTCATGCACCCCTTCCAGACTTATTGCCGCGAGGAGCTCGGCCGCATGAAGGCGGAGGGGCGGTATCGCAGCTTCGCCGCCCTTAACAAATCCCGTGGCGAGTTCCCCCGCTATACCGATGCGCAGGGGCGGCGGATCACCGTCTGGTCCTCCAACGACTATCTGGGCCTCGGCGGGTCGGACGAGTTGGCGGAGGCGGCGATCGCGGCGGTGCGGGCGCATGGCGTCGGCTCGGGCGGCACGCGCAACATCTCCGGCAACACGCCGGTGCACGAGGCGCTGGAGCGGGAGCTGGCCAGCCTGCATGGCAAGCCAGCGGCGCTGGTCTTCACCTCCGGCTACGTGGCCAACCAGGCGGCGCTGGGCACCATCCTGGCCAGCATGGGCGGCAACTGGCACGTATTCTCGGACGCCAAGAACCACAATTCCATGATCGCCGGCATGAAGAATGCCCGGGCGAAGACGGTGTTCCGCCACAACGACCCGGCGCATCTGGACGCGCTGCTGGCGGCGGCGGAACCCGGCGTGAACAAGTTGGTCGCCTTCGAATCCGTCTATTCGATGGATGGGGACATCGCCCCGCTGGCGGAGCTGGCGGATATCTGCCGCAAGCACGGCGCGCTGAGCTACCTGGACGAGGTGCACGCCGTCGGCATGTACGGCACCACCGGCGCCGGGGTGGCAGAGCGCGACGGGGTGGCGGACCGCATCGACATCATCCAGGGCACCCTGGCCAAGGCCTTCGGTTGCCACGGCGGCTACGTGGCGGCGGGTGCCGAGGTCATCGACTACCTGCGCTCGGCCGCCGCCGGCTTCATCTTCACCACCTCCCTGCCGCCGGCGCTGGCCGCCGCCGGCCTTGCCAGCGTGCGCCATGTGCGCCAGGCCACCGGCCTCCGCGCCCGCCATGCGGAACGCGCCGCCCGGCTGAAGGACGCCTTCCGCGCCGTGGGGGTGGAGCCGATGCCCTCCGCCAGCCACATCGTGCCGGTGCTGGTGGGGGATGCCGCGCTGTGCCGCGAGGTCAGCCGCCTGCTGCTGGAGGAACACGGCCTGTACGTGACCGCCATCAACTACCCCACCGTGCCGCGCGGCACGGAGCGCCTGCGCTTCACCCCCACCCCGCGCCATGGCGATGCCGAGATCACCGAGGCCGCCCAGGCCCTGGCGGCGGTGCTGCGCCAGGTGGGGCTGCTGCGGAGCGCGGACGCGGCCTGAGGGGGGGGGGGGAGGGAAGCGGAAGGCCGGGGAAGGAATTCCCCGGGCCCCTTCTTTTTTTCTGCGAATCTTCTGAGTGTGGCCGTGGGTAGGTCCTGCCTTTCTCACCAGGAACTGGGTCACACTGGAGCCACGTGACCTCCGGCGACAGACGGTTCAGCCCTGATGGCCCATAGTATTCTACGGCTCCACCTCCCAGTCTGAAGCCCCACGCCAAACTTGCAGAAAAAAGATGGGGTTTCAGGGGAATTCATTCCCCTGACCTTCCCTTCCACCCCGGGCCAAATACCAATCCGCGCCAGAAACCGATCTTCGATCGAGACGCTGGCCAGCCACGGCAACTACGCCTAGCTGTTTGAGATGCGCACCCCTCCAGACGATATCAGGCAAGACGGATCGAACCCGGACGGCCAAAGCCGTGCTGGCAGAAGAAATACTCCATCTCGTAATCCTCGCTGTCATCCGGCACGCGCAGGTCGAAATGCACCGTGTCCTTCTGGGCGAAGTCACCGCCCCAGCGCAGGCCCTGGCTCTTCACGCTCTGGATGAAGGCCTGGATGGGTGGCGGCAGGTCGCCCTTCAGCATGTCGGAGGTGAAGAGCTGGCCATCCAGCACGATGTTCACATCGACCGCGCGGCCGATCAGGTGCTGGGACCGTGTGGCAGGCGGCACCACCGCGCCGCTGACCGGTGCACCGGCCACCCGGAAGGCCTGGTTCAGCCGCAGTTCCACCCCGTGCTGCTGCGCCGCCTCATCCAGGATGCGCAGGGCCGGCAGGAAATCCGCATGGACCAGGATATGGTCGTCGTCCGCGCCCTGCGGCAGGGTCGTGAAGCCATCGGCACGGCGGATGCGACCCAGCGCACTGGCCCGCACCAGCACCAGCGGAGAGGCCGCCGCGCAACCGGCCCAGCCCTCCAGCGCGGTGGCGGAGGACGCATCGCATTCGCCGCTCAGCTGCACGCCCGCGGGTTCGGGGTAGTCCTCCATCTGCCCGCCGCGCATCCGCGCCCTGTGGTGGCGCGCATACCACTGGAAGCGCCGCAGGGCGCGCCTGGTGGCGGGACCGAACTCACCATCCACCTTGCTGTCCAGCATGCCGGCGGCCTCCAGCGCCCGTTGCAGCGCCTCGATCGGCCGCTCCGCCCGCCCGGGCTGCTCGGTACCGCCCCAGCGAAAGGTCGCGTCGTTATCGCCCTCGCGCAGCACCAGCCCGCTGAGCACCGCGACCAGGGACACCATGCCGGCGCCCCCGCCGGCACCCATGCCGAGCGGCGCGGCGCCAGGGCCCGGCCCGGCGGGGGGTGGCGGCGCCAAAGGTGGCGCAACTGGGGGCGGCGCGGCCAGGCCGCC